>NZ_JBITFQ010000024.1:0-164557 GCF_044456225.1 Streptomyces sp. NPDC050988 | reverse complement strand
TTGTTTGTTTGGGGGTGGTGGTCTTTGGGGCCCGGGGGGGGGTGCCGGCCCGGGGGGGGGGGGGGGGGGGGGGGGGGGGGGGGGGGGGGGTTGGCTCGCCTTGGGAGGGTG
This sequence comes from Streptomyces sp. NPDC050988, assembly GCF_044456225.1. Classification (NCBI taxonomy): domain Bacteria; kingdom Bacillati; phylum Actinomycetota; class Actinomycetes; order Kitasatosporales; family Streptomycetaceae; genus Streptomyces; species Streptomyces sp. NPDC050988. The sequence continues at coordinate 164,446 of NZ_JBITFQ010000024.1, read as the reverse complement.
GGGAATCGGCCTGAACGGCCTCGTCCTCAAACGCCGGACGGGCTGAATAGCCGGTCGGCGCTGATGGGGGTGGGGGCCTGACCGGCATGTTCGCAAGAGTTGCTGCGAGCGGCGCGGCCCTTGGTGGAGCGGATGATCCGGGAGCCGGCCACGGATGCTGCGCTTGGTCGAGCGGATGATCCGGGAGCCGGCCACGGATGCTGCGCTTGGTCGAGCGGATGATCCGGGAGCCGGCCGCGGACGCTGCCCCTGGTCGAGCGGGTGATCCAGGAGCCGGCCATGGACGCTGCGCTTGGTCGAGCGGGTGATCCGGGAGCCGGCCGCGGATGGTGCGCTTGGTCGAGCGGATGATCCAGGAGCCGGCCACGGACGCGGCGCACCCCCCTGGCGGCGGTGGTCAACGGGTTTCGCGTCGGGCGCGGATGCTCAGGGTGATGGCGGAGACGAGGAACCAGAAGGCGCCGAAGGCGGAGTAGCCGGCGAGGGTGGACAGGCCGCTCGTCTCCGAGGAGGACATGGCAGCGAAGGAGGCACCGGCGAGGACGGACAGTCCGCCGCTGATGACCATGGGCCACTGGGCACCGACGGTGCGCCGGCGCCGGATCGCCACGACGAGCTGGATCGCTCCGGAAAGGAGGGCCCAGATGCCGAACACGAGCAGGGTCGTCCCGATGGTGGAGAACACGGCGGTGATCATCCCTGCTGCAGCGGCCAGGCCGAGAGCCATGTTGATCGTGGCGACGCGGTCCCTGGAGCCGGTGCCGGCCATCCGACCGTCCAGGACCGTGGCGACGACGTCCCACAGGGGGTAGACGACGAGCAGCACGGCCGCGATCACGGTGGGCTTGTCGGGCGACACGAGCGAGGCGGAGGTCGCGACGACGAGTGCCACCCAGACCAGGGAGAAGGCGACCCGGATCAGGTAGAGCGATCGGAGGCCGGGGAGCGTCGTCGAGGGTGTGGTCGTGCTCGGAGTTACAGCGGTCTGAGTCATCAGGTGTCCCGTTTTGTGATTGTGACGGTGTGAGGCGGTCGCCTCGACGAGGAGTCTCGGCGGCCTCGTGAGGGACCGCGTACTTCGAACGAAGTAGTTCTGCCATCCACTTCGAATCGAACGATTCCTGCCGTTCCCAGCACCCGGCCCGGGGGCCCGCCGTCTACTTCATTCGAAGTACGCGGCCGCGGCACACGTGGACGAGAATCAAGCCATGGCCAAGGCGCACAACAACCACGACGAGCCCGTGGCGCCCCTGTGGGTCCGCCGCCCCGAGGCCCTGCACCTCATCGCCTATTCCCTGGCCGCGCTGGTCTTCACCGGCCAGATCGTGGCAGCGATCCTGCGAGGGTCGGACTGGCCGACGGCCCTCTCCGTGCTCCTCGCCGGTGGCGGCGTCGCCCTCTCCTGGCGGATGCCGTGGGCAGGACTGGTCGTGACGAGCGCGGCGTCCTTCGCCGTCACAGCGGTGGGCCACGACCCCCTTTCGGTGTGGATGATGGCGGTCCTGGTCCTCTTCTCGGTCACCGTCAGGGGGAAGCAACCGCTGGTCGGAACCGGCATCGTGGCGGCGTTCTTCCTGGGTGCGTTCATGACGCTGGGAGGATTCAGGGGCGGCGCGATCGTTGGAGCCGCCGCGCTCTTCTCGGCCATAGCGGGAGGCGCGACAGGGGCCGCGCTGCGCATCCATCGCGAGCACTGGCTCATCCTGGAGGAACGGGCCGAGATCGCCATCGCCACCCGCGAGATCGAGGCCACTCGGCGGGTGACCGAGGAACGACTCCGCATCGCCCGGGACCTCCACGATGTCATCGGCCACCAGGTCGCGATGCTGAGCATGCATCTCGGTGCCGCGGAGATCGGGCTGCCCGAGGACGCCGAGTCCTCCCGGCAGGCCCTCGTCTCGGCCAGGTCCAGCGCCCGTACCGTCGTCGTCGAAACACAACGGATCCTCGCGCTTCTCCGCCTCGGAGACGACATCTCCGACGACGAGGCACTCCGGCCGACCCCGGCACTCAGCGGCCTCGAAGGCCTCATCGCCTCTTTCGAGAGCATCGGCCTCGACGTCCGTCCCTCCATCGACATCCCGGCCGGTTTCGTGGAGCCCAGTGTCGGCGTGACGGTCTACCGGGTCGTCCAGGAAGCCCTCACGAATGCCCACCGCCATGGCGAGGGGGCGGCAACAGTGGACGTGCGCGAGCGCGACGGAAGAATCTGCGTCACCGTGGAGAACCACGTCGGTCACTCACCGCGCGCCTCGGGCAGCGGACTCGGACTCGTCGGCATGCGCGAACGCGTCGAGTCCTCCAGCGGCCGGCTGACGATCGACAGCGACGACGGGCGATTCCGCGTCCACGCGGAGTTCAGCCCCTTGGGAGCCACCGTCCGATGACACGGATTCTGATCGTCGACGACCAGGAAGAGATCAGGGCCGGCATCAAAGCGATGCTCCGGCTCGACCCGAGCCTTGTCGTCACGGGCGATCTCTCCGACGGACTCCAGGTCGTCCCCTACCTCCGGGACCACCCCGTCGACCTGGTCCTGATGGACATCCGGATGCCCGGCATCGACGGTGTCGAGGCCACCCGCCGGATCCGCAAGGAGCACGCACCCGAAGAGCTGCGGGTGATCGTGCTGACCACCTTCGACCAGGACGACATCGTTCTCGCCGCCCTCCGCGCGGGCGCCAACGGCTTCCTGAGCAAGACCGTGAGCCCCACCGAACTCGTCGCCGGAATCACCGAGGTCGTAGGCGGCGGCGGTGCACTGTCGGCCGCCGCGACGGCCGCGCTCATCGGCCACATGACCGACAGCCCGCCCCCGCTGATCGACCAGGAACTGCTACGACGCTTCGACGCCCTGACACCCAGGGAGCGGGACGTGATCGTCCTCGTCGCGAGCGGCCTCGGCAACGACGAGATCGCAGCCCAGCTCTCCGTGTCCCCCTTCACCGTGAAAACGCACGCAGTGCGGGCCATGACAAAGGTCGGCGCCCGCGACCGAGCCCAACTCGTCTCATTCACCTTCCGCGCAGGCCTCTACCCCTGAGCCCCGCGCGAGGGGCTGTCACCCAATGAGGGAGCGAGGACGGTCGCGCCCGCAGCCGGCATCGTGCCGGAGGGGACGGGGCGGGGGTGTCCGCCCGCAGCGGATGGCGTGTCAACTCGGGCGCCCTTGAAAGCAACCGATTTCGCGCCAGACCGAGGACGGATACCCCCGGCCCGTCCCCGGCCCCCACGACAACGGCCGCCCGACCAGAACCCGCACCCTGCAACCGGACCGCACCCCCAACCACCCCAGGGGCGCGGGGAACTGCGCGATCAGCCCCACACAACCCGCACCCGACACCTCACGCCAGCAACCCCGAAGACCTCCAAAGCCGCCGCCCAGCCCCCCGCAACACCCCAATGTCATCCAGAAAATCAGTCAACCGCTTAGCCCCCGTCTGCATGACCTCCCGCCGATGCCCACTCGCCTTCACCTGAGCCACCGCCTCCCGCCGGTCAAGCCCCACGTTCTCGTACACACCGGGATTGACGAAGGCCACAGAGAACACCCGAGCGAACTCCCCGGACGTAACCCGCGTGAACTCCTGCGACCACCGAGGCGCGGTAACCATCTGCCGACGCAGTTCCTCCCGCGCGTACCGCACATGCCGCGCCTCTTCCACCACATGGATCCGCGTCACCCCCCGGACCAACGTCTGCACCCGCTCGTCAGGGAACGTCAACCGCTGCATCCAGTCGAGCACCTCCTCACCCAGCAACGTCGCCGTGAACGACCCCGGCGTGGTCGACACCGTCTTGAAGAACCGCCCGAGGTTCTGATGGGCCCGGCTCACCGGATACCAGGGCGTCCCACCGGACGCGATCAGCCGCGCGAACATCTTCGAGTGCCGGCACTCGTCCTCGATCTCGGTCAGCGCATACCGCACATGCGCACTCGTCGCCGCCTTGTCATAAATATGCCGCACCAGCAACTGCATCAGGATGATCTCGAACCAGATCCCCAGCGAGGCCAGCGCAGCGGCCTCGTGCCGCGACAGCAGAATCCGCTGCTCCTCACCCATCCGCTTCCACAGCGGAGTGTCGTACAGCGACACCAACTCCGGCGGCCAGAACCACTTCCCCTCCTCGAAGGGCGCGTCCCAGTCCAGCTCCTTGTCCGGGTCGAAGGAGTGCTTCGCGGAGGAGTCGAGCAGCCGCTCGGCCACCTGCTCCCGGTCCTTGAGCAGACCGAGCGCGTCGCGCAGCACCTCGGCCTCCGTAACGGTCGTCATGGCTGTGCCCACCTCGTCGTACGGGAAGAAACCTCAGGGTCACCGCCGGTCACTCCTTATGAGACTGCTTGTCAGCAAGGCCGTCAATCCCTCGCGCGCAACTTGTTGACCCGTCGTCTACTACGTAGGAGCCTGCGAGACATGCCCACCTACGACCTGTACGCCAACGACCCCGGAGCCCCCCTCTGGCAGGTGCCCGCAACCGGCGCGGCACGGTTCAGCTGGGAGTACGACGAAGGGCGCGACCGTCTGCTGGCCCTCTACCAGAAGGGCAAGGACAAGCAGTGGGACGGCCAGAAACGGATCGACTGGGACCTGGAAGTGGACCCGTACGATCCGCTCGGCACTCCCGACGAGTCGATCTCGATCTACGGCACGCCCCACTGGGCGAGGATGACCGACCGCGACAAGGGCGAACTCCGCAAGCACCTCGCCTCATGGCAGTTCAGCCAGTTCCTGCACGGCGAGCAGGGAGCCATGGTCTGCGCGGCCCGCATCGTCGAATCGGTCCCCGACCTGGACGCCAAGCTGTACTCCGCGACCCAGACCATGGACGAGGCCAGGCACGCGGAGATCTACGCCCGCTTCCTCCACGAGAAGATCGGGATGCTGTACCCGGTCAACGACAACCTCCGATCGCTGCTCGGGGACACCCTCCGCGACTCCCGCTGGGACATGCCCTACCTCGGCATGCAGGTCCTCATCGAGGGCCTGGCGCTGGCCGCGTTCGGCATGATCAGGGACACCACGGACAAGCCGCTGCCCAAGCAGATCCTCGCGTACGTGATGCAGGACGAGGCCCGTCACGTGGCCTTCGGCCGGATGGCGCTGCGCGACTACTACAAGCAGCTCACCGACGCCGAACTCCGCGAACGCGAGGAGTTCGTCATCGAGGGCTGCTACCTGATGCGCGACCGGCTGCGCGGCGTGGAGGTCCTGGAGAACTTCGGCATCCCCAAGACGGAGGCGGAGGAGTACAGCGAGCGGTCCGAATTCCTCGCGCTGTTCCGCCAGTTGCTGTTCTCCCGGATCGTCCCCTGCGTCAAGGACATCGGCCTGTGGGGCAAACGCCTCCAGCAGGCCTACGTCGACATGGGCGTCTTCGACATGAGCAACTCCAACCTCGACCTCCTCATGGCCCAGGACGAGGAACTGGCCGAAAAACTGGACGCGGAACGCTTCGCCGCGGAGGAAGAGGCACGAGTCTCGGAGGTCGAGGAGGCCATCGAGGCCGGAGCGAAGCCCTAGCCCGGGCGGTCAACACTCCTCCGGCTCTAAACTCCTCCGGCTCTAAGCCGGGCACTCCACATCCGGCAGGACCCGGTCCGTCGCCCCCGCCCCGGCGAGAGGCACCGCCTCCCCGGCAGGGAACGACGTCCGCAGCGTGAACGCGTACGCAGTCGCCCCCTGCGCCCGCAGATGCACCAGCCGCTCCTCCGCCTCGGCGACCGTCGGCCGGTGCCCGGCCGGCACCCACCACAGAGCCGTCATCGCCTCCTGGACCCGCTCGAACCACTCCCGGCGCCGGGCGAGGAGCTCACGGTGCTGCCCCTGGTACATGAACGCGGTCAGGGCGTTGGCGTCCCGCCACACCGTCAGGTTGATGATCAGCCAGTCGTCGCCGAAGACGGACGTGTCCGTCGCGTTGCCGGAGTCGCTCTGCAGACGCCAGACGAAACCGTCCGCGGCGTCGGCGACCGCGTTCACCGGGGCGAGGGCGTCGACGAAGTCCTTCAACTGCGGGGAGTCCAGCGGGGCTTTGAGTCGGGAGATGTTCACCTGGGCGAGTTCGTACGCGGCTGCGGGCTGAGTCATGAACCGAACGGTAGGTCGGGAGACGGGAGCGCAACACCCCCCGTCTCACGGAGTGAGCGCCGCCTCCATCACAGCCCGTGCGATCGGCGCCGCGTCCCCGCCCCCGCTGATGTCCCCCCGTTCGGCCTCCGCGTCCTCGACGACGACCGCGACGGCCACGGCCGGCTCCATCGCGTCGTCGGCCTTCGCCCAGGAGATGAACCAGGCATACGGCGTACCGGAGTTGTGGATGCCGTGCTGGGCCGTGCCGGACTTGCCGCCCACCGTGGCGCCGGGGATGGCGGCGTTCTTTCCGGTGCCCCGCTCCACCACGTCCGTCATCAGCTCGCGCAGCTGTACGGCGGTGGCGGGGTTCATGGCCTGCCGGAGGGTGCGCTGCCCGGTGGCCGACACGGTGTCGCCGTCGTCGGTGGTCGTCCGCTCCACCAGGTGGGGCGTACGCACCGAGCCGTTGTTCGCGACGGCCCCGGCGACCATCGCCATCTGGAGCGGCGTCGCCCGGGTGTTGTACTGGCCGATGGAGGAGAGCGCGAGCTGCGCCTGGTCCACCCGGGTGTCGAAGGTGCTGGGGGAGACCCGGAACGGGATCCTCAACTGCCGTTCGTTGAAGCCGAATCCGGACGCCGCGGCCCGCATGCCGACGACCCCCACGTCCACGCCCAGATTGGCGAAGACGGTGTTGCACGACCACGTGAAGGCGTACCGCAGGGACGCGTCCGCGCACCCCTCGACCTCGTTCGTCAGCCGGACCGAGCTGCCCGGCAGCCGGTACGGGTCGGGGGACTTCGTGGGCTCGTCGACGTCCTCCACCACACCCGCGTCGAGGGCCGCCGCCGCGGTGACCACCTTGAAGGTCGAGCCGGGCGGGTAGGTCTGCCGCACGGCCCGGTTGAGCATCGGCTTGTTGGCCGCCTGGTTCAGGCGAGTCCACGCCCGGGCCACCCCCGAGTCCGTCCCGGAGAGCTCCTCGGGGTCGTAGGAGGGGGTGGAGACCAGTGCCAGGATCCGTCCCGTGGACGGTTCGAGCGCGGCCACCGCGCCCCGCCGGTCGCCGAGCCCCGCGAACGCCGCCTCCTGCGCGGCCGGGTCGAGGGTCGTGACGACGTGGCCGCCGGGGTTGCGGGCCCGGGTGAGGTCGTTCCACAGGGGGAGCGGCGACAGCAGCGGGTCGGTGCCCGCCAGGATGTCGTCCTCGGCGCCCTCCAGCAGATTCGTCCCGTACACCTGCGAGGCGAAGCCGGTGACGGGCGCGTACAACGGGCCGTTTCTGTACGTCCGTTCGTAGCGGAACTGCTGGCCCGAATCCTTGGAACCGGTGACCGGCTTGCCGCCGACAAGGATGTCGCCGCGCGGCTGGCCGTAGCGGGCGATCGTGTGTCGGCGGTTGGCCGGGTTCTCGTCGTACGAGCGGGCCTGGACGAGCTGGATGCGGGTGGCGTTGACGAGGAGGGCGATGAGGAGCAGGGCGCAGAAGGCGGCGGCATGCCGGATGTACCGGGTCATGGGACGGCCGTTCCCGGTCATGGCGTGACCCCTCCTTCGATCCCCTCGGCCGCCGAAGCCGAAGCCGAAGCCGTCGTCGCCGTCGCCGTCGCCGTCCCGGACCGGCCACGCGCCGAGTCGCTGAGGCGCATCAGCAGGGCCACGATGATCCAGTTGGTGACGACCGACGAACCGCCCTGTGCCAGGAAGGGCATCGCCATGCCGGTGAGCGGGATCAGCCCCGTCACGCCGCCCGCGATCACGAAGACCTGGAGGGCCACGATCGAGGCGAGCCCGACGGCGACCAGCCGGCCGAAGGGGTCGCGCAGGGCGAGGCCCGTCCGGTAGCCGCGCTCGACCAGCAGCCCGTACAGGAGGAAGATCGCGGAGAGGCCGGCCAGGCCCAGTTCCTCGCCCGCCGTGGCCAGGATGAAGTCAGACTTGGCGGCGAAGCCGATGAGGATGGAGTGGCCGAGGCCGAGTCCCGTGCCGAGCATCCCGCCGGCGGCGAACGAGAAGAGCGACTGGGCGAGTTGGTTCGGACCCCGGCCCGCGTCGATCGACGCGAACGGGTGCAGCCAGTCCTCGACCCTGCTGTGCACATGCGGTTCGAGCCAGCCGACGGCGACGGCCCCGCACACCGCGAGCAGCAGGCCCACCGCGATCCAGCCGGTGCGGCCCGTGGCGACGTACAGCAGGATCACGAACAGGCCGAAGAAGAGGAGCGAGGTGCCGAGGTCCCGCTCCAGGACCAGCACGCCGACACTCAGCAGCCAGATCGCGAGGATCGGGCCGAGGACCCGCCCGGTGGGCAGTTGGAGCCGCCAGACCCGACGGCCGGTGTACGCGAGGGCGTTGCGGTTCGCCGCGAGGTAGCCGGCGAAGAACACCGCGAGCAGGACCTTCGCGAACTCGCCCGGCTGGATGGAGAATCCGGCGACCCTGACCCAGATCCGGGCGCCGTTCACGGAGGGGAAGAAGATCGGCAGGACGAGCAGGACGAGCGCGCTCACGACGGACACGTACGTGTAGCGCTGGAGCACCCGGTGGTCGCGCAGCAGCACCACGACCGCGATGAACAGGCCCATGCCCAGAGTCGACCAGACGAGCTGTGTCGGGGCCGCCGGGTCGTCCGGGGTCTCCAGGTCGAGCCGGTAGATGAGCACCAGGCCCAGTCCGTTGAGCAGGACGCCGATCGGCAGCAGCAGCGGATCGGCGTACGGGGCCCGCAGCCGCACCGCGAGATGCGCGAGGAGCGCGAGTACGCCGAGCCCGGCGCCGTAGCCGACGGCGCCGGGCGGGACCGATCCGGTCCGGGCGATGCCCACGTCGCAGTAGCCGTACACGGAGAGCAGGACGGCCAGGACGATGAGGGTGAACTCGATGCCACGGCGCCGGGGGAGGGGGACGACGGGAGTCGGCGGGTCCGCCTGCGCTGTCGTTCCGGGCGAGAGCATGTCCGGAACGTAGCAAGCGAAACAGTCCATGTCCCGCTATAGAGGGTCAAACGGGCTTCTCGGGTGCACCTCGGTCGCCCCTTCAGGGGCGCCGGGCTTTCAGCACCAGCGGGGCGCCGGACCGATGTTCTCGATGAAGCGGGCCGTCGCCCAGGCCCAGGTGCCGTCCGCGAGGAGGTACCAGAGGTGGTTGCCCTGGACGTTCTCGCCGCTCGTCTTGCAGAAGATGGAGACCTTCTGGTTGTGGCCGACGAAGCCGACGATGGCGCTGCCGCGGGTCGGCCTGTCGCGGAGGTTCAGTCCGCCGGGCGCGGTGACGACGCCCTTGTAGAGCTTGTGGTGACTGCCGTTGTGGTGGTGGCCCCAGTCGTCGTTCGCGAGAGCGGGGCTCGCGGCTCCGACGACGAGGGCGCCGCCGGCGGCGGCTATGCCGATGCGGGTGAGAGCGGTACGCAGTGACATTGCTGGCTCCTCCAGAAGGGGGCAGAGCTGACTTATCGCCACATTATGAGCGCTCTGCGTGGCGCGCCCGCCACGCTGGGCCATCAGAGACAAGCAACCGCTCACCCCCAGCCCCGTCAGGGGCGCGAGGAACGGCGCGACCAGCCACAACGCACCCGCAGTGGCCAACTCCATCCGCACCCCCGAGCTCTGCCGCCCCCGGCCCCCGGCCCCCGTCCCCCGGGGCTCAGCGGAGCGAAAGCGACGCGACAGCCCCACCATCCGCCGCGTTCGCGAACCCCAGCCGCGCCCCCAACACCCCCGCCTGCCCCAGCGCGATGGTCAGCCCCAGCCCATGCCCCTTGGAGCCCCCCTCCGTCCGGAACCGCTGCGGCCCGTGCTCGACGAGGTACGCCGGAAAGCCGTCACCGTGGTCCCGCACGGTGACGAGGTGCCCGTCGACCGTCAGCGACACCGGCGCCCGCCCGTGCTTGTGCGCGTTGGCGACGAGATTGCCCAACACCCGTTCCAGACGCCGCCGGTCGGTCTCCACGACCGCGTCCCGTACGACCCGGACCTCGGTGTCCGTGCCGGACGCCCGGACCACCCGCTCGGCCACTTCCGCGAGCCGCACCGCGTCCACGTCCAGCCGCTCGCTGCGCGTGTCGAGCCGGGAGATCTCCAACAGGTCCTCGGTGAGCGTGCGCAGCGCGGCGACCCGGTCGCGGACCAGCTCGGTCGGTCGGCCGGGCGGCAGCAGTTCGGCCGCCGCGTGCAGCCCGGTCAGCGGGGTCCGCAGCTCGTGGGCGACGTCCGCGGTGAAGCGCTGCTCGCTCTGCAGCTTGCTCTGCAGCGAGGACGCCATCGTGTCCAGGGCGCCCGCGACCGCGGCCACCTCGTCCTGGGGGCGCGTCGGGTCCTCGGCCCGGGGATCGTTCACCCGCGCGTCCAGGTCGCCCGCGCTGATCCGCCGCGCCACCTGGGCCGTACCGTGCAGCCGCCGCGTCACGCGGGTCACCGCGAACGCGCCCACGAGCAGCGTCACACCGATCGCCAGCGCCGAGGAGCCGAGGATCGCCCGGTCGAGGCCGTCGATCGTGCGGACCCCCTGTGAGTAGTCGACCCGCACGGCGAGCGCGTGCCCGCCGCTCGCGGGGCCGGCCGCCCACATCGTGGGGTGCGGGTCGTCGCTGCCGACCATCGTGCCGCGGTCCCCGCCGGCGGCGAGGGTGCGCAGCTCGACGGGCAGCCCCGCCAGGTCGACGCCCGCCCCGTGCGGCAGCCGGTCGCCCGCCTCGTACGCCTCCGTCGCCTCGGTGAGCCGGTCGAGCGCGCGGTCGCGGGCCTCGCCGACGGTCTGGTTGGTCACCGAGACATGCACGAGGGTGCCGAGGAGCGCGGCCAGACCGCAGCACATCACGGCGATGAAGGCGGCGGCCTTCCAGGTGAGGGTGGCCGTCCAGTGGCGCAGGCGCCGCATCCCGGTGGGCGGCCCGGCCGGCCGCGGGCGCCTCACCGGGAGTCCGCGGCCGGGGAACGCGTGGGGGCGGGGCCGCTGGGCGTGGCGCTCGACCCCACCCGCAGGATCTCGTCCTTCGCCGCGAGCATCGCCTTCTGGCGGCGGTCCCAGGACCACACCGTGCGGTACTCGTAGCCCGCCAGCGTCGACGGCGAACGGATGATCACGTCATGGTTCGCGATCTGGACGCTGAGCGTGCTGTCCGTCGTGGCCATGACCTCGACCAGCCGGTGGCCGATGAAGGTGTACGCGCGCACGCCCAGCTGGTTCGAGGGCATCCGCACGCCGAGCACCATGTCGTCCCGGCCGTCGCCGGTGATGTCGCGGTAGTACGGGCGCAGGACCGGGCATTTCCGGCCACGTTCACCCTTCTTGCCGCACTCCTCCGTCCGCTGGGCCGTCTGCGCGTACGAGGCCCCGTCGTCGGTGTAGAGATCCGGATGGCGGGCGATCTCCGCGCGGAAGACGGCGACCGGGTCGACCTTGTGGATGTCGTCGCCCGGCGCGGTGATGCCCTGGACGGTCTCGGTGTCCGCCTCGCCGTAGTCGAGGGCGGGCGAGGCGGCGGGCGGGACCTCCGGCCACAGCCGGGTCGGGCCCACGGCGGTGGACGTCGGGCCCGACCCGCGCAGATCGCCCGGGTCGCCGCAGCCCGCGAGGAGCAGGGCGGCGGCGGGCAGCGCGAGCGCCGCGCGCGCGAGGCGGCGGGAGCCCGCGGGGCGGTTGTGGATCACTGCGCTCCTGCGTCAGGGCCGCTCGCCCGGTGCGAGATCGGCGTGGACCGAGGTGGTGCCGGCGTGGCGCCGGGGTCGTGCCGCGGTCACCGGCCATGGCCGATTACCGCCGCCCGTACACCCTATTCGTACGGAAGTCCTTTTTGTTCACCGGCGTTGTCCGCCGGCCGGAACGGGCTACTCGGCGAGCTCTTCGAGGAGCCGGGCCGTGTCCAGCCCGGCGTGCAGGTAGTCCACGAACAACTCGTTGTGCAGCGCCCACGGGGAACGGCGTGAGCGGATCAGACGGATGGCGTCCTCGGCGGTGCTGCCCGCGCGGATCAGGGCGTGGGCGACGACCAGGCCCGAGCGGTTGTAGCCGTGGTAGCAGCGGACCAGGACGCGCCGGCCGGCGTCCCGCGCCTCGTCCGCGGTCCGCGCGAGCCGCATCACACCGGCCAGCTGGGTGCCGTCCAGCGGTCCGTCGGGGATCGGCCACACATGGTGTTCCACGCCCGGGTCGGGGCCGTGGCCGGGTAGTCGCAGCAGGGTCACTACCAGGTCGAACTCGTCTCGTACGACGGCGAACTCCGGTTGTCCCGACCGGCCCGTGTACTCGTGCCCGCCCATCCACAGGCCGGGCACGATCTCGCTCCACGGGCTGTCCGGGGCCGGCGCATTGGATTGCTTCCCGCGATCCCGCAACGGCGCCTCCCCCACCACTGTCCCCAAAGGTAACCGGCTTCTTGCCCCTGGAGCACCCCGCCTGTTCCCATGGTCGTGGGGTGATGGTGCATGAGCGGACTGCGCGTCATACCGACCTGGCGCCACGGCCAGGAGCGGCTCTACGTCTGTCACACGGACGGCAGGAACGTCGCCTGGTACGACAGGGAGGCGGCCAGGGTCAACCTGCTCAGCGAGGAGCGGCGCGAGGACGTGCTCGACGTGCTCGGGCCGTTCCTGACCGGCGAGGTGACGGTGGGTCCGCCACCCGTGCCCACACCCGCGGAGCTGGCGCGGCTGTCCCTCCACCCGGACGACGACCTCGCGCCGAACCGGCCCGGCGAGGCGCTCCAGATCGCCCTCGACCGCGAACCGGCCGCCCCGCGCCGGATGCGCCCCGATCCACGCCGGCGCGCGCTCATGGCGGAACAGGCGGTGGGGGAGGCCCTGGACCGCCTGGACGGCGCGGGCTGGCACACCCTGCACTCGGTCCCGCTCCCGGGCGGCGACCGCATCCACCATCTCGTCATCGGCCCCGGCGGCCTCTTCGCCGTACGCGCCCTCTACGCCCGCAAGCAGCGGGTCCTGGTGGCCGACCCGATGGTCACGGTGGGCCGCCGCGAGGCGCACCCCCTGCTCCGCGCCGTACGGGCCGACGCCGACCGGGCCTCGTACGCCCTGACCGCCGAGGTCCGACCCGTCCTGGCCGTCTTCGCCCCGTCCTCCCTCGACATCACCGCCCCCCTGAGGGAGGCCCGCGTCCTGACCGACACGGACCTCCCGACGCTGACCCGCCTCGGCGGGACCCTCAAACCGGCGGACGTCGAGGCACTGCACGCGATGGCGCGCGACCGGCACACGTGGACGCGGGTGTGAGGACCCCCAGGACCGGCACCGCGGCTCGAACCACGTGATCAGGGCAGCGGCGCGAAGTGGTGGTCGAGCGCCCAGTTGCCGATGTGCCGGCCGATCCGGTTGCCGACGACGTCGGCGGTGCGGAAGTGGATCCCGCTCCAGATCCGCGCGTTGATCACGTCACGGTTGTAGTCGGCGGACCTCGTGTACGTACGGGTGGTGCCCGTCACCGCCGACTTGACGCGGAGGTCGATGTCACCGCCGGTCAGTCGGTCCAGTACGGCCATGACGGCCCCGTCGTTGGCGCAGTGGCCGCCGATGTACTCCGGGTACGGGGGTGTGGTGAGCAGCGACTCCCACGACGGGTCGGCCTCGGTGGCGGGGTTGCCGTCGGTGTCGGCCAGCCGGATCGCGGTGATCGGACGCCACAGGGCGTGGGTGAACTTGGAGTTCCACGTGGTGATCGTCGCGTCGGCACTGGCCGTGTTGGCGGCGGCGAACAACCGGGCCGCCTCGACGATGTCCAGTCCGTGCCGTGCCGTGTGGTCGCGGTAGGCCGCCTGGAGCTGCTGCGGCAGGGGGTCGGAGAAGAAGCGCGCGGTCTCCGTCTGCCGGGCCGTCCGCCCAGGACTGTTCCTCGCACCCATCGACTTCACCTCGGCGAAGTCCCGGGCGTACCGCTTCGACGTCAGCGGGGGCGGCGGCCCCGGCATGAACCGGTCCGGCGAGTCGAAGAGCATCGGCCGCAGCTTCCCGAGCCACGGGTTCGCGAACGGCCGGAAGCCGGGCGGGGTCGGGCGCCAGACGCCGGGGGCGGGCTTCTTGTCGTACGTCACCGGGTTGTCGCGCCCGTCGTTCTCCCGCAGCTCGACGATCCGCGCGGCGGCGCGCTCCCCGAAGCGGACGCCCCGGTCCTCGGCCTTTCCGTCGGGGATCCTCGCGAGCGACGCGGCGTAGGCGGTGTCGATCCGGGCCTTCGAGGCGGGGAAGTACGTCAGCAGGACCCGGCGGGCGGCAGCCGCCGCGGCCGCCTCGGAGGAGGCGCCGCGGGGACCGCGTACGTGCCACTTGTACGGGGTGTAGCGGCCCTCGATGCCGACGACCGCGTTGTAGACGGCGGCCGAGACGAAGCCGTACCAGAGGAACGGTTCGGCCGTCGGGCGCCCGGCGTCCACGCTGACCACGGCGGCGGCGGTCTCGCTCCAGTCGGTGATCACCCCGGCGTCCGGGACCCGTGCCGAGGCCCGGTCCGGGGAGGCCGTGGCGGCCGTGGGCGCCCAGGGCAGGGCGCAGAGGGCGAGAGCCGTCAGCCCGACGACGAGCGAGCGGCGGACGGTACGGGAGGGCGGTGGTGCTTCCATGGTGCTCCTTTGTTGTGAGGTCCCCCCTCGTCTTCGGTGTGGGTCCCGCCCCCGGCCGGCCGCGCTCAGGGCAGTGGGCCGGCGCGCTCCGGATCGAGCAGCGGGGCCAGCAGGTCGCCGTGGTCCCGCAGCCGCTGCGCGATGTCCGGGGCCAGGAAGGTGAGCGGGCGGGCGGACCGGCACTCCTCGACCTCGGCCCACGTCACCGGCGCCGACACCGTCGGCTCCGCCCGGGCCCGCAGGGTGTAGGGGGTCGCGGTCGTCTTCCGTGCCGCGTTCTGGCTCCAGTCGACGAAGACCTTGCCGGGCCGCAGGCTGCGCGTCATCCGGTGCACGACGAGCCGCGGCAGCGCCTTCTCCGCCTCCATCGCGAGCTGCTTGGCGTACTCGGTCGTCCGGCCCGAGGGCGTCGGCCGCAGCGCCGCCAACAGATGCAGCCCCTTCGACCCCGACGTCTTGGCGTACGCCTCGATCCCGTCCGCCGCGAGCCGCTCCCGCAGCCAGAGCGCCACCTCGCAGCACTCGACGACGGTCGCGGGCGCCCCCGGGTCGAGGTCGAAGACGAGCCGGTCGGCCTCGCCGGGGGCGTCGATCAGCCACTGGGGCGTATGGAACTCCGTCACGAGGTTCGCCGCCCACACGAGGCTCGCGAGGTCCTGGACCAGCACCATGCGGGCCGGCCCCTCCGACCGCGGCACCTCGGCCGTGGTGACCCACTCGGGCGTACCCGGCGGCACGTTCTTGGCGAAGAAGACCTGGCCGTCGGGCCCGTCCGGGTAGCGCAGGAAGGACAGCGGCCGGTCGCGGAGGTGGGGCAGCAGGGCCTCGGCGGTCGTCGCGTAGTAGTGCAGCAGCTCGCCCTTGGTGAAGCCGGTCGCCGGATGGAGGACCTTCTCCAGATTGCTCAGCGCGAGCCTTCGCCCCTCCACCTCCGTGATAGGCGTCATAGGATGACAATTCCACGATTTCTCACTGAAACCTCAGAATTCATCCCGAACCGATCGGAAAGGTGCTGCACGTGCGATCCATATGGAACGGCGCCATCTCCTTCGGCCTGGTCAGCATCCCGATCAAGCTCGTGAACGCCACCGAGAGCCACTCGATCTCCTTCCGCCAGATCCATCTGGAGGACGGGGGCCGCATTCGCTACCGCAAGGTGTGCGAGCTGGAGGAGCGCGAGGTGTCGTCGCCGGAGATCGGCAAGGCGTACGAGGACGCGGACGGGTCGATGATCCCGATCACGGACGAGGACCTGGCGTCCCTGCCCATCCCGACCGCCCGGACGATCGAGATCGTGGCCTTCGTGCCGGCCGACCGGATCGATCCGCTCCAGATGGACACGGCGTACTACCTGGCGGCGAACGGGGTGCCGGCGGCCAAGCCGTACACGTTGCTGAGGGAGGCGCTGAAGCGCAGCCAGAAGGTCGCCATCGCGAAGTTCGCCCTGCGTGGGCGTGAGCGGCTGGGGATGCTGCGGGTCGTCGACGACGTCATCGCGATGCACGGGCTTCTGTGGCCGGACGAGATCCGTACGCCCGAGAGTGTCGCGCCCGACTCCAGTGTCACCGTGCGGGACAAGGAGCTCGATCTCGCGGACGCGTTGATGGACACCCTTGGTGAGGTCGACCTCAACGACCTCCACGACGACTATCGCGAGGCCGTCGAGGAGCTCATCGCGGCGAAGGCCTCCGGCGAGAAGGTGCCGGCCGCGGCCTCCGGCGAGAAGGGCGGTGGCAAGGTCATCGACCTCATGGCCGCGCTCGAAAGCAGCGTGCGGCAGGCCAAGGTGGCCCGTGGCGAGGACGCCGCCGACTCCGCCGCCGACGTCAAGCCCCTTCGCAAGGGTCCTGCCCGCAAGGCCTCGCCCAAGCCGGCGTCCGCCAAGAAGCCGACAGCCAAGAAGACTGCCGCCAAGAAAACGGCGGCAACCAAGAAAACAACTGCGGACGCCACAAAGAAAACAGCCACGAAGAAGGCCCCGGCCAAGAAGACACCCCCACGCAAACGAGCCTCGGCCTGACAGGCCGCCGGGGGTGGGTAGGGGATGAGGTTGGTTCGACGACTGCGGGCCCGGTGGGGGCTGGTCGCGCAGTTCCCCGCGCCCCTAAAAGCACTGGCGTCCAGGCCGGATTGGCACGTGCCGCTCCGTCGTGGTTGCTCGCGCAGTTCCTCGCGCCCCTGAAAACCCGTGGCCTGGGTCCGGTTACCACGTGCGGGTCCGTTCTGGTTGCTCGCGCCGTTCCCCGCGCCCCTGAAAGCCCGTGGCCTAGGTCCGGTTACCACGTGCGGGTTCGTTCTGGTTGCTCGCGCCGTTCCCCGCGCCCCTAAAAGCACCGGTGCCCAGGCCGGATTGGCACGTGCCGGGCCGCCGCGGTTGCTCGCGCCGTTCCCCGCGCCCCTTACGGGGCACCGGGCGGAGGGGGCGTGGCGGGATGTGTGGCCGCAGCTTACGGAGAGACTGGGTTGCGGTCACCGGGTGGCAACGGGGGGTGCGTCTTGCGCTGCGGACGGACATTCCGACGCGTCCCCGCACCTGACGGACGAGCCGAAACCCCCAACCACCCAGGGGCGCGGGGAACTGCGCGACCAGCCCCCACCCACCCGCAGGCAAACAAACAACCCTCACCGCACCCCGTGCCGCATCTCCCGAGGACTGACCCCGAACCGCTGCTTGAACGCCGTGCTCAGCGCACTCGCCGACGAGAACCCCGACGCATACGCCAGATCCGTGATCGTCATGTGCTCACACTCCCCGCACTGAAGCCGATCCCGCACAAGCCGCAACCGCTCCTCACGGATCAACTCCCGCGGCGTGGTCCCCACCCGCTGCAACGCCAGCTGAATCTGCCGCAACGACCACCCGAGCGCCCGCGCCATCGACGTCCCGGTGAGCCCGGGATCCGCCGCGTGCTCCCGCACATGACGGCGTACCACCGCCTCGACCTCCGTCAGATGCCCGGACGAGTCGGGCCGGTCGTCCCCGACAGCGATCATGCACAGCAGCTCGACGATCCGGTCGGACACGGCGTTGAACTCGGTCGTCGTCAGACTGTCCCGCTCCGCCGACAGGCTCTCGATCATGGCGCCGACGACCCGCCCCAGCCCGGTCGTCAGATCGATACCGGTCGCCAAGGGCGATTTCCGGTTCAGCGGCCCGTCGATCTCACGGGCCGGTATGGAGAAGATGATCCCCCGCAACGACGCGTCGTGGAGCAGCTCGAACGGCGCCCCGAGCGTCATCAGACTCCCCGCACCGGGCGTGAGCCGCGCCTCCTGGTCGTCCTGTCGCAGCACCAGTTCCCCGGAGAGCGGGAGCAGGAACCGATAGTCGGGATCGGGTTCCTGCCGCACGAGCCGCGGCGTACGGACGTACTCGATCTTGTCGCAACTCCAGTCGACGATCTGGTACGTGTCGGTGCCCTGCCGGACCATCTCGCCGCGGAACGTCTCGGGGCTCGCGTATCTGAAGTCCATCCGGGTCTGGTACGACCCGACATGCTCGCTCCAGAAGTCGGTCCGCTCACGCGGATCCACCTCACCGGTCGTCTGCGACTCCACGATGTAGGTTCCCGCGGGCAATGCGTTTCCTCCGCCCAGAGTGTGCCCGGCCGAGGCCGACACGCCTGATCAACTGGAGTTCTGGCCACGGCAGTTACGGCTCGTAAGCGTAGTGCACACATTCCGTTTATGCGGTTCGAGCGGAACATGTGAGTGCGAGCGGAACATGTGAGTGGCGGACGGCATCCGCACGTACTCAGTGGCGTGCGAAGCCATCCGTGCGCCCCGCGTGCCACGGTGCGCCTCACGGCAACTTCCTTGCGCGCGCGGAAAAGTGCGCGCGCCCGCTCGCGACTACCGTCGGGCGCCGCGTCCCCCATCCCCCACGCCCCTCATCCCGCACACCCAACACACCCACCCCCCCGATCACCGCCCTCCCCGCCTTTGAGAACTTCGAGGACTCCATGAAGGAACAGATACCGGAGGCGGTGTTCTGGTGCGTGGCCGTCGGCCTGCTCGCCGTCACCGTGCTGCTGGTGCGCCAGCGCGGGATCACCGCGCGGCTGCGCCGACGCACCACCGAGCTGGCCGAGGACGTGCGCACCCGGGAGGACGAGGTGCGGCACCTGGTCGCCGTACGCCTGCCCGCGATGGAGGAGCACGGCCCCCAGCAGCCGCTCGCCGGCGTGGGCCTGCTCGACGCCGGACTCTCCGGCAGCGGTTTCGCGAAGTCCCTCGACCACGTCCTGGAGCGGTTCGCCAACGCCGTGGAGCACGCCCAGGCCCGCGCCGACCAGTCCGCGAAGGCCGCCCTGAAGTCGTCGATGCGCTCGATCCAGGCGCTGGCCAACGAGCAGCAGGTCGCCATCTCCGACATGCAGGACCGCCACGACCGCCCCGACGTGCTGCGCGACCTGCTCGAGATCGACCACGCCAACGCCCAGTTCGGCCGCCGGGCCCAGGCCATCGCCGTACTGTGCGGATCCTGGCCGGGCCGCCAGCGCTCCACGTCCGCGCTGATCGAGGTCGTCCGCGGTGCCACCTCCCGCATCCGCGACTACCGGCGCGTACAGATCCACGGCCAGGCCGACATCGCCGTCGAGAGCCGGGCCGTCGAGCCGGTCGTGCTCACCATCGCCGAGCTGCTGGACAACGCGGCCCGCCACTCGCAGCCCAACACCAAGGTCGAGGTCAACGTCCAGTCCGTGCACAACGGCGCCTGCGTGATCATCGACGACGCGGGTGTCGGCATGGACGCCCACGCGACCGAGCGGGCCGCCGCCCTGCTGTCGGGGCAGTACGCGGTGGACGTCACCCGCCTCGACGACCCGCCCCAGTTCGGGTTCGCCGTCATCGGCGTGCTCGCCGCGCGCTACGGGTTCAGCGTCTCCGCCGACACCCGCTCCCCGTACGGCGGCGTCCGTACCGTCGTGTTCCTGCCGTCCGCCCTGCTCACGCACCGGGACATCGCGGAGGAGCTGCCGCCCGTGACCGCACCGCCCGCCCGCGCCGCCTCCTCCCGTACGCCGGCCGCGTCTGCCCGTACGACCGAGTCTGCCCGTACGACCGAGTCGGTCCGGATCGCCGAGCCCGGTCGTACGCCCGTGTCCGCCGATGTGTCCGAAGCGTCCGATGCGTCCGAAGCGGCGCTCGCGTCGTCCGCCGGCTCCGCCTCCGTGGTTCCATCCGCCTCCGCCTCCGGCGACGAGCCGGTGTCCGGCCGATCCGCAGGGCTGCCGTTGCCCGCCGAGACGGGGGCCGCGGCCGCCACGGCCACCACGGCCGGTGGGCTGCCCAAGCGGCGCCGGCGCGCCCAGGCGCAGGCGGAGCCCGCCGCCGTGACGCAGGAGCCGCCCGCGCCCCTGGACGATCCCGGTGACCGCTCGGCCGAGGAGACCGCCCGCCGCATGGGCGCGTTCGCCCGCGGCACGCTCCACGGCCGTGCCGCCCAGGACACCACCCCCCACGAAGACGAAGGGAACATCCAAGGATGATCGAGCCCACCACGAACAACGAGTTGGGCTGGATGCTCGATGAGGTCCTGAAGGTCCCCGAGGCGCGTCACGCGATCCTGCTCTCGGCCGACGGCATGCTCCGGGCCCACTCCGCGGACATCGGCAGGGACGACGCCGAACGGCTTGCCGCGGGGCTCTCCGGCGTCCAGTCGATCAGCCGCAGCACCGCCGAGTTCTGCGGCAGCCCGCAGACCCCCTGGCGGCAGACCCTGATCGAGTTCGCGCACGGCTACGTCTTCCTCGTGGCCGCCGGAGAGGGCGCCTACCTCGCGGTGTCCACCACCGAGCACGTGGACATGGAGGCCGTCACGTACCGCATGCACAAGCTCGTGGACCGGCTCGGCAAGGAACTGACCAGCCCGGCGCGTCGGGACGCCGGCAGCCCGGCATGACACCGCCCAGGCGTCCCGGAGGGAAGCTGGTGCGGCCGTACGTCGTCACCGACGGCCGCTCCCACCCGACCCGCAACACCCTGGACCTGGTCACGCTGCTGATCGCCGCCGACGATCTGCCGCTGACCGGACTGAGCCCGGAGAAGCGGGCGTTGATGGAGCTGTGCAGGCCCGGCGCGCTGTCGGTCGCCGAGGTGGCCGGACATCTGGCGCTGCCGGTCAGCGTCACCAAGGTGCTGATCGCCGACCTCATGGACAGCGGCCACGTCGTCACCCGCGCCCCCATCCCGTCCGCCCGGCCGTCCGAGACCCGCATCCTCCAGGAGGTCCTCGATGGGCTCCGCGCCCGCCTCTGAAGACAGCCCCGCCGGGGGCGTCTACCTGCCGAGCGGTGTGCAGACCGCCGTCAAGGTCCTGATCGTGGGGCACTTCGCCGTCGGCAAGACCACCTTCGTCGGCGCGCTGTCCGAGATCCGGCCGCTGCGCACGGAGGAGGTGATGACCCAGGCCGGCGCGCTCGTCGACGACCTGGCGGGCACGAAGGACAAGACGACCACCACCGTCGCCCTCGACTTCGGCCGTCTCACGCTCAACGACTCGCTCGTGCTGTACCTCTTCGGCACGCCGGGGCAGCAGCGCTTCACCGAGCTGTGGCAGGACATGACCCGCGGCGCGCTCGGCGCGCTCGTCCTCGCCGACACGCGCCGCCTCGGCCAGTCCTTCGACGTCATGGGCGTCCTGGAGGAACTGGGCCTGCCGTACGCCGTCGCCCTCAACGACTTCGACGACGCCTGTGCCGAGCACGACCTGGAAGAGGTCCGTGAGGCCCTCGACCTGCTCCCCGAGACACCCCTCGTACGGTGCGACGCCCGCGACCGGATCTCCTCCACGCACGCGCTGATCGCCCTCGTCGAGTACCTCCTCACCCGCAATGCCGGCAGCGCCGACGACAGGGCCGGCACGGCCGGCAGTCCCGGCGACAGTGAACTGGAGCACGCGTGACCTCCCCCGAAGCCCACGGCCCCGTCTCCGCGCCACCTGAGGGCTGCCCCTTCCACCACCCCATGTACGGCCCCGAGTTCGCCGCCGACCCGGCCGCGACCTACGGCAAGCTGCGGGCGCACGGCAACACCGCGCCCGTCGAACTCGCGCCCGGTGTGCGTGCCACCCTCGTCACCGGGTACGAGGCCGCGCTGCACGTCCTGCGCAGCCCCGAGACCTTCTCCAAGGACCCCCGCCGCTGGCGCGACCTGGCCGACGGCACCGTCGCGCCGGACAGCCCGATCGTGCCGATGATGATGTACCGGCCGAACGCGCTGTTCACCGACGGCGAGGAGCACCGCAGGCTCCGCGGCGCCATCACCGACAGCCTGGCCCGTGTCGAGCCCAACACCCTGCGCGGATACGTCGAGCGCAGCGCCGACACGCTGATCGACCTCATCGCGCCGCGCGGCGAGGCCGACCTGCTCGGTGAGTACGCCCAGGTCCTGCCGCTGCTCGTCTTCAACCGGCTCTTCGGGTGCCCGCCCGACCTCGGTGAGCGGCTGGTCGAGGGCATGTCCGGGATCTTCGACGGCGTGGACGCGGAGAAGGCCAACGAACTGCTCACCGTGACCCTGCTCGACCTCGTCGCGCTCAAGCGGGCCCGGCCGGGGCAGGACATGACGTCCTGGATGATGGCCCACCCGGCCGCCCTCACCGACGAGGAGATGATCCACGAGCTCGTTGTCCTCATGGGCGCGGGCACCGAGCCCCAGCAGAACCTGATCTCCAACGGGCTGCGGCTGCTGCTCTCCGACGACCGGTTCGCGGGCAGCCTCGGCGGTGGCAGCCTGCCGGTCGAGGACGCGCTCGACGAGGTCCTGTGGACCGATCCGCCGATGGCCAACTACGCGGTGCACTATCCGGTTCGGGACGTCGTGTACGAGGGGACGTTGCTACGGGCCGGTGATCCGGTCGTCATCAGTCTCGCCGCCGCGAACACGGATCCGGCGCTGACGAATGATCAGCGTGCGGGTAATCGCGCCCACTTGGCGTGGAGCGCCGGGCCGCACAACTGCCCCGCGCAGAGCCCTGCCCGGTTGATCGCGGCGGTGGCGGTCGAGAAGCTGCTCGACCGCCTGCCGGACGTGGAGCTCGCAGTGCCGGTGGGTGACCTGGAGTGGCGGCCGGGGCCGTTCCACCGGGCGTTGGCTTCGCTGCCGGTGCGGTTTCCGGTGGCGCCGGTGAGTGGGGAGACGGTGGGGGGTCGGGAGGGCGTGCGGCGCCCGGTGCCGCCCGCGTTCGCCGGCGGCGGGCAGCCGGAGGCGCCGACGCCTGCGCCGGTCCGCCCGGAGGGCGTGTGGGCGCGGCTGCGGGCGTGGTGGCGGGGTGAGTAGGTAGAGGCGTGTGGGTTGTCTGCGGGTTCGTTGTGGCTGGTCGCGCAGTTCCCCGCGCCCCTGGGGTGGTTGGGGGTTCCGGCTCGTCGTCCGGGTGCGGGGCCGCGTCGGAATGTCCGCCCGCAGCGGAGACCGCAACCCACACTCCCAAGCCGACCGCCTCCCCATGTCCCCGTAAGCTGCGGCCACACATCCCGCCACGTCCCCTCCGGCCGGTGCCCCTTCAGGGGCGCGGGGAACGGCGCGAGCAACCACGACGGACCGGCACGTGTCGAACCGGCCTGTGCACAGGCGTCTTCAGGGGCGCGGGGAACGGCGCGAGCAACCACGGCGGACCCGCACGTGTCGAACCGGCCTGTGCACGGGTGCTTTTAGGGGCGCGGGGAACTGCGCGACCGGCCCCCACCGGCCCGCAGCGTGGCCCCGGCCGCATCCGTCAGCCGTTCGGGTTCAGCCTTACCGGCAGGTACCGGTGGCCGTTGGAGATGAAGGAGGCCACCGGAGTCAAGTCCTGGTCAGAGACGGCCAGTTCGAGGTCGGGGAAGCGCTCGAAGAGGGCGGGGAGCGCGATACGGGCCTCCATACGGCCGAGCGGCGCGCCGAGGCAGAAGTGGACGCCATGGCCGAAGGCCAGGTGCTCCTTGCCGAGGCGCGTGACGTCGAACCGGTCCGCGTCCACCCCGTGGTCGACGGGGTTGCGCCCGGCGGCGGCGTACGCCGCGAGGATCGCCTCACCCTTGCCGATCACCACACCCTCGGGCCCGCCCAGCTCACCGACCGCCAGGTCCTCCACGGCGTACCGCAACGGCAGGCTGGCGACCGGAGCCTGGACCCGCAGGGTCTCCTCGATCACGTCGTCCCAGGTGGCACGCCCCGCCCGGACGTGCGCCAACTGCTCGGGGTGGGTCAGCAGAGCGTGAATCGCGTTGTCGATGAGGTTGACCGTCGTCTCATGCCCCGCGCTGATCATCAACACCAGCGTGTCGAGCAGCTCCTGCTCGCTCAGCCGAGTGTCACCCTCGTCGTCGCGCGCGGCGATGAGCCCGGAGGTGAGGTCGTCGCCGGGCGACTCCCGCTTGGCGGCGACGAGTTCACCGAGGGCCGCGTACAGCCTCGTATAGATGTCCGTGACCTCCTCCGGCGTGGCGGCGGTGTTGAAGATGCCGTCCACGACGGCCCGCAGCTCCGCGCCCTTCTCCTCGGGCAGTCCGAACAGCTCGCTGATCACCTGGATCGGCAGCGGATAGCAGAGCTCCTCGCGCAGATCGACGACCTCGCTCCGCCGCCCGGCCTCGTCGATACGGTCGAGCAGGGACTTGGCGATCTCCTCGACACGCGGCTGGAGCGCGGCCGTCCGGCGGGCGGTGAACGCCTTCGCCACCAGGGTCCGCAGGCGTTTGTGCTCTCCGCCGTACGCCGTGAACATGTTCTGTACGGCGACCCAGGTGAACAGCGGCCACTCCGGGGAGATCTCCCCGTTGATCCACAGCGGCCAGTGCTGTCGCGGGTCCTTGGAGACCCGTGGGTCGGTGAGCAGTTTCTTCAGCAGGTCCGTACTGCTGACCGCCCAGGCCTCCACACCGTCGGGCAGTTCGACTCGGGTCACCGGACCGCGCTCCCGTATCCGTGCCGCCTCGCCGTGGATGTCGCGACCGGACGGGTCGATGACGATGGAGCCCTGCTCTGACATGGGAGCCTCCCAGTATCTGAAACGCGAACCGCACAACATCAATACGGCGAGTGACGTTACGCGGCCGTAGGGTTCGCGAACGAGAGCGCGCGGGACGTGCTGCGCATGTCGACAAGTTCCCTACGCGTACTGGCAAGTTGGTGAATCGGGTCCGCCCTAGGGTCGTGCTTCCCGTGCGAGAGGCGGTGAGTTCCGGACCATGCCGAGCAGCGATGCCCCCAGGTGGCTGCGGCCCCTCGGGCCGGGTGTGCGGACGCTGCCTGCCGGCGAGTGGTGGGACGCGGTGCGGGTTCCGCTGGCCACGGGCCTGAGCATCCTCGAACACCTCGGGCCGCGTACGGGAGCCGTCATCGAGGACGGCTACGGCGGCAGCGGCATTCTGTACTGGCTCGTCCCGCCCGGCGAGGCCGCCGACTGGAACCTTCCTCCGGCCCAGATCCTCGGCTCCGGCTCCCATGTGGCCATCCCGCCGCGCCACCGTACGTACGCCCCCGGCCCGCACTGGCGGGTGCCGCCGACCAGGACCCGGCACTGGACGGATCCGGCCGGCCTCCACGCCGCCCTGCGCGCCTCGTTGTCCTGACCGGCTCCGGGCGTCCCCGGCCGGACTCCCGGCCGGACTCCCGGCCGGACTCCCGGCCGGACTCCCGGCCGGACTCCCGGCCGGACTCCCGGCCGGACTCCCGGTCGAACTCCCTGCCGGGTCGCGACCTTGCCCGCACTGCCTTGCCGCAGAGATCTTGACGCCTTGAGTTACCGGTAACATCATGGTTCTCGTAGCGCTGCCGCCGGCGTCCGGGCCGGCTCGTCGCCCACGGGAGCGTGGGCCGTCCACTGGAGTCCCGCGTGAGTGACCACGTGACAGGTCCGACGACCGCGCAACCGGTCGCGAGCGTCCCGAAGCATGCCCAAGTGGCCCCGGAAGAGCCCGTGTTCAGCCCGGCGGCCGTCGTCGCCTCCTGCGTCGGCTTCGTCCTCATCGGTGCGCTCCAGGCGCTGTACGGTCCCGCGATCCCCGCCTTCCGCGAGGAGTTCGGGCTCTCGCCCTCGGCGGCCGGGCTGGGGCTGAGCGCCCACTTCGTCGGCGGGGTCGCGGGGGTCCTCCTCTTCGACCGGCTGTACGGGCGGCTCGGCAACCGGCAGATCCTCGGCGCCTCGTATCTGCTGATGGGCGTCGGCGCGGCCGGGTTCGCGCTGGCGCCGAACTGGCCGCTCGCCCTGGCCGCCGCCCTGCTCGCGGGGCTGGGCTTCGGCGGCATCGACTACGGGCTCAACCAGCTGTTCGCCGTCGGCTTCGGCCATCGCTCGACGGCCATGCTCAACATCCTCAACGCACACTTCGGCATCGGCGCGATCCTCGGCCCGGCCCTGATCGGCCTGGTCGGCTCCGAGCGCTATCCGGCGGTCTTCCTCGTCTTCGCCGCCGCCAACCTGCCGCTGCTGCTCTGCCTCAGGGGCGTACGCGACCATGTGCCGCATCCCGCCACCGGCGGTGCGGAGGCCGGTCGTGGCGGGCAGGTGCTCGGCCGCAGCCTCGGGTCCGTACTCGGCGTCTTCGTCACCCTCTACGTCCTGCACGTGGGCATCGAGGCGGGCGTCGGCGGCTGGGAGCCCACTCATCTGGAGACCGTGGGTTACGGCGCCGGGGTCGCCGCCACCGCCACCTCCGTGTACTGGCTGATGATGACCGTCGGCCGATTCCTCGTGGCCCCCATCGCGCTGCGCTACTCCGCCCAGGCCATCATCACCGTCTCGTGCGCCGGCATGACGGTCTGCCTGCTGCTGGCCGCCGTACCGGGCCTCGCCCCCTACGCGTACGCCGGTGTCGGTCTCTTCATCGCGCCGATCTTCCCCACCGGGCTGCCCTGGCTCAACAGGGCCGCCCCGAAGGCCCGTAGGGCCGGAGCGGTGGTCATCGCCGCGTCCATGGCCGGCGGAGTCGCGGCCGGACCCGCCCTCGGCAAGGCCATCGAGTGGTCCGGCGTCCGTGCGGTGCCCCTTCTGCTGAGCGCGGTCTCGGCGCTGTGCCTGGCGGCGACGGTGTGGCTGATCCGCGCGACGCGGACCGCCGATGCCGATGCCGATGCCGATACCGACATCCGCTGACGAAGACTCCCCGGCCCGGCCCAGCCGGTCCCCGCCCCCAACTCCGTGCCCGAACTCCGTTGAACCGAAAGGAAGTTCCGCATGTCCGCTCTGACGACGTCGTCCGACGGTTTCCTCCTCCACGGCGAGCCGTTCCGCATCATCTCCGGCGCGATGCACTACTTCCGCATCCACCCCGACCAGTGGACCGACCGGCTCCGCAAGGCCCGCCTGATGGGCCTCAACACGGTGGAGACGTACGTACCGTGGAACCTCCACCAGCCGGAGCCCGGCACCCTCGTCCTCGACGGCTTCCTCGACCTGCCGCGCTTTCTCCGGCTCGCCCGCTCCGAAGGACTGCACGTCCTGCTGCGCCCCGGCCCGTACATCTGCGCCGAGTGGGACGGCGGCGGCCTGCCCTCCTGGCTGACCACCGACCCCGACATCCGGCTGCGCAGCAGTGATCCCCGCTTCACGGACGCGCTCGACCGCTACCTCGACCTGCTGCTGCCCCCGATCGTGCCCCAACTGGCCGCGAACGGCGGCCCGGTGATCGCCGTCCAGGTGGAGAACGAGTACGGGGCGTACGGCACCGACACCGCGTATCTCGAACACCTCGCCCAGTCCCTGCGCTCGCGCGGCATCGAGGAACTCCTCTTCACCTGCGACCAGGCCAACCCCGAGCACCTGGCGGCAGGCAGCCTGCCCGGCATCCTCAGCACCGGCACCTTCGGCAGCAGAATCGCGCCCTCCCTGGAGCAGTTGCGCGCACACCGGCCCGAAGGGCCCCTGATGTGCGCGGAGTTCTGGATCGGCTGGTTCGACCACTGGGGCGAGCCCCACCACGTGCGGGATGCCGACGATGCCGCCGCAGATCTCGACCGGCTCCTCTCGGCGGGCGCCTCCGTCAACATCTACATGTTCCACGGCGGCACCAACTTCGCCTTCACCAACGGCGCCAACCACGACCACGCGTACGAGCCGATCGTGACGTCGTACGACTACGACGCCGCCCTCACCGAGTCCGGCGACCCGGGACCCAAGTACCACGCCTTCCGCGAGGTGATCGCCCGCCACGCCCCGGTCCCCGACGAGCCGGTCCCGGCGCCGTCCCGCAAACTCCCGCTCACCACGGTGGAGTTGGACCGCCGGGCCGCACTGCTCCCGAACGCGACGGCCCTGGCCAAGCCCGTCCGCGTCGACGCCGACCCGGTGACCGCGGAGGAGCTGGGCCTGCGGTCGGGCTACGTCCTCTACCGCACCACGGTCCCGGTCCACGGCGACGGACTCCTGCACTTCTCGGGCGGCGTCGGCGACCGCGCCCAGGTCTTCGTGGACGGCGCCCCCGTCGGCGTACTCGAACGTGAACGCCACGAGGAGGCCCTGCCCGTACGCGTTCCGCGGGCCGGCGCCTCGCTCGACGTGCTCGTGGAGAACATGGGCGGCGTCAACTACGGTCCGCGCATCGGCGCGCCGAAGGGCCTGCTCGGCCCGGTCACCTTCAAGGGCACGGCTCTGCAGGGCTGGGACTGCCATCCGCTGACTCTCGACAACGTGGGCTCCGTGCCCTTCGTCCCGGCGTCCGAGGCGCCCGCGGACGCCGGTCCCGCCTTCCATCACGGCACCTTCGAGGTCCGAGCGCCGGCCGACACGTTCCTCTCCCTGCCCGGCTGGACCAAGGGCCAGGCTTGGGTCAACGGCTTCCACCTCGGCCGCTACTGGAACCGCGGCCCACAGCGCACGCTGTACGTCCCGGCCCCCGTACTGCGCCGCGGCACCAACGAGCTGGTCCTGCTGGAGCTCCAGGCCACGACCGGCACGCGCGCGCTGCTCACCGACACCCCCGACCTCGGCCCGGTGAAGCCCTGATGCCCCACCACCTGCGCGTTCCCGCGCCCGTCGCACCGCCGTTAGCAGGCCATCTCCCCTTCAGCGACGCCCCCGGCGTCCCCGACCCGATCGAGGTCACCAGCCGCTGTCTCACCCGTGGCGGCCGCCCCTGGTTCCCGGTCTCCGGCGAATTCCACTACACCCGCTACCCGGCCCGGGACTGGGAGGAGGAGCTCCTGAAGATGAAGGCGGGCGGGGTGACGGCCGTCGCCAGCTATGTCATCTGGATCCACCACGAGGAGGCCGAGGGCCGCATCCGCTTCGACGGCGACCGGGATCTGCGGCGGTTCGCCGAACTCTGCGGCCGCCACGGCCTGGACTTCATCCCGCGCATCGGCCCCTGGTCCCACGCGGAGGTGCGCAACGGTGGCTTCCCCGACTGGCTGCCGGCCCGCGGCTGCACCCCGCGCACGGACGATCCGGCCTACCTGGCCCCCGTACGGACCTGGTTCGAGGCGGTCGCCAGGCAGCTGCGCGGGCTCGACCGTGCGCACGGCGGCCCGATCGTCGCGATCCAGATCGAGAACGAGCTCTACGACCAGCCCGGCCATCTGCTCACACTGAAGCGCATGGCACAGGAGGCCGGGCTGAGCGCCCCGCTCTGGACGTCGACGGCCTGGGGCGGGGTCCAACTCCCGCCCGACGAACTGCTTCCGCTCTACGGCGGCTACCCCGAGACCTTCTGGACGGAGGCGGACGGAGGCTGGCCCGACACCTGCCGCAAGCACTTCTTCTTCACCCACCAGCGCGACGACGAGGGCATCGGCGCGGACCTGCGACCGACCGCCGTACGCGGCGGTGATCCGGCACCCACGGACCGATTCCCCTGGGTCACCTGCGAGTTGGGCGGCGGCATGGCGGTCGCCTATCACCGGCGCCCGTACGTCGATACGGCCGATGTGGGTGCCCTCGGTCTCACCAAGATCGGCTGCGGCTCGGTGTGGCAGGGCTACTACATGTTCCACGGCGGCACCAACCCGCAGGGCGAGCTGACAACCCTTCAGGAGTCCCACGCCACCGGATATCCCAACGACCTCCCCGTCCTGACGTACGACTTCCAGTCACCGCTCGGCGAGTACGGCCAGTACCGGCCCTCGTACGACGAACTCCGGCTCCAGCACCTGATGCTGGCCGACTTCGGTCAGCTGATCGCGCCCATGGAGTCCGTGCTTCCCGAGCGGCGGCCGGCCGGGCAGTACGACCGGGAGACGCTCAGGTGGGCGGTCCGCGCGGACGGACGGTCCGGGTTCCTCTTCGTCAACAACCATCAGCCGCACGAGCCGCTGCCGGACCATCCGGACACGTCGTTCACGGTGGAGTTCCCGGACGCCGGTGAACTGACGTTTCCCAGCGCACCGGTGACGGTCCCTCAAGGAGCCTATTTCTGCTGGCCGTTACGGCTCGACGTGGCCGGGCTGCGGCTCGACTGGGCCACCGCCCAGCCCGTCTGCACGGTCGACGCGGACGGCCGTACGGTCCTGGTGCTGGCCGCCGTCGACGGGATCGACCCCGAACTCGCCCTGGACGCAAGCACGTTGAGGTCTGTCTACGCGCCGACGCGGGAGGTCTCCTCCGTCGGCGGGCGCGTCCTGATCACCGGGCTGCGGCCCGGCACCGACGCTCTCGTCGAGGTCGTCACCACGGACGGCGACCGGGTCGGCCTCCTGGTCCTGGACGCGGCGACGGCCCGTACCGCCTACCGGGGCGTCGCGTGGGGAGCGGAGCGGCTGGTGCTCTGCGCCGACGGTGTCGTCTTCGACGAGCGGGCGGGGGACGGCCGGGGGCACGGGGACGGGCAGGAGGCTGGTCAGGGGCGGGACGAGGTGCGGGTGCACAGCCGGCAGGCCGGGGACCTGTCGTTCGCGGTGCTGCCCGCGCCGGAGCGGACGCCGGTGGTGACGGAGACGAATGGAGTGAGGGCGGTAACTGGCGTGACCGGGGCCGTCGTTCGGGAGGCGGCGGACGGGGTGCTCACGCGCTACACCGTGCAGGGCGGCGGCCGTCACACCGTCGTGGAGGGGGCGGCCACGCTGGTCCGGGCCGCCGCGGGCCCGGCGCCCGAGCCGGTGACGGGCGTGCTGGGCCGGGCGAGCGCGCCGGCGGACAAGTACTTCGACACGGCGACGGCCGCCGAGTACGCCGTCGCCCTGCCGGACGGACTTCCGATCCCGGGCACCCTCCTGCGCGTCCACTGGACCGGAGACGTGGCGCGGGCGTACGTGGGGGACACGCTCGTGGCGGACCAGTTCGCCGCGGGGCGCGTCTGGGACATCGCCCTGGACCGGCTCCCCGCGGACGCCCTCCGGGAGGAGGGCCTGCGGCTGCGGGTGCTGCCCCGGCACGCGGACGCCCGGGTGTACGTGGCGGCGGAGGCGGGCGGAGACGAGGGAGGAGAGGTGGCGGCGCGGATCCGGCGCGTCGAGTGGGTGACGGGCCGTACGTGGGTGATGCGGGCGGGCTGAGCCCCCGAGGCCCTGCCGCCGGGGCCCTCTCCCTCCCGGCGGCCTATCCTGTGGGCCAGCCGGGCGGGGCACGACCGCCGGGACGAACCCGAAGGACATCACCCGTCATGACCCGAGGTGCCGGTGACGGCGCGCCGCCCCAAGGCCCTTCCAAGGACCTCCCCAAGGGCCGCAGCCGACGCAACTTCGCGGGAGCGCGGCCGGTGATGGACGACGTGGCGCGCCTGGCCGGTGTCTCCAAGCAGACCGTCTCCCGCGTACTGAACGACCACCCGTCCGTCCGCCCCGAGACCCGCGAGTCGGTCCTGACGGCGATGCGTACGCTCGGCTACCGCCCGAGCCGCAGCGCACGTTCCCTGGCGAGCGGCAGAACGCGCATGCTGGGCGTGATCTCCTTCGACGCGGCGCGGTTCGGTCCCGCCTCGATCCTCACCGCGATCAACACGGCGGCCCAGGAGGCCGGTTACCTGGTGAGTTCCATCGCGCTGGACACGGCGGACCGGGCCACCGTCGTACGGGCCGTCGACACGCTGTCGGCCGAGGGCGCGGACGGCGTGATCGCCATCGCCCCGCAGCGCTGGGTGGGCAGGGCCCTGGCGGAGGCACAGCTGGACACCCCGCTCATGGTGCTGGAGAACGACCTGGGCAAGGACGCGTCCTTCGTCACGGCGGACAACCGCGCGGGCGCGCGCAAGGCCACGGAACACCTGCTGGCGCTGGGCCACGCGACGGTCTGGCACATCGCGGGCCCCACGGGCTGGCTGTCGGCCGACAGAAGGGTGGAGGCCTGGCGGGCCACGCTGGAGGCGGCCGGGGCCGAGGCCCCCGAGCCCCTCATCGGCGACTGGAGCGCCGACTCGGGCTACGAACTGGGCCGCAGCCTGGCCATGAACCCCGACGTCACCGCGATCTTCTCCTCCAACGACCAGATGGCCCTGGGCGTGCTCCGCGCCCTCCACGAGGCGGGCCGTCACGTCCCCGACGACGTCAGCGTCGTCGGCTACGACGACATCCCCGAGGCCGCGCACCTGCTGCCCCCGCTGACCACGGTCCGCACCGACTTCCCCGAGATCGGCACCCGTTCCCTGCACCTGCTCCTGTCCCAGCTGGACGGCCCGCCCGAACCGGCCGTCGGCCGCGTCGTACCGGTCGAACTGATCGTCCGGAGGAGTACGGGGCCGGCCCCGGGCCGTTGAGCCGGACCCGGGCTGCCCGGCCGCGGCCGGGCCGTCGACCTCGTACGCAGGTCATGGAGAAGGAAAATCTGTGCGGACCAGGTGAGTGGCCGGGCACCTCGGCGGGATAGAAAGGACACATGCCGGAGCACGAGACCCCCGCCGGGGCCATGGACGATGTCGACGCGGTGACCCATGCGGTGATGACCGCCTCCCGCCTTCTCGTCGCGGTCTCGGCGCGCTCGCTCGCCGAGGTCGAGGAGCGCGTGACGCTGCCGCAGGTGCGGATGCTGGTGGTGCTCGCCACGCGTGGCGCCACCAAACTGGTCACGCTCGCCGATCTGCTCCAGGTCGCGCCGTCCACCGCCATGCGCATGATCGACCGGCTCATCGCCGCCGGGCTGGCCGACCGCCGGACCAACCCCACCAACCGCCGCGAGACCCTGCTGCAGCTCACGGAGGAGGGGCGGAACACGGTCGCGAACGTGACCGCCCGCAGGCGCGCCGAGATCTCCGCGATCGTCGAACGGCTCACCCCGAAACAGCGTGAGGCGCTGGTCGACGCGCTGACGGCATTCAACGAGGCGGGCGGCGAACCCCTGGCCCCGGCGCTGGACGACGCGGAGCCGTACCCCTTGGGCTGGGTGGACGTGCCGGCGACGCACGACGCCTGAGCCCTTTCTCCTGAGGCGCTCTCGGAATCACCCGGCGCTCGGGCTGGGAGCCGGCGTCGGGGAACTCGTGTTCACATCCAGCCCCGGAGGCTCGTTGAGTACGAGGACGGGCGAGCCCGGCTGCGGTGCCGGCGGCGTCGTATCGTCCTTGGGGAGCTTCGGCGGGGTGGTCTGCTGGAAGTTGACCTGGTCGTAGTTGACGAGGTCGGTCTTCTCCAGCACGGTGATGTGGTCGAGGACGGTGTCGTTGGCCAGGTCGGCCAGCTGCCGGATCATGGTGTTCTTGGTACTGGCCCGGATCTTGGCGATGGTCGGGAAGATCTGCCCGTGCGTCACCCGCATGATGTTCACCGCGGTCGTGTCGAACTGCTTGCCGGTGCTTCCGTCCACGGTCGCCACGAACTGCTGCTGTTGCGGGCTGGCCTGGTTGGGCAGGGTGATGCCCAGCTCGGGAGCGATGTTCCGGCACATCTCGTCGAGCCCGGAGTGCCCCGCGACCAGATGCTTCCCGGCCTCCTTCATCTCCGGGGTCGTCCCCCGCTCCATGGCCATCAGCCCCAGCGGGTGCTCCCACAACCCCGCCGCCCGAACCTTGATGACGAAGTCCCGGTCGGCCTCCGTCAACGGCCCGTACCGGGTGTTCGCGATGATCCGTTCCTGGTTGGTCGCCGTCTTCTCGATCCCGACGAGGGCGGGGTAGGCCAGCGCGGTGAGCGTCACGGCCAGCCCACCGATCACGAATACGGTTCCTGCCGTGCGTTGCGTTACACGCATGGTTCCTCCTGGGTGAACGGCCTGGTCCCCAGGAGGTACGGATGAGAAGCACAATGCAATCATTGCGCAGGGTAAATTTTGCACTCTCTCGCTTCGGTGGCTCCCTCAGCTCTCTCGACTCGTCCCGTCCTCCCGCCGACGGGGCGTACCCTCCAGTCCGCCCCTAGGGTGGTCGGGCATGGGAACGGCCCACACCAACTCCGCTCGGGGAAGGGCGCCATGCCGTGTCTGCGCCATGCCAGGTGGTCGATTTCCGGTTCGGGAAGGGAGAGCGGTGCGTGAAGCTCGAACGCACCGGAAAGGTTCTCCTGGCCATCGGAAACGGCCCCCCCGCAGAACTGCACCGTGAAAGAAGGAACAGCGGTGTTGGTCCTCGGAACCATGACTGTCTGCGACGACGTCGAGGAGCCCCCGTACTACGCGGTCGGCCCAGCCGCCCAACGCAGGTGCGCCTGGGCCGACCTCCGTGCCACCACCGAGTCGGTACGGCTCACCGTCGATGGCGGCAAGGCCGTCGATCTCCAGAAGCGACGCTTCGCCATATGCGCACCGCAGCAGGCGGTTCAGCTGCGGCCGGACAATCTCCTGGACGTACCCGCCCAGCCCGCGACCTTCACCGCCTGCGGGTGGGTGGCATGGCTGACGGACCTCGCACCGGGCCGACATGTCCTCCGCTCGGAAGCGACCCTCGTCGACGGAATCGAGCCGCATGTATGGGCCCCCGTCATCGACGTGGTCCGCGAGAACCACCACTGAGGACCGCCGCCGAGTCCGTCGTATCGCGCGATCCGCAACCTGTCAGTGGCCCATGGCACGATCGCGAGCATGACATCGACCGACGAACCTCGTGCTGGAGACAGCCGCCAAGTACGGCGTTCCGGGCCCCGTCGCACAGGAGTTGATGGCCCGGACCCGGCCATGCCTCTATCTGGTGCCGGACAGGGAACTGCCCGAGTCCCGGCGGGAAAACGCCCTACCCGCCGCACGAACGGGCGGGCTCCCCGCACTGCCGGAGCACCCACCACGGAGCGCGCCGCGACGTACGCATTCGTGGGTGAGGCCATGGAGGTCACGGTCCACGAACCACGCACCCTGTATCCCGTGCCCGGACTGACCCTCGACAGCGAGTGGGAAGGGGGCCCGCAGACCAGTGCGTTCCTGGACGGCGACGGAGCCGAGGACGCGTTGGAGAGGTTCGGGGAAGCCGTCCTCGACCTGGCCTACGGCGGACCTCGCCCCGGCGTCCGCGTGCAGATGGGCGGGTTCTCCGACCCGTGGGACATGGCACCGGACGAGGGCGATCTCGTACTCTTCGCGCAGCCGGCCGGGCAGGCGATCGACTACGACGTATGCACCATGAACCTGATCGTGGGCACACGGGAGGTCATCGCCGCGCGACGGTATGCCGACCTCCAGTACGACCAGCAGACCTGATCCGGGCTTTGGTCGGCCTCGTCGGGTGCGGTCGCTCGGGCGGGTGCGTCCTCGTAGCCCCACTGGGACTCGGTCTGCGCCGCGATGAGCAGCATGGCCGGGAGTTCGGGAACACCGGCCACGGCGTGGTTCATCCGGATCCCGCCGAGACCGACGGTCTGTTCCGGATAGCCGTGCGGACGTAGGCCTCATCGCGTGACCGCCGCTCCGACGAGCTCGGCGGTCACGTCCCACAGCCGGCCGGCCATGACCGGGTCGAGACCGGCCTTGCCCTGCCGACGAAAGGAAGGGGAGCCCCGGAAGCCGCCCAAGCCGTCGGGCCCGACATAGGAGTTGCCGGGGACGTCTTCGATGGCGGCGTACAGCAGCGACAGCGCGCCACGCTCCGGGGCATTGGTGAGGAACGTGAACCGGTTGATGACGTTCGATCGGGACCGGGCCGCCAGCGAGGTGCGGGCGATACCGGGGCTGGCAAGCACCGAGCGAACGGGGCTGCCTGCGGTGGTCAACCGGCGCTGCAGCTCCAGCGAGAACAGGACGACAGCGAGCTTCGACGCCTGGTAGGCCTGCATCCCGTTGTGCTTGCGCGTCCGCCAGTCGAGGTCGCCCAGGTCGATCCTGCCCTGCTTGTGCAGCTCACTGGTGACGTGCACGACGCGGTCGGTGACGTGCCCCAGCAGCAGGTTGGTCAGCAGGTAGGGACCGGTGTAGTTGGTGGTGGTCTGCAGATCGAGGCCGTCGGCGGTACGCGCGGCGGGGATGTCCATCACACCGGCGTTGTTGATCAGGATGTCGAGGTCGCCGGACCAGGCGTCGGCGAAGGCCCGCACCGAGGTCAGATCCGACACGTCGAGCGGCCGGACGTCGAAGACGCCGGGCAGGCCGTCAACGGCTCGGCGGGCCTTGCCGGGGTCGCGTACCCCCAGCACGACGCGGGCACCGGCACGGGCGAGTTCACCTGCGGTGATCAGCCCGAGGCCGCGGCCGGCACCGGTGATCACGACCGTACGGCCGCTGAGGTCGGGGAGGTCGTTGGCGGTCCAACTGGCGTTGCTGCTCATGGGACTTGGCTCCAGGGTTCGTGAGGTGTGGCCACGGGTTCACGGCGACCGGGGTTACGGATTCACAGCGTCCGGCGGTTACGGATTCACGGCGTCCGGTGATCGCATCGCCAGTGAACTCCCCTCACCACGGGCGCTGGAAGGACCTGCTCAACCACTGAATGGGAGGTCGTGGCACAGCCGCGCCGGATGGCCAACGATGGGAACCATGGACCATACGTTCGACCGCTCGTCCCTCGGCGCCTTCCTGCGCACCCGTCGTACGGCGCTCCAACCGGAGGACGTCGGCCTGCGCCGCGGACAACGCCGACGCGCTCCGGGCCTGCGCCGCGAGGAGGTGGCGGAGCTGTGCACGATGTCCGCCGACTACTTCGCCAGGCTGGAACGAGGCGACGGCCCGCAGCCGTCGGAACAGATGGCGGCGGCCATCGCCCGCGGCCTGAGGCTCACCCCCGATGAACGCGACCACTTGTTCCTGCTCGCTGGCTACCGAACGGCCCGCCGTGACTTGCGCCTTCAGCATGTGAGCCCAGGTCTGATGCGGGTCATGGACGGCCTGTCCGACACCACCGCGCAGGTCATGGGCCCGCTGGGCGAGACGCTGCTGCAGACGCCGTCAGCCGTGGCACTGCTCGGCGAGCAGACCCAGTACACGGGCAACGCCCGCAGCGCGACGTACCGCTGGTTCACCGATCCGGCGGCCCGTGAGCGCTATGCCCCCGAGGAGCACGACAACAACAGCCGCACCAACGTCGCCCTGCTCCGCGCGGCGGTCACCCGCGACGGGCCCGGCTCCCCCTCGGCCGACCTGGCGGACATCCTGCTGCGCACCAGCGACGAGTTCGCCCGCCTGTGGGAGCGCCACGAGGTGGGCCTGCGCTGGAGCGAAACCAAAAGATTCATCCACCCCCAGGTCGGCCGACTGGACCTCTACTGCCAACTCCTCCTGGACCCGGACGAGGGCCAGTCCCTCCTCATCTTCACGGCCACCCCGGGCACGGAAAGCCACGAGAAACTCACGTTGCTCACGGTGCTGGGCACCGACCGCTTCGCGACGGACGCCGAGTGACACCAACCGCGACGCCGACGGCACCGTCCTGGACCGGGGCCCGAGGAGTCCGCGGAGAACAGTGGAAGTGGCGTTCGACGACGAGCGCTACGACTGCGCCCAGCTGCGGCGACGTCCATCGGCACGAGGCATCCGGCACCGGATCGCCCGCAAGGGGATTCGGCAGTTCCCAGCGGCTGGACCACCACCGTAGGGCCGTTGAACGGACCGTGGCCCGACTGGCCGACTACCGTCACTTTCATAGCCGCCACGAACGCAAGACCCCCGAAGCCCAACACTTCCTCGCCATCACGAACATCGCCCGCACTCTCATCTCCCTGAGCCACCCCGTCCGCTGATGTGCCTCTGCAACAGCCTGACTGCCAGGTCATGGTCGTAGTGAAGGGCCACGTCCATGGGCGTTTGCCCGTCAGGGCCAGGGAGCTGCGGGTCAGCACCGAAGGCCAGGAGCACAGCTGTGGTGTGCACCGTCAGGGGACCGCCGCTCTGCAAGGCGCCGTCGCCTTCCGAGTCAATGGCGTGCGTCAGGAGCGTCAGGTTGTCGCACACCTCATCGGGGTCGACTCCCTTGGCAAGCAACTGAGCCAGGGTCTCAGCGTCCTCGTCCTCCACCGCTCGATGGGCCGGTGTCCAGGCGTTCTCCACAGCGGCATTCAACCGCTAAGGCACAGCCCCGGCCGGCTTTCCCAGCCTCTGATCGCCATTGAGGCGGGCGGCAGGGGGCACACGGTGCCTGAGGCGGAAGCAACTCTCCGCGACGAGGTCACCCTGACTGAGCACTTCGTGCAACTGCGCAACCTGCTGTGTTCCTGCCTCCAGCCGGGGAGCTCTTCGCCTTTGCGGCGCCGATGGGGCACTGGTCAGGGCAAAGAGAACCCCCCTCAGCCCCCCGGTTGGGGTTTTCTTTTGGACAGGTGACAAGAACTGAACTCGCGCCCTCGGCGTGGGGAGCCAGGGCATCGGAGTACGACTCCTCACCTGACCTGCGAGGGAGCCAATCCGGGGCTCTGCGGATGGTCGGCTGACTCCCCGGTGTTCCCCTGTGTTTCCCTGTGGTCCCGCGGTTCCCCGCACGATCTGGCATACGCATGGCACGCCCCGGCACGGCGGTTCAAGCCGTCGCTGAACGTCATCGGGCCGGGACCGCAATTGCGATCCGCTCTTCCTGCCCTTCCCATGTGACCCAGAGGTGTGTCGGCATGCGCGTCGCTCCGATCCGGTAGATCAGGAAAACACGTGCCGCTCCAGGCACGAGTTCCACGTTGCTGACCCCAGTCCGGAAGTTGAATTCTCGATCCTGAGTGCTCACGCCCGGAGTGTCGTGAATCTTCACGCCCCTTGCCACGGCTCCACCGACGTTGCGGAGGCGCAAGCGACTGGTACCCCCAGCATGCTCAACTCGCAGCTCCACCCGCGGCTCTGCCGCTCGTTGTCGCTCCTCGGCTTCCTGACGCTGAAGGACGAGTGAGCCTTCCGCCGCGCTCGCCGAACGCTCTGCCGCATCCGACGAACGTCGAGCCTCCCGCGCGGACACCCGCGATGCGTCAGCTGACTTCTCGGAGGCGTGAGCGGAACGTACGCCGAGCCGGTAGCTGATGGCCACCGAAACGATCGACACCACGAGCGCTGCCCAACCGGGCACGTCGCCTATTTCCATGGCTGGACGATACCGACGCAGCCGGCATGCCTGATCCGGCAGAGTCGTTAGCGGTGGTGAGCCACTGCACGACCCTCTGCTCGGCCGGGTCCGCTGGGACAGGACATCAATACGCGAGGACGCGGAAGCTGACCTGCGGAAGAACCGTCAAGATCATTACGCGATCACTGTCATGGGGCTGCTTCCGGCGCCATCCGCCTGCACAAACGCCAAGACCCCGTCCTCAGCTGAAGCGCTGATGGCGGGGTCTTCGGGCACCTCATGCAGGGTGCCCCCGGCAGGATTCGAACCTGCGCACACGGCTCCGGAGGGCATGCCAAGATGAGTTCGCACAGTGCCGCTGACCTGTGCATACGCGGAATGAGATCTTCGTCGTGACAAGGCTCTATCGCATACCGCGCGCGGCACGAGATGTCATGGCGCCGCCTCGACCATGCACTCCTCGATCCACCGTGCGATGACCGAGAAGGTCGCCAGGTACTCCAATGCTTCCTGCTCGGTCCAACTTACTTCGTCCTCATGCGCAGCGAGGTTCCGGATGGCCAGGAAGGCCCCGGCAGCCGTGTATTTGGCGCCGTCTTGCCGAGCCTTCCAGGTTGGGGTGCTGCGGTCCCCGGCGAAGCGCAAGCGGGGCTTGCCTTCGGCCGGTGCTTTCATGTCGAAGCTCTGCATGCAGAGATCCGTCTCGCCGATGTCATGGCGGTTCAGCTTCTGCTGGAGGCGGCGATTGACCGTGCGGGCTGCCGTCAGGACGGCGTCCTGACGGGCTCCAGCTGCCCAAAGCTGCGCGGCCGGCTCCCAGACCCAGGGGTGTAGGGCGTCAGCAGCGATCGAGGGCGAGGCAGGCCGCAGAAAGGCCGCTATCTCTTCAGCCGACTGAGCCCGGCCGAGGGCTTGGATGGCGGCCTCCCGGGCTATCCACCAGCGCTGACGCTGCCCGTACTCGTCAGCGACGTAGCCTCCGAGATTGGGCACATAGGCACTCTCGATCAGCCTTGCCCGCACTTCCTCAAGCTCCAACTCCTGGGGTGGATCAGGTAGTACTACCCCCTCCATCATGTTCGCGCTGTCCAGGTCGGACAGATGCTGGTTGACACCGCCGAGGAACTTGCTGAGCTTCTCTATCGCGTAGGCGTGGTCCACCACCGGATCGTAGGGGTGCACTGTGGTGGAGAGGTGTGGATCCGACATGCCGGGGGCGCGCTGCTTGCTCGATAGCATTGCCTGTGCAGCTGCGGGTGCTGGCCACAGGGCCTTCCGTGGACGAGGAGACGCGACATGGCGAACGAGAGGTTCCACATGATCCGCAAGTTGGGTGCGGGCGGACAAGGGGAAGTGATGCTTGTCCGCGAGGAATACACGTCGGCCATCGTGGTCCTGAAGCGTCCTTTGCCAAGCCTGGACCAGTAGGAGGGTAGCCCGGAGAGAGCACGGTTTATGACGTCCTATCTCAGGCAGCACTCTATGTCGCAGACAATAATCGATGCTCTGCCTCGATAGGCTTTATCGGGATTGAAGCAAGATGGAGCGAGAGGCGGTGAATCTGAGTGTCTCAAGATGACGCTTCACAGTCAGGCAATTCTGAAATGGGAAGGGGTGGTGAACTGTCGGTCCCGCACGTCAGCATGACCGCAGAAGTCAAAGACATTCACTTCCCACCCATCCTGAACGGCGTGGACTACCTAGTTAGTGTTGTCGACCTCCTCAAATATAAGCCTACACCGAGGGACCTGAAATACGCCGTACTTCACCTTCAAGCGGCCGCTGAAGTTCTACTTAAGGCGCGCCTTCAAATCGAGCACTGGAGCTTGGTTTTCAAGGATGTAGGTAAGGCGAAAAAGCGGCAATATCAAGACGCTGACTTCGAGAGTGCTGCAACAGTCGAGACTGTGCGTCGGCTGCGCGATATTGTGGGTATTTCAATTGCTGACAAGGATGCCAAATCTCTCGATGATCTGGCAAGAACTAGAAACGCCCTCCAGCATTATGGGCTCAAGGCTTCGGCGCCAGCTATTGAAGCCCGTGCCGTTACTGTTCTAGATTTTCTGATCCGCTTCCTTGATGAAGAGTTACTTTGGAAACTTCCCTCGGAAGATCGATCTAAGATCGCCGGGGATATGGACCGCATCAGAGGTGGGCTCACTGATATTGAAATCTTCGTTAAGAAGAGAATGCAAAGACTGCGTCGGCATTTGGAGACCGTGGAAAATTACACCGTCACGTGTCCTAACTGCCTTCAGGTGACTCTGGTTGTTAACGAGGATGACAGTCGGGATGCCGCGTGCTATTTCTGCAGCGCAGGTTACACGCCGTATCAAGCGGCTGTTGCGTACACGGTAGAGGTAGTTGGGCACCCGGCGGGTGATGCTTATTCGGCAGTTCCTGCCTGCCCGGAGTGTAACGATCAGGCAATTGCGCTAAATGTTGCGATCGCGGCGGACTTGCGGGTCTTGGTCGACTTCTGCTTTAGCTGCGCTAGAGCTTTTCGCGACCTCAAGGAGTGTGGTCGGTGTGCTCGTCTATTTGAGCCCGATCACGGTGAAGGAGTATGTGATCAATGCAGGTGGGATGAGCACCACGACGAGATGAGGGATCTTTCCTAGATGTAATGGATATGAGTGCATTTCCGTGCCGAATTAAATTTGAGTCTTAGTCATCGAAGGAAGGAAGGCACGTGCCGCAGGCGAGCCCGCGGGGTACGTACTTGCAGGTCTCTGAGTCGCTGCGCCAGCAGATCGAATCGGGTGACGTTGGC
This sequence comes from Streptomyces sp. NPDC050988, assembly GCF_044456225.1. Taxonomy (NCBI): domain Bacteria; kingdom Bacillati; phylum Actinomycetota; class Actinomycetes; order Kitasatosporales; family Streptomycetaceae; genus Streptomyces; species Streptomyces sp. NPDC050988. The sequence continues at coordinate 122,797 of NZ_JBITFQ010000024.1, read as the reverse complement.
GACAGCCTGCCGTCGGAAGCTGCCCTTATGCGCTCTCATAGCGTCTCCCGCAACACAATCCGTCGCGCGCTTAAGGTCCTGGAGACTGACGGTGTTGTCGAGCCGGTTCCTGGTGTTGGGTGGCGCGTTGTTCAGGGCGGCGATCGACGCTCTCTCGTAGAGCGTATGACCGACCTGATTGCAGAGGAGTCGCTCTCAGTGGGTGAAACGTATCCGTCCGAGGCGAAGCTGTGTGCGCGCTTCGAAGCCTCCCGCACTGCTGTGCGTCGTGTCCTTGCCCAGATGGAGGGAAGCGGCCTGCTTGCCACGGTTCATGGCAAGGGGCGAACCGTGCGCGCTCTCCCGACGCCCACCGTTCGGCCGTAGTCTTGGCCGCCATGGGACTGATTGAGTGGGCGTACTCGCTCTCCGAATCGCTGCTGTCCGATCCGCTCCCGCGCCGGTGGGCGCATTCGCTGGGGGTCGCCAAGCGCGCTCGCTCCTTGGGCCCGATCATGGGGGACGATGCCGAGTTGCTGGAAGCTGCCGCGGTGCTGCATGACATCGGGTACTCGCCGGCCATCGCTTCGACCGGCTTTCACCCCTTGGACGGTGCGCGGTTCCTCCGGGACCAGGAGCGGGCCGACGAGCGGGTCATCCGTCTTGTTGCTCACCACTCCTGCGCCCTGCTCGAAGCCGAGGAACGCGGGCTGAGGCAGGAGCTAGAGGGGGAGTTCGAGCTAGAGCGTCCGGACCTGGTCGACGCCCTGCTCTTCTGCGACATGACGACGACGCCCGACGGAACGCAGACCACACCGGCCGAGCGGCTGGACGAGATCGTGCAGCGTTACGGCCCGGACACGATCGTCGGGCGGTTCATCCAGCGCGCGGCGCCCGAGATCTACGCGGCGGCGAAGCGTGTTGACGGCCGGTTGGCGCAGGCTTCTGCCGACAGTCAGCCGATGTAGGGCTCTCGCCGCGAGTCGTCGAGGCCGTGGCGGATGCGCAGCATCATCGATGGGTGAATGTCCAGCCCGTCAAGGTCCGTTGGGTCGACCCAGCGGACCTCTTTTGACTCGCTGCTCGTACGCAGGGAACCGCCGACGGGGCGGGCTCGGAAGCAGATGGAGAACTGTTGCCGGACCTCTCCGTCGTCGTACGCAAGCACGTGTTCAGGGTCGGTGTAGAGCCCCACGATGCTGTCTACTTCAACGTCGATGCCGGTCTCTTCCGCGACCTCACGGACGGCGGTGTCACCGATGCGCTCGCCGATGTCGTGGCCGCCGCCGGGCAGTGCCCATAGATCGTTGTCCGTCTTGTGGATGAGCAGCAACCGTCCCGCGTCGTCTCGCACGATCGCGGTGACCGAGGGCACCACCGAGTTGGCCTGAGGGGCGTTCGGGTCGCGGAAGTAGTCGATGCGGCTCATCAGGCAGTGCCTTCCCAATCGGCAGGTGAAGAGATCGGGCGGGCCGATTCCCAGACCTTCTCAACGCTCTCAGCGTAGGCGTCGAAGAGTTCACCGCCGGGCACGCGTTGCAGGTGCAGCACGGGTGCCATGTAGGCGCCGACGCCGTAGAGGTGCCCGTTCGCCAGCATCTCGTCGTCGGCCCGGTAGATGGAGTTGTAGAGGGTCGTACCGTGCAGCCGGAACTCCACTCCGGGGAGGCTGAAGAGCGGGCCGTAGTTGATGAGGGCGTTTCGGATCTTGCCAGCCATCGCCGCGCCGATCCCTTCGTCCTCGCCGCGCACCGCCACGGCCGGCGACGTGGGCTCCCCCAGGAGGAAGCGGATGGGCACTCCGTCGGCTGACTTCTCTTTCACGATGCGGTGGAACGATGCGTCTTCCGTGAGCCAGAACCCGGAGTACACCAACAGGTCGAACTGACGGGTCGCCTTGGAGTAGAGGTTCGTCCAGAGCGTTTGCATCACGACGGAGCGGTGCGGATAGAGCCTGACCAACTCCGCGTTGCCGGCGGCCGCAACCTCGGCTGACGTGCGCTCGTCCGGCCACAGGTACGAGACCTCGCACCTCAACAGCGATGCTGTTGCGAACTGGAAGCGGCGGTATGGCTTGCGCTCTGGTTCGTTGATCCATCGCTCGACCGTCTTGGCCGCGACCCCGAGTCGTTCGGCGACCTCATCGAGCGTGAGGCCCAAGTCCACTATCGCGCCGCGCAGTCGCTCGTTCGCCACGGCCAACCTCCGACTTCCTGGGACGACTTGGTTCGACTTCACGGTAGCTAGGAACGACCTGAGCCGTACAACCGCGAAGTCGATCGTCGCCGCTGCCGACGCCAGTCTGTAGGTACATCGAGCACGAGGGGCCCGCAGACCTCAAACAGCCGAAGGGCTTGACGGAGCGAACCTCTCTCTGCAAGATGAGGAACACGTAATACATGTTCCTCTTGTTCGGGTCGCGTCAGCGAACCGAACGAGCGCACGACCAGGAGCCCCGCGTTGGACGGGGGGAGGCGACCCGGCGCCTTGGCATTCACCGGAGGGCTCAGACCGAAAGGTCACGTCTCCATACGCCTACTTCGAGGCCGGACAGCTCTACCTGACACGGGAGCGCGGTCGCGATGAAGGAGACACGCACCACCTCAACTTCCGCCGCACCTTGGTGCGCCGGCCGGTTGCCTGATCCGCATCTCTCACAGGTGCGGTGAGGGGGAGCCGCGCTCCGTTGGCTCGCAAGGCACGACCACATCGAGGGGCGGCCGTCTCTCACCACTTCACGACCGCGGCCGTCCCGTTCGCACGTTCCGTGTCCCACTCCAACGCCCCTTTGAGGAGCTTGACCATGACCGAGCGCACCTTTGCCTCGCAGACCTCCGGCCCGATCGTGCTGGGCTTGTCGCTGCCGGTCGGCGACGTCCGTGTGCAGGTGCTCAGCAGCGTCACGACCGCCCGCATCACGCTGCACACCGACGACAGCACGGGGCCCGCGGCCGACGCGGTCAACCGGGCCCGCACCCGCCAGGACGGGCAGGCGCTCGCCATCGAGGTGCCGGAGATGCCGGGCAACGTGGTGGTGCAGAGCACCCGCGGCAACCGCGTCACGCAGAGCGTCGGCACGGTCTACGGATCGGTGACCGGCGTGACCATCGTCAACGGCCGCGTCGTCTCCGGCGGCGGCAGCAACATGCAGACCGTCAGCCCCATCACAGCCACGGTCATGCTGCCCGTCGGGTCTTCCCTCGCGGTGGTCTCCACCTCCGCGGACACGTTCGTGTCCGGCGACGTCGACCGGATGGAGTTCCGCTCCGTCTCCGGCGACCTGGACGCCGGGGGCGTCCGGCAGCTCACCGCGAACACCACCTCCGGAGACATCAGCGTCGGCCGCGTGAGCGAGCAGGTCGCCGCCCAGTCCGTCTCCGGCGACATCGACGTCCACCTCCACAACGGCCGCGCCGCGAACCTGAACACCACCTCCGGCGACATCGCCGTGACAGCCACCAGCACAGCTTCCGGCACCCTGAGCGCCCGCTCCGTCTCCGGTGACGTCCGGATCTCCGGCGCCTGCCACCTGAGCGTGTCCGCGAACAGCGTCTCCGGGCGCGTCCGCAACCGCTGACCCGTACCACCCGCCCCGCACGGGGCCGCTCATCTCCCCGGACCGGTCGCCTCTCACCAACCACCGCGACCGGCCCGGCCTTCCCTGTCCCTCCACCCTCCGGAGATCTTTCATGCGTACGTACATCGGCCGCCAACAGGCCATTTCCACTGAGGACTTCGCGGAACTGGCGCTCGGTACCCCGGTTGAGCTGTGGCTCGGGGTCGAGGGCGAGAGCGACGAAGAGCGCGCGGCCCGCGAGGACGCGGCACGCGACATCCTCGCCGACGACCCCGACCTTACCGACGACCTGATCCGCATGGCCGCGCAGATCATCGAGGTCAACCCCGACCTCTTCGACGTCATCCCGCTGACCCGCCCCACCCGGCGCCACCGTGCGGCACGCAAGGGGGTAGCGGCATGAGCACCCCCGACACCCTGCTCGCCGCCGCTCACGCGGAGGTGAAAGCGGAGATCACGCGGACCGACACCAAGACCGGCCTCCTGCTCGCGTTCGTCGGCGCGGTCCTCGCCGGATCGTGGACGGTCGCCAAGGACATGCCGCTGCCCCTGCCCGCCTGCATCGCGGGCGGTCTCGGCATGGGCCTGCTGGTTGCGGCGGCCGGTCTGCTGCTGCGGTCGGTGCGCCCCAACCTGCGCGGCCGGCACGGCTTCCCGCTGTGGGCCACGCTCACCGCCGAACAGATCACCGCCGCCCTGGCCACCGACCGGGCCGCGGACATTGCGGGCCTGTCCCGCATCGCGGTCGCGAAGTTCACCGGTCTGAAGCGCGCGGTCGACCTGACCTGTGCGGGCGGCGCGCTGCTCATCATCGCGGCCCTGATCACGGCGGGAGGTGCGGCATGAGCGCCACGCCCCTCGCCCCCGAGGCGACCGCGGCCGGGGTGCCGCCGCTGACCCGCCCTGAGATGGGGCTCGCCGGTATCGGCGCGCTCGCCGCGGCCGGAGTCGGTGCGCTCGGTCTGATCTCCTCCTTCGACGCCGTGTCCGAGGCCGCGACCCGTTGGGGGTTCAGCGAGGCGTGGATGCTGCCGGTCGGTATCGACGTGGCTATCCCGGTGTTCACCGTGGCCAACCTGCTGTTGATCCGGATGGACATGGCGCTCACGTGGGTGCGGTTCGTGCCCTGGATCCTGACCTTGATCACCTGCGGGCTCAACGTCGCCGCCGGACACGACGTGTGGGCCAAGGTCGCCCACGGCACCATGCCGCTGCTGTGGGTCGTGTTCTCCGAGATCGGCGCGCACATCTACGCCGTGCGCATCGGCGCGGCCACCGGCCGCCGCATGGAAAAGATCAGGTTCTCCCGCTGGCTGCTGGCCTTCCCCTCCACGTTCGCGCTGTGGCGCCGGATGACGCTGTGGGAGGTCACCTCCTACACGGAGGCGCTGGCGCGGGAGAAGGAGCGGCAGTTGGCCCGCGCGGACCTGCGCGAGCGCTACGGCCGCAAGTGGCGCACGAAGACCCCGCGGCGCGAGCGCGTGATGCTGCGCATGGGTGAACTGACCCCCGCCACCGAGCAGGACACTGCCGTACCGGCGCCGGTGGAGAGTCGGCCGGCACAGCCGCCCGCGGCCACGCCGCGCCCGCGCCCGCGCCGTCAGCCCAAGCAGAAGGGCAAGGGCACTCCGCAGCGCTCCTTTGAGGAGCTGCTGAGCGAGGCGCGCACGCTCACCACGACGTGGACGGATGCGGAGCTGAACGCCGAAGCCGTCCGTACCGCGGTGCACTGCTCGGCCGCCAACGCCCGCAAGCTCCGCGACGCACTCAAAGCCGAACGTGCCAACGGCCGCCCGCTGCACGCCGTAGAGGCCGCACCCGAGGCGACCGACGACAGCGGCGAGGGGGCAGCGGCATGAGCACCCTGACCACGGTCCTGCTGTCCACGCTGCCCCTCACGGCGAGTTGGGCAGTCCACGTCTGGTGGCTGCGCGCCCGCCTGCACACGGCCCGCCGTGACCCCCTCACCGGCTTACGCACCCGCGACGGATTCACCCGCCGCGCCACAGCCCTGCTCAAAGACCCACGTGCGGTGGTGGTGCTGGCCGACGTCGACAAGTTCAAGCAGATCAACGACACCCACGGCCACGCCGCCGGCGATGCCCTGTTGAAGGCGACCGCGGGCCGCCTCGCTCATCACGTCGGCCCGTCTGGGGTTGTGGGACGGCTCGGGGGCGATGAGTTCGCCGCCGTGCTGATCGACGACCACGGGACCGCGGGTGATCTGCTCGCCGTCCTGCACGGTGTGCTCGCTCGCCCGGTCGAGGGTCAGAACGCTGCGGTGCACACCACGGTCTCGCTGGGTTGGGTCCGTGCCGTCGACTTCCCCGCCGATGACCTGTCGGGGCTGTTGCGGCGGGCGGATGAGGCGATGTACGCGGCCAAGCAGGGCCGCGCAGGACTGCGCCGCGCGGGACTGGGCCGGCTGTTCGCCACGGTCACCGGCCGCCGGTCCGGCCGCACCGGCGCCCGCACCGCGGCGCCGGTCGTCGAGGTGGCGGCCTGATGTCCGCCGTCTACGGCAAGTGCTTCGACCCGACCGGCGCCCGCTACGGCGTGCCCACCTACCCGTGGCGCCTCGCCCCGGACGGCTACGCGACGCGCCGTCAGCTCCGCGTGAAGGGGCTGCGGCCGGGCGGGCAGCCGATCGCGGCACAGGTGATGCGGGTCAACCGGCGCGCCGGTGGCGTACGCGTCGCGTACCTGTACCGCGAAGACCTGGCCAAGCCGGTCCGCCCGATGACCTCTCGCAAGTGGGGTGCGCTCGCGCTGGCGATGCTCGCCCGCCGCACCTGCCCCCGCTGCCGGATCGATGTCGGCTACTGCATCCCCACCTCGTACGGCATCTGTGGCCTGTGCATCGCCCTCGAAGAACAGCGCGCCGCCTGACGGCTGTCCGCAGTTTGTCCGCTGAGTTGCGGACAACTGCGGACAGCCGGACCCGTTCCAAATTGCTTGCCGCACTTCATGCTCATCCGCAGGCCCGACCGCTCACCTCCTACAGCGACGGCCGGGCCCGCTCTCCCTCACACCCTGAAGTGGAAGGAACTGTCAGTGAATCACCCCGATGACGACAACGAACTGTTCAACCGGCTGGAAGCCGAGATGGCCGACCCGACCGCCCCGTCCGGGGGCGAGGTGGTCGACCTCGACAAGGCCCGATCCGCCCGCAGCGAGTCGCCCGACCCGACCGCCCGACCCGACACCAACCCGTCGGCCGACTCCGCGCCGGACCGGTCGGCGGTCGAGTCGGCCGACCCGACCGCCCCCGTGATGGTCGACCAGCCGACCGCGAAGGCGGCCGGTCCGGGCTACCTCGGTCGCCTGCAAGGCGCCCGCCGCCGGTCGGTCGTTCCCATCTGGCTCAAGTCCCTCGCGGAACTGCGGACCGCGTCGGCGTGGGTGGCCCGCCACTACGCCCACTCGGTCGGCTATCACGCACTGCGCTCCCCGGTCTACGCCGCCCGCCTCACCTTCCAGGCGCCGTCCGGTGCCGCGAAGTTCGTGGGCGCCACGATGCGGTGGGTGGCCGACCGCGAGGGTGAGCCGGTCCGCCTCGCCGCCGTCCGGCGCGAGGACGCAGCCGAGTACCTGAAGCTGTCCCGGCAGCGGGACGGTCGGGTCCGGCTGCGCACCCTGGTGGCCGTGCTGGCGATGTTCATCGGGCTCGGCTCCGCGCTGGCTATCTACGTGCTCGCTCCGGACTGGCTTCAGGCCGTGTCGGTCGGTGCGGTCACGCTGGCGCTCGGGGGCGCCGGACGTAAGGCTGATACTCCGGTCATCCACAAGGCTGTGGAGCTGCCCACCGCGGTCAAGCTCACCAGTGACATCGTGCTGCGGGCCCTGGGTGCGCTCGGCATTCCCGCGATCAATCAGGCGCAGGGCAAGGGTCGGGACGGGTTCGCGTTCACCGCGCCCATCACCCGGGACGGTCCCGGCTGGCGTGCGGAGGGTGACCTCCCGTACGGGGTGACGGTCACGGACGTGATGGACCGCCGCGAGCGCCTCGCCTCGGGCCTGCGCCGCCCGCTCGGCTGCGTGTGGCCCGAAGCGGTCCCGGATGAGCACACCGGGCGTCTCGTGCTGTGGGTCGGCGATCAGGACATGTCCAAGACCAAGGCACCTGCGTGGCCGCTGGCCAAGGCGGGCACGGTGGATCTGTTCAAGCCTGCCGCGTTCGCCACCGACCAGCGCGGACGCTGGGTCAACATCACCCTGATGTACATCGCGGGCGTCATCGGCGCGATCCCGCGCATGGGCAAGACCTTCCTGCTCAGGCTGCTGATGCTCATCGCAGCGTTGGACCCGCGGGCGGAGCTGCACACCTACGACATGAAGGGCACCGGCGACCTTGACCCGGTCGGCGACGCGGTCGCCTACCGGCACCGTGCCGGCGAGGACGAAGAGGACTTCGAGTACGCGCTGGCCGACATGCGCGAGGTGCGTGGCGAGCTGCGCCGCCGCGCCAAGGTGATCCGCTCACTGCCGCGGGACATCTGCCCGGAGTCGAAGGTCACCAGTGAGCTGGCCGACAAGCCCAGCTTGGGTCTGCACCCGATCGTGATCGGGGTGGACGAGTGCCAGAAGTGGTTCGAACACCCCAAGTACGGCGGGGAGTTCGAGGAGATCTGCACCGACCTGGTCAAGCGCGGCCCGGCCACCGGGATCGTGCTCCTGCTTGCCACGCAGCGCCCGGACGCCAAGTCGCTGCCCACCGGGATCAGCGCGAACGCGTCCGCGCGGTGGTGCCTGAAGGTCATGGGCCAGCTGGAGAACGACATGGTCCTCGGTACGTCCTCGTACAAGCGGGGTGTGCGGGCCACCATGTTCAGCTGGGCCGACAAGGGCATCTGCTACTTCGTCGGCGAGGGAGCGGACGCCCGCATCGTGCGGTCCGTGTTCGTCGACGCGGTCGAAGCGGAACGCATCGCGCTGCGGGCCCGCGCGGTCCGCGAGAAGGCGGGCACGCTCGCCGGATACGCCCTCGGGCAGGAGCCGGAGACCAGCGTCAGCACCGGCTACGACCTGCTCGCCGACATCCTCGCCGTCGTCCCGGCCAAGGAACTCAAGGTGTGGTCCGAGACGGTCGTGTCCCGGCTCGCCGAACTGCGCCCGGACGTCTACGAGGGATGGGACCCCGACGCGCTCGCCGCGGCGCTCAAGCCGCACGGCATCGCCACCATCCAGGTCGGCCGCCGCGTGGACGGCAAGGTCGTCAACCGGCGCGGCATCGAGCGTGCCCACATCACGGCCGCGATTGCGGAGCGTGACGGAAAGCGGGACGCGGGCTGATCCTCCGGGGTCGCTAACGCTAGCGGCACACCCCGCTAACGTTAGCGCCCCCGCTAGCGCCCCAAACCTGCTGTGATCAGGCCGCTAGCGGATAGCGGCCCACCTGCGGAAACCCTGGAAACCCGCCCGGAGGGCCCGCCATGACCCCTGCCCTGCTCGCTATCACCCTCATTCTCGGCGTAACACTCTGTTACGTCGCTGTGTGTGCGTCCTCGCCGTTCGGCAACTGCCGCAAGTGCCGCGGCATGGGCCACGCACTCAAGACCGACCGCAAGGGACGGCCCAAGCGCGGCAAGGACTGCCGCCGCTGCAAGGCCACCGGCAAGCGCATACGCGTGGGCCGCTGGCTCTACAACCGGTGGGCCCGTATCTACCGCGCCGGCACCGGCTGAGCATGCGACCGGCGACCGCCCGTCATGAGACGGACCCCGCATCACGCAGACGCTAGGCGGGCGCGGTCGCCGGTCAACGCCCCGAACTTGCCAGCCCCGGGGCCCACGGAACGTATCAACCCTTCCACCTCGCCCGAAAGCGAGATTCGCCATGGCCGTGACCATCTCCCTCGCCCTGCTCTTCGGCTTCGTCCTGTTCGTGCTGCTGCGCTCCAAGACCCTCGGAGCGGGCTCCGCGTTCGTCGCCGTGATGTTCGGCTTCTACCTCGCCTCCACCGGCGCCGCCACCACCGTCAACGAACTCATGAGCGCCCTCGTCACCGCGCTCCCGGACCTGTAGGAGACCGCCGTGAACGAGCAGATCGTGGCGCGCCACTGGCTCGCCCTCATCGCCCCCAAAGCAGCCCCCGCGCTGGCCACCTCCACCGTGCTGATCCTGGCCCGGATCTGGAACGCCAACGGCGCCGAACACTCCCTCGGCAACGCCGTGTTGATGACCGCACTCTCCATCGGAGCCGCGGCGGCCGGCGCCTGCGCGAGCGTCGGCCGCGCCGGAGACCCCGTCATCGCCGGAACCGCGTTCGCCGCCTCCGGCGGGCTCGCGTTGGCAGGGGTGGCCGGTTACGCCGACGGCATCTCGCTGCCATTGCTGCTGTGGGTGCTCGCGACCGCCGTCGCCTACGGGCTCGCCGCCCGGTACTGGCGACAGGACCGCCGCACACGCGTCTCGTACGAGCGGCACGTGAGCGAGCGACGCCAGGAACACGCCCACATCGAGCGCGTCGAAACCATCCGCGGCACCACACAGATCGAAGTGGCACGCACCGGCGCCGCCTACGCCGAACAGCTCGCCGCCGCGCTCACCGCCCGCGCCATGCTGCCCGGCTTCGACCCCGCGGCCCTGGAAACCGCGGGCCTGCCCGAACTCCCCACCGCTGGAAGGAAGTCCGCATGAGCCGCCGCGCGCTGCCCCGGCTGCGTATCCAGGTGACCGGTGGGTGGCCGCGCCGGACGCTGGTGCTGACCGACACGCCCCGGCCCAACTGCCGGGAGTGCGAGGGCGACGGCGGGTTCGAGTACGACTACGGCGACCACAACGGCGAGTACGCCGGAACCGAGTGGGACCCCTGCACGTGCTGGAACGAAAACCGCCGCTGGACCCTGCTGCCCCTGCCGCGGCTGCCCCGGTGGCTGCGACGGCGCCGCACCGGCCGCGACCCCTGGGCCCCCGACGGCTACAGCAACGAACCGCCCTTCTAGACGTGCCCGGGCGGGCGCCTCTCACCACAAGACCGCGCCCGCCCGGTTCTCCCTGTCCCTCCAACAGAACACAGGAGAACCCCAGCATGACACCTGACCGCACCACCATGCCGCCCCACGGCATGCATCCAGCCGGGAACCTCCACCTCACCGCGGCTCTGAACCTCGCCGCGTCCGGTGTGCCGACGCTTCCGCTACGGGACGGCAAGCTGCCGTTCGGCAACTGCCGCACATGCGCCAAGAACGCCTGCGGTGGGCGGCCCAACATGAAGCACGCGGGCACCTGCCACTGCCCCTCGGTATGTCACGCGTGGGCCGCCGCAACCACCGACCCGAGCGTCATCACCTCGCCCGCATGGGCCGCTGCGTGGCGACAGGCCGCGGCCGTCGCCTACCACCCGGGCGGGATCGGCCTGACGGTCGTGGACCTCGACAACACGGACGCCCTCGCGTGGGCCCGATCGGTACTGCCCGCGACGCGGACCGTGCCGACCACCCGCGGGGAGCACTGGATCTACCAAGGGGCCATGCAGTCGGCCAACGCGGTGCGGCCGGGCGTGGACATCAAGTCCCGCATGGCCTACGCCCGCTGGCTGGGACCCGGCACCGGCACCATGACCGTGCTGCCGTCGGCCGTCCGTGCGCTGGCCGTGAGGGAAGAGACCACCCCTCCGCGCGGGGAGGTGGTCTCTTCCCTCCCCGGGCGCGCCACGTGGGACCGGACGGTTGCCACCGGATGCCGCCACACCGAGCCGTACGTGCGCACCGGCCTGGACCGCGGTCTCGCCCTCGTGCGTGCCCGCACCGAATCGGGCGCCGCCTCGCAGGCGTTCGGGGTCGCCCGGTTCCTCGCCGCGCAGCACGCGCAGTGCCCCGGACCGTGCGGACTGGACGCTCTCGGATGGCAGATCGTCGCCGCGGCCGTCTCCGTCGGCGTCCCCGAAACCTACGCCCACCGCGCGGTCACCAACGGACTCCAGACAGCCGAGAGCGGCGCGGCATGACCATCAATCACGCCAACACCCTCAAAGAGCGTCAGAACGCCATACAGCGCCCATCGCGGGCGGCCGTGGGTAGCCGACAGGACATCGCTGAAGGCGTCCGCACTGCCGTTACCCCTGACCCGCAGCATGCCCAACACCGCACCCTGTGGGAGCTGTTGGACCCCTTCGAAGGGAGGGCAGTCTCATGACCGCACACCCTGGAGACAGCCCCGACATGTGGGCCGGACTGTCCGCCCTGGAAGAGCCACCCGCGCCCGTGTGGGAGGACCCCGTTCCCCTTGCCGGACCCCGCAAGCTCACCGCCTTCCCCATCGGCTCGCTGCCGGGGTGGCTGCGGGAGTTCGTGGCCGCGGTCGCCGAAGAGACACAGACCCCAGTCGACCTGGCCGGCTGCGTCGCCCTGTCGGTGCTCGCCACCGCCGCGGGCGGCCGGTCGGTGGTGCAGGTGCGCGGGCACTGGCGCGAGCCCACCAACCTGTACGTCGTCGTCTCCCTGCCGCCCGCCAACCGGAAGTCCGCCGTATTCGGCCTGCTCACCGACCCGCTGTACGAGGCGGAACAGCAACTGCGCACGCTGACTCAACCGGCCATCGTGGAAGCCGAGATGACCGCACGGCTCGCCAAGGAGGCGGCCGACAAGGCCACCTCCAAAGCAGCCACCGCGAACGGCGACGAGCGTGACGAGATGGTGGCCACCGCGATCGCGCTGGCGCAGACCGCGGACAGCGTCAGCGTGCCGGCCAAACCACAGTTGCTCGCAGACGACACCACCGCCGAGACCGTCACCTCACGCATGGCCGAGCAGGGCGGCCGAATCGCCGTCATGTCCGCCGAGGGCGACATCTTCGACATCATCGCCGGCCGCTACTCCGGCAAGCCCAACATGGGCGTATTCCTCAAAGGCCACGCCGGAGACCGCCTCAAGGTCGACCGGCAGACCCGCGAGGAATACATCGAACACCCCGCCCTCACCATGGGCCTGTGCGTTCAGCCACAGGTACTGGACGACATCGGGCGCCAGGACGGATTCAAGGGCCGCGGCCTGCTCGGCAGATTCCTCTACTCCGTGCCCGAGTCGCTGGTCGGCCGCCGCAAGATTGAACCCGATCCCATCCCCGAGCAGGTGATGGAGACCTACCGGCGCCACGTCCTGGACCTGACGCTGTTCCTCGCCGAGTGGACCGACCCCGCCGTCATCCAGCTCACCCCCGAGGCAGTCGCCACCCTCACCGCCTTTCAGGCGAGGGTGGAACCGATGCTGGAAGCCCGCGGCGGCATCATGGGGCAGATCGGCGACTGGGGCGGAAAGCTGGTCGGCGCCACCGCACGCATGGCCGCCCTGCTCCACCTCGCCGAACACCTCACCAAAGGGCACACGGTGCCCGTGGCGGAAGCGACCATGCGCGCCGCGATCGCACTGGCCGAGTACTTCATCAGCCACAGCCTCGCCGCGTTCGACTCGATGGGCGCCGACCGCGTCGCGGAACGGGCCCGAACCGTGCTGGAAGCCCTGCGCACCCACGGTTGGCGCGAGGTCAGCAAGCGCGACCTGATGGTCAAGCTCTCCCGCTCCGAGTTCCGCACCGCCAACGACTTGGATCCAGTGTTGGCGCTGTTGGAAGACCACGGGTACGTGCGCGCCCAAGCCGTCCAGCGCCCCGGAGGACGCGGCCGACCGCCCTCCCCCCGCTACCTGGTCCACCCTCGCCTGACCAACCCGACCGCCTGACCCCCGCCACAGAAACCACAGAATCACAGAAATACCCCCGGCAAGCCCCTGAGCAGCACAGACGGCCCTGTCAGGGGCCTGCAGTGCGCTGCCACAGAAACGAACCGAGAAGCCACAGAAATAACCGGGCACCGGCCGCACGGGTCCGGCTGCCTATTTTTGTGGAGCTTTCCGCGATTTTTGTGGCATCCAGCACTGCGCGGCATCACAGCAGGTCAGCCCACCGATCCAGGGTTTCTGTGTATTTCGTGGTTTCTGTGGCGGCTCTCGGCTGGTCCCACCACCTTCCCTTGCCCTCTGCCTGAGGAGGAGTCGTGGCCAAGCCCCGCGACGAGATGCTCACCATCCCCGAAGTGATCGAAGAGATAGGCGTACCGCGAGCGACGTTCTACCGCTGGCGGCAGTACAAGAAGGGACCGAAGTCCATCAAACTCCCGAACGGCGCGGTGCGAATCCGGCGGTCCGAACTGAGCCGGTGGCTCCAGATGTTGGAGGAGAGTGCGTGACGAAGGGCGCCGAAAGTGGGGCCGAGCAGAACAACAGCTCGGCCCCGGACGGGTTCTCTCTCGATGTCCGCCTGTGGAAGGTGTCCAAGGCGCAGAGCAAGACCCGTCCTCACCAACTGCGTTGGAAAGTCGGAGGGAAGGTCAGTAGCGCCACCTTCGCCACGGTGGCTCTCGCGGATAGTCGTAGATCTGAACTGTGGCAGGCAATGCGTCGTGGCGAGGCATTCCGCATCACAGACGGCCTGCCTGAATCCGAGGCGCGAGCCGAGGCCAGTGCTGAGCAAGCCCGTGAGGAACTGCCCTGGTTCGTGTTCTGTCGCGAGTACATGGCGATGCGCTGGCCGACCGCCGCGGCCAAGACCCGTGAGGGCATCGCCGACGGGCTCGCCGCGGTGACGCTGGCCCTGGTGGAGCAGGAACAGAAAATCCCGTCACCGGAAGAGTTGCGTCTTGCTTTCCGATGGGCGGTCATTCCTAAAAACGCCGAACTTGACCCGCCGGAGGAACTTGAGGACGCCTACGGGTGGATATCCAAGAAATCGCTTCTCGTCTCCTCGCTGGAAGACCCGAAGATTCTTCGCGATGTTCAGTATCGGATCTCCTTCAAACTGGATGGTTCACCCGCGGCGGGGGAGACCTCCCGTCGGCGTCGGCGTGCACTCAACACCGCCGTTGAATACGCCATCGAGCGCAAGCTTCTGACGGAGAACCCGCTCACCGCTATCAAGAGGGTGAAGAGTGCTTCATCGGACCGTGTGGACCCCCGCGTTCTCGTGAACAAGACGCAGGCTGCTCAACTCCTCGCCTCCGTCTCGTACGTCGGGACATGGGACCGCAAGAAGGGCCGACGCCTGGTGGGCTTCTACGCGGTCATGTACTTCGCCGGACTCCGCCCGAGTGAGGCTGTAGGCCTCAGCAAGGCTGATTGCTTCCTGCCGGAGAAGGGGTGGGGCGTTCTGACCCTTCGTGACACACACCCCGTGTCGGGCAAGCAGTGGACAGACAGCGGAGAACGCCACGACAAGCGCGGCCTGAAATCGAGAGAGGCCAAGGAAGACCGACCAGTCCCGATCCCCCCGCCGCTCGTGGCCATGCTCCGCGCCCACCTGAAGGAGTTCGGCACGGCCAAGGACGGGCGGCTCTTCACGAATGAGCGGGGCGGTCTCGTGGGCAGCAGTACCTATTGGCGCGTCTGGCGGGATGCTCGGGAGTACGCGCTCCCGCCGGACCTTCAAGCGTCCATCCTCGGAGGGCGGCCGTACGACCTGCGGCACACCTGCATCACGACGTGGCTGAACGCCGGCGTGCCCGTGGCCGAAGTCGCCCGTCGGGTCGGCAACTCGCCCGAGGTGATCCACCGCGTCTACGAGGGGTGCATCTACGGCCAGGAGGAGGCCATGAACAAGAAGATCGAAAAGGAACTCAACTGGCCGGAGAAGGAAGGCCAATAGACCGGCCTGTAGGCGGTGGGGTCGTTGGACGTCCCCGCCGCCCGGGGGCGCACTGTCCGCCGTCCGTCGTAGAGTTCCCCCTCATGACTATGCAGTCCTTGCCTGCTTGGAACCTCACCTCACTGGTGTTCTTCATCGACACGCACATTCTCGATGCCCCGGATGCCGCATCCGTTCTTCTACGCAAGCTTCACGAGGCGAACTGGATCAGCCTGCGACGGACCGATGCTATGGATACGGAGCTGGCCGCTGCACCCGAGGAGAAGTGGGCGGCTCTTACTGAGGCAAGCGCGTCGTACGCTGAATCGTTCGGACCCATGGTCCTGGACCACTCGCGGTTGGACCACTGTGTCCTTGGCAGTGATGAGGACGTTGCTCGCGATGAAGTCGTCTTTTCCACCCTCTTCCCGGGAGCGGACAGGTCCACCTGTCGGAAGAACCACATCCGCGATGCCATGCACGTCGCGACAGCGATTCGGTACGGCGGTCGGGCCTTCATTACCCATGAGCGGAAGCTGCTCAACAAATCCGATCAGATTGCTGGGCTATTCCAGGGCTTCCGCATCTGGTCGCCAGCGCAGGCTCTGGCCGAGGCAGGGGGTGCTGTGGCTCGCGCGCGTGAGCTGCACCGCAGGGAACCGGCGCGCGGATCTCTGCCCGAGTGGCCATCGGAAGGGGACCTGCGTTCAGCCTGAGCTGCGGGGCGTGAGTTGATCGCTCAGCAGCCCTATCGCGATCAGTGCGTACCAACGACAAAGAGCGGGACCCAGTGAGACTGGTTCCCGCTCTTCATACTCGGCACATGCGCTGGTCAGCCTCATGATCTGGCTGGTTGAAGCGAAGTGCCCCCGGCAGGATTCGAACCTGCGCACACGGCTCCGGAGGCCGTTGCTCTATCCCCTGAGCTACGGGGGCGTGTCGGGCGCGGTTTTTGCGGCGACGGGTAGAACCCTACCAGCTCTTTCGGGGTCGTCATGAACGGGTTTTGGGGGTGGGGGAGGGGGTGTCGGGGGTCGTTCCGATCTTGGGCGGCGGGTGGGTTACGGGCGGGTTCGGGGTCGCTCGCGCGGGGTGGAAGTGGGGAAAAGCCGGACGCGGCCCCACGTGCCGACCTACTCTCGAGTTGTGCCAGGCGCGTCGGGTCGGGTGCTTGTTGTGGACGACAACAAGGTCATCCGGCAACTGATCAGGGTCAATCTCGAGCTGGAGGGTCTCGAGGTCGTGACCGCGGCCGACGGTGTCGAGTGTCTGGACGTCATCCACCAGGTCCGGCCCGATGTGGTCACCCTCGACGTGGTCATGCCCCGGCTCGACGGATTGCGTACGGCCGCCCGGCTCCGCGCCGACCCTCGGACCCGTAACCTCCCCCTCGCCATCGTCAGCGCCTGCAACCAGTACGAGGTCGAGAACGGCCTCGACGTCGGCGTCGACGCCTTCCTTGCCAAGCCCTTCGAGCCCGCCGAACTCGTGCGACTCGTACGCCAGTTGCTTGAGCGGCGGGAGGCTCCGGCCACCAGTGCCTCCTTCGAGGGCGCCGACAGCATCTACGGCTCCGGCGAGACCGAGCGCGCCGGCCGCACCCGCAGCTGAGGCGACGGCCTGGGTCGACCGCCCGAGACCGGCACCACCCCCCACCCGCGGGCGCCCGACCGCCGCAGGGGGCGTGGCGACGTGTCCGCCCGCAGCGGCTGGCGCGTCCCCGCCGGGCTCCCCGCGATGCGATCCCACTTCATCGCGCCAGACCGAGGACGGATATGTCGCCACGTCCCCGATCCCACAACGGCGACCCGGCGCAGCAACCCCCACCGGCCCGCGCCAGCCGACCGGCCCGCGCCAGCCCACCGCCCCGCGCCAGCCCACCGCCCCGCAAGAGCCCCGCACCCGACCCGCCCAGGCCCCCACCGTCCACATCCCGGACCCTCCCCCAAACCAGTTCGCCTACCCACCCCCCTCCTCCCCTACGCTTGTCCCGTGACCCCCGTCGAGCTCTCCCGTACCGTCCTGCGTGCAGTGCGTCGCGCGGTGGACGCGGGTGAGCTGGTCGCGCCGGTGCCGGAGCGGGCGCAGGTCGCGCCTCCGGGGCCCGGCGGCCGCGGGGACTACGCCACGAACGTCGCCCTGCAGCTGGCCCGCCCCGCAGGCCGACCGCCGCAGGAGGTCGCCCGGATCCTGCGGTCGCACCTCGCGGACGCGGAAGGCGTGACCGGCGTCGACATCACCGGGCCCGGCTTCCTCAACATCACCCTCGACGGCGGCGGGGGGCAGGCCCTTGTCGCCGAGATTCTGAGGTGCGGCGCGCGGTACGGGTTCGTCGACGAGCCCACCGGGGAACTCGTACAGCTCCACCACCCCCGAGAAGTACGCGCCGCCGTCACCGCTCAGGCCCTCGCTCGGATCCTTCGCTCCCAGGGCGCCCTCGTCCGTACGTCCTGCGAGGACGAGCCCGACCCGACCTGGGCGGCCGTCCTCGGTGTCAGTGTCGATGCCCACGGCACGCCCACCGCGCCGGTGCCTCTCAAGGTCAACGTCCGGCCCGTACCGGCCGGCCAGGACCCCACCCCGCTCGGCCGCGACGCCGCCCGCTGGGCGCTGTTGCACCCCGCTTCGCACGACCACCCCCGCATCACCGCGGACCACCTCGTCCAGCGGGAGACCAACCCGCTCTTCAGGGTCCGGTACGCCCACGCCCGCACCCGGGCCCTCAGCCGCAACGCCGCCGCCCTCGGCTTCACCAGCGCCCCCGGCGACGTACAGGGCAACGCGACACTCCTCGTCGACGCCCTCGCCGCCCACCCCCACATCCTCGCCACCGCGGCCCGCCACCGCGCGCCCGACCGTCTCGCCCGGCACCTCGTCACCACCGCCGACGCGATGCTCGCCGTCCAGCACACCGTGCTTCCGCTGGGTGACGAGAAACCCTCGGCCGCCCACCGCGCCCGGCTCGCGCTTGCCGAAGCCGCCGGGACGGTGCTGGCCGGCGGCCTGTCCCTGCTCGGCATCGACGCCCCAGAACATCTCTAGTTGTCTCCAGAAGATGTCTCCAGAATCTCTGAGAAAGCCCATACAGACATGAGCCGTTCCGCACACCCCGCCGGGCCCCGTCACGCCGATGTCTGGCCCGAAGGCCACTACTCCGCCCCGCCCGCCGACCTGAACGCCCTCGACCCGAAGGTCTGGGCCCAGACCGTCACGCGTACGGACACCGGTGAGGTCAGCGTCGGGGGGATCGGCGTCGCCGCGCTCGCCGAGGAGTTCGGCACGCCCGCCTACTTCGTCGACGAGACCGACTTCCGGGCACGCGCCCGCGCCTGGCGTACCGCCTTCGGGCATGACGCCGACGTGTTCTATGCCGGGAAGGCGTTCCTGTCCCGCGCCATCGTGCGCTGGCTGCACGAGGAGGGGCTCAACCTCGACGTCTGCTCCGGCGGCGAGCTCACCACCGCCCTCTCCGCCGGGATGCCCGCCGACCGGATCGCCTTCCACGGCAACAACAAGTCGACGGACGAGATCACTCAGGCCATCGAGGCCGGTGTCGGGCGGATCGTTCTCGACTCCTTCCAGGAGATCGTGCGCGTTGCCCATATCGCCCAGTCGCTCGGCACGCGGCAGCGCGTGCAGATCCGCGTCACCGTCGGCGTCGAGGCCCACACGCACGAGTTCATCGCCACCGCGCACGAGGACCAGAAGTTCGGCATCGCGCTCGCGGACGGACAGGCCGCCGAGGCCGTACGGCGCGCGCTGACCCTCGACGGGCTCGAACTGATCGGCATCCACTCCCACATCGGGTCGCAGATCTTCGACATGGCGGGGTTCGAAGTCGCTGCCCGTCGTGTCGTGGCTCTCCTTGCCGCCGTCCGTGACGAGCACGGTGTCGAGCTTCCCGAGATCGACCTCGGTGGTGGCCTCGGCATCGCTTACACCAGCGACGACGACCCGCGCGAGCCGCACGAGATCGCCAAGGCGCTCGGCGAGATCGTCACGCGCGAGTGCGAGGCCGCCAAGCTGCGGACGCCCCGGATCTCGGTCGAGCCCGGGCGCGCCATCGTGGGCCCGACCGCCTTCACGCTCTACGAGGTCGGCACCATCAAGCCCCTCGAAGGACTGCGTACGTACGTCTCCGTCGACGGCGGCATGTCCGACAACATCCGCACCGCGCTGTACGACGCCGAGTACAGCGTCGCCCTCGTCTCCCGTACGAGCGACGCCGAACCCATGCTCGTACGCGTCGTCGGCAAGCACTGCGAGAGCGGCGACATCGTCGTGAAGGACGCCTTCCTGCCCTCCGACCTCGCGCCCGGCGACCTCATCGCGGTGCCCGCCACCGGCGCGTACTGCCGCTCGATGGCGAGCAACTACAACCACGCCCTGCGCCCGCCGGTCGTAGCGGTCCGGGACGGCGAGGCGCGCGTGATCGTCCGCCGCGAGACGGAGGAGGACCTCCTGCGTCTCGACGTCGGCTGACAGGAATGACGGCACAATGCTGAGCGGGGCGGAAGATCTCCCGTCTGCCGCCCTCGCGCAAATGAAATAGACATCTCACGATCCGGACGAGGGATAGAAACCCCCGTCCGGTGAGTGAGACTGGTCCCACCGTGACGGTATGAGGAAACGAGGTCGGATGATGCGTACGCGTCCGCTGAAGGTGGCGCTGCTGGGCTGTGGGGTTGTCGGCTCAGAGGTGGCGCGCATCATGACGACGCACGCCGACGATCTCGCCGCCAGGATCGGTGCTCCCGTCGAGCTTGCCGGTGTCGCCGTGCGGCGGCCCTCCAAGGTGCGCGAGGGCATCGACCCCGCCCTCGTCACGACCGACGCCACCGCGCTCGTCAAACGCGGGGACATCGACGTGGTCGTCGAGGTCATCGGCGGCATCGAGCCCGCGCGGGCCCTCATCACCACCGCCTTCGAGCACGGCGCGTCCGTCGTCTCCGCCAACAAGGCGCTCCTCGCCCAGGACGGTGCCGCGCTGCACGCCCTCGCCGAGGAACAGGGCAGGGACCTCTATTACGAGGCTGCCGTCGCCGGTGCCATCCCGCTGATCCGCCCGCTGCGCGAGTCCCTCGCCGGCGACAAGGTCAACCGCGTGCTCGGCATCGTCAACGGCACGACGAACTTCATCCTCGACAAGATGGACTCGACCGGCGCCGGGTACCAGGAAGCCCTCGACGAGGCCACCGCGCTCGGATACGCCGAGGCCGACCCCACCGCCGACGTCGAGGGCTTCGACGCCGCCGCCAAGGCCGCCATCCTCGCCGGGATTGCCTTCCACACGCGCGTGCGTCTCGACGACGTCTACCGCGAGGGCATGACCGAGGTCACCGCCGCCGACTTCGCCTCGGCGACGCGGATGGGCTGCACCATCAAGCTGCTCGCCATCTGCGAGCGGGCCGCCGACGGGGGATCGGTCACCGCGCGCGTGCACCCCGCCATGATTCCGCTGAGCCACCCCCTCGCCTCCGTGCGCGGCGCGTACAACGCCGTGTTCGTCGAGTCGGACGCCGCCGGGCAGCTCATGTTCTACGGGCCGGGCGCCGGTGGTGCGCCGACCGCCTCTGCCGTCCTCGGCGACCTGGTCGCGGTCTGCCGCAACAAGCTCAGCGGCGCGACCGGGCCCGGCGACTCGGCGTACACCCAGCTGCCCGTGAGCCCCATGGGTGAGGTCGTGACCCGCTATCACATCAGCCTCGATGTGGCGGACAAACCGGGTGTTCTCGCCCAGGTTGCGACCGTTTTCGCCGAGCACGGTGTCTCGATCGATACCGTTCGGCAGCAAGGCCGACAGGACGGAGGCGGCGAGGCCTCTCTCGTCGTCGTCACGCACCGCGCGTCCGACGCGTCCCTCAACGGGACCGTCGAGGCGTTGCGCAACCTCGACACCGTGCGGGGTGTCGCCAGCATCATGCGGGTTGAAGGAGAGTAACGAGCAATGACCCACCAGTGGCGCGGAATCATCGAGGAGTACCGGGACCGGCTGCCGGTATCCGACTCCACGTCGGTCGTGACGCTGCGCGAGGGCGGTACGCCGCTCGTGCCGGCGCAGGTGCTCTCCGAGCGCACGGGCTGCGAGGTCCACCTCAAGGTCGAGGGTGCGAACCCCACCGGGTCCTTCAAGGACCGCGGCATGACCATGGCCATCACGCGGGCCAAGGAGGAGGGTGCGAAGGCCGTCATCTGTGCCTCGACGGGCAACACGTCGGCGTCCGCCGCTGCGTATGCCGTACGGGCCGGAATGGTCTGTGCCGTTCTCGTCCCCCAGGGCAAGATCGCGCTCGGCAAGATGGGCCAGGCCCTCGTGCACGGCGCGAAGATCCTCCAGGTCGACGGAAACTTCGACGACTGCCTCACGCTGGCGCGCAGCCTCTCCGACAACTACCCGGTGGCGCTGGTCAATTCGGTGAACCCGGTGCGTATCGAGGGGCAGAAGACCGCCGCCTTCGAGATCGTGGACATGCTGGGCGACGCCCCCGACATCCACGTCCTTCCGGTGGGCAACGCGGGCAACATCACCGCGTACTGGAAGGGGTACACCGAGTACGCCGCCGACGGGATCGCCGAGCAGACCCCGCGCATGTGGGGCTTCCAGGCGTCCGGTTCCGCGCCCATCGTGCGCGGCGAGGTCGTCAAGGACCCCTCGACGATCGCCACCGCGATCCGTATCGGCAACCCGGCCTCGTGGAAGTTCGCGCTAGCCGCGCGGGACGAGTCGGGCGGCTTCATCGACGAGGTGACGGACCGTGAGATCCTGCGCGCCTACCGCCTGTTGGCCGCTCAGGAGGGCGTCTTCGTCGAGCCCGCCTCCGCGGCCTCGGTCGCCGGTCTGCTCAAGGCCGCCGAGCAGGGCAAGGTCGACCCGGGCCAGCGCATCGTCTGCACGGTGACCGGAAACGGCCTCAAGGACCCGGACTGGGCCGTCGCGGGAGCACCGCAGCCGGTCACGGTCCCGGTCGACGCGGCAACGGCCGCAGAACGTCTCGGCCTGGCGTAGCCCGACACCAACACCGGCCCACCAACAGCGAGTGAGCCGAAGGGGCGCGCCTGTGTCGAGAGTCCGAGCGCGCGGAGCGCCCGACGAAGGAGGGTCGAGCACGGTCGGACTCTCGACACAGGCTTCTGCGCCCCGGAGGCGAACCGAGCTTTAAAAGAAAGGGGGGGTGCACGGGGGGCTTACGACACGCATCGTGCGCCTCCTGTGCGCCCTATGTCGCCACAGAACCTTCCTTCGATAGGCTGTACCGAACCCGCCCGCCGCATATGCCGCGGTGCCGCGCCGTCCCTGCGGCCTTTGGGTCTTCCGCATTTTCCGTATGTCTCGCAGGATTTCGACAATCTCGCAGCTCAAGCTCAAGGAGAGTCATCGAGCGATGGCCGGTCCAGCGTTCCGCGCCGCCGCCGTCCGGGTGCGCGTCCCCGCCACCAGTGCCAACCTCGGCCCGGGCTTCGACGCCTTCGGTCTGTCACTGGGGCTGTACGACGACGTGGTCGTCCGGGTGGCCGACTCCGGACTGAACATCGACATCGCAGGCGAGGGCAGCGAAACACTCCCACGCGACGAGAGCCACCTGCTCGTACGCTCCCTGCGCACCGCCTTCGATCTGCTCGGCGGACAGCCGCGCGGCCTTGAGATCGTCTGCGCCAACCGCATCCCGCACGGCAGGGGCCTCGGCTCCTCGTCCGCCGCCATCTGCGCGGGCATCGTCGCTGCACGCGCAGTGACCATAGGCGGCGACAGCAAGCTCGACGACGAGGCACTTCTGGAGCTCGCGACGGAGATCGAGGGCCACCCCGACAACGTCGCGGCCTGTCTGCTCGGCGGTTTCACACTGTCCTGGATGGAGGGCGGATCGGCCCGCGCCATCAGGATGGAACCCGCCGATTCCATCGTTCCGGTGGTTTTCGTACCGGCGAAGCCGGTCCTCACCGAGACCGCCCGGGGACTGCTCCCGCGCGCCGTTCCGCATGTGGACGCCGCAGCCAACGCGGGCCGCGCCGCACTGCTTGTCGAGGCCCTGACCAGGCGCCCCGAGCTGCTGCTGCCCGCCACCGAGGACCGACTGCACCAGGAGTACCGCGCCCCGGCCATGCCGGAGAGCGCGGCTCTGGTGGAGCGGCTGCGGGCCGACGGAATTCCCGCGGTGATCTCCGGCGCCGGGCCCACCGTGCTCGCGCTCGCCGCCGACACCGCGGCCGACAAGGTCGCACGACTGGCGGGCGAGGGCTGGGCGGCCAACCGGCTGGGCCTCGACGCCACGGGGGCGAGCGTGCTGCCGCTTGCTCCGTGACACACGGTCGCCGGATTTCGAGAGGGGGAATGTTTGTTGGATCCGGTAGTGTTAACCTCAAGTCTGCACCCGACCCCACCATGGCGAGGTGCTTCACGTCCCCGTCCGGGACAACCATTCTTCCGGGAGCCCCCCAAACTGCTTTGTGCCATGCATTGGGTGCTACGCGCTGAGCGGTGCTGAGCACGCTCCGGAACCGGCGTGACCGAGCCGATGGACACGGAACCTCAGTGCCCCGGCCCCGGGAATCGCCATCCCAGAAATTCCCTCCGCCTTTTGGCGGACCACCGCCCCGGCACGGTCCACACAGCAAGGACCACTGTCGGACAGCACAACCGGTCGCCGAGCCAGACAGGCCGACGTCCGCTCCAGGGAAGGACCCTTCGTGAGCGACACCACCGATCTGATGGGCGCACGTGTCGAGGAGACCGCTGCCGCGCCCGCCACGGACGCCTCCGCGCCTGCCACCGGTGCCGGCTCCCGTCGGCGCCGCGGTACCGGCCTCGAGGGCATGGTGCTGGCCGAGCTGCAGCAGGTCGCATCCGGCCTCGGCATCAGGGGCACCGCGCGGATGCGCAAGAGCCAGCTGATCGAGGTCATCAAGGAGGCGCAGGCGGGCGGGGGTGCTCCGGCCAAGGCCGAGACCGCCACCGAGACCAAGCCGAAGCGCCGGGCCACCTCGAAGGCCCGTACGGGCGACGACGCCGCTCCCGCCGACAAGAAGGCGGAGGCCAAGGCCGAGAAGGCCGTGGCACAGCAGCAGATCGAGATCCCCGGCCAGCCGGCGAGTGACGACGCCCCGGCCGAGCGCCGCCGGCGCCGCGCGACCGCCGAGGCCGGCAGCCCCGAGACGGTCACCGCCGAGGCGAAGAGCGAGCCGAAGGCCGAGACGCCCGCCCAGTCCCAGGGCGAGGCCAAGAGCGACGCCGGTGACGGCGGCGAGGGCCGTCAGGGCCGTCGCGACCGCCGTGACCGCGGCGACCGTGACCGTGGAGGCCGCGACCGCGACCGCCGTGGCAAGGGCGACGAGCAGCAGGGCGGCGGCCAGGGCGGCGGCAACCAGCAGCGCCAGGACCGCCAGGACCGTCAGGGCGGCCAGCAGCAGGGCGGCGGTCGTCAGGACCGTCAGGACCGCCAGCGTGACAACGGGCCCCAGGACGACGACGACTTCGAGGGTGGCCGCCGCGGCCGCCGCGGCCGTTACCGGGACCGCCGTGGCCGTCGCGGCCGCGACGAGTTCGGTGCCAACGAGCCGCAGCTCGCCGACGACGATGTCCTGATCCCCGTCGCGGGCATCCTGGACATCCTCGACAACTACGCGTTCATTCGCACGTCGGGCTACCTGCCCGGCCCGAACGACGTGTACGTCTCCCTCGCCCAGGTCCGCAAGAACGGTCTGCGCAAGGGTGACCACGTCACCGGCGCGGTCCGTCAGCCCAAGGACGGCGAGCGTCGCGAGAAGTTCAACGCGCTGGTCCGCCTCGACTCCGCGAACGGCATGGCCGCCGAATCCGGCCGTGGCCGCCCGGAGTTCAACAAGCTGACGCCCCTTTACCCGCAGGACCGGCTCCGCCTGGAGACCGACCCGGGCGTGCTGACCACCCGCATCATCGACCTCGTCGCGCCGATCGGTAAGGGCCAGCGCGGTCTGATCGTGGCCCCGCCGAAGACCGGCAAGACCATGATCATGCAGGCGATCGCCAACGCGATCACGCACAACAACCCCGAGTGCCACCTGATGGTCGTCCTGGTCGACGAGCGTCCGGAAGAAGTCACCGACATGCAGAGGTCGGTGAAGGGCGAGGTCATCTCCTCGACCTTCGACCGTCCGGCCGAGGACCACACCACCGTCGCCGAGCTCGCCATCGAGCGTGCCAAGCGTCTGGTGGAGCTGGGTCACGACGTCGTCGTACTGCTCGACTCGATCACGCGTCTGGGCCGTGCGTACAATCTCGCCGCCCCGGCCTCCGGCCGCATCCTGTCCGGTGGTGTCGACTCGACCGCGCTCTACCCGCCGAAGCGCTTCTTCGGTGCCGCGCGCAACATCGAGGACGGCGGCTCGCTGACCATCCTGGCCACCGCGCTCGTCGACACCGGCTCGCGCATGGACGAGGTCATCTTCGAGGAGTTCAAGGGCACCGGCAACGCCGAGCTCAAGCTCGACCGGAAGCTCGCCGACAAGCGCATCTTCCCCGCGGTGGACGTCGACGCGTCCGGTACGCGTAAGGAAGAGATCCTGCTCGGCAGCGACGAGTTGGCGATCACCTGGAAGCTGCGCCGAGTGCTGCACGCGCTCGACCAGCAGCAGGCGATCGAGCTGCTCCTGGACAAGATGAAGCAGACGAAGTCGAACGCCGAGTTCCTGCTGCAGATCCAGAAGACGACGCCGATGCCGGGCAACGGCAACGACTGAGGCAGCACAGCCGGCCAGGCCGGTACCGCGAAGGGCCACCCCTTGTACGCAACGGGGTGGCCCTTCGCGTTGGCCTTCGCGTTGGCCTTCGTATCGACCGTCGTGTCGGCCTTTTTCGAGTTGCCGGAGTCCCGGTGAAATGGGCGGTGAAGAGACCTTCGCCACAGATGTGAGGAGCGCCACGCGCCCGCGGAAGCACGCCGTCCGCCATCGAAAGCGCAGGTGAGCGCTCGACGGTCCGTCCAGCCCCTCACCCAGCGTGTCCGTTGATCCACAGCGCGGTCACAGCGCGTCGTGCAACCCTTTTTCCGGTTTCAACGTCTGACCGGACGGGTCCTGACAGAGACGTCGCGGCAGATGACCACGCCTGGCCCTGACCGCAGGGGGTAACCGAACGTACGAGGACTGAGGAGCACATGTCTGCCGAGAGCATGCCGGAACCCGGCACATCGGAGGATTCCGGTTCGAGCGCCCCGCGCCGTCGAGGCAAGGGCAGCCGCCGCAAGCCGCGGAGCACGCGCCACAAGGCGCTCGTCATCACGGCCTGGGCCGCCGCGGGCGTCGTCGTGCTGGGCGGTACCGGCCTCGGGTTCATGTACTTCAAGCTCAACGACAACATCAAGAGCGTCGACATCAACCAGGCACTCGGCACCGACCGGCCCCTGGACGTCGACAACGGCTCCCAGGACATCCTCGTACTCGGCTCCGACACCCGTTCCGGCGGCAACAAGGAGCTGGGCGGCGGCGTCGACGACGGCAGTGCCCGCTCGGACACCGCGATGATCGTGCACGTCTACGAGGGCCACAAGAAGGCCAGCGTGGTCTCCATACCCCGCGACACCCTCGTGGACCGGCCCGGGTGCACCGACAGCAAGGGCGTCGAGCACGACGCCGGGTCCCAGGTGATGTTCAACTCCGCGTACTCGACCGGTGGCGCCGCCTGTGCCGTGAAGACCGTCGAGTCGATGACCGGCATCCGCATGGACCACTACATCGAGGTCGACTTCAGCGGCTTCCAGAAGCTCATCGACGAACTCGGCGGCGTGAAGGTCACCACGACCAAGAGCATCCGGGACGAGGAGAGTCACCTCAATCTGAAGGCCGGCACGCACCAGCTCACCGGCAAGCAGGCGCTCGGTCTGGTCCGCACCCGGCACGGTGTCGGCGACGGCTCCGACCTCGGCCGGATCCAGCTCCAGCAGGCGTTCATCAAGGCCCTGGTCGAGCAGGTCAAGGACATCGGCGTACTGACCAGCCCGAAGAAGCTGTTCGACCTCGCGGACACCGCGACGAAGACCGTCACCACCGACACCGACCTCGACTCGGTCAAGGATCTGGCCTCGTTCGCCAACGGCCTCAAGGGCATCAGCCCGTCCAACATGAACATGGTGACGATGCCGGTCCAGTACGACCCGGCCGACGGCAACCGCGTGCTTGTCCTCAAGGCCAAGTCCCAGCAGGTCTGGGACGCCCTCAAGAACGACCGCCCGATCCCGAAGTCGGCGACCAAGGGGGCGGCTACGGGTGACGCGAAGGGTGTCGTGAGCTAGGCGCTCCGCGGGGGGCGGTTTTGTTGGCTGCGGGCCGGTGGGGGCTTGTCGCGCAGTTCCCCGCGCCCCTAAAAGATGAAAGGCAGGGGCGCAGCCCCGCCTTTCAGGGGCGCGGGGAACTGCGCGAGCAACCCCCACCGGGCCCGCGGGGAATACACAACGCGAACCCCCGGTTTTGGGGGATGGCCCCAGTCCTGGCAGACTGGTACGTCGGCCCCGGTTCACGCTCCGCAGCCCGCGGCAGCGACCCGGCGCCCTCCCGAAACTAGGAGACACCTTGAAGCGCGACATCCACCCCGAGTACGTCGAGACGCAGGTCAGCTGCACCTGTGGCGCGTCGTTCACCACCCGCAGCACGATCTCCAGCGGCACCGTCCGCGCCGAGGTCTGCTCCGAGTGCCACCCGTTCTACACGGGCAAGCAGAAGATCCTCGACACCGGTGGCCGCGTGGCCCGCTTCGAGGCCCGCTTCGGCAAGGCCAAGGCTGCCGCTGACAACAAGTAGCGAGCCCACAGCGCCGGTCTTCGGTGCCTCCGTCCAGGGGGCGCTGGGACCGGCGCTTTGCGGTGCAGCCCCCATTCGTCGTAGTACCTACGTCCCCGCGCCCGTCATGGAGCGGGGGACAGTCCATTGGAGCCGGAGATGTTCGAGGCGGTCGAGGAACTGATCGGTGAGCACGCCGATCTGGAGAAGAAGCTCGCTGACCCGTCGGTCCACGCCGACCAGGCCAACGCGCGCAAGCTCAACAAGCGCTACGCCGAGCTCACCCCGATCGTCGCGATGTACCGCTCCTGGAAGCAGACCGGGGACGACATCGAGACGGCGAAGGAGTTCGTCGCCGACGACCCGGACTTCGCGGCCGAGGTCAAGGAGCTGGAGAAGCAGCGCGAGGAACTGACGGAGAAGCTGCGGCTGCTCCTCGTCCCGCGCGACCCCAGCGACGACAAGGACGTCATCCTGGAGATCAAGGCGGGCGCGGGCGGCGACGAGTCGGCCCTGTTCGCCGGTGACCTGCTGCGCATGTATCTCCGGTACGCCGAGCGCGTCGGCTGGAAGACCGAGATCATCGACTCCACGGAGTCCGAGCTGGGCGGTTACAAGGACGTCCAGGTCGCCGTGAAGACCAAGGGCGGCCAGGGCGCCACCGAGCCCGGCCAGGGTGTCTGGGCCCGGATGAAGTACGAGGGCGGGGTGCACCGCGTGCAGCGGGTGCCCTCGACCGAGTCGCAGGGCCGTATCCACACCTCCGCCGCCGGTGTGCTGGTCACGCCCGAGGCCGAGGAGGTCGACGTCGAGATCCACGCGAACGACCTGCGGATCGACGTCTACCGCTCCTCCGGGCCCGGCGGCCAGTCCGTCAACACCACCGACTCCGCCGTGCGCATCACGCACATTCCCACCGGAGTCGTCGCCTCCTGCCAGAACGAGAAGAGCCAGCTGCAGAACAAGGAGCAGGCGATGCGTATCCTGCGCTCCAGGCTGCTCGCCGCGGCACAGGAGGAGGCGGAGCGGGAGGCCGCGGACGCCCGCCGCAGCCAGGTCCGTACCGTCGACCGCTCCGAGAAGATCCGTACGTACAACTTCCCGGAGAACCGCATCTCGGACCACCGGGTCGGCTTCAAGGCGTACAACTTGGACCAGGTGCTCGACGGGGATCTGGACGCGGTGATCCAGGCGTGCGTCGACGCGGACTCGGCCGCCAAGCTCGCCGCGGCGTAAGGCACGTAGAAGTACGCAGACGTACGCAGAAGTACCCAGCGCAGTACACATCCGCTCGACGGACAACAGCACAGCTCCCGGAGGACCAGCGTGCAGCAACATCTTGGGGGGCGACCCCCAAACCCCCGCGGCGTGCTGCTCGCGGAAGTGGCCCAGGCCACCCAGCGGCTGGCCGACGCCGGCGTGCCCTCGCCGCGCAACGACGCCGAGGAACTCGCCGCGTTCGTGCACGGCGTGAAGCGGGGCGAGCTGCACACCGTCAAGGACGCGGACTTCGACGCCCGGTACTGGGAGGTGATCGCGCGCCGCGAGGCCCGCGAGCCGCTCCAGCACATCACCGGGCGGGCCTACTTCCGCTATCTGGAACTCCAGGTCGGGCCGGGCGTGTTCGTGCCCCGGCCCGAGACGGAGTCCGTGGTCGGCTGGGCCATAGACGCCGTACGCGCGATGGACGTCGTCGAGCCGCTGATCGTCGACCTGTGCACCGGCTCGGGCGCGATCGCGCTCGCCCTCGCGCAGGAGGTGCCGCGCTCGCGCGTCCACGCCGTCGAACTGTCCGAGGACGCCCTGCGGTGGACCCGTAAGAACGTCGAGGGATCCAGGGTCGACCTGCGGCAGGGCAACGCCCTGGACGCGTTCCGCGACCTCGACGGGCAGGTCGACCTCGTCATCTCCAACCCGCCGTACATCCCGCTGACCGAATGGGAGTACGTCGCTCCGGAGGCCCGGGACCACGATCCCGAACTCGCCCTGTTCTCGGGGGAGGACGGCCTCGACCTCATCCGCGGTCTGGAGCGCACCGCGCACCGGCTGCTGCGGCCCGGCGGTGTCGTCGTCATCGAGCACGCCGACACCCAGGGCGGCCAGGTGCCGTGGATCTTCACCGAGGAGCGGGGCTGGGCCGACGCCGCGGACCACCCCGACCTCAACAACCGGCCGCGGTTCGCGACCGCCCGCAGGGCGACGCCATGACAGCGGCGACTTCTTGTGTGGACGACGTGGAAATCGTTAGATGCGCGGCCAACGGGGCCCGCGTGTTCGAGGAGGCTTGCTGATATGGCACGGCGATACGACACCAACGACGCGACCGACCGCTCGACGGGTCTGCGCGAGGCCGCGTCCGCCGTCCGCCGCGGCGAGCTCGTGGTGCTGCCGACCGACACCGTGTACGGGATCGGCGCCGACGCGTTCAGCTCGGAGGCCGTGACCGACCTGCTGGAGGCCAAGGGCCGCGGCCGGAACATGCCCACGCCCGTCCTCATCGGCTCCCCGAACACGCTGCACGGCCTGGTCACCGACTTCTCCGAGATGGCCTGGGAGCTCGTCGACGCGTTCTGGCCCGGCGCGCTCACGCTCGTCGCCAAGCACCAGCCGTCCCTCCAGTGGGACCTGGGGGACACCCGTGGCACGGTCGCCGTACGCATGCCGCTGCACCCGGTCGCCATCGAGCTGCTGACCGAGGTCGGTCCGATGGCCGTCTCCTCCGCGAACCTGACCGGCCACCCGGCCCCCGAGGACTGTGACGCCGCGCAGGAGATGCTCGGCGACTCCGTCTCCGTCTACCTGGACGGCGGGCCGACCCCCGGCAACGTCCCGTCGTCGATCGTCGACGTCACGGGCAAGGTGCCGGTGCTCCTGCGGGCGGGCGCCCTGTCCGCCGAGGAGCTGCGAAAGGTCGTCCCCGACCTCGAGGTGGCGAATTGACAGCCCCTGACGCGGGGCGTGGCATAGGTACGGGGACGGGGTACACGGGGGCTTACGGCGACGGGGCCTCGGGGGACTCCTCTTTTCGCATCCTCCACGTCAGCACCGGCAATGTGTGCCGCTCGCCGATCACCGAGCGGCTGACCCGTCATGCCCTGGCGGACCGGCTCGGCGACCCCCTGTGGGGCGGCCTGATCGTGGAGAGCGCCGGCACCTGGGGTCATGAGGGCGCGCCCATGGAGGCCAACGCGGAGGCGGTCCTCGCGGACTTCGGCGCGGACGCCTCCGGCTTCGTCGGCCGTGAGCTGCTGGACGAGCACGTCATCAGGGCGGACCTCGTCCTCACGGCCACCCGCGACCACCGCGCCCAGGTCATCTCCATGGGCCACTCGGCGGGCCTGCGCACCTTCACCCTGAAGGAGTTCACCCGCCTGGTCCGCGCCATAGACCCCGCGACCCTGCCTCCCCTGGAGGACGGCATGGTCGAACGCGCACGGGCCCTGGTCCGCGCGGCAGCGGCTCTACGCGGGTGGCTTCTGGCCCCGACGGCGGAGGCGGACGAGGTGTACGACCCGTACGGGGCCCCTCTGCCGTTCTTCCGCTCGGTGGGGGACGAGATCAACCAGGCACTGGACCCGGTGGTCACGGCGTTGACGGGTGTGCCCGCACGCGCGTGACGCTCCGCTGGGAGGTCCGTATTTCGTCTGCGGGCGGGTCGTGGCTGGTCGCGCAGTTCCCCGCGCCCCTTTGGGGCGTGTGCAGGTGGGCCGCTCGGGCGTAACACCGGGCGCAGCAGGGGTCACGGTTCTACATTGGACTTAGCGTTCCCCTGTCGAGGTCCGGAGTCCGCCATGCCGGTCGCACACACGCTTGAAGGCCCGCTGTCCGTCGACGTGCTCGGCCGGCAGGATCCGGAGCTGGCCGAGATCCTGCTCGGGGAGCTGGAGCGGCAGTCGACGACGCTGCAGCTCATCGCCGCCGAGAACTTCACCTCGCCGGCCGTGCTGGCGGCGCTGGGCTCGCCGCTCGCGAACAAGTACGCCGAGGGATATCCCGGTGCCCGGCACCACGGCGGCTGCGAGATCGTCGACGTGGCCGAGCGCGTCGCCGTGGAGCGCGCGAAGGCATTGTTCGGCGCCGATCACGCCAACGTGCAGTCCCACTCCGGGAGTTCGGCCGTCCTGGCCGCGTACGCCGCCCTGCTGCGCCCGGGAGACACCGTCCTCGCGATGGGCCTGCCGCACGGCGGCCACCTCACGCACGGGTCGCCCGCGAACTTCTCCGGCCGCTGGTTCGACTTCGTCGGCTACGGCGTCGACCCCGAGAGCGGGCTCATCGACCACGAGCAGGTGCGCACCCTGGCCCGTACGCACCGGCCGAAGGCCATCGTGTGCGGGTCGATCTCGTATCCCCGCCACATCGACTACGCCGCGTTCCGCGAGGTCGCGGACGAGGTCGGCGCCTATCTCATCGCGGACGCCGCCCATCCCATCGGGCTCGTCGCCGGGGGAGCGGCGCCCAGTCCGGTCCCGTACGCCGATGTGGTGTGCGCCACCACCCATAAGGTGCTGCGGGGCCCGCGCGGCGGCATGCTGCTGTGCGGGAGCGAACTGGCCGAGCGGGTGGACCGGGCGGTGTTCCCCTTCACACAGGGCGGCGCGCAGATGCACACGATCGCCGCCAAGGCCGTCGCGTTCGGCGAGGCGGCAACACCGGCGTTCACCGCGTACGCCCATCAGGTGGTGGCGAATGCGCGGGTGCTGGCGCAGGGCCTGGCCGCCGAGGGGCTCGCGGTCACCACCGGCGGCACCGACACCCACCTGCTCACCGTCGACCCGGCACCGCTCGGGGTGGACGGCCGCACCGCCCGCGGCCGTCTTGCCGCGGCCGGAATGGTCCTCGACACCTGCGCCCTGCCCCATCCCGACGTGCGAGGACTGCGTCTGGGCACGGCCGCCCTGACCACCCAGGGGATGGGCGAGGCCGAGACCGCACGCATCGCGGTGCTGTTCGCGACGGCTCTGAGGGACGAGTCCGCCGGACGCCAGGTGCGTGAAGAAGTGCGGGATCTGACCGGAAGATTTCCGCCCTATCCCGCCCACTGAGGGGTGGACGATCACTGGTGCACAGCCACTCGTGCAACCATCGGCTCTACCCGGAAGTCCCCAACCGTATGCGCACGAAGCTAGGGTGTGGGGCTGAGATGGCCAGCGAGATCTGTGGGGAAGCCTGTGCGTGAATACCTCCTGACGCTCTGCGTCACGGCCGCGGTGACGTACCTGCTGACCGGGCCGGTGCGGAAGTTCGCGATCGTGGCCGGAGCGATGCCGGAGATCCGGGCACGTGACGTGCACCGGGAACCCACCCCACGCCTCGGCGGCATCGCGATGTTCTTCGGACTCTGCGCCGGCCTGCTGGTCGCGGACCATCTGACGAACCTCAGCGTGGTCTTCGAGAACTCCAACGAGCCGCGGGCCCTGCTCTCCGGCGCGGCCCTGATCTGGCTGATCGGCGTCCTGGACGACAAGTTCGAGATCGACGCCCTCATCAAGCTCGGCGGCCAGATGATCGCCGCGGGCGTCATGGTCATGCAGGGTCTGACGATCCTGTGGCTGCCGATCCCCGGCGTCGGCTCGGTCTCGCTGACCCAGTGGCAGGGCACGCTGCTGACCGTCGCGCTCGTCGTGATCACCATCAACGCCGTGAACTTCGCCGACGGCCTGGACGGCCTCGCCGCCGGCATGGTGTGCATCGCGTCCGCCGCGTTCTTCATGTACGGCTACCGCATCTGGTACGGGTACGGGCTGGAGTCCGCCGCCCCCGCCACCCTCTTCTCCGCGCTCCTCATGGGCATGTGCCTCGGCTTTCTGCCGCACAACATGCACCCCGCGCGGATCTTCATGGGCGACTCGGGCTCGATGCTCATCGGCCTGGTGCTGGCGGCCGGTGCGATCTCCATCACCGGGCAGGTCGACCCGGACGCGATGAACCTCTTCGCCGGGTCCGAGAAGGAGGCCGTGCACCAGACGGTGCCGGTCTACATCCCGCTCCTGCTGCCGCTGACGATCATCGCCGTCCCGGCGGCCGACCTCGTGCTCGCCATCGTGCGGCGCACCTGGCGCGGCCAGTCCCCGTTCGCCGCCGACCGCGGCCACCTGCACCACCGTCTCCTCGAGATCGGGCACTCGCACAGCCGGGCCGTGCTCATCATGTACTTCTGGTCGGCGCTGATCGCCTTCGGAGCCCTGGCCTACTCGGTGAACTCCGGGGCCATGTGGATCGTGCTCGGCATCATGGCGCTCAGCGCGGTGGGCCTGGTCCTGCTCCTGCTGCCGCGCTTCACACCGCGCGCCCCGCGCTGGGCCGAGCACTTCGTGCCGCCGCGCTACCGCCGCCGCAGGGCCGCGCAGGCGTCGGCGGAGGCCGCGACCGAGGTCGCGTACGCCACAGCAGGTGACGGGACGCACGACGGGGCACCCGTCGGAGCCGGTGACGGCGTCGACGATCGCGCCGACGACTGCGACGGCGTCGACGGTGAACGTGAGGAACGCCGCACTCCGGTTGTCGCCGGAGTCTCAGGAGTCAACGGGGCGACGGCTGTTGGATCCCGTTCGCGCCTCCTGGACGGGCGCAAAGCCGGTACGTCGCGCTGACCCGAGGTAAGAATCGTGCAAGAACCGCCGCGACAACGGCGTCCGTAAACCGCCCCAATACCAGACAAGTTGGTCGCCTGAGTGCACAGACGTGCAGTTTCACTCTCATGTGTGACGCCGAGCACACCAACCAGGTAAAGACCTCATCAAATAGTTTGTGATACGGTTCACGAGAACCCGGGACAGAGCCGAAGGACCGCAGTGCGACGGTCCATTGGCGGTGAGGTTCTCTCTCTGTCCGGGACTACGCTCGTCCATGACGACACCTGCCCCCTTGAGCAAGCGGAGTTGCCGCCATGCCGTCCAATGACGTCCGGATCCTTCTCCAGGCCGCTGTGCCCACAGCTGCCGTCGGCGCGATCGCCGCCGTCGTCAGTGGTGTGGTCGCCGGTGGCAAGGGAGCGATCGGGGCGGGCTTCGCGACGCTGGTCGTGATCCTCTTCATGGGCATCGGGCTGTACGTCCTGCAGCGCACCGCCAAATCGCTTCCGCACCTTTTCCAGGCGATGGGTCTGATGCTCTATACGGCACAGATTCTGCTGCTGTTCATCTTCGTCGCCGCCTTCAAGAACACGACGCTGTTCAACCCCAAGGCTTTCGCGATCACGCTGGTCGCCGCCACGCTCGCGTGGATCGGCGCCCAGGCGCGTGCCCATATGAAGGCCAAGATCCTCTATGTCGAACCCGACTCCTCGAAGGGCGACAAGCCCGAAAAGACGGGGCACTCGTCGTGAGGGGTAGGGCCGGGATAAGCGCGGGTGGGAGATCCTGCTATCGTCCGGTGCCAACTGCGGCATCGCGGGCGCGGGCATATGAGCTGACGCCTGCTCTAGCGCGAGGCTCGATGCCCTCCAGCCGCCCCCACATCCGTAACACCAGTCCAGTGCCGAACCGCGGCTGCGCGCCGCGCCGACACAACGAGGTTGCCGTACCCATGCGTCACGCCGAAGGAGCCCGTGGTGAGTGCTGACCAGACCCAGCTCGCCTTTGAGTGGAACTGTCGGATCATGTCCGACAACGGCTGCGGCTTCCCGGCACCGGGCCTGCACTCGTTCCTGTTCAAGCCGATCGTCACGGTCGGTGGGTTCGAGTTCAACAAGGTGATGCTGCTCGCGCTCATCACCACGCTCCTGGTCGTCACCTTCTTCACACTTGCCTTCGGCAAGGCGAAGGTGGTCCCGGGCAAGCTGCAGATGGTCGGCGAGGCCGGTTACGACTTCGTTCGCCGCGGCATCGTCTACGAGACCCTCGGCAAGCGGGAGGGCGAGAAGTACGTCCCCCTGATGGTCTCGCTCTTCTTCTTCATCTGGATCATGAACATCTGGTCCGTGATCCCGCTGGCCCAGTTCCCGGTCTCGTCGATCATCGCCTTCCCGATGGTGCTCGCCGGCATCGTCTACATCGTCTGGGTCTCGCTGACGTTCAAGAAGCACGGCTTCGTCGGCTTCTTCAAGAACGTCACCGGTTACGACAAGTCGCTCGGCCCGGTGCTGCCGCTCGTCATGGTGATCGAGTTCTTCTCGAACCTGCTGGTCCGGCCGTTCACACACGCGGTGCGACTGTTCGCCAACATGTTCGCCGGTCACCTGATGCTGGTGATGTTCACCGTCGCCTCCTGGTACCTGCTGAACAGCTGGATGATCCCGGCGGCCGGCATCTCCTTCGTCATGACCGTCGTCATGATCCTCTTCGAGCTCTTCGTGCAGGCCGTCCAGGCGTACGTGTTCGTGCTCCTCGCCTGCTCGTACATCCAGGGCGCCCTGGCCGAGCACCACTGAGCCGCGACGCTCCACCAACCCCCAGAACGTCCGGTGGCCAACCCCCGCCGGTCCATGAAAGAGAAGGAAGAATCAGCATGGCTGCCCTTGAGACCCTCGCCGCTGTCGAAGGCAACATCGGTTCCATCGGCTACGGCCTCGCCGCCATCGGCCCCGGCGTCGGCGTCGGCATCATCTTCGGTAACGGCACCCAGGCCCTCGCCCGTCAGCCCGAGGCGGCCGGCCTGATCCGCGCCAACCAGATCCTCGGCTTCGCCTTCTGTGAGGCCCTCGCCCTCATCGGCATCGTCATGCCGTTCGTCTACAACTGACGAACCCTGACGAGCGAACCTTTCAACGGAAGGCACTGATGTGATCGCCAACCTGGTACAGCTGGCGGCCGAGGAGGAGCAGAACCCGCTCGTCCCGCCGGGCCCCGAGCTGCTCGTCGGCACCATCGCCTTCGCCATCGTGTTCTTCTTCTTCTGGAAGAAGCTTCTCCCGAACATCAACAAGGTTCTGGAAGAGCGCCGCGCGGCGATCGAAGGCGGTATCGAAGAGGCCGACGCCATGAAGGTCGAGGCCCAGAGCGTGCTGGAGCAGTACAAGGCTCAGCTCGCCGAGGCTCGGCACGAGGCCGCGCGTCTGCGCCAGGAGGCGCAGGAGCAGGGCGCCACGCTCATCGCCGAGATGCGTGCGGAAGGCCAGCGGCAGCGCGAGGAAATCATCGCCGCCGGTCACTCGCAGATCGCGGCAGACCGCAAGGCCGCGTCGTCGGCGCTGCGCCAGGACGTGGGCCAGTTGGCCACCGAACTGGCCGGCAAGCTCGTCGGCGAGTCCCTCGAGGACCACGCCCGGCAGAGCCGCACGATCGACCGGTTCCTCGACGGTCTCGACGAGTCCGCTTCGAAGGCTGAGGCGTCGCGATGAACGGAGCGAGCCGCGAGGCCCTGGCCGCCGCACGAGAGCGTCTCGACGCGCTGACGGACAACACGTCCGTGGACGCGACGCTGCTCGCCGACGAGCTGGCCGCCGTCACCGCGCTGCTCGACCGCGAGGTGTCACTGCGTCGGGTCCTCACCGACCCGGCGCAGGCCGGAGAGGCGAAGGCCGAACTGGCCGGGCGTCTGTTCGGCGGCCAGGTCGGCGGCACGACCGCCGATCTGGTGGCCGGTCTGGTGCGCTCCCGCTGGTCGCGGTCGCGTGACCTGGTCGACTCCATCGAGGAGCTGGCCGACACCGCCGACCTCACGGCGGCGCAGCAGGCGGGCACGCTCGACGAGGTCGAGGACGAGCTGTTCCGGTTCGGCCGGATCGTCTCTTCGAACACCGGGCTGCGTGCCGCACTGACCGACCGCGGCGCCACGACCGCGGCCAAGAGCGAGCTGCTGCGCAGCCTGCTCGGCGGCCGGGCCAAGGTGACGACCGAGCGTCTGGTCACGCGCCTTGTGACCGCGCCCCGGGGACGTAGCCTGGAGTCGGGACTCGAGTCCCTGTCCAAGCTCGCCGCCGAGCGTCGTAGCCGCATGGTCGCCGTCGTCACCTCGGCGGTTCCGCTGAGCGACCCGCAGAAGCAGCGCCTGGGTGCCGCCCTCGCGAAGCTCTACGGCCGCCAGATGCACCTCAACCTCGACGTGGACCCCGAGGTCCTCGGCGGGATCCGGGTGCAGGTCGGTGACGAGGTCATCAACGGCTCCATCGCGGACCGGCTGGAGGACGTCGGCCGCCGCATGGCGAGCTAGCGACAGCAACTCAATACACGTACGTAAACAGTTACACGCAGTAATACGGCCCTGGTTGGGCCGTGCAGAGGATTCCTGGGGGCTGACCCCAGACCCCCCAAGAAAACTTCGGGCCCAACAAGGAGAGCAGGGAACCCAGATGGCGGAGCTCACGATCCGGCCGGAGGAGATCCGGGATGCGCTGGAGAACTTTGTCCAGTCGTACAAGCCGGACGCGGCCTCGCGCGAGGAGGTCGGTACGGTCACCCTTGCCGGCGACGGCATCGCGAAGGTCGAGGGCCTTCCCTCGGCCATGGCCAACGAACTGCTGAAGTTCGAGGACGGCACCCTCGGCCTCGCGCTCAACCTGGAAGAGCGCGAGATCGGCGCCATCGTCCTCGGTGAGTTCAGCGGCATCGAGGAGGGGCAGCCGGTCACCCGTACCGGCGAGGTCCTGTCCGTGGCCGTCGGCGAGGGCTACCTCGGCCGCGTTGTCGACCCGCTCGGCACCCCGATCGACGGTCTCGGCGAGATCGAGACGTCCGGCCGCCGCGCCCTCGAGCTGCAGGCCCCGGGCGTCATGGCCCGTAAGTCGGTGCACGAGCCGATGGAGACCGGCTACAAGGCCGTCGACGCGATGACCCCGATCGGCCGTGGCCAGCGTCAGCTGGTCATCGGTGACCGCCAGACGGGCAAGACCGCCCTGGCCGTCGACACGATCATCAACCAGCGCGACAACTGGCGCACCGGCGACCCGAACAAGCAGGTCCGCTGCGTGTACGTCGCCATCGGCCAGAAGGGCTCGACCATCGCCTCCGTGCGTGGCGCCCTCGAAGAGGCCGGCGCGCTGGAGTACACGACCATCGTCGCCGCCCCGGCGTCCGACCCGGCCGGCTTCAAGTACCTTGCGCCGTACACCGGTTCGGCCATCGGTCAGCAGTGGATGTACGAGGGCAAGCACGTCCTCATCATCTTCGACGACCTCTCGAAGCAGGCCGACGCCTACCGCGCCGTGTCCCTGCTGCTCCGCCGTCCGCCGGGGCGCGAGGCCTACCCCGGTGACGTCTTCTACCTGCACTCCCGCCTGCTGGAGCGCTGCGCGAAGCTCTCCGACGAGATGGGCGCGGGCTCGATGACCGGTCTGCCGATCGTCGAGACGAAGGCCAACGACGTCTCGGCGTTCATCCCGACCAACGTCATCTCCATCACCGACGGCCAGTGCTTCCTGGAGTCGGACCTGTTCAACGCCGGTCAGCGCCCCGCGCTGAACGTCGGTATCTCCGTCTCCCGAGTCGGTGGTTCCGCGCAGCACAAGGCGATGCGCCAGGTCTCCGGCCGTCTGCGCGTGGACCTCGCCCAGTTCCGTGAGCTGGAGGCGTTCGCCGCCTTCGGTTCCGACCTGGACGCCGCGTCGAAGTCGCAGCTGGAGCGCGGTCAGCGGATGGTCGAGCTGCTCAAGCAGGCTCAGTACCAGCCGATGGCCACCGAGGACCAGGTCGTC
The DNA here is from genome assembly GCF_044456225.1 of Streptomyces sp. NPDC050988. NCBI lineage: Bacteria > Bacillati > Actinomycetota > Actinomycetes > Kitasatosporales > Streptomycetaceae > Streptomyces > Streptomyces sp. NPDC050988. The sequence continues at coordinate 83,309 of NZ_JBITFQ010000024.1, read as the reverse complement.
TCCATCTGGGCCGGCACCACCGGCAAGATGGACGAGGTGCCGGTGACCGACGTCCGCCGCTTCGAGAAGGAGCTCCTGGAGTACCTGCACCGCAAGGAGCAGGGCCTCATGACCTCCATCAAGGAGGGCGGCAAGATGTCGGACGACACCCTGCAGGCCATCGCCGACGCGATCGCGGACTTCAAGAAGCAGTTCGAGACGTCGGACGGCAAGCTGCTCGGCGAGGACACCCCTGCCGCTGCGGGCAAGTGACGACGGAAGGGACCTGACTCATGGGAGCCCAGCTCCGGGTCTACAAGCGTCGCATCAAATCCGTCACCGCGACCAAGAAGATCACCAAGGCGATGGAGATGATCGCCGCCTCGCGCGTCGTCAAGGCGCAGCGCAAGGTGGCGGCCTCCACGCCGTACGCGACCGAGCTCACCCGGGCGGTCACGGCGGTCGGCACGGGCTCGAACACCCAGCACCCGCTGACCACCGAGGCCGAGGCGCCGACGCGTTCCGCCGTGCTGCTCCTGTCGAGCGACCGCGGCCTCGCCGGCGCGTTCAACTCGAACGCCATCAAGGCGGCGGAGCAGCTGACCGCGCGTCTTGAGGCGGAGGGCAAGGAGGTCGACACGTACATCGTCGGCCGCCGCGGTCTGGCCCACTACAACTTCCGGGAGCGCAAGGTCTCGGAGTCGTGGTCGGGCTTCACCGACGAGCCCACGTACGCGGACGCCAAGAAGGTCGCCGTTCCGCTGATCGAGGCCATCGAGAAGGAAACGGCGGACGGCGGCGTGGACGAACTCCACATCGTCTACACCGAGTTCGTCTCGATGATGACGCAGACAGCGGTCGACAGCCGACTGCTGCCGCTCAGCCTCGAAGAGGTCGCGGAGGAGTCCACGTCCAAGGGCGAGATCCTTCCGCTGTACGACTTCGAGCCGTCGGCGGAGGACGTCCTCGACGCCCTTCTGCCCCGGTACGTCGAGAGCCGTATCTACAACGCGCTGCTCCAGTCGGCCGCCTCCAAGCACGCGGCCACCCGCCGCGCGATGAAGTCGGCGACCGACAACGCGGGAGACCTGATCACTTCACTCTCCCGACTTGCCAACGCGGCCCGCCAGGCCGAAATCACCCAGGAAATCAGCGAGATCGTCGGTGGCACCGCAGCCCTGGCCGACGCGACCGCGGGGAGTGACAGGTAAATGACGACGACAGTTGAGACGGCCGTTGCCACGGGCCGCGTCGCCCGGGTCATCGGCCCGGTCGTCGACGTGGAATTCCCCGTCGACGCCATGCCGGAGATCTACAACGCCCTTCACGTCGAGGTGGCCGACCCGGCCAACGCCGGCGAGAAGAAGGTTCTGACCCTGGAGGTCGCCCAGCACCTGGGTGACGGCCTGGTCCGCACCATTTCGATGCAGCCCACCGACGGTCTGGTCCGCCAGGCCGCGGTGACCGACACGGGCTCGGGCATCAGCGTCCCGGTCGGTGACTTCACCAAGGGCAAGGTGTTCAACACCCTCGGTGAGGTGCTCAACACCGACGAGCAGTACGACGGCGAGCGCTGGTCCATCCACCGCAAGGCCCCCGCGTTCGACCAGCTCGAGTCGAAGACCGAGATGTTCGAGACGGGCCTGAAGGTCGTCGACCTTCTCACCCCGTACGTCAAGGGCGGCAAGATCGGTCTGTTCGGTGGTGCCGGTGTCGGCAAGACCGTGCTGATCCAGGAAATGATCATGCGTGTCGCCAACCTCCACGAGGGCGTCTCCGTCTTCGCGGGCGTCGGTGAGCGCACCCGTGAGGGCAACGACCTCATCGCGGAGATGGAAGAGAGCGGCGTTCTCGACAAGACCGCCCTTGTCTTCGGTCAGATGGACGAGCCCCCGGGCACCCGTCTGCGCGTGGCCCTCGCCGGGCTGACCATGGCGGAGTACTTCCGCGATGTGCAGAAGCAGGACGTGCTGTTCTTCATCGACAACATCTTCCGCTTCACCCAGGCCGGTTCCGAGGTGTCGACCCTGCTCGGCCGTATGCCCTCCGCGGTGGGTTACCAGCCGACCCTGGCCGACGAGATGGGTCTCCTCCAGGAGCGCATCACCTCGACCCGTGGTCACTCGATCACCTCGATGCAGGCGATCTACGTCCCCGCGGACGACCTGACCGACCCGGCCCCGGCCACCACGTTCGCCCACCTCGACGCGACGACGGTGCTCTCCCGTCCGATCTCCGAGAAGGGCATCTACCCGGCCGTGGACCCGCTGGACTCCACGTCCCGCATCCTGGACCCGCGCTACATCGCGCAGGACCACTACGACGCCGCCATGCGCGTCAAGACGATCCTGCAGAAGAACAAGGACCTCCAGGACATCATCGCGATCCTCGGTATCGACGAGCTGGGCGAAGAGGACAAGCTCGTCGTCCACCGTGCCCGTCGCGTGGAGCGCTTCCTGTCCCAGAACACCCACGCCGCCAAGCAGTTCACCGGCGTGGACGGTTCGGACGTTCCGCTGGAGGAGTCGATCACCGCCTTCAACGCGATCTGCGACGGCGAGTACGACCACTTCCCGGAGCAGGCGTTCTTCATGTGCGGTGGCCTGGAGGACCTCAAGGCCAAGGCCAAGGAGCTCGGCGTCTCCTGAACCTCGTGTTCTCGGTGAGGGGGCGGGCTCGCGCCTCGCGGGGTGCGTCCCGTCCCCTTCACCACGCCCATTAGACTTTGACCCAACACCCGGCAGCGAGAGCCGGGTGGTGACCCGAGGAGCCCACCTTGGCTGCTGAGCTGCACGTCGAGCTCGTCGCCGCGGACCGCAGTGTCTGGTCCGGCGAGGCCACCCTGGTCGTCGCGCGTACCACGTCCGGCGACATCGGCGTCATGCCCGGCCACCAGCCGCTGCTCGGTGTGCTGGAGTCGGGCCCGGTGACCATCCGTACGAGTGATGGTGGAACGGTCGTCGCCGCGGTGCACGGCGGTTTCATCTCGTTCGCGGACAACAAGCTGTCGCTGCTGGCCGAGATCGCCGAGCTGTCGGACGAGATCGATGTCCAGCGTGCGGAGCGGGAGCTCGAGCGCGCGAAGGCGGAGGGCGATGCCTCCGCCGAGCGTCGCGCGGACGTCCGTCTGCGAGCGGCGTCGACGCACTGAAACCAGCGCGCGACGAGATGTGACTCAGCCGCGGCCAGGACCGGAGCTTGCTCCGGACCGGGTCGCGGCTGAGGCGATGCGGGTGCTTTTTTCCTTTCCGTTACCTAGGAGACGAGGAGGTCGGTGTCGATGGTCCTCGCTCTGACTGTGTGCGGGTTGGTAGTCGTGCTGGTGGCGGTGGCACTCTTCGTGTTCCATCTGCGCCGCCGGCTGATCCAGCGCTCCGGAGGTACGTTCGACTGCAGCCTCCGCTGGGACGCCCCGGAGAAGAGCGACACCAGCGGCAAAGGCTGGGGCTACGGCATCGCCCGCTACAACGGTGACCGGATCGAGTGGTTCCGCATCTTCTCGTACGCGCCCCGCCCGCGCCGTGTCCTTGAGCGCTCGGCGATCGAGGTGGCCGGCCGCCGCACCCCGGACGGCGAGGAGGAGCTGGCGCTGCTCGCCGACCAGATCATCCTCGCCTGCGTCCATCGCGGTACGCGCCTTGAGCTGGCCATGAGCGAGGACGCGCTGACCGGGTTTCTCGCGTGGCTTGAGGCAGCCCCGCCCGGTCAGCGCGTCAATGTCGCCTGATGGTGCTTGGTCTCATCCGTTGGTGCTGACGGTCGCTAGTTCAGGCCGCCGTTGATCGCGCTCACCAGTTCTCCGTTGCTGGTGTCGCCGCTGAACTCCCAGAAGAACGCGCCGCCCAGGCCCTGGTTCTTGGCCCAGGTCATCTTCGAGCCGATGGTGGCCGGGGTGTCGTAGCTCCACCAGTTGTTGCCGCAGTAGGCGTAGGCGGTGCCGGCGATGGTGCCGGTGGCCGGGCAGGAGTTCTTGAGGACCTTGTAGTCCTCGATTCCGGCCTCGTACGTGCCGGGTGCCGCGCCGGTCGCAGAGCCGCCGGGAGTGGACTGGGTCACGCCGGTCCAGCCGCGCCCGTAGAAGCCGATACCGAGCAGCAGCTTCTTCGCGGGTACGCCCTTGCTCTTGAGCTTGGCGATCGCGTCGGCCGAGTTGAAGCCGGCCGCCGGGATGCCCGCGTACGAGGTCAGCGGCGAGTGCGGGGCGGTCGGACCGTCCGCGTCGAAGGCGCCGAAGTAGTCGTACGTCATCACGTTGTACCAGTCGAGCGACGCCGAGGCGCCGCCGTAGTCGGCCGCGTCGATCTTGCCGCCGGAGGAGCCGTCGGCGGTGATGGCTGCGGTGACCAGGTAGTTGGAGCCGAACTCGGTGCGCAGCGCCTGGCTGAGCGTCTTGAACGAGCTGAAGCCGGACGTGTCGCAGGTCAGGCCGCAGGCGTTCGGGTACTCCCAGTCGATGTCGATGCCGTCGAAGACGTCGGCCCAGCGCGGGTCCTCGACAACGGCCTTGCAGGAGGCGGCGAAGGCGGCCGGGTTGGCGGCGGCCTGCGTGAAGCCGCCGGAGTAGGTCCAGCCGCCGAAGGAGTACAGCACCTTGATGTGCGGGTACTTGGCCTTCAGCTGGCGGAGCTGGTTGAAGTTGCCGCGCAGCGGCTGGTCCCAGGTGTCGGCGGTGCCGCTGACGGACTGGTCGGCGGTGTACGCCTTGTCGTAGGCGGCGTAGGTGTCGTCGACGACGCACTTGCCGTCCTTGACGTTGCCGAACGCGTAGTTGATGTGCGTGATCTTCGACGCGGAGCCGGAGGTCACCAGGTTCTTGACGTGGTAGTTGCGGCCGTAGACGCCCCACTCGGTGAAGTAGCCGAGCTTGACCTTGTCGCCGGTGGGCGGCGGCTCGGTGGTGCCGCCGGTCGTGCGCACGGCGACCGCTCCGCTGGCCGGGCCGGTCTGGTCGGCGGTGTCACGGGCCTGGACGGTGTACGAGTAGTCGGTGCCGGCGGTCAGACCGGTGTTCGTGTACGAGGTGGTCGTGACGGTGGCGACCTTGGCGCCGTCGCGCAGGACGTCGTAGTTCTTGACGCCCTTGTCGTCGGTGGCGGCGCTCCAGGACAGCTTCACCGAGGTGTTGGTGATGTCGGAGGCGGTGGGGGTGCCGGGGGCCGAGGGGGCGGAGTCGCCGGGGACACTGCCGCCGTCACAACTGCCGCCGTTCAGCTTGCAGTTGGCGGGGGAGCCGGTGCCGGAGCCGTTGAAGCCGAAGGAGACGGAGGCGCCGGGGGCGAGGCTGCCGTTCCAGGACTTGTTCTTGGCGGTCCAGTGGGTGCCGGAGTTCGTGACGTCGGCGTCCCAGGCGGAGGTGACCGCGGTGCCCGAGGGGAAGTCCCACTCGACGTTCCAGGAACTGATGGCGGTGGTGCCGGTGTTCTTGACGGTCCACTTGCCTTCGAAGCCGGATCCCCAGTCCTGGGTCTTCGCGTAGGTGGCGGTCGCCGACGTGGCGGCGGAGGCGGGGCTCGCGAGCCCGACCAGGGCGGCGAACGGCAACAACAGGGTGGTGAGCCCTGCCACGGCTCTCTGTCCGAGTCTGTGTCTGAGGCGCATCCGCGTCTCCTATGGGGAGTTTGATGAGGTGCGCAGGACAATAGAAAGGTCTGGACCATAGGTCAATAGGTCCAGACCACTGCGGGGGTGTCGGGCGGCTACTTGTTACAAGCGCCGACCGACGCGCGCCGCCGCTCGCAACGACCGCCCGCCTACACGCCCAACTCCTGCGCCAGGACCGCCGCTTGGACCCGGCTGCGCAGTTCGAGCTTGCCCAGCAGGCGGCTGACGTGCGTTTTCACGGTCGCCTCCGCCATGTCGAGACGGACGCCGATCTCCGCGTTGGACAGGCCTTCCCCGAGACAGGACAGCACCTCTCGCTCCCGTCGCGTGAGCGAGTCGAGTACGGACGGATCGGCCGACGGTTCGCGTACGGGCTTCGCCGCGAACTCGGAGATCAGCCGACGGGTCACCGCGGGTGCGATCAGACCCTCGCCGCGCGCCACCGTCCGTACCGCGTCGAGGAGTTGACGTGCCTCGGTGTTCTTCAGCAGGAAGCCGGCGGCGCCCGCGCGCAGCGCCCCGAAGACGTACTCATCCAGGTCGAACGTGGTCAGTACGAGCACGTCGGCGAGGTGCTCGGCGACGACCTGGCGGGTGGCGGAAACGCCGTCGAGGCGGGGCATCTGAATGTCCATCAGGACGAGGTCGGGCCTCAGTTCCCGGGCCAGGGCCACCGCCTGCTCACCGTCCGCCGCCTCGCCGACCACCTCGATGTCGGGGGCGCTGCGCAGGATGAGGACGAGACCGGCGCGTACGGCGGACTGGTCCTCGGCGACGAGCACACGGATCATTCGGTTTCTCCTTCGGTGATCGGGAGGGTGGCGCGTACGGTCCAGGTCTTGCCGTCGGCGGAGGCCGGGTCCCCGACCGGTCCGGCCTCGAACGTGCCGTGCAGCAGGGCGACCCGCTCGCGCATCCCTATCAGGCCGGCGCCCGAGCCGGGGGCGCGCGGGCCGTCGTCCCGGGCACCGCCGTACGGGCTGGTCACCCGGACGTCCAGGGAGTGGTCGCGCTGGGCGAGGGTGACGGTGACCCGGCCGGGGGAGGCGTGCTTGAGGGCGTTGGTCAGGCACTCCTGCACGATGCGGTAGGCGGCCAGTTCGACCGGGGCGGGGAGCGCCGTGTGCGTGCGGTCCAGGCCGACGTCGAGGCCGTTGGCGCGGGCCTGGTCCACCAGCGCGCCGAGCCCGTCGAGGGTGGGCGCGGCGACCGCCTCCGTGTCGCCGCTGCTGTCGCGCAGGATGCCGATGAGACGGCGCATCTCGGCGAGCCCCTCGACGCTGTTCTCGCGGATGACGCCGAGGGCCTGCTTCGAGGTGTCGGGGTCGTCGAGCGAGAGCGCGGCCGTGGAGTGGATGGCGATCGCGGAGAGGTGGTTGGCGACCATGTCGTGCAACTCCCGTGCCATGCGGGCGCGTTCGGCGGTGACGGCCTGGCTGCGGTCCATCTCGGCGAGCAGGGCGGTCTGTTCGGCACGGAGGCGGGCCGCTTCGGCGGCGTCACGGTGGTTGCGGACGATCCAGCCGGTGGCGGCCGGTGCCAGCGACACGATGCCGACGCCCGCGCCGATGAGTAGGGCTTCTGGCTGACGCCAGATCGCCACGGGTGCGATCGTTCCGGCCACCGTGAGCAGCCCGGTGATCCACGGGATGCGCCGGGCGGAGGCGGGCGGCCCGTACAGCACCGCCGCGTACACGAGGTCGGTGAACATCACGAGGGTGGCCAGGCTGCCCCGCGTGAACAGGTCCGCGACCACCGCGACCGTGCCGACGAGCAGGGCCGTGCGCGGCATGGTCCGGCGCAGTAGCTCGCAGCCCGTCATCACGACGAGCGGGATCAGCAGTGCCCGGCTGTCGGACCACAGGACGAGCGGCTCGCCGGCCGGCCGGGTACCAAGACCGACCGCGTACAGGAAGAGCCCGCCGAGCAGTCCCGCGGCCGCGATGCGCACGTCGTCTCGGTGGGGGCGGGGGAGTCGTACGGCCATGGCTCCATCCAACACGGAGTGCGCGGCCGACGCCTGATCCCCGGGGACGGTCCTCGGCTACATCGAAGGATGCAGTGCCGGTTCGTCACTGGCGACGACGATCGGGGCTCGGGGCGACGGGAGCCTGGAAGGGTGACCGAGAGGAGCGAGTCGTGATCGTCACGCTGATCGTCCTGTGCGAGGTCGGCTTCTGGGTGTTGCTGGCCGCGGGCCTCGCCTTCCGCTATCTGTTCAGGATGCCCCGTACGGGGCTGGCCCTGCTGTTGTGCGAGCCGCTGCTGGAGGTCTTGCTGCTGGTCGTCACCGCGATGGACCTGAAGGACGGGGCGGAGCCGAGCTGGAAGCACGGGCTGGCCGCGCTGTACATCGGCTACACCGTCGGGCATGGCCATCGGACGGTGAAGTGGCTCGACGGGCATGCGGCGCATCGGTTCGGGGGTGCGGCTCGGCCCGTCGGGCCGCCGCGGTACGGGATGGCTCGTGCGCGGCACGAGGGCAAGGTGTGGGTGGGGTCCGTGGTGGCGGCGGGGGTTGCGACCGTGTTGTTGCAGGTCGCCATCTGGTACGTCGGGGATTCGGGGCGTACGGGGTCGTTGGAGAGCTGGCGGTATGTGGCTTGGCGGGCCGTGGGGATTCATGGGGTGATCGCGTTGACGTACCTGATCTGGCCCAAGAAGGCGCCGGAGCGCTCCGCTGGGGAGGGGGCGTCGGAGGAGCGGAGCCTCACCAAGAAGTGAGGCTCCGCCGGGGGTGAGGGGTGGGGGATGGTGCGTTGGTGGCTGCGGGTGCGTCGTGGCTGGTCGCGCAGTTCCCCGCGCCCCTAAAAGCCAAAAGCCAAAAGACTGCGCAGTTCCCCGCGCCCCTTAAGCGTCCCCGGCGCCCCGGGAGGAGGCCTCAGCGTTCGCCGCCCGGGACCCAGAGCACGTCCCCCGTCTCCTTGTTTGCCGTTCTTGCCAGGATGAAGAGGAGGTCGGAGAGGCGGTTGAGGTAGGTCGCCGTGAGGGGGTTCATTACCTCCTCGTGGGTCTCCAGGGCCGCCCACGTCGAGCGTTCGGCGCGGCGGACCACCGTGCACGCCTGGTGGAGGAGGGCCGCGCCCGGGGTGCCGCCGGGGAGGATGAAGGAGCGGAGCTTCTCCAGCTGTTCGTTGAAGTGGTCGCAGTCCGCCTCCAGCTTGTCGATGTAGAACTGCTCGACCCGCAGGGGAGGGAACTCGGGGTTCTCGGCGACCGGCGTGGAGAGGTCCGCGCCCACGTCGAAGAGGTCGTTCTGGACGCGGGTGAGGACCTTGACGATCTCCTCGTCGAGGCCGCCGAGGGCGATCGCCGTGCCGATGGCCGCGTTCGCCTCGTTGGCGTCGGCGTACGCGGAGATCCGCGGGTCGGTCTTGGCGACCCGGCTCATGTCGCCCAGGTTCGTCGTGCCCCGGTCGCCGGTCCTGGTGTAGATGCGCGTCAGATTGACCATATGGCCAGCGTAGTTACGCCCCGGCCTTCCGGAACACTCGTGTGCCCACCGTCACGGCGAGTCCCGCGAAGCCGACGGCCACCAGGACGCCGTACGCCATGGAGGCGGTCGCGTACGAGCCGACGTACGCGTCCCGCATCGCGTCCACCAGATAGCGGAAGGGCATGACGTGCGAGAGGGCGTCCAGCCAGCCGGGCGCCAGTGACATGGGGAGCATCAGGCCGGACAGGAGCATGGACGGCATGGTCAGCGCGTTGATCGTCGGGCCGAACGTGTGGGCCGAGCTGAGGCGCATGGCCAGCGCGTACGACAGCGAGGCCAGCGAGACGGTCAGGAGGGCGACGAAGGCGAAGCCGATCAGGATGCCTGCCAGCGGTGCGCGCAGACCCATCACCAGGGCGGCCAGGACCAGCAGGACCGCCTGGAAGACGAAGACGGCCGTGTCGCGCAGCACCCGGCCGAGCAGGAGCGCGAGCCGGCTGACCGGGGTGACGCGCATCCGCTCCACGACCCCGTGGCTCTTCTCCACGATGATCATGAAACCGGCGAAAGCGGCCCCGAACAGACCGAGTTGGAGCAGGAGTCCGGGGACCAGGACCTGCCAGGAACTCCCGCCGCCGCCGAGCGGCAGATCGGTGAGCAGCGGGCCGAAGAAGAGCAGGTACAGCAGCGGCATCAGTACGCCGAAGAGCATCGCGAACCTGGAGCGCAGGGTCTGGCGCATGTAGCGCCCGAAGATCAGCGCGGTGTCCTGGACAAGCATGTGGGTCACTTCCTGGAGGCTCAGACGGCTACGGGGGCGGCGTCGGCCGGCGCGGGGGCGCGGCCCGTGATGGCGAGGAACGTGTCCTGGAGGCTCGCGTCGATCGACCCTCCGTACTGGAGCTTGAGCGCGCTCGGCGTGCCCTCCGCCACCACGACGCCCTGGTCGACGATCACCAGCCGGTCGGCGAGCGCGTCCGCCTCGTCGAGGTAGTGGGTGGTGAGGAAGACGGTCGTGCCGTGGTCGTCGCGCAGGCGTCGGACCAGGTCCCAGAGGTCCGCCCGGCTCGCCGGGTCGAGGCCCGTGGTCGGCTCGTCGAGGAACAGGACCTTCGGGCGGTGGGTGAGGCCGAGCGCGATGTCGAGACGCCGGCGCTGGCCGCCGGAGAGTGCCGACGTCTTCCGGTCGAGGAGGTCGGTCAGGTCCAGGTCGCGCGACAACTCCTCGGCGCGCTCGACCGCCTGATTCTTCGTCAGACGGTAGAGCCGTCCTTGGGTGACCAGTTCCTCGCGGACTGAGACCTGGGGGTCCACCCCGCCCGACTGCGCCACGTACCCGCTCGCGAGGCGGACGCCCTCCGGGTCGGTGGCCAGGTCGTGGCCCGCGACGGTGGCGGCGCCGCCGGTCGGGGCCAGCAGGGTCGTGAGCATCCGGAGCGTGGTCGTCTTGCCCGCTCCGTTCGGGCCGAGGAAGCCGAGGATCTCGCCCGCCCGGACGGTGAGGTCGATACCGCGGACCGCCTCGACGGGGCCGCGTTTGGTCTGGAAGGTCCGGGCGAGGCCGGCCGTGCTGATGATGGGCATGCGCCAAGAAAAACAGAGGGACTTAAATTTTGCAATGCCACCAAAATTTGAGAGAGGCCAGAAATCATCGGTCCGGCCTACGATGAAGCCATGGCAGAGGGGCTCAGGGAGCGGAAGAAGCGCGAGACCAGGCAGCGCATCTCGGACATCGCCACGGGACTGTTCCTGGAGCACGGCTTCGTGACGGTGACCATGGCCGAGGTCGCGGACGCGGCCGACGTCTCCGTGAACACCGTCTACAACTACTTCCCGGCCAAGGAGGACCTCTTCTTCGACCGCAGCCGGGGTGTCGTCGACCGGCTCTCGCGCTGGGTGCGCGGCCGGCGCGTCGGCGAGTCGGCCGCCGTCGCCGTCCTGCGCGAGCTGCGCGAGGAGGTCGAGGCGGTCTCGCCCCGGGTCGGACTCATGGAGGGGTACGACCGTTTCATGCGCGTCATCCACGACGCGCCCGCCCTCCGGTCCCGCCTGTGGAGCCTTCAGCAGGAGGTCCACGACGACCTGGAGGCGGCGCTGCGCGAGGAGACGGGCGCCGATCCGGACGATCCGACGCCGGGTCTGATGGCCGGGCAGATCGGCTGGCTCCATCAGACGGTCATGAGCAACATCAGCCGCGAGATGATGGCGTGCCGCGATCCGGCCGAGGTGTCCCGGGAAGTGCTGGCCCTCCTCGACGGCATGGAGGACCTTTTGAGCGAGAAGGTCCTCAACTACGCCGTACGGGCGGCGGAATGAGCCGCTCGGTGTGATGTCCGTCCTATGAGACGTGACGCGCGTTACTTACCGGTCACACAGCGCCTCACGACCGCTAGGGTCCGCCGAAGAGGCAACCCGACAGCGTGTTACCCCGGGTTGTCTCGCGATGGTCAACGCCGCCGGGAAAACGCAGCAGGGGAGTCGGACAGTGGCAGGGAAGCTCGCCGTCATCGGGGCCGGACTCATGGGTTCAGGTATCGCCCAGGTCTCCGCACAGGCCGGCTGGGACGTCGTCCTGCGCGATGTCACCGACGAGGCGTTGACCCGTGGCACCGACGGCATCAAGGCCTCGTACGACAAGTTCGTGAGCAAGGGGAAGCTGGACGCGGACGCGGCCGGGGCGGCGCTGGGGCGCATCACCACGACCACCGATCTGGACGCGGTCGCCGACGCCGACATCGTCGTCGAGGCCGTCTTCGAGAAGCTGGAAGTCAAGCACGAGATCTTCCGTACGCTCGACAAGCTGGTGAAGGACGAGACCGTACTCGCCTCCAACACCTCCGCCATCCCGATCACCAAGATCGCGGCGGCCACCGAGCGCCCGGAGCGGGTCGTCGGCGTCCACTTCTTCTCGCCGGTCCCGATGATGCAGCTCTGCGAGCTGGTGCGCGGCTACAAGACGAGCGACGAAACACTCGCCGCCGCACGGGAGTTCGCCGAGTCGGTCGGCAAGACCTGCATCGTCGTCAACCGTGACGTGGCCGGCTTCGTGACCACCCGGCTCATCTCGGCGCTCGTCGTCGAGGCGGCCAAGCTGTACGAGTCGGGTGTGGCGACCGCCGAGGACATCGACCTCGCCTGCAAGCTGGGCTTCGGTCACGCGATGGGTCCTCTCGCCACCGCCGACCTCACCGGCGTCGACATCCTTCTGCACGCGACCAGCAACATCTACACCGAGTCCCAGGACGAGAAGTTCGCCCCGCCGGAGCTGATGCGCCGGATGGTTGACGCCGGTGACATCGGCCGTAAGAGCGGGCAAGGCTTCTACACCTACTGATACACGTACTGACTCTGTGGCGATCTTCGACCGGTCACTCCTCGGAGTGAATTCGGTATCGGTTCGCTTACAGAGGGCAACTTCTGCCCCGGTACGGCAGTCAGTCCTGGCAACACAGGACACGACGAAGACGCAGCGTACGAAACGCACTCTCGGGGAGCGCATATGTACATCAGGGGCGACCACGCCGAGCTGGTCGTCGGGGGCCGCCTCGACGTCCGCAGCGCGGCGGACGCCCGTACGGTCCTGCACTCGGCAGTCGACGACGGCGTCGACGACCTGGTGCTCGACCTGTCAGAGCTGGACTCCTGGGACGCCACCGGGCTCGGTGTCATCATGGGGGCCCACCGGCGGGCGGGGCGGTGCGGCCGGAGGCTTGTGCTGCGCGGCGTCCCGCCGCAGATGCAGCGACTGCTGGTGGCCACCCGGCTCCACCGGATCCTGGCGATCGAGGGCGGCATCGGCGTCGAGTCGCTGCCCCGGGTGTGACCCCGCGCCTCTCCCGGACGTGACCCCCGCCGCCCCTGGACGTGAGCCGGCGCCGCCGCTGGATGTGACTCGGCGTCACTGTCGCAAACGGCGAAGATCGGGTAAGAAGCGGTCGTACGAAACGTAACCCGCGAACAATCCTCACGAAGCTGTGACGTCTCGGACGGCGCGGTACCCCGTGTGTTCGTAGATACTGTGCGAAGGTTTAGGGTTCGGCTGCCCGCGTCTTGACGAACCCGTGAGCGGGCACCGGACCAGAAGCGACAGCGCAGTGTGCAGCAAGGCCGGGAGGGGCCTGGGTCCTGTCGCCGGACTCCCGTCTGCCGCACGACGCCTGGCACGCACGCTCGCGGCGTTGCCGAAAGGCCCTAGTAGCTCCGCTACGAGGACCTTCCGGCGCCTTGCGATCGCACGTACCAGACGCCGCGCGGCCCGCCCTGCGGGCGGACGACGGGAGTCCGGCGACAGGACCCGCACACCACGCTTTTGGGGGGCTTGGACCTATGGACCCGATGAACCGGGGACCCGAAGAGTACGGCCACGACGACGACGGCTCGGCGCCACGACAGCGCCCGCCGCGCGATCCTCTGACGTCCGACTTCGGTCAGCACACGCCAGCACTGGCCCGCACCGTCCAACTCGTGTCGGGCGACCAGCTGCTCACCGTCAATCCCGTCGACGGCAGCGAGATCGAGCTCTGCCCACCGGGCGAGCGACCGCCGCGGCCCACGAAGTACAGCGCAGCCGACCGGGCCGAGCTGGCCCGCTCGACACGACCTCCCGTACCACCCGGGGCCTCGCTGCCCAGACTGCCGCTCCTGGAGCGGCAGGAGGAGCGTGAGCGGCTTGTGCGCCTGCTCGCGCGCGGGCGCTCCGTGCGGCTCACCGGACCCTCGGGCTCGGGCCGCACCGTGCTTCTGGACGCCGTCGCCGAGGACTGCGCGGACCTCGCCCCGGACGGCGTGGTGCGCCTCAGCGGCCACCGCCGTACGCCGGACGATCTCCTGCACGACCTCTTCGCCGCCGTCTTCAACGCCCCGCTGCACCGGCCGGAGCGGGAGGAACTGCTCGCACTCGTCCACGAGATCGGCGCGGTCGTCGTCCTGGACGACGTGGAGTTCGGCGGTACCGCGCTCGACGAACTGCTCGACGCGACCCCCGAGTGCGCCTTCCTGATCTCCGCGACACCCGACGTTCCCGCGCCCTCGACCGACTCGCTCCTCGAAGAGGTCTTCCTCGGCGGCCTCGGCCGTGGCGGCGGTCTCGAACTGCTGGAGCGCGCCGTCGGCCGCGTCCTGACCGAGGACGAGGCGAACTGGGCGGGCGACCTCTGGTTCGAGTCCGAGGGGCTGCCGCTGCGCTTCGTGCAGGCCGGTGCGCTGCTGCGGCAGCGCGACCAGCTGCGCGCCGACCCGAACGCCTTCGACGAGTTCGGCTACTACGAGGACGCGCCCGTGGACGCGCCCTTCGACGCCGAGGACGGCCACGACGTACCGCTGCCGTCGCTCGCCGAGGGCGCCGCCCCGGCCGCGCTGCTCGCGACCCGGCTCAGCGAGTCGGCGCGCGCCACGCTGCGCTTCGCCGTCGCGCTGGACGGCGAGGTGCCGCACCAGGCGCATCTGCCCGCCCTGGTGGGGGACACGCACGCGGACGCCGCGCTCGCCGAGCTCGTCGGCTGCGCGCTCGTCACGCCGGTCGGCTCGCACTACCGGCTCGCGGCGGGCGTACAGACCCAGCTGGAGGCCGCCGGGTACGCGTCCGACGCCGAGGAGAAGGCGCACGCCGCCGCCGAGCACTACGCCTGGTGGGCGGGGCATCCCTCGGTCACCCCGGAGCGGGTGGTCGCCGAGGCGGACGCCGTGCTCGCCGCGCTGACCGCCCTGGCGCCTCTCACGGAGCGGCCGGCCGAGGACGAGGAGAGCGCCACCGCGGTACGGCTGGCACGCACGGCCGCGCCCGCGTTCGCCGCGGGGCTGCACTGGAGTGCCTGGGAGCGTGCGCTGCGCTCAGGTGCCGAGGCGGCCCGGCTGTCCGGCGAGGTCTCGGATCAGGCCTATTTCCACCACGAGCTGGGCATCCTCGCGGTCTGCGCCGGGCAGTTCGACCGGGCCCGCGCCGAACTGGAGGCGTCCATCGGGCTGCGCGGCGCCCTCGCCGAGAAGCGCGGCACCGTCGCCGGCCGCCGCGCACTGGCGCTGGTCGCGGACCGCACCGGCACCACACCGCCGGCCGGGATCGGTGCGACGGCGGGCGAGGAGGTGCCCGACGCGCGGTACGAGGAGTCGGCGTCGCCGCCCGGTGGCGTACCGTCCGGATTCACTCCGGTCCCCTCGCTCCAGCCGTCGGGCGAGCCCGCGACGGTCATCAGCCGCAGCGGTTCCGCCTCCGCGGCGAAGCCGGGCCGCGTCAAGGGCCTGGTCAACGGCACCCGGCGCAACCTCGCCGCGGCGGGCGCGGGCGCGCTCCTGGCCGCCGTGCTCGGCACGGTGGTGACGCTCGGCGCGACGTCCAACCCCGACGACAACATCCCCTCGGAGCGGGTCGGCCCCAACCCGTCGGCCAGCGCCGGCGACGAGGGCGACGGACTCGGCGCGGACCGGCCGCAGAAGGACAGTGGCGACGCGGACTCGACGAGCCGTCCCACCGACCCGGGCGACGACGGGATCATCGGGACCTCGGACGACCCGGCGCCGTCTTCGAGCACGGAGCCCTCGGACGATCCGACCGGGACGAAGGACCCGAGCACGAACAAGCCCACGACGAAGCCGCCGTCCTCGACGAAGCCGCCGACTTCCTCGAAGCCGCCGACCAGTCCGACGCCGACACCCACGCCGACTCCGACCCCGACACCGACCGGGCCGACCGGTGAGCCGAGTGAGACTCCGCCGAGCACACCGGAGACCTCCGACTCGGCCAGCGGCCCGGCCTCCAGCCCGGCCGAGAGCAGCAGTGCCGCGAGCAGCCCGGCGGACGACGGCTCGCCGACGATCTGACACCCGGGGTACGACACCCGCGTACGGCACAACACGGCACGACAGTGGGCCGGGTCCTCCACACAGGACCCGGCCCACTGTCATGCCGTACGAACATGGCGTACGAGAGAACCTCGTGGCCGTCAGAACAGTCGCAGCTTGTCGTCCTCGATGCCGCGCAGGGCGTTGTAGTCGAGGACCGCGCAGCCGATGCCCCGGTCGGTGGCGAGGACACGGGCCTGGGGCTTGATCTCCTGGGCCGCGAAGATGCCGCGGACCGGCGCGAGGTGCGGGTCGCGGTTCAACAGCTCCAGATAGCGCGTGAGTTGCTCCACGCCGTCGATCTCGCCGCGCCGCTTGATCTCCACGGCGACGGTCTGGCCGGCGCCGTCACGGCACAGGATGTCGACCGGGCCGATCGCCGTCATGTACTCGCGGCGGATCAGCGAGTAGCCCTCGCCGAGGGTGTCGATACGGTCGGCGAGGAGCTCCTGGAGGTGCGCCTCCACGCCGTCCTTGATCAGGCCGGGGTCCACGCCGAGTTCGTGCGAGGAGTCGTGGAGGACCTCCTCCATCGTGATGATGAGCTTCTCGCCCGCCTTGTTGATGACGGTCCAGACACCCTTGTCGTCCCCCGAACCCTCCTTCAGCGTGCAGGGCGGCGACATCCAGTTGAGGGGCTTGTAGGCCCGGTCGTCCGCATGGATCGAGACACTGCCGTCGGCCTTCACAAGGATCAGGCGAGGGGCCGACGGGAGATGGGCGGTGAGCCGGCCCGCGTAGTCAACGGAGCAGCGGGCAATGACGAGACGCATGGTCGGCAACGCTACTCGACCGGCAAGGGTCGGCGCGATCCGCCCAAGGGTCGGCTTTCCCCGTCCACTTCCTGTCGCCCCTGTTTCCCCGGATAAGCCCTGTTCGAAAGTGGCCGGTTGTGAGCAGGTTGAGTCTCCCCTGGTTTCTCAATGTCCTGGTGCGGCCACGAACAGTTGCCTACCGTATAAACGGGAGGTCGCGACGCGTGTACTCAGCGTGTTCGGCGTCGCGCTCTCCTTCCCTGTCCGTCAACCCCCTCTGCCGAGGGGGTGCGAGAGGAGAACCCATGTCGCTGGACGTCTCACCGGCCCTACTCGAAAAGGCCGAGCGAGGCGAGGTCGACGAAGCGGAATTCGTCGACTGCGTCCGGATTTCCCTGCCCTACGCATGGGAGATGATCAGCTCCCTGGTGGCTCAGCTGAAGGTGGACGGCGGCAACTTCGCCGACAACCAGACGCCTCCGCCGGACGAGCAGGCGCGCGGCCAGCTGCTGCGTGCGCTCGCGAGTGACGCGATACGCGGTGCGCTGCAGCGGCACTTCGGGGTGCGCCTGGCCTTCCAGAACTGCCACCGCGTGGCGGTGTTCCCGCTGGACGGCTCGGTGGACGACACCTTGACCCGCTTCACCTCGGTGCGCAGCCAGCTGCTGAACCAGTCGCCGGAGTTCCGGGACTGCTGAGGCGGTGATGCTGCACGGCTTGCCGCTCCGTACGCGGGAGGTGCTTTTGTACTGGGGCGGCAAGCTCCCCGCGGCGCACACCGGTTGGGCCCGGACAGGCGCCCGTCCGACCCGGACAGGGACCTGTTCCGGTCGGATACGGACCCGTTGCAACCGAACGGGTCTCAACCCCCGCCAGACGTACACCGGTTGGCCCGGACGCACTCGGGCTCGGCCCGGACCCACTCCGGCCCAGACGCACCCCGGTTCGGCACGGACCTGCTCCGGTTCCGTCCGGTCACACCCCGGTTCGGCCCGGACGCACTCGGGCTCCGATTGGATGCACCCCGGTTCGGCCCAGAGGCACTCGGGCTCGGCCCGGACCCGCTCCGGTTCAGCCCGATCGCACCCCGGTTCGGCCCGGACCCACTCCGGTTCGACCCAGACCCACTCGGGCTCGGCCCAGACCCGCTCCGATTCCGTCCGGTCGCACCTCGGTTCGGCTCGGACCCACTCCGGTTCGATCCGCCCCGCTCCGATTCCGTCCGGACATACCCCAGTTCGGCCCGGTTCGGCGCGGTCGCACGCCGGTTCGGCCCGGTCGCACCCCGGTTCCGCTCGGATGTCTCCAGGCTCGGCCCGGTCGCATCCCGGCTCGGCCGGGACGCGGTTCTCTTCGGCTCGGCCCGGGCGGGGCCCCGCTCACCGCAGCCGCGGCAGCACCTCGTCCCCCAGCCGCCGTACGTTCTCCTCGGTCGCCGCCAGGTCGCCCGAGCCCTCCGTGAGGAGCGCGAAGCGCGTGATCCCCGTGCGCTCGGAGGTCGCCGCGAGGCGGTCGGCGCACAGGCGGGGCGTGCCCACCGGGTGCAGACCGCAGAGCAGTTCGGTGTAGGCCACCGGATCCCGCATCGAGCGCGCCCGGCCGTCCACGGTCACATGTGCGTCGAGCCCCTGCTTCAGCCAGCCCGGCATGGCCTTCAGAAGCATCTCGACCGCGTCCGTGCGCCGGTCCGCGACCTGGGCGATGCCGGCCGAGACATGGGCCGCGTCCGCGATCTCGTCCGGCGAGTACCCCGCGCCGCGCGCGTGCGTGCGCCACAGCGCGACCATCTCCGCCTTCTCCTCGTCCCCGACGTGCATCCCGAGGAGCATCGGCAGCCCGCGCTCGGCGGCCAGCTTGACGCTCGCCGGTGAGGTGCAGGCGACGACGACCTCGGGGCTCTCGCCGCCCGTCAGGGCCTCCGACGGCCTTGGCACGACGGGGACTTCACGGAAGGCGAAGCGCTCCGAACCGCCCGCGACGGACGGTTCCCGCAGCCACCGCACCAGCAGATCGAGTGATTCCGGGAACCCCTTCTCGTACGCGTCGAGGCCCGTCCCGAAGACCTCCAGGTCCACCCACGGTCCGCCGCGCCCCAGTCCGAGCGAGAAGCGCCCGCCGGACGTCACGTGCAGCAGTGCGGCCTGCTCGCCGAGCGCCACCGGGTGCACGGTGGGCAGCACGCTGACCGCTGTGCCGACCCGGATCCGACGGGTGCGGCCGAGCAGTAACGCCGCGAGCGTGATGGCCGACGGGCACGTCCCGTACGGCACGAAGTGGTGCTCGGCCAGCCATACGGCGTCGAGCCCCGCCTCCTCGGCGACCTCGGCGGACCGCACCGCGCGGTGCAGTGCCTCTCCCTGGCCCTGGCCCGGGAACTGGGCCGCCAGTACAAAACTTCCTACGCGCATCGCACTCCTGCCTCCTTGTGCCGACGCGGCTCCCCCACCTCGCATAACCGTCTGACACGTGCCAAGGACACGGCTTGGCGGGGAGATTGGCGGATTGTCTGCAGAATGAGCCGGCCGTGCGGGGGATCTGTGGGGGTTGGTGACGTACGCGTACCCCTGGGTGCTCCGCGTAGGCTGGACACAGCCCGTGCTCCCTGTATAGCTCCGTGAGGTGTCCTGTGTCCCCGCGTCGCAACCGTCCCAAGGGTGCCGGTGACTCCGGCCGGAGCCAGTCCCCGGACGGATCGGACCCGTCCGACCGTTACGGCGGCTGGCAGTCGACGGAGAGCTGGCAGGGCGAGGCGTGGAGCGTGCGGCACGTGGCGGGCGCGAGTGCCCAGGGCAAGACGTACCGCTGCCCCGGCTGCGACCAGCAGATTCCCTCCGGCGTCCCGCACGTGGTGGCCTGGCCCGAGCACTCCGGTGTGGACGAGCGGCGGCACTGGCACAAGGCGTGCTGGAACGCGAAGGACCGCCGCACCACACGGGTGCAGCGGTCCCGGAACGCTCCGAGGTTCTAGACCTTCGAACGATTTTGCGTATGTTTCCTACGCGCTAGACATCCCGCTTCTCCAGCAGCGCATAGGCCCCGGCGATCGCCGCCGCGGTCACGCCCACGAGGAGGAGGAGCTGGGAACTGCCGTTCCCGTTGTCGGCGTCGAGCTGGAAGATCCGGGCGAGCGCGTTCGGAGCGTTGTACTCCATCATCTTCTCGCCGATCGTCCGCATGCTCTCGGACATCAGCAGGAACGCGGGCAGGATCGCGGGCACCAGCACCACACCGAGCATCGTGGTGATCGCGCCGGCGGAGTGCCGCAGCATCGATCCCACGGCTAGCGCGAGGACGCCGAGCAGCGACACGTACAGCGCGCCCATCAGGACGGTCCCGCCCCACTCGTTGTCCGACGATCCGCCGTGCATACCCGACGTGATCAGGCCGACCACGCCGATGGAGAGGGCCGACACGACGAACGCGACGACGAAGAAGATCATCAGCTTGGCGGTGAGCACCCGGTAGCGCTGGGGCGACGCCGTGAACGTCGTACGGATCATGCCCGTGCCGTACTCCGACGAGACCACCAGCACGCCCAGCGTGATCAGGCAGATCTGGCCGAGGATCAGGCCGAAGAAGGCGGGGATCGTGTACGGGACGTCCGTGAAGTCCTCGTTGGTGGTCTGGGCGGCGACCAGGAAGCCGATGCCGACGACCAGCAGCACGAAGACACCGAGCGTCCACATTGTGGAGCGCACCGACTTGATCTTCGTCCACTCGGAGGTGAGCGCGTGACCGAGGTGCGTACGCGTGATCGGAATCGGCGAGGTGTACGAAGTGCCGGGCGCACCCTGCCAGTTGGGGGCAGGGGCGGCCTGCTGCTGCATCTGGTGCTGGGGCGTGCTCATCGGGCGTCCTCGGGCTTGCTCAGGTCGGGCGCGGCGGAGGAGGGCTGCGCGGGGGCGGGCTGTGCGGGAGCGGCGGCCGCGGGCGCGGTGCCGGCGGGCTGGGCGTAGGGGTTGGGCTCTCCGGCTCCGGGCGCGGCCGGGGCACCGTACGGGCCCGCGGGCACCCCGGCGGGCGGCTGCCCCTGCGGCATCGCGAACGGCTGGCCGCCCTGCTGGGGCGGCGGCGGGGCGTACCAGCCGGGCTGGCCCTGACCCGGCACCGGCATCTGCTGCGGCGGCATCGCGCCCGGCGGCAGCTCCTGCTGGAGGCCCGCGCGCTGGTCGATGGTGGAGCGGTAGTCGACGGCGCCCTGCGTCATCCGCATGTACGCCTCCTCCAGCGAGGCCTGGTGCGGGGAGAGCTCCCACAGGCGTACGTCGGCGCTGTGGGCGAGGTCGCTGATCCGGGGGAGCGGCAGGCCCATGACACGCAATGCGCCGTCCTGCTCGGGCAGCACCTGGCCGCCCGCCTCGGTCAGCGCGGACGTCAGCTTCTCGCGCTGCTGGGGCTCCGTCTCGGGCGTACGTACGCGGGCGAAGTCGGCCGAGTTGTGCGAGATGAAGTCGCGGACGCTCATGTCGGCGAGCAGCTGGCCGCGGCCGATCACGATGAGGTGGTCGGCGGTGAGCGCCATCTCGCTCATGAGGTGGGAGGAGACGAAGACGGTCCGGCCCTCGGCGGCCAGCGACTTCATCAGGTTCCGCACCCAGAGGATGCCCTCGGGGTCGAGGCCGTTGACCGGCTCGTCGAAGAGCAGCACCTGGGGGTCGCCGAGGAGCGCGGCGGCGATGCCGAGCCGCTGGCCCATGCCGAGCGAGAAGCCCTTGGAGCGCTTTTTCGCCACGTCCTGGAGGCCGACGACACCCAGCACCTCGTCCACGCGGCGGGCCGGGATACCGGACAGCTGGGCGAGGCACAGGAGGTGGTTGCGGGCGTGTCGGCCACCGTGCACGGCCTTGGCGTCGAGGAGCGCGCCGACCTGCCGGGGGGCGTTGGGCAGCTTGCGATAGGGGTAGCCGCCGATCGTGACCTGACCGGAGCTGGGGTTGTCGAGCCCGAGGATCATGCGCATGGTCGTCGACTTGCCCGACCCGTTGGGCCCGAGGAAGCCGGTGACGGAACCCGGCCTTACCTGGAAGGAAAGGTTGTACACGGCTGTCTTGTCGCCATAGCGCTTCGTCAGGCCGACTGCCTCGATCATTCTCCGCACCCATCGAATGGTTCAGGACGTCGGGGCACACGCCCCCGTAAGGCTTAGGAGGATAGCCGGGCGCTGACGGTTCCCCCCAAAGCTGAGCAAAATCGTGAGCCCTACGCGTCCCTCCTCTTGAGCAGCACATATCCGCCCACCACCGCCACCAGCACCCACAGGACCATGATTCCCAGGCCGCCCCAGGGGCCGTACGGCACATCGTCGTCGATCGGGGTGACGACCTGCATGATCTTGCTGCCCGCCTGGTCCGGGAGGTACTGGCCGACCTTCTTGGTGGCGTCGACGTTGCCGAGGATGGCGGAGATCAGGAAGAAGAAGGGCATCAGGATGCCGAGGGAGAGCATCGGACTGCGCAGCATCGTGGCGACGCCCATCGAGAAGAGGGCGATGAGGGTCATGTAGAGGCCGCCGCCGATGACCGCGCGCAGGACGCCAGGGTCGCCGATCGACGCCCGGTGCGAGCCCAGCATCGCCTGGCCGAGGAAGAAGGCGACGAAGCTGGTGGCGAGGGCGACGACGAAGGCGAGTCCGGTCGCCACCGCGATCTTGCTGAAGAGGAACGTGCCGCGCTGCGGCACCGCGGCGAGCGAGGTGCGGATCATGCCGGTGCTGTACTCGTTGGAGACCACCAGCACACCGAACACGATCATCGCCAGCTGGCCGAGACTCATCCCCGCGAAGCTGATGAACGTCGGGTCGAAGGAGAGCTGGTCCTTCGTGCTCAGGTCGTCGAACTCGTTCCTGGACAGCAGCGAGATGAGCACGCCGAGCGCGACGGTGACCACCGCGGCGAGAGAGAGCGTCCACACCGTGGACGCCACCGACCGGATCTTGGTCCACTCGGACCGGACGACCTGGGTCGCGGCCATGGATTCAGCCCTTCTTCCAGTCGTCGCCCCACTGAGGCGCCGGCGGCCGACCGGTGGGTGCGACGGCGGTCGGCGCGGTGCCGGCGAGCCCCGGGTCCGAGTGCGCGTGGTACTCCACCGACTCCGCCGTCAGCTGCATGAACGCCTCTTCCAGCGAGGCCTGTTGGGGGCTCAGCTCATGCAGCACGATCTGGTGCTGGGCCGCGAGCTCCCCGATGTGCTCCGACTTCGAGCCGTCCACTTCGAGCGCCTCGCCGCCGGACTCGACGACGGTGATCCCGGCCCCGTGCAGCACGTCGAGCAGCCGCTCCCGCTGGGGCGACCGGATCCGTACGTACGAGCGTGAGTTCTGCCGGATGAAGTCGGCCATGGAGGTGTCGGCGAGCAGCCGGCCCTGGCCGATCACGACGAGGTGGTCGGCGGTCAGCGCCATCTCGCTCATCAGATGCGAGGAGACGAAGACCGTACGGCCCTGGGCGGCCAGGGACTTCATCAGGTTGCGGATCCAGTGGATGCCCTCGGGGTCGAGCCCGTTGACCGGCTCGTCGAACATCAGGATCCGGGGGTCGCCGAGCAGCGCGCCCGCGATACCGAGCCGCTGCCCCATGCCGAGCGAGAAGCCCTTCGCCTTCTTCCTCGCCACCGCCGTGAGGCCCACCGTGTCGAGGACCTCGTGCACCCGTGCCCTCGGAATCCCGTTGCTCTGGGCGAGGCACAGGAGATGGTTGAAGGCGCTGCGGCCGCCGTGCATGGCCTTCGCGTCGAGCAGGGCCCCGATGTACTTCAGCGGATCCTTGAGATGGTCGTAGTGCTGCCCGTCGATCCGCACATCACCCGCGGTCGGCCGGTCGAGCCCGAGGAGCATTCGCATCGTCGTGGACTTCCCGGCCCCGTTCGGCCCCAGAAACCCGGTCACGATCCCCGGCCGTACGGTGAACGTCAGATGATTCACCGCCATCTTCTCGCCGTACCGCTTGGTAAGCCCTTCAAGCTCGATCATGGCCCCACGCTAAAACGCGACAAAGCCCCCTGCCACTTCAGTGACAGGGGGCTCTATGTCTTTAAGGGGCCGCGCCCCGTCAAGGGGCGCGGGGAACTGCGCGACCAGCCACAACCGGCCCGCAGCTCTCCCACAACCCATCCCTACCGGGACTGCTGCGCAGGAACCCCACGAGAGATCGGCTCGTCCTCGGCCGGAGAGCCCGCGGCAGCGACCGCCGCACCGGTCAGCGTCGCGAGCATCTCGCGAACATTCGTCAGCTGAGCGTTGATCGAGTCACGACGGTTCGTCAGAGCCGCCAGCTCACGCTCGGATTCGGAACGGATCCGGTCCGCCTTGGCGTTCGCGTCGGCCACGATGTCCTCGGCCTGGCGCTGAGCCGTCTCCACCGTCTGACGGGCGCGGCGCTCGGCGTCCGTACGCAGCTTCTCGGCCTCCAGGCGGAGCTGCTCCGCGCGGTGCTCGATCTCCGCGAGACGCTTCTCCGCCTTGGCCTGACGCGAGGCCAGGTCGCGCTCGGACTGCTCCCGGCGCTTGGCGAGGTTCGTCTCGAAGTCGGCGGCGGCCTGAGCGGCCTTCGCACGGGTCTCCTCGAAGAGGGCGTCCGCCTCCTCACGCTTGGACTGCGCGTCCTTCTGAGCCTCGCTACGCAGCTGAGACGCGTCGGACTTGGCCTTCTCGACGATCCGGACGCCCTCGTCCTCCGCCTTGGCCTTGCGGTCCGCAGCGAACGATTCTGCGTCGTTACGCACCTGCTGGGCCGCCGACTCGGCGAGCTCACGGTGCTGTTCCGCCGCGCGACGGGCCTCTTCGCGCAGGTCCTTCGCCTCCTCCTCGGCGAGGCGGAGGATCTTCTCGACGCGCGCACCGAGGCCGGCGTACGACGGCTCGGCGTCGCTGACCTGGGCCTGGGCGTTCTGCGTTTCGAGATGGAGCTCCTCGATGCGCTTTTCCAGAGCAGTGATACGGGCCAGAGCGCTGTCACGGTCGGAGACGAGCTTCGAAATGCGTTCGTCCACCTGAGCGCGGTCGTACCCACGCCGCACAAGCTCGAAGCCGTAGGGGGAAGTGTCGCTCATGGGGTTCCTGTCGAATGAGACCGGTGAGGTGATAGGTGGAATCCTAGGGGGCAAGACGGTGTGTCATCGAGCAGTAGCCCGATTGATATGGAGAATGACACCCTTTTTGATGGCTAACTGCCGGAGCGCTTGCCAGAGACGATGCCGAAGGCCTCTGGCAAGCACGGAAATTGGCCATTTGGCTAGCCCTCCGACGGCTTGCCACCCGAACGAGTCGCACCGGCCGCAGCGGCAGCCTTGACGCCACCGTCCTTGCCACTCGACGGGGCCTCAAACGACTCCAACGCCTCAAGGACGTCCTGGACACGGGAGATCTCGGCATTGATGTCCTCGCGGCGCCGGACCAGCACTTCCAGCTCGCGCTTGCCCTCCTCGACCGCGGCCCGCGCCTCGCGCACCGCCTCGGACCTGATCGCCTCGGCCTCGGAGATGAGCGCGGCCTTCTTCTGCTCGGCCTCCTTGAGAAGCCCCTCCGCCTTCTTCACGGCGGCGATCCGGACCTTGCCCGCCTCGGAGTTGGCCTCCGACACCAGGTCCTTGGCCTTCGCCTCGGCTTCGCGCAGCTGGTCCTCGGCGGCCTTGATGAGCGCGTCGCAGCGGTCGCCCGCCGCCTTCATCGTCTCCGCGGACTCCCGGCGGGCCCGGTCGTGCAGATCCTCGATCTCGCCGGTGATCCGGTCACGCAGCTCCTCCGCCCGCTCTCTTATGGCGGTGGCGTCCCGGCGCGCGCCGACCAGCAGCTCGTCCGCGTCCGTCCGGGCCCGCTCCACCAGCGAATTGCCCTCGACGGTCGCCTCGGAGACCAGCCGCTCCGCCTCGTTGCGGGCGGCGCCGACCATCGTGTCGGCATGCCCCTCGGCGTCCGCGGTGGTCTTGTGCGCCGTCTGCTGGGCCTCCGTGATGAGCTTGTCGGCCTCGGCGGCCGTCTCCGAGATCAGCGTGTCGACCTGCTCGGCCGCCTCGGAGCGCCGCTTGTTGGCCTCCTTGCGCGCCTTGTCCAGGGTGTCGTCGGCCTCGTCGCGTGCGTTCGACATGAGCCGGTCCGCCTCGGCGGCCGCCTCGTTCTTGACGCGCGCCGCCTCCGCCCTGACCCGCTCGGCGTGCTGCTGCGCGGAACCGACCGTCTCGGCCGCCTCGGCGCGCAGCCGTTCCGCGTCGCCCGTCGCGTCCGAGATCAGCTTCTCGGCCTTCGCCACGGACTCCGAACGGACCCGCTCCGCCTCCGCGTTGGTCTCCGCCGTGAGCCGCTCCGCCTCCGACGTCACCTCGGTGATGAGGGTGTCGGCCTGCGTCGCCGCGTCCGACCGGATGCGGTTGGCGTCCTCGCGGGCCTCGGCCCGCGCCCGTGAGGCGTCCTGCTCGGCCGCCGCGACGGTGTCCGAAGCCTCCGTACGGGCCCGCTGGACGAACTCCGAGGCATCCGAGCGCAGCCGCTCGGACTCGGTGATCGCCTCCGAGACCGTGCGCTCCGCAAGGGACTTGGCGGCCTCCGACTCCTGCTGCGCCTCGCGCCGGAGCCGGTTGCCGTCCTCGGCGGCCCGCTCCCGCTCCGCGTACGCGTCGGCGCGGACCCGGTCGGCCTCCTGCTGTGCCTCGGTGCGCGTGCGCTCCGCCGCGTGCTCGGCGGCGCTGCGCAGACCCGTGATCTCCTCCTGGGCCTGCTCGTGCAGCCCGGCGACGGAGTCCCGGACCTGCTGTGCGGTCTGCTCGGCGGCCGACACCATCTCGGTCGCCCGGCGGTCCGCCTCCTCGACCAGCCGCAGGGCCTCGGTCTGGGCCTCGTCCACGCGGTTGCGCGCCGAGGCCAGCAGCTCCTCGCTCTGCTCGCGAGCCCGCTCCCGCTCCTGGTCGGCCTCCTGCCGGGCGGCGCCGAGCAGCTCCTCGGCCTCGCGGCGACGCCTGGCGGCCTCCTCCTGGGCGGCGGACAGCGCCTCGGCCGCCTCGGTGGCGAGCCGCTCCGCGGCGGCCTGCGCCTCCGTCCGTACGCGGTCCGCGGTGTCCAGCGCCTCCGACTTCAGCCGCTCGGCCTCCGCCGCGGCCTCCGAACGCAGCCGTACGGCGATGGACTCGCCCTCGGCACGCGAGGCGGACGCGTCGGAGGCGGCCTCGTCGCGGAGCCGCTCGGCCTCCGCCTCGGCCTGCGCCTGGAGCGTACGGATCCGCTCGGCGGCCTCGCCGCGCAGCCGGTCGATCTCCTCGGCGGCCTCACGGCGGATCCGCTCGCCCTCCGCGCGCGCGTCGGTCAGCGCCTCCTCGGCGGACGCGAGGCGCTCCTCGGCCTCCGTGTGCAGCCGGGTCAGCCCCTCGGCGGCCTCGGCCTGGCGGGCCGCTATGGCCCGCTCGGTGTCCTCGTGCAGTTCGCGGGCGGCACGCTCGGCCTCCGCGATGATGCCCTCGGACCGCTCGACGGCCTCCGCCCGGTGCCGCTCGGCCTCCGCGCGGGTGCGCTCCAGGGTCTCCTCGGCCTGTCGGCGCAGCGTCGTGGCGCGCTCGATGGCCTCCGTACGGACCCGCTGGCTCTCCGTCGTCGCGTTCGACCGCTGGTCGTCCGCGTCGGCCTTCGCCTTGGCGAGCAGTTCCTCGGCGGTCTTGGCCGCCTCCTCGATCTGCTGGACGGCCTCGCGCCGGGCCTCGGAACGGATCCGCTCGCCCTCGGCGTTGGCGTCCGCGCGCAGCTGCTCGGCGTCGCCGCGCAGCCGGCGCGCCTCCTCCTGCAGCTCGACCGTCTTGGCGCGGTACTCCTTGGTGTCGTCCTTCGCCGTGCCCTTGAGCTGCTCGGCGATGTCGTGCGCCTCGGCACGCAGCCGGTCCGCCTCCGCCTCGGCCCCGGCGCGGATCCGCTCGGCCTCCTCGGACGCGGCCTTGGTGGTCGACTTGGCTTCCTCGGACGCCTTGTTCAGGACGTCCTCGGCCGTACGGGCCGCCTTGGCGAGCTGGGAGGCGGTCTCCTCGGCGGTGAGGCTGCGCGCGTGCTCCTCGGCCTCCGCGACGATCTTCTCGGCGGCGGTCTTGGCGTCCGCGACGACCTGCTCGGCCTCGGCCTTGGTCGCCTCGGCCTCCTTGACGGCCTCGCTGACCAGCCGGGCGACCTGCTCCTTCGCCGTACGCCCGCGCTGCTCGTTCGCCGACTCCGCGCTGGAGAGCGCCTTGGCCGCGGCCTCCTTCGCCTCGGCGAGGACCTTCTCCGCCTCGGCCCGCGCCTCGCGCAGCGCCGACTCGGCCTCGCTTATGCGCTGCTCGGCGGCCCGGCTCAGCTCGCCGGCCTGACGGCGCGCGCTGTCCGACTCGGTGGCGGTCGAACTGCGCAGCTGCTCGGCGTGGTCGGTGGCCTCCTGGGCCTGCGTCGACGCCGCGTTCAGCAGCCGCTCGGCGTCGGTACGGGCCCGGCGCAGCAGCGCCTCGGCCTCCGCGCGCGCCTGCTCCGCGTCGCTCTGCAGCCGCTGACGGGCCTCCGCGGCGACCCGCTCGGCCTCCGCGCGGGCGGCGGCCAGGGCCTGCTCCGCCTCGCCACGGGACTCGTCGACCAGCCGGCGGGCCTGCTGCTCGCTGCGGGCGCGCAGCTGCTCGGCCCACGCCACGTTCTCGTTGACGTGCGACTCGACGCTCTGCCGGCGCTCGGAGAGCTCCTGGTCGAGCTGCTGGCGACGGGTGACCGCCTCCTGGTGCAGCTCCGCCTGGAGGCGGGCGGCCTGCTCGGCGTGCTCCTGGAGGATCCGCTGCGTCTGCGCGCGGGCCTGACTCAGCTCCCGCTCGGCGTCCTGGCGCAGCTGGTCGGCCTGGATCTGCGCGTTACGGAGCATCTGCTCGGCCTGATAGCCGATGTCGGCGCTGTCGTAGGCAGGCCGGGTCGCCAGACTGCGGCGCGCCTCGTGCAGCTTGGCGCGCAGCACCTCGACCTGATAGCCGAGGTCCTCGGCGTGCTGGACGGCCTTCTCCCGCTCGGTCTTCAGCCGTTCCATCTCGGCCTCGAACCGAGAGAGGTGGTCGACGTCAGCCGCCGGCTCTCGCTCCTGGCGTTCGTAGCCCCGCACTGCGCGGTCCCATCCGTCCCCTGGTCGCAAGTCTCTCCAAACGAGCACCGTCCATCCGCCGAACGGGGCCCCCGGGGAATGGTGTCAGATCAACGGCGGAGCACACGCTGCTGCTCCGCCACTCGCCCCCGAAACCTGGACCCCGGCCCTCGGATCCTGACGATGAGGACCCGGACCGCCCCGAAGAAGCGGCGGCCGTCCCCAACCCTACCGGCCCTTATGTACGCGGGTCAGTGCTCAGGTGACTCAACAGGCGCCGATGTGACCAGTTCTGTCAGGACGCCATGGCAATCCTTTGGGTGCAGAAAGGTGATGCGCGACCCCATCGAACCCCTGCGCGGCTCGTCGTACAGCACGCGTACGCCCTTGTCGCCGATGGCGGCCGCGTCCGCGTCCACATCCGCCGTACCGAAGGCGATGTGGTGCACGCCCTCACCGTTCTTGGCCAGCCACTTCCCGACGGCGGAGTCCTCGCGGGTGGGTTCCAGGAGCTGGAGATAGGAGGCGCCCCCGTCGGACGTCTCATTGATCTTGAGCATGGCCTCGCGCACGCCCTGCTCCTCGTTGACCTCGGTGTGGAAGACCTCGAAGCCGTACGTGGCACGGTAGAACTCGACAGTCCTGTCGAGGTCGAAACAGGCGATCCCGATGTGGTCGATTCGCGTCAGCATGGTGTCAGTGCAGCGCTCCCGAGGCGGTTACGCAACGTGCGCGCGATCACACACCGCGCCGGATGACGGGGGGCGTACCGCTCAGTACATTTTCAGTACACCCTCATCTGGGGGGATCCCCCCAGACCCCCCCAACTCGTTCACTCCTCAGCTGTGCAAGCTGGAAGGGGATCGCTCCTCATGTCTGGAACGAACAGCACCACCTCCGTCATCGTCGCGGGTGCCCGCACCCCGATGGGACGGCTGCTGGGCTCTCTGAAGTCCTTCTCCGGAGCCGACCTCGGTGGTTTCGCGATCAAGGCCGCCCTCGACCGTGCGGGCATCGGCGGCGACCAGGTGCAGTACGTGATCATGGGCCAGGTGCTCCAGGCCGGGGCAGGGCAGATCCCGGCACGCCAGGCCGCGGTCAAGGCGGGCATCCCGATGAGCGTCCCGGCGCTCACGATCAACAAGGTCTGTCTGTCGGGCCTCGACGCCGTCGCGCTCGCCGACCAGCTGATCCGCGCCGGCGAGTTCGACGTGATCGTGGCGGGCGGCCAGGAGTCCATGACCAACGCTCCCCACCTGCTGCCGAAGTCCCGGGAGGGCTACAAGTACGGCGCGATCGAGATGCTCGACGCGATGGCGTACGACGGGCTCACCGACGCCTTCGAGAACATCGCCATGGGTGAGTCGACCGAGAAGCACAACACACGCCTGGGCATCCTGCGGCCCGAGCAGGACGACTTCTCGGCCCTCTCGCACCAGCGGGCCGCCGCCGCGCAGAAGAACGGCCTCTTCGAGGCCGAGATCACTCCGGTGGAGATTCCGCAGCGCAAGGGCGAGCCCGTCGTCTTCAGCGAGGACGAGGGCATCCGCGGCGAGACGACCACCGAGTCGCTCGGCAAGCTGCGGCCCGCGTTCGCGAAGGGCGGGACGATTACCGCCGGCTCGGCCTCGCAGATCTCCGACGGGGCGGCCGCCGTCGTCGTCATGAGCAAGGCCAAGGCGCTGGAGCTCGGACTGGACTGGATCGCGGAGATCGGCGCCCACGGAAACGTCGCGGGACCGGACAACTCTTTGCAGTCGCAGCCGTCGAACGCGATCCAGCACGCCCTCAAGAAGGAGGGCATCGGCGTCGAGGATCTTGACCTGATCGAGATCAACGAGGCCTTCGCCGCCGTCGCGGTCCAGTCAATGAAGGACCTCGGGGTGTCGACGGAAAAGGTGAACGTCAACGGCGGTGCCATCGCCCTCGGTCACCCGATCGGCATGTCCGGCGCCCGGCTCGTACTGCACCTCGCCCTCGAACTGAAGCGGCGGGGCGGCGGGGTGGGCGCGGCGGCGCTGTGCGGTGGCGGCGGACAGGGTGACGCGCTGATCGTGCGGGTACCCAAGGTCTGACGCGTTTTCCCGCTCGATGAACGGAGCTGTGATGCAGGACGTCGCCTCGCTGGTGACCCAGGCCAGGGAAGGCAGGCCGCGGGCCGTGGCCCGGCTGATCTCCCTGGTGGAGGGGGCGTCCCCGCAGCTCCGCGAGGTCATGGCCGCACTGGCGCCGCTCGCGGGCAACGCGTACGTCGTGGGGCTCACGGGCTCGCCCGGTGTCGGCAAGTCGACGTGCACGTCGGCGCTCGTGACGGCCTACCGGCGGCAGGGCAGGCGGGTTGGTGTCCTCGCCGTCGACCCGTCCTCGCCCTTCTCGGGCGGTGCGCTCCTGGGCGACCGGGTGCGGATGTCGGACCACGCGTCCGACCCCGGGGTCTACATCCGCTCCA
This sequence comes from Streptomyces sp. NPDC050988, assembly GCF_044456225.1. Taxonomy (NCBI): domain Bacteria; kingdom Bacillati; phylum Actinomycetota; class Actinomycetes; order Kitasatosporales; family Streptomycetaceae; genus Streptomyces; species Streptomyces sp. NPDC050988. The sequence continues at coordinate 52,193 of NZ_JBITFQ010000024.1, read as the reverse complement.
TGGCGACGCGGGGGCACCTCGGCGGGCTCGCCTGGGCCGCCCCGCAGGCCATCCGGGTGCTGGACGCGGCGGGCTGCGACGTCGTCCTCGTGGAGACCGTCGGCGTCGGGCAGTCCGAGGTCGAGATCGCCTCGCAGGCCGACACGAGTGTGGTGCTGCTGGCTCCCGGCATGGGCGACGGCATCCAGGCCGCCAAGGCGGGGATCCTGGAGATCGGTGACGTGTACGTCGTCAACAAGGCCGACCGGGACGGGGCGGACGCGACCGCCCGCGAGCTGAACCACATGCTGGGGCTCGGGGAGTCCCGGGGGCCCGGGGACTGGCGGCCGCCCATCGTGAAGACGGTCGCGGCGCGGGAGGAAGGGATCGACGAGGTCGTCGAGGCGCTGGAGAAGCATCGGGCGTGGATGGAGGAGCGGGGAGTTCTCGCGGAGCGGCGTCTCGCCCGGGCCTCCCGGGAGGTCGAGACGATCGCCGTCACGGCCCTTCGCGCCCGGATCGCCGACCTCCACGGAGACCGGCGCCTCAGCGCCCTCGCGGAGCGCATCGTCGCGGGCGACCTTGACCCCTACCAGGCGGCGGACTCCCTGGTGAAGGGCCTGACAGAGGGCTGACCCTGGGTTTCCTCGCCCCCGCCGCCCCTACCCATTCCCGTCCTTCTGGGGCTCCGCCCCAGACCCCGTGGGGTGCGTTGTCGGGTGCGGGCCCGGATGTGGCTGGTCGCGCAGTTCCCCGCGCCCCTGAAAACCCTAGGGGCGCGGGGAACTGCGCAGTCTTTTGGGGGTTCGGGGGCGGAGCCCCTGAGTTAGTGACGGGAATGGGTAGGGGCGGCGGGGGCGAGAAAAGGCCTGTTGGTCCCCCGGGGGCGCTGGTAGCTTCGGGGGCGTGTTCCTCCTCTTGGCATAGGGCCCGCCCCGGCCCGCGATCGGCAGCGCACCAGGCGCGGTCGTCGCGGAGCACAGGCGTCCCCGTTGCCCGGGCGCACGCCCACCCCGGCGGCGCCCCCATTCTGAGGAACTCTTCGCATGTCTGCGTCTTCAACGCGGCCCTCGTACGCCGCGGTACTACGCACGCCCCACGCCACCCACACCTTCACAGCCGCCCTCGTGGGCAGGCTGTCGTACGGCATGGTCTCGCTGGCCGTGCTGCTGGCGGTGAGCCGCGCCACCGGCTCGTACGCCGTGGCCGGTGTCGTCATGGCGTTCTTCGGCGCCGCGAGTGTCTTTCTGTCGCCCCTGCGGGCGGCCCTGGTCGACCGCCACGGCCCGCGCCGCGCACTGCTGCCGATGGCCGGGCTGTACGCGGGCCTGCTCGGCACACTCGCCGCGGCGACCTGGCGCCCCGGCGCACCCGCGGCCGTCCTGGGCGCGGTCGCCGTCGCGGCGGGCGCCTGCACCCCGCCCCTCGGCGCCACCATGCGGGCCGTGTGGGGCGAACTCGTCACCGACAGGCGGCTGTTGCAGCGCGCGTACAGCCTGGACGGCGTCGCCGAGGAACTGCTGTTCGTCTCGGGGCCGCTGCTGGTGGGCGTGCTCGTAGGGTTCGCGCCGCCGGCCGCGGGGGTCGCGGTCAGCGCTCTGCTGGTGGGCATCGGCACACTGGCGTTCGTCAGCTCACCCGCGGTGACGGGCGTTGCCGTACGGGCCCGCCGTGTCCGGGCCCGGGCGCGGATCGGGCGCGGGCTCGTCCAGCCCGTCGTCGTGGCCGCGGGCATCGGGCTCGCGCTCGGTGCCGTCGACCTGCTGGTGCTGGCCTTCGCCGAGCAGCGGGGCCACGGGGACGACACCGTGGCGTGGATCTTCGCAGCGCTGTCGGCCGGGAGCGCCGTGGGCGGGCTGCTGTACGGCTCGGTCGAGTGGCGCACCGGAACCCGGGTGCGACTGCCGGCGCTGACGGCGGGCCTCGGCCTGGCCCTGGCCGTCGCCGGGCTCGCCCCGGGCCTCGCCACGCTCACCGCCGCTGTCGTGTGTGCCGGGTTCTTCGTCGCCCCGGCGCTGACCACCGCGTATCTGGTGGCCGACGAGTCCGCCGCGCCGGGTGCCCGGGTCCAGGCCGGTGCCTGGGTCAACACCGCGGTGAACGCGGGCATTTCGACGGGTGCGGCGGCCGCGGGACTGCTGGTGGGCCGCCTGCCCCTGGCGGCGGGATTCGCCCTGGCCGGCGGGGCGGCGCTGCTCGCGGCCGCCGCCGTCGGCGTGGGCACCCGGTATCCCCGCGCACTGCCTCAGGAGCGGAAGCAGGAGCAGGAGCAGGAGCAGAAGCAGAAGCAGAAGGCGGAGACGGAGGCCGGCGCGGCGGAACAGGCCCCCGAACGCCGGTAAGGGCACCCGGTGCCGGGTGCCCTTACCTGTGATCCTGTGCTCCTGAGGTCCCTGTGGTCCCTAGTGGTCCCTGGGGTGGGAGGAGGTGACGTCAGTCGTTCGAGCGGTCCGCCGTGACCTTGCCGGAGCCGGAGTCGACCCTCCAGTCGCTGCCGGTGCCGTTCGCGGCGGTGGTGTCGACCTCCCAGGCCTTGTCCGTGCTCTCCTCGTCGAGGTCGACGGAGGTCACCGTGCCCTTGGCGGCGCCGGCCTCCGCGGCCTCGGCGGCGGTGACGGAGCTGCCCTTCAGGGCGGCACGGATCTGCGCGGTCTCGGCGGCGTCGTCGCCGTCGTCGTCCCGGTCGACGTGGGAGCCGACGACCTTGCCGTTGGCGGGGTCGACCTGGACGCTGTGCCAGGCGCCGCCGTTGGTGAGGATGTCCACGTCCCACACGTGCTTGGTGCCCTCGTCGTCCAGGTCGGCCGAGACCGCCGTACCGGCCGTGTTCTTCAGCGCCGCCCTGATCGCGTCGGCGGCGTCGACCTGCGCGACCTTGGCGTCGGCGGCGTTCTCGGCCTTGTCCTCGGCAGCGTCGGCCCTGTCCTCCGCCTTGTCGTCCGCGTCGTTGTCGTCGGCGTCGTCGGTGTCGTTCACATTGGCGTCGTCGTCGCGGCCGGTGTCGTCGTTCGACACCTGCACGTCGGACTTCTTCGCCGGCGCCTCTTCGTCACCCGAGACCGCGAGGGCGGTCGCGGTGCCGCCGCCGATCAGGGCCGCGGCCGCGATGGTGGCGATGACGATGTTGCGCTTCATGGGATTCCTCCAGAATGCGACTGGTTGCAACCAGTAACGGATGGTGTCGCCGGTTGCAGTGGCTTGTTCTGCCTCGTCTGCTGTCGACGGGAACCAATCTGGCCGACCGACGCTGAAGCGGACCTGAAGCCTCCTGAAGGCTTCTTCAGGTTGGGTTTGCGACTCTTGGCCCATGCGCCTGTTGATCGTGGAGGACGAAAAGCGGCTCGCCCTGTCGCTCGCCAAGGGCCTGACGGCCGAGGGATACGCCGTGGACGTGGTCCACGACGGCCTGGAGGGGCTGCACATGGCCGGCGAGGGCTCGTACGACCTCGTCATCCTCGACATCATGCTGCCCGGCATGAACGGCTACCGCGTGTGCGGCGCCCTGCGCGCCGCGGGACACGACGTGCCGATCCTGATGCTCACCGCCAAGGACGGCGAGTACGACGAGGCGGAGGGCCTCGACACGGGCGCCGACGACTATCTGACCAAGCCGTTCTCGTACGTCGTCCTCGTCGCCCGGGTGAAGGCGCTCCTGCGGCGGCGCGGCCCGTCGGGCGGGGCCTCGCCCGTGCACGAGATCGGGCACCTGAAGGTCGACACCGCCGCCCGGCGCGTGTTCCTCGCGGACGACGAGATCACCCTGACCACCAAGGAGTTCTCCGTCCTCGAACAGCTCGTCGTGCGGGCCGGGGAGGTCGTGTCGAAAGCCGACATCCTGGAGCACGTCTGGGACTTCGCGTACGAGGGCGACCCGAACATCGTCGAGGTCTACATCAGCACCCTGCGCCGCAAGCTCGGCGCGGAGCTGATCAGGACCGTACGCGGGGCCGGATACAGACTGGAGGCACGGGCATGAGGCGGCGGATGCGGTCGGTACGGGCCCGCGCCACGCTCGCCGCGACCCTCGTCGTCGCCATAGCCCTGGTCGCCGCGGGCGCCGCCGTGCTGCTCGCGCTGCGCGCCAGCCTCATCGGCCAGGCCGACGCCGAGGCCGACTCGGTGGCCCGCAACGCCGCCTCGGCACTGTCGAACGGGCTCGCGTACAACGATCTCGACCTGCCGGACGGCGACGAGAACCCTGTCGAGGTCCTGGACCGCAAGGGGAAGGCCGTCGCCTCCGGCGAGGACGTCGAGGGCATGAGCGTGACCGCCAAGGCCTCGGACCGGCTGAACTCCGTCGCCAACGACGACGCCGGCGACACGGACGAGGGGCTGGCCGACGAGGAGGACGCTCTCGAGGCCGGCGACATCGCCGACGAGACCTGGTACGGCGAGGGCACCGCGACCGTCGAGGGGGAGACGGCCGACTACCGGTTCGCCGGGGTCGACGTGGTCACCAAGGGGGGTGTCCCGCTCACCGTCTACGCGGGCGCTCCGCTCTCCGCCGAACAGGGCGCTGTCGGCACGGCGTTGACGGCCATGCTGATCGGCCTGCCCCTGCTGCTGGTGACGGTCAGCGGGGTGACGTACGTCGTCACCAGGCGGGCCCTGCGCCCCGTGGAGGGGATCCGTGCCGAGATGGCCGCCATCACGGCCTCGGAGGACCTCTCGCGGCGCGTCCCCGAGCCCGCCACCCACGACGAGGTCGCCCGCCTCGCCCGTACGACGAACGAGACGCTCGCCGCCCTGGAGGCCTCGGTGGAGCGGCAGCGCGCGTTCGTCGCCGACGCCTCGCACGAGCTGCGCAGCCCCATCGCCTCGCTGCGCACCCAGCTCGAAGTGGGCGCCGCGCACCCGGAGTTGCTCGATGTGGACGGGGCCGTCGAGGACACCGTACGGCTGCAGCGGCTGGCCGCCGACCTGTTGCTGCTCGCCCGGCTGGACACGGGGGAGCGGCCCTCGGACGCGCGCCTGGATCTGGCGGCGTTCGTCCGCGAGGAGGCGGGCCAGCGGGTCGGGGACCGGGTCGTGGTGTCCGTGGACGCCGAGTCCGCCGAGGTGGCCGGGTCGCGCGGGCAGCTGGCGCGCGTGCTGGGCAATCTGCTGGACAACGCGCAGCGGCACACACGGACCTCGGTCGCCGTGACCGTGCGACGCGCGGGGGAGTGGGCGGTCGTCGGGGTCGCCGACGACGGCACGGGCGTGCCCGCGGCCGAGCGCGAGCGGGTCTTCGAGCGGTTCGTACGGCTCGACGAGGCCCGTACGCGCGACGACGGCGGAGCCGGTCTGGGCCTCGCCATCGCCCGCGATGTCGCCGTCCGGCACGGTGGGTCACTCACCGTGCGGGACGCGCCGACAGGCGGAGCCCTGTTCGAACTCCGTCTGCCCGCTCCGCCAGGAGGACCGTGATGAACCTGCGGGCCGGTGGGGGCTGGTCGCGCAGTTCCCCGCGCCCCTAAAAGATTGCGCAGTTCCCCGCGCCCCTAAGAGGCTGCGCCGTTCCTCGCGCCCCTATGGGGCGCCGCCTTGTGTCACGAACGCCCCCGCTGCCCCCGCAGGTGTTCCGCGATCGGGGTCAGGGACTTGTGGAGCTCTTCCAGGGCCTCCGGCGACAGGAGGTCGATGAAGTGCCGCCGCACGGACGCCACATGATGAGGCGCGACCTTCCTCATCGTCTCCATGCCGTGGTCCGTGAGCACGGCGTACAGCCCACGGCGGTCGGACTCGCAGTTCTCGCGCCTGACCAGGTCCGCGTTCTCCATGCGGGTGATCTGGTGGGAGAGGCGGCTCTTGGACTGGAGGGTGGCGGACGCGAGGTCGCTCATCCGCATCCGGACGCCCTCCGACTCGGAGAGGTTCACCAGGATCTCGTAGTCGTTCATCGTCAGGCCGAACGGTTGGAGGTCCTTCTCCAGCTGATACGTCAACAGCCTGTTGACCTCCAGGTGGGTGCGCCAGGCGCACTGCTCCGCATCGGTCAGCCAGCGAGTGGCCGTCTCGGTCTCCATGTATGAATTCTACCTAAGATGTTGAAAGGCGAACTAGTGAGGGTTGCGTGACGGCGCGCACACGTTCGACGTCACACTCCGCAGACTACCGCTCACAGCCCGAAGCGACGCTGGAGGTCTCCCAGCTGTCCGGGAAGGCGCGGTGCGCCGGCTTGCTGTCCCTGGTGGCCGGGTACCCCGCCACCACCCGGCACTCCGGGCTCGTGCGGGACCGCGCCCGCGGCCTGCTCGGCCATCAGTGCCTCGCTGGACTGGAGCAGCACCGTGCCGGCTCCCACGAACTCGAACTGGTGCTCCTCCCCGGAGGCCCCTCCCATGCCCGTCAGCGCACGTAGACCGCCCATCAGGCCTGTCATGTACCCGTGGTCGTAATGGTGGCACGGCGAGGGACAGTCGGCCCAGCCGACCAGGGCCTGCGGGTCGACCCGGATCGGGGGTTCCATGAACACCACGGGACCGTTCGACGCGGCCACGAACTTGCCCGTCCCGATCAGCGTGAGGAAGCCCGGCACGATCGACTGCTTCAGCGCGAGACTTGGCTGAAAAGCGAGGAGGTTGCCCGAGCGAATGGTCAGGTTGCCCTCCTCCAGGTCGAAGGAGTTCACGTCGAAGGCCCGGTCGGCGAGGAGCATCTTGCCCGAGCCGGAGGCCACGACCCAGTCGCTCGCGTGCAACGGCGAATGAAAACTCGTCCGCACCAGCCGGTCGAGACGACCGTGCCCGATGCCGTTGAACTCCATCGAGCCGTAGTACGCGATCATCTTGCCCTTCTGCAGGAACCACTCGCTCCCCTTGAGCTCCACGCAGAAGGTGTACGCGTTCACGTTGTCGTCGACCGGCAGCGTCGACGGGTCGTGGATCACGGGGCCCGTGCCCGGGTAGGTGGTCACAGCTTCTCCTCCGACGCCTGCACGTACACCGCACCACTCCCGGTCAGCTCCAGCTGGAACGCCTCGCCCGAGCCGCGGCCCACCAGATCGCGCAGACCGAGCGCGCTGGAGAGCTTGTTGCGTACGTCCCCGTGGTGGGCGACGTACGCCTGCGGGTCGACATGGACCGGGCGCTGCGGGCTGATCGGCACCTCGATGACCCCGCCGTGCGCCATGACGGCGACGCTGCCGTGCCCCTTGAGGGTCGTGGTGAACAGCCCCTGACCCGTCACCTGGCCGCGCACCATGCCCATGACCCCGCCCTGCGAGCCCATGAACATCGTGCCCTGCTCCAGGGTGCCGTCGAAGGCCAGCAGCCGGTCCGCCTCCACGTACAGGGTCTCGCCCGTCAGGCCGATCACCTGGATGTGGTGGCCGCCGTGCCCGAACAGGACCGTGCCGGAGCCCTCGACGGTCATCAGCGGGGTCGCCTCGTCGGCCACCCGCCGTCCGATCATCGACATGATCCCGCCCTGGCCGCCCTGCATGTTGGGGGTGAAGGACACCTCGCCCTTGTAGGCGAGCATCGCGCCGCGCTGGCTGAACAGCCGCTGCCCCGGCATGACCGTGGCCTCGATCATCTTCGAGTTGATCTCACGGAAGGGCATGTCACACATCTCCCGCGATCGAGTTGCGCTCACTGGGCTGTACGTACACGACGCCGTCGCCCTCGAAGCGGATCTGGAAGGCCTCGCCGCCGCCCTCGCCCATGAACGTGCGGAACGTCACACCGGACTGGAAGGACTGCCGCAGATTGCCCTGATGAGCGATGTACGCCCCCGGGTCGACGGTCAGCGGGTACTGCGCGCTGACCCGCAGTACCACGGCAGGACCGTCCGACATGATCGCCGCCTGGCCGTGCCCCTCGATGGTCGTCGTGAAGAGCCCGTTGCCCTGCGAGGCGCCCCTGAGTCCCGTGAAGGACGTGCCCGTACGCAGGCCGGAGTCGGTCGCGAGCAGATTGCTCGACTCGACGAAGAGTTTGTCGCCCTGGAGGTTCACGAGGTTGATCTCACTGGCCCGGTCGGCGAACCAGCAGGTCCCCTGCCCCTTCACCTCCATGAGGGTCATCTGCTCACCGGTGATCCGGCGCGTCACCATGCCGCGGATACCCTCGCCACCGCCGCTGAGCTTCTTGAAGGCCATCTGACCGTCGTACGCCACCATCGAACCGTTCTTCGCCTTCACGGCGTCGCCGGTCATGTCGACGGCCAGCACCTTGCTGCCTTGCAGTCGGAACATCGCCACGGTGATGACGGTAGCCGTCGGGCCTGGTCGCCGAACAGATCCTTCGGGATGATCCGTCCCCGAGGACACCTCGGGGTCCGGTCCGTCAGGTGCCGCCGGCCGGGACCCCGCGGCCGGGCGGCCGGGGCCCGGATGCTTCAATGGGAAAGCTTGTGCGTGCGTTCACAAAGCATCGGCACGGCACCGGCACCCCTTCCGAATCCACCCCAGACTCCTCCCACCGAAGGTGACTCGTGGACATCAAGACCGCCTCCGCCCTCCGTCGTCTCCGTCTGGTCTCGGCCCCCGAGGCCGTTTCCTTCCTTCTCCTGCTGGTCTGCTCGGTGCTGAAGCGGACGACGGACTTCAACGCGGTGCCCGTGATGGGCATGGTCCACGGCGTCCTCTTCATCCTGTACCTGATCTTCTGGGCCGACGCCTGGAACCGTGCCAAGTGGGACCTGAAGACCGCGGCCCTCTACTTCGTGCTCTCGGTGCTGCCGGCCGGCGGTTTCTTCGCGGAGCGCAAGCTCAAGCGTGAGGCGGAGAGCGCGCTGATCGCGTCCCGCGCGCGCGCAACGAAGGGATCGTCAACGCATGATCGTCGCCTTTTCCGTGACGCCGCTGGGTGTCGGCGAGGACGTGGGCGAGTACGTCGCCGACGCCGTGCGGGTTGTGCGGGAGTCGGGGCTGCCCAATCGCACCGACGCGATGTTTACCTCGATCGAGGGGGAGTGGGATGAAGTGATGGCTGTGGTGAAGCGTGCCGTCGCTGTGGTGGAGGAGCGGGCTCCGCGGGTGTCCTTGGTCCTCAAGGCGGACATCCGGCCCGGGGTCACGGACGGACTGACGTCCAAGGTCGACACGGTGGAGCGACACCTGTCGGAGTAGCGGTGTCGCTTGCCGCGGTGGATGTGTGGGTGCGGGTGGGTCGGTGCTGGGTGCGCAGTTCCCCGCGCCCCTGAAAAACCCGGTGCCGAGGCCCGTTTGCCGAGTGGCCGTCGGTTTGAGTTGCTCGCGCAGTTCCTCGCGCCCCTGAAAAAACCGGTGCTCGGGCCTGTTTGTCGTGTGACCGCCGTCTTGGGTTGCCCGCGCAGTTCCCTGCGCCCCCAAGCACCTAAGGGGCGCGGGGAACTGCGCAATCTTTTAGGGGCGCGAGGAACTGCGCGAGCAACCCCCACCGGCCCGCAGGTGAATCGACAACGCCTCGCCCCCCTACCCCCAACTGGACCCCCTCCGTTCGACACGCCGACCGAAAGCCACTTTTGTGTGGGTATCGGCTCGTTCGATCACTGGAGGGCGCTGTGCGGCCGGAGGGCTACGACTACGACAGACACAGCCAACTGGCCGGACCGCTCACGGAGCCGTCCGGCACCGCGTACCGGGTGCAGTACACCAAGCTCCTGTCGCGCGAGCCACACCGAATACGAGCCGTCCTGCTCATGACGCTCGCCCCGCTGCTCACGGGGCTGCTCCTCGTCTACCTGGTCTGGCCGACCCACTGGGTCGCCAGAGAGGGCGGCACCCGCTGGCTGGTAGGCCTCGACATCGCGATGCTCATATCCATCGGCCTGATCGAGCTGTTCATGGTCGTCAACGTGGTCTCCATCGCCCACGCGACCATGGTCGCCAGGGACCCGGTCCCGGTGACCCCCGAGCGCGGCACCCGGGTCGCCTTCCTCACCACGTACGTCCCGGGCAAAGAGCCCCTCTCCATGGTCCGCGCCACCCTCGAGGGCGCCGTCCGCGTCACCCACCCCGGCCCCCACGGCGTCGACGTATGGCTCCTCGACGAGGGCGACGACGAGCAGGCCAAGGCCCTCTGCGTCGAACTGGGCGTACGCCACTTCACCCGCCACGGCGTCCCCGAGTGGAACAGGGCCAAGGGCGTCCACAAGGCCCGTACGAAGCACGGGAACTACAACGCGTGGATCGCGATGCACGGCGGGGAGTACGACTTCTTCGCCTCCGTCGACACCGACCACGTCCCGCTCCCCGAGTTCCTGGAGCGGATGATGGGCTACTTCCGCGACCCGGACGTCGCGTTCGTCGTCGGCCCGCAGGTGTACGGCAACTACACCACTCCGGTCACCAAGGCGGCCGAGTCCCAGCAGTTCCTGTTCCACGCGCTGATCCAGCGGGCCGGCAACCGCTACCGCGCCCCCATGTTCGTCGGCACCAACAACGTCGTACGGATCGCGGCCGTCCGGCAGGTGGGCGGGCTGTACGACTCCATCACCGAGGACATGGCCACCGGGTTCGAACTGCACCGGCACAAGAACCCGAGGACCGGTCACCACTGGCAGTCGGTCTACACACCCGACGTGCTGGCCGTGGGGGAGGGCCCCGAGTCCTGGACCGACTTCTTCACCCAGCAGATGCGCTGGTCGCGCGGCACCTACGAGACGCTGTTCAAGCAGTACTGGAAGGCACCCTTCACGATGCCGCCCGGCCGGCTGTTCTCGTACACGCTGATGCTCGTCTACTACCCGATGACGGCCGTCAACTGGCTGCTGGGCATCCTCAGTTGCGTTCTGTTCCTGTGGTTCGGCGCGTCCGGCACCCAGGTCGCCGCCTCCGTGTGGCTGATGCTCTACAGCGACGCGGCCGCCCTCCAGATCGGCCTCTATCTCTGGAACCGGCGGCACAACGTCTCCCCGCACGAACCGGAAGGCTCGGGCGGCCTCGCCGGTATGGCGATGTCGGCGCTCTCCGCGCCGATCTACCTCAAGTCGCTCGGCGCGGCCGTGGTCCGCCGCCCCAGCCGTTTCGTGGTCACCCCGAAGGGGGGCGGCGCCAGCCCCGACCGGGTGCTGACCTTCCGGATCCACCTGTTCTGGGCGGCCGTCCTGACGGCCTCGCTGGTGGCGTCGTTCGTCCTCGGGCACACGCACGCGGCCATGCGCACCTGGGCCGTCCTCGCCCTGGCCATCTCCCTCGCCCCGGTCGGCGTGTGGCTCGGCACCCTGTTCCAGGAACGCCGGGCCCGGCAGCGCGTCGCCACCCCCGCCGTCGCCCGGGTCACGGACGGCGAGCCCGCACCAGCGCCGGCCTTCAGCGCCGGCGGCACGCTTCCCAGTGGCTCGCTCCCCAGCGGGACGGTCTCCAGCGGGACGGTCTCCAGCGGTACGACAGGAGGTAACTAGGCCATGGCCTACCGCCCTTCGAAGAAGACCCAGAAGAGGCTGCTCGGCATAGGCGGCGTCGCGCTGCTCGCCGGACTCAATGCCCCGGCCGCGATCGGCTTCGCCTCGGAGCAGTACTACGAGTACAAGATCGCCCAGCCCGGCTACAAGGCGAAGTACGGCTCCTGGAAGCACCTGGACATTCCCGAGGAGTTCCGCACCAACGCCATCCACGCGGCGCTCCTGCACACCGGCAAGGTGCTGATCGTCGCGGGCTCCGGCAACGAGCAGAAGAAGTTCGACAAGGGTTCCTTCGACACCGTCCTGTGGGACCCGAGGACCGACACCTTCAAGAAGATCCCCACCCCGGACGACTTCTTCTGCGCCGGGCACGCCCAACTCCCCAGCGGCAGAATGCTGGTGGCCGGAGGTACGGCCCGCTACGAGCTGCTCGACGGCGAGGTCGACCGGGCCGGCGGCGGTATGCGTGTGAAGAACGAGAACCCCGACAAGCCGGTCGTCCTCAAGAAGGGCACCCGGTTCCGCTCGCCGACCGGGGTGGAGTACGTCAGCAGGTTCGACGTCACCGTCCCCAAGGCCAAGCGCACGCAGGAGATCACCTACAACCGGGCCGGTGTGATGCAGCCCTGGAAGACGAAGGTCACCGCGAGCGAGGCCCGGGTCTTCGTCGAGGCCGCCGAGCTGGGGCCCCGGTCGGTCACGGGCAAGCAGGCCCAGTACGAGATCCTCGGCCTGAAGGGGAAGGAGGCGGCCAACACGTACGGCCTCTCCGAGAAGATCACCATGGACAAGCAGGACTTCCAGGGGATCAAGGCGGCCTACGAGTTCGACCCGACGGCGGAGAAGTACGTGCCCGTCGCGCCGATGGAGAAGGCCCGCTGGTATCCGACGCTGGTCGGTCTGGCGGACGGGCGGGTGCTCGCGGTCTCCGGGCTCGACGACGTCGGGGTGATCGACCCGGGCGACAACGAGATCTACGACCCGAAGACCAAGAAGTGGACCCCGGGGCCCAAGCACTACTTCCCGACCTATCCCGCCCTCTTCCTCACCAAGGGCGGCAAGCTCTTCTACCCGGCCTCGAACGCCGGTTACGGGCCCGCCACCATGGGGCGCGAACCCGGTCTGTGGGATCTGAAGACCAACAAGTTCGAGAAGGTGCCGGGGCTGAGCGACACCGACCAGACGGAGACGTCGGCGTCCCTGCTGCTGCCCCCGGCCCAGGACCAGAAGGTGATGATCCTCGGCGGCGGAGGCGTCGGTGAGTCCAAGAAGGCGACCTCGCGCACGGCGGTCATCGACCTCAAGAAGGACAACCCCGTCTTCGAGGACGGCCCCGACCTGCCGCAGGGCACCCGCTATCTGAACAGCGTGATCATGCCGGACGACTCGGTGTTCACGTCCAACGGCTCCTCGGACTACCGCGGGCGCAGCGCCAGCAACATCCTCAAGGCGCAGTTCTACGACCCCAAGTCCAACTCGTTCCGTTCGGCCGCCTCGCCCAGGGTCGGCCGCAACTACCACTCGGAGGCGCTGCTGCTGCCCGACGGCCGGGTCGCCACGTTCGGCTCCGACCCGCTCTTCGACGACCAGCAGAACACCAAGCTCGGCCACTTCGAGCAGCGAATGGAGATCTACACCCCGCCCACCCTGCACAAGAACGCCAAGACCCGTCCCGTACTCGGCGACGGTCCGCAGGAGGTCGACGGCGAGGGCCGCGCGACCTTCGCCACCCGGCATCCGGACCGGATCGTGAACGCCCGTCTGATGCGGCCGAGCGCGGTCACGCACACGACGGACGTCGAGCAGCGGTCCATCGCGCTCGGGGTCACGAAGACGAAGGACTCGGTCACCGTGGACGTACCGAAGGACCGGACGCTGGTGCCGCCCGGCTGGTACATGCTGTTCGTGACGGACACGGACGGGACGCCGTCGGAGGCGAAGTGGGTCCAGGTGCGGTGACGCTCCGCTGGGCGCCGGATTGTGTCTGCGGGTCGGTGGGGGCTGGTCGCGCAGTTCCCCGCGCCCCTGAAAGCCAAAAGGCTGCGCAGTTCCCCGCGCCCCTTACGGGGCGCTGGAGTTGCGGGCCAGGGCCAACGCGTAGTCCGCCCACCATTGGCCCGCCGACGGGCCTCCGCGGCACTGGCCGTCCGACTCTCCGGGGCGCTTGATCCAGAGGTAGGCGTCCACCAGGGGGTCGCCGGTGTCCTTGGTGGGAGGGGTGCCGAGCGCCCGGCCCGGTGGGTTGCACCAGGCCTGGGAGGGGTCGCCGTCCAGGGGGCCGTTGCCGTTGCGGCTGGTGTCGACGACGAAGTGCTTGCCGCCGAGGTCCTCCGAGAGGCGGCGGCCGTACTCCTTCGTCGTCTCGTCCGTCTGGAAGTTGGAGACGTTCAGGGCGAAGCCGTCGGCGTTCGCGACGCCCGCGCGCTTGAGAGGCTCGACCAGCTTCCACGACTCCCGGATCCAGGCCGGATTGCCCGCGTCGAGGTACACCTTCGTCCGCGGCTGCCGCTTCAGCCGCACGATCGCCTCGGTGAGCATCTGCTCGCGCTCGGCGTGGTACTCGCCCGGGGTGCAGCCGTCCACGATGTGCGCGACCGCGTCCGGTTCCAGCACGACCAGGGCGTCGCTGTCGCCGATGGCCCGCGCGAACCGGTCGATCCAGTCCTGGTAGGCGTCCGCGCCGTACGCCCCGCCCGCCGAGTGCTGCCCGCAGTCGCGGTGCGGGATGTCGTACGCGACGAAGACGGCGGTACGCCCCTCCCGCGCGGCCGCCGCGGTCGCCTCCCTGATCTTCGGCTCGGGGCGCTCGGCGGAGGGCCAGATCGCGGCGGGCCGGTCCGCGATGAGCTTCAGGAGGCGGGCGTCGCGCTCGCGCCCCTGCTGCTCCCACCGCTGCACCTGCTGGGCCGCGGGGCTCGCCGGGTCGACCCAGAACGGCGAACCGGCGGCGGGGCTCGCCGGTGGGGACGTCTCACGGGCAGCGGTGTCCGTGTCGGCCTCGGGCGCGGACGAGCAGCCCGCCACGAGTCCGAGCACGGCGAGCGCCGCGAGGGTACGGGTACGGGTCTGCCGGAACATCCTGCCCCCTTGGGCGAAGGTGACGGTCAGTGACGATGTCCAACTATCGTGACATAACGGACTTGACCGGCAGGGGTGCGACACCGTGGGCCGCCGCCTCCTGTAGGGCTGCTGCGGGGTTCCTGTCGGGGCGTCAGGCGCCGCCCGACGCCAGCGCGATGCCCAGCGGCGTCCTCTCGTACAGCACCTGGTGTCCGTACCGGCGCGAGACGAGCAGGCCCGCGTCGCGCAGCGCCGACAGATGCGCCGACACCGACGAGGGCGCGAGGCCGAGGCGGTGCGCGAGGCCCGTCGTGGTGGCGGGGTCGTCGAGCGCGGCCAGGACGGCGGCCCGGCCGCGGCCCAGGACCGCTGCGAGCGCCTCGGGCGTACGGTCGGACGGCTCGGCCCACAGGCCCCCGATGCCGCGCGCCGGATAGACCAGCGTCGGCTGCCAGGGCGGTTCGAAGCCGCTCACCACATCCGGCCAGGAGAAGACACTGGGCATCAACACCAGGCCCTGGCCGCCGAGTTCGCGGACGTGCTCGCCCTTCACGTCGATCGTGAGCGTGCCCGCGTCCCAGGCGAACCGCCGGTCCAGCTCGGACAGCAGCCCGCCCAGGCCCACCTCGGCGAGGCGGCGCGAGTGGAAGACCACGTCGGCCTCCAGAAGGGCCCGCAGCCTCGGCCAGTCGGGCTTTACGAGGGCGCGCCAGGCCGCCGCCAGCAGGTCGGTCAGCTCCTGGATCATGCGGACCGGGTCGGCCAGCAGGGCGCGCCCGCGCGGGGATTCGAGGGCGCCCGGGGTGTCCGCGAGCGCCAGCGCGGTGTCCTCGCGGGCCGCCTCGGGGTCGGCACCGCGAACCGCCGCGATCTCCTCGTCGAACGTGGCCGAGGGGCCGAGCGGCGGAGGCCCCAGCCAGTCCGGAGTGTGCCCGCGCTGGGGCATCAGCAGCCACAGGGGTGTCAGGTCGAGCTGCGCGGCAGCCGAACGCGTACGCCGGAGCCAGTGCGCGTGATACCCGTGCCGCTCGGGGCGGTCGAGGGTGCGGACCGCCGCCTGGGTCTCCCACAGCGGGGACACCGCGAAGCGGCACCTGAGGAGGTCGTCCTCACCGAAGTGCAGATGGAACGGCACGGACCCTCCCGCCGAGGTCGGTCGCGAAGATTCGGCTGACACCGAAACTCTACGGGGGCGGCCCGTGCGCGGGCACGCTGCCGGACATGCCGGAAGAGAACAGGGGCACCACGACGCTGCCCACCCCCGAGAGGACTGGTTACGGTCCCGTCTTCGCCGTACGAGAGTTCCGTGCCGTGTTCCTCGCCCACGCCCTCTCGCTGCTCGGCGTCGTCGTCAGCGAGATCGCGCTGACCGTGCTCGTGTACGGGCTGACGGGGTCGCCGCTGCTCAGCGCGCTGGTGTTCGCACTGGGCTTCCTGCCCTACCTCGTCGGCGGCACGCTGCTGTCCGGGGTGGCCGACCGGTTCCCGCCGCGGCGGGTGCTCGTCGTCTGCGACCTGGTGTGCGCCGGGTGCGCGGCGCTGATGGCCCTGCCGTCCACGCCCGTCGCCGCGCTGCTCTTGCTGCGGTGCGTCATCGCGGCCGTGTCACCGGTGTTCAGCGGCACACGGATGGCCACGCTGACCGACATCCTCGGCGACGGCGACCTGTTCGTGCTCGGCCGCTCCCTGTTGCGGATCGTGTCGCAGAGCGCCGTCCTCGTGGGCTTCGGGCTGGGCGGGGTCCTGCTCACCGTGGTCCCGCCGCGCGGAGCACTGGCCGTCACGCTGGGCACGTTCCTCGCCTCGGCGCTGCTCCTGCGGCTGGGGACCCGGCGCCGACCGGCCCGGGCCGGGGGCGGGGCGCTCGTGCGGTACTCCCTCTCCGGCGCCCGGCAGGTCCTCGCCGACCGCCGGATCCGGGCGCTGCTGCTCCTCCTGTGGGTGCCGCCGATGTTCGTCGTGGCACCCGAGGCGCTGGCCGCCGCGTACGCGGACGAGGCCGGGGTCGGCACGGCCTGGATCGGGCTGCTGATGTGCGCGATGCCGGTCGGCACGATCGCGGGAGAGCTGTACGCCGGCGCCGCCCTGTCGCCCGCGGCCCGCTCCCGGATCGTGCTGCCCCTGGCCGGCGCCGGACTGCTGCCGCTCCTCCTCTATCCCTTCCATCCCGGCCTCGGCTGGATCCTGCTCGTGCTGGTGCTCGCCGGGTCGGCGGGCGCGTACACCCTCGGGCTCGACCGCTGGTTCGTGGACGCCGTGCCCGAGGAACTGCGCGGGCGGGCCATGACCGTGCACACCGCCGGGCTGATGACGATCCAGGGCGTGGGCATGGCACTCGCCGGCGCGGCCGCCGAGTTCTGGGCGGTCAGCACGGTCGTGGGCGGCGTCGGCGCGGTGGGGACCGTGTGCTGCGTGCTCCTGGCGGTGGAGGTGCGGCGTACGGGAAGGACCGGAGAGGGTGAGGGGAAGGGGGCGGCCGAGTGGCCGGGAAAGGGGCCGGGAAGGAGGCCGGGCAAGGCCTTGGCAAAGGGGTCGGATATCGATACGCGAGACGGGGCTGACCACGATATGACCGGCCGGTAGGGTCTTTGCCGTGCCGAAGCCGCTCAGTCTTGCCTTCGATCCCATCGCCCGTGCCGACGAGCACTGGAAGCAACGCTGGGGATCCGTGCCGTCCATGGGCGCGATCACCTCCATCATGCGCGCGCACCAGATCCTCCTCGCCGAGGTCGACGCGGTCGTCAAGCCGTACGAGCTGACGTTCGCGCGCTACGAGGCCTTGGTGCTGCTCACCTTCTCCAAGGCCGGCGAGCTGCCGATGTCCAAGATCGGCGAACGGCTGATGGTGCACCCGACGTCGGTGACCAACACCGTGGACCGGCTCGCCCGGTCCGGACTCGTCGACAAACGCCCCAACCCCAACGACGGCCGGGGCACCCTCGCCTCCATCACCGACAAGGGCCGCGAGGTCTGCGACGCCGCCACCCGCGACCTGATGTCGATGGACTTCGGCCTCGGTGTGTACGACGCCGAGGAGTGCCGGGAGATCTTCGCGATGCTGCGTCCGCTGAGGGTGGCGGCGCACGACTTCGACGAGGAGTGACGAGGAACGGACGAGCAGGGGACCGGGGCTGTACGGGTCCGGGGGTGCCCGAAGATCGTGCGAAACCGGTGGTTACGCTCGTAGCCATGAAAAAGAGCGTGCTGACCCGCTACCGCGTCATGGCCTACGTCACCGGTGTCCTGCTGGTCCTGTTGGTCCTCGGGATGATCGGCAAGTACGTGCTCGACCTGGACGGCGCCGCGGACTTCACGCGTGTCGTCAGCGTCGCGCACGGCTGGCTGTACGTCGTCTACCTGGTCTTCGCCTTCGACCTGGGCTCCAAGGCCAAGTGGCCGGTCCCGAAGCTGCTGTGGGTGCTGCTCGCGGGCACCGTCCCCACGGCCGCCTTCTTCGTGGAGCGCAAGGTCAGCCGCGAGCTGGAGTCCAAGGTCACGGAGGACGCGGGCGCGGTCGCCAAGGCGTGACAACGCCTTAGCCCCCCCGGGTCACTACCGCCACAGGTGCGATCTGTGGCGGTTTGCCGTCGACGATTACTAGGGCGTCCTAGTAATTTTGTTGGTATGGACGCTGACGCCATCGAGGAGGGCCGCCGTCGCTGGCAGGCCCGGTACGACGCCTCGCACAAGCGTGAGGCCGACTTCGCGACGCTCTCCGGGGATGCGGTCGAGCCCGTGTACGGGCCGCGGCCCGGGGACGAGTACGACGGGTTCGAGCGGATCGGCTGGCCGGGGGAGTACCCCTTCACGCGGGGGCTCTACGCGACCGGCTATCGCGGGCGGACATGGACCATCCGGCAGTTCGCCGGGTTCGGGAACGCCGAGCAGACCAACGCGCGCTACAAGAAGATCCTCGCCGACGGCGGGGGCGGGCTCTCCGTGGCCTTCGACATGCCCACGCTCATGGGGCGCGACTCCGACGATCCGCGCTCGCTCGGCGAGGTCGGCCACTGCGGGGTCGCGATCGACTCCGCGGCCGACATGGAGGTCCTGTTCCAGGACATCCCGCTGGGCGACGTGACGACGTCGATGACGATCAGCGGACCGGCCGTCCCGGTCTTCTGCATGTACCTGGTGGCGGCCGAGCGGCAGGGCGTGGACCCGGGGGCGCTCAACGGCACGCTCCAGACCGACATCTTCAAGGAGTACATCGCGCAGAAGGAGTGGCTCTTCCGGCCCGAGCCGCATCTGCGCCTCATCGGCGACCTCATGGAGTACTGCGCCTCGTCGATCCCCGCGTACAAGCCGCTGTCCGTCTCCGGTTACCACATCCGCGAGGCCGGCTCCACGGCCGCGCAGGAACTGGCGTACACGCTTGCGGACGGGTTCGGGTACGTGGAACTGGGGCTGTCGCGCGGGCTCGACGTCGACGCCTTCGCGCCCGGGCTGTCCTTCTTCTTCGACGCGCACGTCGACTTCTTCGAGGAGATCGCCAAGTTCCGGGCCGCGCGGCGGATCTGGGCGCGGTGGATGCGGGACGTGTACGGGGCACGGTCCGAGAAGGCGCAGTGGCTCCGCTTCCACACGCAGACGGCGGGCGTCTCGCTGACGGCCCAGCAGCCGTACAACAACGTCGTACGTACGGCCGTCGAGGCGCTCGCGGCGGTGCTCGGCGGCACGAACTCCCTCCACACGAACGCCCTCGACGAGACGCTCGCCCTGCCGTCCGAGCAGGCCGCGGAGATCGCGCTGCGTACGCAGCAGGTGCTGATGGAGGAGACCGGGGTCGCCAACGTCGCGGATCCGTTGGGCGGTTCCTGGTACGTCGAGCAGTTGACGGACCGGATCGAGGCCGATGCGGAGCGGATCTTCGAGCGGATCCGGGAGCGGGGGGAGCGGGCGCATCCCGACGGGGTGCATCCGATCGGGCCCGTCACGTCCGGGATTCTGCGGGGGATCGAGGACGGGTGGTTCACCGGGGAGATCGCGGAGTCGGCGTTCCGGTACCAGCGGGCTGTGGAGAAGGGGGAGAAGCGGGTCGTGGGTGTCAACGTCCACCGCGGCTCTGTCACTGGTGACTTGGAGATTCTTCGGGTCGGGCATGAGGTGGAGCGGGAGCAGGTTCGGGTGCTGGCCGGTCGCAGGTCCGGCCGGGATGACGTGGCTGTGCGTGAGGCTCTGGCTGCGGTGCTCGCTGCCGCGCGGGGTGGGGCCAACATGATCGTGCCGATGCTCGACGCGGTGCGGGCCGAGGCCACCCTCGGCGAAATCTGCGACGCCCTCCGGGAGGAGTGGGGCGAGTACACGGAACCGGCGGGGTTCTAGCCGTTTTCCTCGCCCCCGCCGCCCCTACCCATTCCCGTCCCTCTGGGGCTCCGCCCCAGACCCCGTGGGGGGGTGCGTTTTCGGGTGCGGGCCGGTGGGGGCTGATCGCGCAGTTCCCCGCGCCCCTAAAGGCCCCCTAGGGGCGCGGGGAACTGCGCAATCTTTTGGGGGTTCGGGGGCGGAGCCCCTGAGTAGTGACGGGAATGGGTAGGGGCGGCGGGGGCGAGAAAAGGGTTCAAGGCTCCGTCGTCGCCGCGCCGGACAGGCCCAGGAGCAGGACCCGGGTGAAGTCGTGGACCCACGTCGGGGTGACCGGTTCGGCGCAGACGAGGGTGCGGTGGACGACCGCGCCGGCGACCATGTCGAAGATGAGATCGACCGTGCGGGCGGCGGCCGAGGGGTCGGACTCCGGAGGGAGTTCGCCACGGACCTGGGCCCGCCGCCGCCCCTCCACCACCAACCGCTTCTGACGGTCCACGACGGACGCCCGGATCCGCTCCCGCAGCGCGTCGTCCCGCGTGGACTCGGCGAGGACCGCCATGAGCCCGCTCTTCGCCTCCGGGCGGGCGAGGATCGCCGCGAACTGGAGGACGACGCCCTCGATGTCCGCCGCGAGGCTCCCCCGGTCGGGCAGCTCCAGCTCGTCGAAGAGCGCCGCCACCGCGTCGACCACCAGCTCGTTCTTGCCGGCCCACCGACGGTAGAGGGTTGTTTTCGCGACTCCGGCGCGCGTTGCCACATCGCCCAGCGTCAGCTTGGACCAGCCCAGTTCGACGAGAGCCGCACGCGTCGCCGCCAGGATCGCGGTGTCCGCGGCGGCGCTGCGGGGACGCCCGGTGCGAGGGGCGGAGGTGCGGCTCTGCATGCCGGTGACCATATCCGGGGACTCTGAGTACGGGGATTCGGCGGAGCCGTGAGGGAGATCACCGAAATGGGTCTGCCGCGATTCCCCGGAGAGAGTTACGCTACGACCCGTAGCGAAAGCTCGTGCGTGAGCGACAACCGCGCGGCGCCAGGTGGGGACCCGGCGCCAGGACCGACGGTGACCAGTACTGGACCACGTAATCGACCAGCTTTCACAACGCTTTTCACAGAGGCGCGCGGAGGGGGGAGGATAGACGCATGCAGCCACGGAACATGTCCATGAGCGGAGTCGTCGACCTCGCCGCGGTGAAGGCGGCCCAAGAGGCCAAGGCGAAGGCGGAGCAGGCGCGTGCGGAAGCGGCGCGGCAGGGCGGCGGAGCCGTCTCCGCGGTGTCGCCGTCGAGTCTCGTCATCGACGTCGACGAGGCGGGTTTTGAGCGGGACGTCCTGCAGCGCTCCACCGAGGTGCCGGTCGTCATCGACTTCTGGGCCGAGTGGTGCGAGCCGTGCAAGCAGCTCAGCCCGCTCCTGGAGCGGCTCACCGCCGAGTACAACGGCCGGTTCGTCCTCGCCAAGATCGACGTCGACGCGAATCAGATGTTGATGCAGCAGTTCGGGATCCAGGGGATCCCGGCGGTGTTCGCGGTGGTGGCCGGGCAGGCCCTGCCGCTCTTCCAGGGCGCCGCCCCCGAGGCCCAGATCCGGGGCACCCTCGACCAGCTCGTGCAGGTCGCCGAGGAGCGCTTCGGTCTGACGGGCCTGACCGTCGACCCGGACGGCGAGCAGGGTGCGCGGGGCGGGCAGCCCGCGGAGCCCCAGGTCCCGGCCGGTCCGTACGACGCGCTGCTCGAAGCCGCCGTACAGGCCCTGGACGCGGGCGACTTCGGCGGCGCGGTGCAGGCGTACAAGAACGTGCTGAGTGACGACCCGGGCAACACGGAGGCCAAGCTGGGCCTGGCCCAGGCCGAGTTGCTCCAGCGGGTGCAGGGCGCCGACCCGCAGCAGGTGCGCAAGGAAGCCGCCGACAACCCCGGCGACGTGCCGGCGCAGATCGCCGCCGCCGACCTGGATCTGGTGGGCGGCCATGTCGAGGACGCCTTCGGGCGGCTCGTCGACGCGGTGGCGCGCACAGCGGGTGACGACCGGGACGCGGCGCGCGTACGGCTTCTCGAGCTCTTCGAGGTTGTGGGCGCCGACGACCCCCGTGTCGCCGCGGCGCGCCGGGCGCTGGCACGGGCCCTGTTCTGACCAGTCGCTAAACGTCGGGACCCGTGGTGCCCGAGTGAAGAATTTGGCGACAGAGCGACACTGTGGCCGCGTTTTACCAAAACTTGGTAAACGCGGCCGCTGTTACTGCGAGTAAGTCAGGAGCGGTGATCTGTCGGATTCCGTCCGATGTTCGATCACTTTGTCACCTCCCTTGGTGCCACCCAGAGTTGTCGGCCGATACCGACGGGTCGTTGTTCGGTTATCCGGCCGTTACTAGCCAGTAACGAACCCCCTTGTGCGGGCGGCGAGAATGCACCACGATCGGCGACGCTCGGTCCATTCCCCTTCCCCGACAGCCAATCGGGTCAGCGGGTTTCCTTGGGTCCCCACCGAGTAGGGACGGCGACAGTGGCGCCGGCCCTTGGGCAGGGGGGTCTTCGCCGTTCGGTGGAGCCTGTCCGGCAGGTTGTGCGTGAAGTGTTCAGGCGCGACCAGTGGTTGTCGCTCGGGGGTGATCGCCGGTGATTCGGGTGCGTTCCGCGCCTCCGGGTTGGGGCGCTCTCCTTCCCGAGGACGTAGCACTTCTCCCATCCCTGCCCGGCTGAGCCGCCGTCTGGGGGCAGCCAGGGCCGGAGATGTACGTCCGAGAAGGAGGAAATATGGAGTCCCAGGTGCGTGGCGGGACCAGATGGAAGCGGTTCGCGGTAGTCATGGTGCCCAGCGTGGCCGCGACCGCCGCGATAGGTGTCGCCCTGGCTCAGGGTGCTCTCGCCGCGTCGTTCAGCGTGTCGGGTCAGTCGTTCAAGGTGACGGCGGACCGGCTCGATGGTGTTGGCTTCTCGCAGTACGGGGCCATCGACCAGGGCTACACGCTCAAGGGTGAGAAGACGGCGCACCCGGTCGCGGTGTCGGCGTTCAAGAGCGCCAAGATCAGCAACATGTGCCAGTCCGTGGTCACCCCGGACATCCCGTTGATCGGTTCCGTCAGCCTGACGCTGAAGGCCGGTGGCGGTGGCACGCCGGTCGAGGCCGAGAACCTCTACATCGATGTCGAGGACCTCCAGGCCAACGCCACCTTCCGCAACATCGACATCGGTGTTGCCGCCGGAGACGCCAACAAGGGTCCCGGTATGAAGGGCGGCAAGGAGCAGGCGAACCCCTACGGTTTCGCCCAGCAGGCCGAGTCGGCCACGCTGACCGACGTGAAGCAGACGGCGTGGGCGACCACCGCCGGCACCTTCAAGCTCAGCGGCCTGAAGATGTCGCTGTCCAAGGGTGTCAAGGAGTGCTACTAGGCACTCCGTGGGCGGGTGAGGGAGCCTGCGCTGCCTCACCCGCCCGTCCCTTTTCGTAGTACGTGAAACCCTCAGCAACGCCGTTCCAGGGAGCTGTTTTCCATGAGCGCCGAGACTCCTGCCGCGCGCGGTCAATTCCACATCTGGCGGCTGCGGTTCCGTGCCTGGCGGGGCGGCCGGCCGTTCTGGGCGGGCCTGTTCATCCTGATCGCCGGATTCCCGATCGCATACCTTCCGTACGCGAACCTGCAGATCGGGCATCTCACGCTGGCCATGGCGACGACCGCGGGTGCGGGGTCTCTCATCATCGGCGTGCTCCTGGGTGTTCTCGGAATCAGCCTCTGGTACCAGAAGCACATCCGGACCTTCGCCGGTGTCGCGGCGATCCTGCTGGGCCTGGTGTCGCTGCCGGTGTCCAACTTCGGAGGCTTCTTCGTCGGCTTCCTGCTGGCCCTCGTGGGCGGCGGAATGGCCGTGGCCTGGGCCCCGGGCGAGGAGCCCGCCGCGCGCCCGGCCGAGACGGACCGTACGGACAAGGGAGACGCCCCGGAGGCCGCACTGGCCAACGGCGCGAGCGAGCCGAACGATCTGTCAGGAACGAGCCCGACCAACGGGGCGAACGGGAGGCACAGTGCCGGCTGACGAGGTCCAACACGCGGGCCCCGCGGGCGAGGTCCGTGAGAGAACCGGGCCGCGGCACGCAGCCCCCAAGAAGCCTTTGTTCACCAGGTTGCACGTGCCCGCGGGCAAGGCGATAGCCATCGCGTCGATGCCGACCGCCATCCTCATGGGCATGGGCTTCACGCCGACGCTCGCCCGGGCCGAGGACAAGCCGTCGGCGAAGAACCTGACGATCGACGAGTACAAGGACTGCGTCGACGCGCTGGAGGAGGAGACCGAGGAGGCCAAGGACGACGCGTCCGCCACGCCGTCGCCCTCCGCCTCGACGAGCGCTCCCGCGGACGACGACAAGGACGAGCCGAGCGCCTCGGACCCGTCGGGTTCGGACACGCCGGGCTCGGGCTCTTCGTCGGATTCAGGTTCCGACGACAAGCCCGAACCGACGCCGTCCGCCTCGGAGTCCAAGGCGCCCGCCGAGAACACCGAGCCGACGCCGACGCCCACCCCCTCGGCGTCCGAGTCGAAGAACCCGCTCGACCCCCTGGGTGTCGGCGAGGCGATCAAGGACATCTTCACCCCCGACGAGGAGGAGACGGCGACCCCGACTCCGACTCCCTCCGCGTCGACCCCCGAGGCCGAGAAGCCCGCCGAGAAGCCGGCGGACACGGCCGAGGACCCGGTCAAGGACACGGTGGAGAAGGCCGAGGACACGGTCAAGGACGTCACCGACGCGGCGACGGACGCGGCCGAGGACACCGCGGAGAAGGCGGAGGAGGCGGCCGACGACGCCACCGCGTCCCCGACCCCCAGCCCGTCCGCGAGCTCCACCACGGACCCGGACGACTGCCCGGCCGCCACGGACGACGAGGGCGGTGTCGAGCAGGGCATTCCCGCCCTGGCCGACGACCCCTGGCAGCTGGAGGCCAGTTCGCTGCTGCTCAAGGGCGCCGACTACCAGGGCATCGTCAAGGTGAAGACCGCCAGCGGCAAGGTCAAGGAGGTCCTCAAGTACGTGATCTCCGACGGCACCGACATCGGCGACCTGCACCAGACCGTCACCGACAAGCAGGCCGGCAAGACCTACCACGTGCAGGCGGGCAAGGGCACCACGTCCACCATCCGCGACGGCAAGACGGTCATGTACACGGAGAGCATCTCCGGCAACCTGCTCGGCCTGATCCCGATCACGTTCGACCCGGAGCACCCGCCGCCGCTGAACATCCCGCTGATCTACTTCACCAAGGTGAAGGTCATTCAGGCCGCCCAGTTCGGCGGGACGCTGACCGTCCCCGGCATGCACCAGTTCACGACCGACTGACCAGCCTGACCCGGACGCGACGGACGGGCCGTACGCGGCCCTCCGGGCGCCCACCGGAGCAAACGACCTCCGGGAGCCGCAAAACACGCTGAGGGCGCCCCCTGCGCGGCAGGGGGCGCCCTCAGCGGCGTACAGCGGCTGTACGGGGCCGACAGGCGGCACATGCGGCCGCACGGGGCCGACAGGCGGCACCGGCGGCCGTACGCCAACGAGCGGCCGTACGGGCGGAATCAGCCGCCCAGGTGGTGCACGCGGACCATGTTGGTGGTGCCGGGGACGCCGGGGGGCGAGCCGGCGGTCATCACGACGATGTCGCCCTCGCTGAAGCGGTTGAGCTTGCGCAGCTCGTTGTCGACCAGGTCGACCATCTCGTCGGTGCTGTGCACGAACGGCACGACGTAGGACTCGACGCCCCAGCTCAGCGCGAGCTGGTTGCGGGTGCCCTCGTCGGTCGTGAAGGCCACGATCGGCTGCTCGGCGCGGTAGCGGGACAGACGGCGGGCAGTGTCACCGGACTTGGTGAAGGCCACCAGGCCCTTGCCGCCCAGGAAGTCCGCGATCTCGCACGCGGCACGGGCCACCGAACCGCCCTGCGTACGCGGCTTCTTGCCGGGCACGAGCGGCTGCAGGCCCTTGGAGAGCAGCTCCTGCTCGGCCGCGACGACGATCTTCGACATCGTCTTCACGGTCTCGATCGGATACGCGCCCACGCTCGACTCGGCCGACAGCATGACCGCGTCCGCCCCGTCCAGGATCGCGTTGGCGACGTCGGACGCCTCGGCGCGCGTGGGGCGGGAGTTGGTGATCATCGACTCCATCATCTGGGTCGCCACGATCACCGGCTTGGCGTTGCGCCGGCACAGCTCCACGAGGCGCTTCTGCACCATCGGGACCTTCTCCAGGGGGTACTCGACGGCGAGGTCGCCACGGGCCACCATCACACCGTCGAAGGCCGCGACGACGGCGTCCATGTTCTCGACCGCCTGCGGCTTCTCCACCTTGGCGATGACGGGGACCCGGCGGCCCTCCTCGTCCATGATCTTGTGCACGTCGTTCACGTCGTGGGCGTCGCGCACGAAGGACAGCGCCACCAGGTCGCAGCCCATCCGCAGGGCGAAGCGCAGGTCCTCGACGTCCTTCTCGGACAGCGCCGGCACGTTCACGGCGGTGCCGGGCAGGTTGATGCCCTTGTGGTCCGAGATGACACCGCCCTCGATGACGATCGTCCTGACCTGCGGGCCCTCGACCGCGACGACCCGCAGCTCGACGTTGCCGTCGTTGATCAGGACCTGGTCGCCCTTGGAGACATCGCCCGGCAGACCCTTGTACGTGGTGCCGCAGATCGACTTGTCGCCCGGGACGTCCTCGGTCGTGATGGTGAACTCGTCACCCCGCTCCAGCTCCACGGGACCCTCGGCGAAGGTCTCCAGCCGGATCTTCGGGCCTTGCAGGTCGGCGAGCACGCCGATGGCGTGGCCCGTCTCCTCGGCGGCGGCCCGGACCCGCTCGTAACGGCCCTGGTGCTCGGCGTGCGAGCCGTGGCTGAAGTTGAATCGGGCCACGCTCATGCCGGCCTCGATCAGCGAGACGAGCTGCTCGTGGGAGTCGACGGCGGGGCCCAGTGTGCAGACGATTTTGGAACGGCGCATGGGGGCGATCCTATCGGTTTGTTTCGCTACGGAATATTCCGTCTGGTGGAAGATACAAATGGGCGGGTACGCGCTCAGGCGTGGGCCTGGCCGGCTTTCCCGGTGCTCTCCTGGAGCGGCTCGTCGGCTGCTCCCCGGCGCCTCCTCAGGCGTTCCCGTTCCCCACGAGTGCGTAGGTCTGGTCGGCGATCTCCAGTTCCTCGTCGGTCGGTACGACGGCCACCGCGACCCGCGCGCCCTCGGGCGAGATCAGGCGCGGCTCGCCGGACCGTACGGCGTTCAGCTCGTCGTCGACCGCCAGGCCCAGCGCCTGAAGGCCCGCGATCGCGGCCTCGCGCACGGGGGCGGCGTTCTCGCCGACGCCCGCCGTGAAGGCCACCGCGTCGACCCGGCCGAGCACCGCGTAGTACGCGCCGATGTACTTCTTGAGTCTGTGTATGTAGATGTCGAAGGCGAGTCGGGCCTGTGCGGCGTCCTCGGCGCCTTCGTCGATGCGGCGGCGGATCTCCCGCATGTCGTTGTCGCCGCACAGGCCGATCAGACCGCTCTTCTTGTTGAGAAGATTGTCGATCTCGTCCGTGGACATCCCGCCAACACGCATCAAATGGAAGATGACCGCGGGATCCATGTCACCGGACCGCGTACCCATCACGAGCCCCTCCAAGGGCGTCAGTCCCATGGAGGTGTCCACGCACCGGCCCTTCTCGACCGCCGACGCCGAGGCGCCGTTGCCGAGGTGCAGCACGATGACGTTCACCTCCTCCGGCGCCTTTCCGAGCAGCTCGGCGGTCGCGCGGGACACGTACGCGTGCGAGGTGCCGTGGAAGCCGTACCGGCGGATGCGGTGCTCGTCGGCGGTCTTCACGTCGATCGCGTAGCGGGCCGCGGCCTCCGGCATCGTCGTGTGGAAGGCCGTGTCGAAGACGGCGACCTGCGGAAGGTCCGGGCGCAGCGCCTGTGCGGTACGGATGCCGGTGAGGTTGGCCGGGTTGTGCAGGGGCGCCACCGGGATGAGGCGCTCGATCTCGGCGAGCACGGCGTCGTCGATGACGGTCGGCTCGGTGAAGGTCCTGCCGCCGTGCACGACCCGGTGGCCGATCGCGGCCAGCTCGGGGGAGTCCAGGCCGAGCCCGTCCTTGGCCAGTTCCTCGGCGACGGCCTTCAGGGCCGCCTCGTGGTCGGCGATCGGCCCGGTCGTCTCGCGGGACTCGCCGGTGGCGAGGGGCGTGTGCTTCAGCCGGGAGGTCTCCTCGCCGATGCGCTCGACGAGCCCCACCGCCAGTCGGCTGCTGTCGCTCATGTCGAGCAGCTGGTACTTCACCGACGAGGAGCCGGAGTTGAGGACGAGGACGCGGGTGGCGGTCACTGGGTGGAAGCCTTCGAGGTCGGGGACGTGGAGGGGGAGGCGGCCGAGGGGCCCTGCTGGGCGGCCTGGGCCTGGATCGCCGTGATGGCGACGGTATTCACGATGTCCCCGACCAGGGCGCCGCGGGACAGGTCGTTGACCGGCTTGCGCAGGCCCTGGAGGACCGGCCCGACGGCGATCGCGCCGGCCGAACGCTGCACGGCCTTGTACGTGTTGTTGCCGGTGTTGAGGTCCGGGAAGATCAGCACGGACGCCTGTCCCGCGACCTCCGACCCCGGCAGCTTGGTGGCCGCGACGGTCGGCTCGACGGCGGCGTCGTACTGGATCGGCCCCTCGATCTTCAGGTCGTCGCGGCGCGAGCGGACCAGCTCGGTTGCCGTGCGCACCTTGTCGACGTCCGCGCCCGAGCCGGACGTGCCGGTCGAGTACGACAGCATCGCGATCCGCGCCTCGACCCCGAACTGCTCGGCGGTGGCGGCCGACTGGATGGCGATGTCGGCCAACTGCTCGGCGTTCGGGTCGGGGTTGACCGCGCAGTCGCCGTACACGAGGACCTTGTCGGCGAGGCACATGAAGAAGACGGACGAGACGATCGACGCTTCGGGCTTGGTCTTGATGATCTCGAAGGCCGGGCGGATGGTGGCCGCCGTGGAGTGCACGGACCCGGACACCATGCCGTCGGCCAGGCCCTCCTGGACCATCAGCGTGCCGAAGTAGTTCACGTCCGAGACGACGTCGTACGCCAGCTCGACGGATACGCCCTTGTGGGACCGGAGTTGGGCGTACTTCTCGGCGAAGCGGTCGCGCAGCTCGGAGGTCTGCGGGTCGATCAGCTGAGCGCCGCCGAGGTCGATACCGAGGTCGGCGGCCTTCTTGCGGATCTGGTCGACCGGGCCGAGCAGTGTGAGGTCGCAGACACCGCGGCGCAGCAGCACCTCGGCGGCGTGCAGGACGCGCGCCTCGGTGCCCTCGGGCAGCACGACGCGACGCCTGTCGGAGCGGGCCTGCTCCAGCAGCTTGTGCTCGAACATCATCGGCGTGACCCGGCCGCTGCTGGGCGCCGAGACCCGCTTCAGCAGGCCGCCCGTGTCCACGTACCGCTCGAAGAGGCCGAGGGCCCGCTCCGCCTTGCGGGGTGTCGCGGCGTTCAACTTCCCTTCCATGCCGAAGAGTTCGGACGCGGTGAGGAAGGAGCCGGTCTCGACCGCGACCACCGGCGTGCCCGGCGCGAGGCGGGCAGCGAGGGTCAGGACGAGGTCGCTCGGCCGCTCGTTGAGGGTGAGCAGGACACCCGCGATGGGCGGGGTGCCGGCACTGTGCGCGGCGAGGGCGCCCACCACGAGGTCGGCGCGGTCGCCGGGCGTGACGACCATGCAGCCCGGGGTCAGCGCGCCCAGGAAGTTCGGCAGCATGGCGCCGCCGAAGACGAAGTTCAGCGCGTCGCGTGCGAGCCCCGAGTCGTCACCGAGGAGCACCTTGCCGCCGAGGGCGTGGGTGATCTGCGCGACCGTCGGCGCGGAGAGCGCGGGCTCGTCCGGCAGCACGTAACACGGCACGGGGAGGCGGTTGTCGAGCCGCTCGTGTATCTCCGCGCGGTCGGCCGGGGTGACCCGGTTCACCACCATCGCGAGTACGTCGCAGCCGAGGCCGTCGTAGGCGCGGAACGCGTTGCGGGTCTCCGCGAGCACCGACTCCGAGGTCTGGTTGCGGCCGCCCACGACCGGGATCACGGCGGCGCCGAACTCGTTCGCCAGCCGGGCGTTGAGCGCCAGCTCGTCGGGGAACTGGGTGTCCGCGTAGTCCGTACCCAGCACGAGGACGACGTCGTAGTCGCGGGCCACCCGGTGGAAGCGGTCGACGAGCTGCGAGACCAGCTCGTCGGAGCCCTGCTCGGCCTGGAGCGCGGACGCCTCGTGGTAGTCCATGCCGTAGACCGTCGTCGGGTCCTGGGCCAGCCGGTAGCGGGCCCGCAGCAGCTCGAAGAGACGGTCGGGCCCGTCGTGGACGAGGGGGCGGAACACCCCCACCCGGTCGACCTGGCGGGTCAGGAGCTCCATGACTCCCAGCTCGATGACCTGGCGGCCGTCTCCTCGGTCGATCCCGGTCACGTACACGCTGCGCGTCACGCGTGCTCTCCGTTTCCTCCGACAGCAGTAAAAAGGCAGCCGTTATCATCGGCTGTGCCCTCTTGACAATACCTCCGGGCCTGGTTACGACGCCCGTTGCGGCGGGGGCGGACGGCGGCTCCGCCAAGGGGGAGCGGGGGCGTGAGGGGCGCGCCGAGGGCGTGCGCAGGCGCGACGGGCGCGGACAGCGCCCCCCTGCCGCCCATGAAACAATCGGACTGGCTCACAGGTACCACAGGAGAAACAGCCCAACAGCGAGCAGGAGACACAGCACGATGCGCATCGGAGTTCTCACCGCAGGCGGCGACTGCCCGGGGCTGAACGCAGTGATCCGGTCGGTCGTGCACCGAGCCGTCACGAACTACGGAGACGAGGTCATCGGCTTCGAGGACGGTTACGCGGGCCTGCTCGAAGGCCACTACCGGGGCCTCGACCTGGACGCAGTCAGCGGCATCCTCGCCCGCGGCGGCACCATCCTCGGCTCCTCCCGCCTCCAGCGCGACCGCCTCCGCGAGGCCTGCGAGAACGCGCAGGACATGGCACGCGAGTTCGGCATCGACGTGCTGATCCCGATCGGCGGCGAGGGCACCCTGACGGCGGCGCGCATGCTGTCGGACGCGGGCCTGCCGGTGGTCGGCGTCCCCAAGACGATCGACAACGACATCTCGTCGACGGACCGCACCTTCGGTTTCGACACCGCCGTCGGTGTCGCCACGGAGGCGATGGACCGCCTCAAGACGACCGCCGAGTCCCACCAGCGCGTGATGGTCGTCGAGGTCATGGGCCGGCACGCCGGCTGGATCGCCCTGGAGTCCGGCATGGCCGCCGGCGCCCACGGCATCTGCCTGCCCGAGCGGGCCTTCGACCCGGCCGACCTGGTCAAGATGGTCGAGGAACGCTTCGCGCGCGGCAAGAAGTTCGCCGTCGTCTGCGTCGCCGAGGGCGCCCACCCCGCCGAGGGCACCATGGACTACGGCCATGGCGCGATCGACCAGTTCGGCCACGAGCGCTTCCAGGGCATCGGCACGGCGCTCGCCTACGAACTGGAGCGCCGCCTCGGCAAGGAGGCCAAGCCGGTCATCCTCGGCCACATCCAGCGCGGCGGCACGCCGACCGCGTACGACCGGGTGCTGGCGACGCGCTTCGGATGGCACGCGGTCGAGGCCGCGCACCGGTCCGACTTCGGCCGGATGACCGCGCTGCGCGGCACGGACGTGGTGATGGTGCCGCTGGCGGAGGCGACCACCGAACTGAAGACGGTCCCGAAGGACCGGATGGACGAGGCGGAGTCGGTCTTCTAGAGGGCGGGCCTTCCAGGGGGGCTCGTCGGGGGCGGGCCGGGCGGTCGTCACGGGTTGCCCGAACGGTCGTCACGGGCCCGCCCGGACGGTCGTGACGAGTTGGCCCCGAAGGTCGTGACAAGTTGGCCCCGACGGTCATGCCGAGTGGGCCCGGTCCGGGGCCTCCCGGTCGGCGCTGTCAGGCGCTGTTGCGCTGGACCACCGACCAGAAGCGGTCGACGATCCGGTCCAGGAAGTCCCGGCCCGCGTCGTCGGCCTCACCGGCGGCCGCCCCGCCGCTCCAGCTCAGCGTGGCCACCATCTGCCCCTGGTACTCGGTGTGCAGCGCTCGCAGCACATCACCCACGAGCCGCCGGTCCAGCGGCAGCAGCTTGCCCACCGGGCGTACGTACGCCTGCCAGCGGGTCGTCACCGCGTTGCGCAGCATCTCCGCCAGCTTCGTCTCGCGGCCGGTGACCGTGACGAGCTCCGCCAGGGAGAGGTCGAGCACCTCGGCGAGCGCCGAGGACTGCCGCTCGTTTCCGCGCCACTCGTCGGCCTCCTCCATCCGTACGTACACGAGGAGTTCGAGCCCCACGGCGCGCGCGACGTCCTCCGCCGCGAGACCGCGCGCGATCCGGTGCTCGCGCAACGTCCGCGGCGCGCCGATGAGATCGCCCGGCGAGCACCACAACACGCCCGCGAGCGCGGTGAGTTCGGTGTTGCTCGGCGCGGCTGTGCCCCGCTCCCAGGCGACGACCAGGTCCGGGGTCACATAGGGCAGTCCGAATGAGGCCTGCATGCCGTACGCGACATGCTCGGGCCCCATGCGCAGGGCGAGGCGCAGTTTGCGGGCGGCCTGGGCGTCGAAGGGCGGGGTGGGCTGTTGGGCCGACGGTTGGTGCACGCGCACAACGTATGGGCGCGGGGCTGCGATGACTACGGTCTGTTCGGCCAGGAATACGGATCGTGTGAACCTACGGTTTCGGATGTCTGTCCGAGGCCTGTTCGGGGTGGCCGAAGATCAGCTGGTGGCCGGGCGGTGTGGAGATCAGGATGTCGGGCATGGGCTCGTGCGGACGAGTCGGACGGACGGATCGAAGGTGGCAAGCGCCGTGAGCAGGATCGAAGGGCATATTCGCGAGCGACTGCTGGCGCCGAACTTCTGGCATCTGGCGACCGTCGGCGCGGACGGGGCGCCGCAGGTGTCGCCCATGTGGGCGGACCTCGAAGACGAGTACGTCATGGTCAACACGTCGATGGGCCGCGTGAAGGAGGAAAACCTTCGGCGCAATCCGTTCGTTTCCTTGTCCCATCACGACACCGGGAACCCCTACGACAGGGTGGAGATCCGCGGGCGGGTCGTCCGCTTCGTCGAGGGCGAGGTGGCCGAGCGGGCCATGGACCGGCTCACTCTGAAGTACATCGGCGAGGACCGGTACCCGTGGCTGCTGCCGGGAGAACGGCGCGTGATGATCCTGATCGAGCCGACGCGGGTGCGGCATGTGGTGGGCGTGGAGAAGTTCCGCCCCGGGGTGCTTCCCGAGGTTTCCGAACCCGCCGAGTGAGGCCCCTCACCCCTTGACCGCCCCGCCCAGTGCAAACCCCCCACCCAACCGCCTGGCCACCAGCACGTACAACAAAACCACCGGTGTCGAGTAGATGATCGAGAACGCGGCCAGCTGCCCGTACACGACCGTTCCGCGGTTTCCGAAGAAATCGTTGATGCTCACCGACGCGGGCATCTGGTCCGGGGTCAGCAGGAGCATGAAGGGGACGAAGAAGTTGCCCCACATCATCACGAACGAGAAGACGGTGACCACGGCCACGCCGGGGCCCATCAGCGGCAGCACGATCCGCAGGAGGGACTGGAACGAGGACGCCCCGTCCGTCCAGGCCGCCTCCTCCAGTTCCTTCGGCACGCCGTCCATGAAGTTCTTCATCAGCCAGATGGCGAAGGGCAGTTGGGACGCGGCGAAGAAGAAGATCGTGCCCTGCATCGTGTCGATCAGGTCCACCTGAACGAACAGGGCGTACACGGGAACCATGATCGCCGTGATCGGCAGGCTCGTCGCGAAGAGGATCGTCAGGAGGAAGGGGCGGTTCAGGCGGGAGCGGAAGCGGGACAGCGGGTAGGCGGCCAGGGCCGCGCACACCACCGTCAGCAGCGTCGCCCCGCCGCACAGGATCAGGCTGTTGAGGAGGGGCGTGAACGTGATCTCCGGCTTCAGGACGGCGTCGAAGTTGTCGAGGGTGACGCCGTCGGGGACCTTCACCTTCAGATCGGCCTTCGGGTCCACCGACGAGAGCAGGACCCAGGCGAGGGGGAGGACGAACGCGGCCGCCACGAAGAGAAGGCCCGCGTCGGCGGCGTAACGGCGGCTGTTGCGGCGGGTCGCGAGGGTCGTACTGCCGGGCATGTCAGACCTCCGTCCGCAGCAGGCGCATATAGACCAGGGAGAAGAGGGAGCCGACCACCAGGAGGAGCAGGGCCACGGCCGTTCCGTAGCCGATCATGCTCTTCTGGAAGGCCTGTTCGTACATGAAGAGCGGGAGCGTCTGGCTGCGGTTTCCCGGGCCGCCTCTCGTCATCACCCAGATCAGACCGAAGACCGAGAGGGTCTGGAGGGTGTTCAGCATCAGGTTCGTACCGATGGAACGGCGGATCATCGGCAGCGTGATGTGCCACATCCGCCGCCAGCCGCCCGCGCCGTCCACCTCCGCCGCCTCCGTGATCTCCTTCGGGATCTCGTTCAGGGCCGCCGAGTAGACCAGCATCGAGAAGGCCGTCCCCCGCCAGACGTTCGCGAAGGACACCGCGAGGATCGGGAGCGTGAACAGCCAGTTCTGGGACGGGAGATGGAGCCAGTCAAGAACGGCGTTCAGCGTGCCCTCGCGGCGGAAGAAGGCGTAGAGCAGAAATCCCGCCACGACCTCCGGCAGCACCCAGGCGGCGATGACGATGCCGCCGGTGACGGTACGGACCGGCTTCGACGCGCGCTGCATCAGTACGGCCAGGGTCAGGCCCAGCGTGTTCTGGCCGATCAGTGAACTCAGCACCGTGAACACCAGCGTCAGCCATACGGCGTTGAGGAACGCGTCGTCCTTGAACGCGGCCTTGAAGTTGTCGAAGCCGATGAACGACGACTCGGCCTGGCCGGTGAGCTGGAGATCCGTGAAGGCGATGTACGCGCAGTACGCGATCGGGCCGGCGAGGAACAGAAGCAGAAGGACGACGGCGGGGGACACGGGCAGCGCGCGCGTCAGGGCACGGCGGACATCGCGGCGGCCGCCGGGCGGGGGCGGTGGAGCGGCCGGGCCCGGCGCGGTCTTCACCACGCCGGGGCCCGCCGGAGGTGCGGAGGTCATGAGCGACTGATCATTTCTCACTCATCCTCTGGTGCGGCCGGTCGTCTTCAGATGCTGCCGGGCCGGGCTCAGGGCTCCGGTGCTTCCGAGCCCCGGTCATTTCTTGATGACCTGGTTGTCCGTGGCCGTCTTCAGCTCCTCGTCGTACCCCTTCGCCGCCTCCGCGACCGAGCTGTCGCCCGTCGTCACGCCCTCCATCGCCTCCTGGATGGCCGTCGAGACCTTCGGGTACGCGGGATACGCGGGGCGGTAGTGCGTGCTGGCCACCAGGTCCGTGAAGAACTTGATGCCGGGCTGTGCCTTCACGTACTCCGGGTCCTCGGCCACGTCCGTGCGTACCGAGATGCCGGAGTTGGCGATGTACCACTTCTGGGCGTTCGCCTTCGTCTGCATCGTCTTGATGAACTCGAAGGCCAGGTCGGGGTTGCCCGCCTTGCTCGGGATCGCCCAGGTCCAGCCGCCCGACATGCTCACCTTGCTCGGCGCCTGGCCGGTCTGCGTCGGCATGTACGCGAGGCCCAGCTTCTCGGACCACTCCGGCCATTCGTGGCCGCTGCCCTCCAGCCAGTCCTGCGGGAGCCAGGAGCCGTCGAGGTTGATGCCGAGTTTGCCCTCGGGGAGGAACTCGCCGCGGACCCTGGTCGCGATGTTGGGGTCGAGGGCGTCCGAGACGTCCGGGCCGAGCTTCTCCTTGAAGACCGTCTCGACGAACTGGAGAGAGTCCTTGAAGCCCTGGCTCCCCGTGATCCACTTCTTGGACGCCGGGTCGTAGAGAGGACTCTCGTTGGCCCCGCTGGCCGTCCCGTAGAGGAGCATCTCGAAGCCCTGCATGGTGGCCGCTTCACCCGCGGGCTTGCCCGTGTAGATGTTCATGGGTATGACGCCCGGGACCTTCGCCTTGATCGCGCGGGCCGCGTCGAGGATGTCCGCCCAGTTCGCCGGCTGCCAGTCGGCGGGGAGCCCGGCCTTCTTGAAGATCGCCTTGTCGAACCAGAGGCCCCGGGTGTCGGTGCCGTCGGGAACGCCGTACGTCTTCCCGTCCTCGGCCTGCGCCGCCTCCTTCGCCGTGTCGATGAACTGGCTCCAGTCGTCCCACTTGGCGAGGTACGGGTCCAGCGGCTTGAGGTACCCGCTCGTGATGTCGGAGTTGATGAGGAACGTGTCCTCGTAGACCAGGTCAGGGGCCGTCTTCGGCGAGCGGAGCATCTGCTGGAGCTTCGTGTAGTACTCCGAGTCCGGGGCCTTGATCGGGACGAGCTCCACCCTCTTGCCGGGGTTGGCCTTCTCGAACTGGTCCTTGATGTCGGCGAGGTACGTGTCCATCACCTTGACGGAGTTGTCCGTCGACTGTTTGAAGGAGATCTTCACCGTGTCCGGATCACTTCCGGAGTCGCTGCCGCAGGCACTGAGGGCGGTGGCGGTGAGCAGGGTGGCGAGGAGAAGTGGAACGGCTGTGGGGCGCACGGGTACAACCTCCTGCTGGCCGACGTCTTTGTGGCCGGGTTGGGCTGCACGAGAACCTAAGAGGGCTCCTCCAGCCAGGTCAATGACTTTGCATGAGCAGTCCGCCACAGTGCGTACGGCCGCGCACACTCAAGGTGCTGTCGAGGGGCCCGCCCGACAGGGTGTGCCGGGCATCCGGAAGGGGATCGTGACGTGCCGGAACAGGACGTCACCGCAGGGCAGTTGACGCTGTCCGTGCTCGAAGGAGGAGTGGGGCCGACGGTGCAAGTCGTGCTGTACGCCGGGGTGTTGGGCTAGCCCTTCACCCACCGGTACTGCAGCTCAGGTCTTCCCACCTGTCCGTACTGCGGGCTGCGCCCCGCTCTCCCCGCGTCCACCAGGTGTTCCAGATAGCGCCGGGCCGTGATGCGGGAGATGCCGACGGCCTCGGCGACTCCTGTCGCGGTCAGGCCCTCGTCGCAGTCGCGCAGGGCGCGGGTGACCCGCTCCAGCGTGGGGGCGCTCAGCCCTTTGGGCAGGGCCGCCGGACCGGGGGCCCGGAGGGTGGCGAGGGCGCGGTCGACCTCGTCCTGGCCGCTGGCCTCGCCGGCCGCCGCGTGGAACTCGGCGTAGCGCACGAGGCGGTCACGGAGGGTGGCGAACGTGAACGGCTTCAGTACGTACTGCACCACTCCCAGCGACACACCCTCCCGGACCACCGTCAGGTCGCGCGCCGAGGTCACCGCGATGACGTCCGCGTGGTGGCCGGCGGCGCGCAGCGAGCGGGCCAGCTGCAGGCCGTGCACGTCCGGCAGGTGGAGGTCCAGGAGGATCAGGTCCACGGGCAGGCGGTCCAGCGCCCGGCGGGCCTCCGCGCCCGTGTGGGCCTTGCCGACGGCCGTGAAACCGGGCACCCGCCCCACGTACAGGACATGCGCGTCCGCCGCGACGGGGTCGTCCTCGACGACCAGGACGCGGATGTCCCGAGAGGGGGAAGGCGTGCTCATACGGTGCCTCCGTGCGGCGTCGGCTCGGGCGCGGGCTCATGCGTGAGCCCAGGACCGCCGCCGGACCCGTCCCCAGACCCGTCCACGGCCCCTGACCCGGACTCGGGCCCGGCGTGGACCTTAGTCCTCCCGCGCCCCGCCGTCGGCAGCGGCAGCCGTACCTCGAAGGACGCGCCGCCGCCCGGGGCCTCCGTCACGGTCAGTGTCCCGTCGTGCCGGGCCACCGCCTGCCGTACGAGGGCGAGGCCCAGCCCCCGCCCGCCGGGCCCCGCGGGCTTGGTGGACCAGCCGCGCTGGAAGACCGCCTCCGTGTGGGCCGGGTCCACGCCCGTACCGGTGTCGACGACCCGCAGGACCAGCCCGTCCGCGTCCGCGATCGCCGTGACCGTGACCCGGGCGCCGGCCGAGCCCTGCGCCGCGTCCACCGCGTTGTCGATGAGGTTGCCGAGGACCGTGACCAGGTCGCGGGAGGGCAGGGACTCCGGGAGCAGGCCGTCGTCGATGCTGCTGTCCTCGGAGACCAGCAGCTCGACGCCGCGCTCGTTCGCCTGGGCCGTCTTGCCCAGCAGCAGCGCGGCCAGTACCGGCTCGCTGACCGCCGCGACGACCTGGTCGGTCAGCGCCTGGGCCAGTTCCAGCTCGGCCGTGGCGAAGTCGACGGCCTCCTCGGCCCGGTCCAGCTCGATCAGGGAGACGACGGTGTGCAGGCGGTTCGCGGCCTCGTGCGCCTGCGAGCGCAGGGCCGTGGTGAAGCCCCGCTCGGAGTCCAACTCGCCCATCAGGGACTGCAGTTCGGTCACATCGCGCAGTGTCACGACCGTGCCCCGGCGCTCGCCGCCCGACACCGGCGAGGTGTTCACGACGAGCACCCGCGAGTCGGTCAGATGCACCTCGTCCACGCGCGGCTCCCCGGACAGCAGGGCCCCCGTCAGCGGCGTGGGCAGGCCGATGTCCGCCACCGAGCGGCCCACCACGTCGTCGGTCACATCGAGCAGCTCGCGCCCGCCGTCGTTGATCAGCGCCACCCGGAACTGCCCGTCCAGCATCAGCAGCCCCTCGCGCACGGCGTGCAGCGCGGCCTCGTGGTAGTCGTGCATCCGGCTCAGCTCGGCCGCGTTCATCCCGTGGGTGGAACGGCGCAGCCGGGCGTTGATGACGTACGTACCGACGGCCCCCAGGGCCAGGGCGGCCGCCGCGACGCCGAACAGGGCCTGCACCTGGCCCTCGACCCGCTGACTGATCTCGTCGACCTTGATACCCGCGCTGACGAGGCCGACGATGCGGTCGTTGTCGTATATCGGCGTGACGGCCCGCACGGACTCGCCGAGGGTGCCGGTGTACGTCTCGGTGAAGGGATGGCCGAGGAGCGCGCGCTGTGTGTTGCCGAGGAAGTGCTTGCCGATCAGGTCCTTGTTGGGGTGCGTCCAGCGGATGCCGTCGGGGTTCATGATCGTGACGAAGTCGACCTGGGCGTCGCGCTGCACCGACGTCGCGTACGGCTGGAGCGTCTTCGTCGGATCGTCCGTACGGATGGCCTCCCGCACGGACGGGGAGTCCGCGACCGACCGGGCCACCGCCATGGCCTGGCGTCCCGCCGCGTCCTCCGCCTGACTCCGGTCACTGATGTAGGTGAAGAGCGCACAGCCCGCGACCACGACCGCGACGAGCACAGCCTGCATGGCAAAGAGCTGACCAGCCAGGCTGCGGGGGCGTGGAGCACGGGGGAGGCGCATGCAAACAGTCTGCCCCTCCGGATAAGCGCGAACTAAATGAACGGAAGGGTGACGGCCCTCACAAGGCGGGAGATAGTCACCGACAACCCCCGGACGTGAGCCGCACGCCGG
This sequence comes from Streptomyces sp. NPDC050988, assembly GCF_044456225.1. Lineage (NCBI taxonomy): Bacteria > Bacillati > Actinomycetota > Actinomycetes > Kitasatosporales > Streptomycetaceae > Streptomyces > Streptomyces sp. NPDC050988. The sequence goes on along the minus strand of NZ_JBITFQ010000024.1, from coordinate 13,128 downwards.
ATGATGCCGACGACGTCGTCAAGGAGGGCAGCCGTGACCAGTACATCGAGTACGGCACCTGCCGCTCCCGCTGCCAAGCGGGACCGCACCCACTACCTGTACATCGCGGTGATCGCCGCCGTGGCCGCCGGCATCGCCGTGGGCCTGATCGCTCCCGATTTCGCGGTCGAGCTGAAGCCCATCGGTACCGGCTTCGTGAACCTGATCAAGATGATGATCTCGCCGATCATCTTCTGCACGATCGTGCTGGGCATCGGCTCGGTACGGAAGGCCGCCAAGGTCGGCGCGGTGGGCGGCATCGCGCTCGGCTACTTCGTGGTCATGTCGTTCGTCGCCCTCGCCATCGGCCTGGTCGTCGGCAACATCCTGGAGCCCGGCACGGGCCTCGCGGTGACCGACGCGATCAAGGACGCCGGTCATGAGCAGGTCACCGAGGCCAAGAACACCGAGGAGTTCCTGCTCGGGATCATCCCGACGACGATCGTCTCCGCCTTCACCGGCGGCGAGGTCCTGCAGACCCTGCTCGTCGCGCTGCTCGCCGGGTTCGCCCTCCAGGCCATGGGCTCGGCCGGTACGCCGATCCTGCGCGGCGTGGAGCACATCCAGCGTCTCGTCTTCCGCATCCTCGCCATGGTGATGTGGGCGGCGCCCATCGGCGCCTTCGGCGCGATCGCCGCGGTCACCGGCTCGGCGGGCCTGGACGCCCTCAAGAGCCTCGCCGTCCTGATGCTCGGCTTCTACGTCACCTGTTTCCTCTTCGTCTTCATCTTCCTCGGCGCGCTGCTGAGGATCGTGGCCGGGCTCAACATCTTCACGTTCCTCAAGTACTTGGGCCGTGAGTTCCTGCTGATCCTGTCGACCTCGTCGTCCGAGTCCGCGCTCCCGCGGCTCATCGCGAAGATGGAGCACCTGGGTGTCAGCAAGCCGGTCGTCGGCATCACCGTTCCGACCGGTTACTCCTTCAACCTCGACGGCACCATGATCTACATGACCATGGCCTCGCTGTTCATCGCCGACGCCCTGGGTACGCCGATGTCGATCGGTGAGCAGATTCCGCTGCTCCTCTTCCTGCTGGTCGCCTCGAAGGGCGCGGCGGGTGTCACCGGAGCCGGGCTCGCGACGCTGGCCGGTGGCCTGCAGTCCCACAAGCCCGCGCTGGTGGACGGCATCGGCCTGATCGTCGGCATCGACCGCTTCATGAGCGAGGCGCGCGCCCTGACGAACTTCGCCGGCAACGCGGTCGCCACCGTTCTGATCGGTACGTGGACCAAGGAGATCGACAAGGCCCGCGTCGACCAGGTGCTCGCGGGGCAGCTGCCCTTCGACGAGACGACGCTCCTGGACGACGGCCACGGTTCCGCTCCCGCCCCGGCGGAGGTCCCGGACCAGCCGGAGGACAAGACGCTGGCCAAGGCCTAGCCCCGGGCCCGGTCCCCGACCCAGAACTCCGGGCGGCTGGGTGGATCCCCCGCCGCTCAGCCGCCCGGTCGCTCCGCTCGCCCCGCAGTACCCCGGCCACCGGCCGGTGGTCCCGGTTCTCCCCGACCGGGCCCACCGGCCGGTGGCTTTTGGGTGGGCGGGAGTGGTCGGCAGGGTGCGGGCGCGTCGTGGCTGATCGCGCAGTTCCCCGCGCCCCTAAAGACACCGACTACCCAGCCACGCCCCGTAAGGGGCGCGGGGAACGGCGCGAGCAACCCACGACGGCCGGAGGTGTACGCACCGGCCTGGGTGCCCCGTCAGGGGCGCGGGGAACGGCGCGCTCAGCCCAGGCCGGCCGGGTGTGTAGGCACGGGCCTGGGTGCCCCGTCAGGGGCGCGGGGAACGGCGCGCTCTGCCCACCCACACCGGCCGGAGGCGTACGCACCGGCCTGGGCGCCGCCTCAGGGGCGCGCCTCCTGGACGGGGCGGGCGGCTCGACACGCCCTCAGGAGCCCACCCTCGCCTCCAGCCGCGCCACCTCCTCCGGCGTCAGCTCCAGATCCGCCGCGCCCGCCGAGTCCCGTATCGTGCCTGGCCGACTGGCGCCCGGGATCGGGACGACCACGGGTGAGCGGGCCAACAGCCAGGCCAGACAGACCTGTTGAGGGCTGACGCCCCGCTCACGAGCCACCGCGTGGAAGGCATCGGAGCCGGTGCCGTGGCCCGGGCCGGTGGAGTGGCCGGGACGGCGGGTGGCGTCGCCGGGGTCTTCGGGCGGCAGCCGCGTCAACGGCCCGTCCAGCGAGCTCCGCGATATCCCGCCCAGTGGACTCCACGGCAGGAAGGCGAGGCCCAGCTCGGCGCAGAGCCGCAGTTCGGGCTCGCTGTCCCGGACGGCGGGGGAGTACCGGTTCTGGACCGAGACCAGCCGGTCGCCGAGGAGGGCGTGGGCCCGGCGGATCTGGCAGACGTCCGTGTTGGAGATGCCGGCGTAGCGGATCTTGCCCTCGTCGAGCAGGTCGCGCAGGGCGCCCACGGACTCCTCGAAGGGGACGGCGGGGTCGGGCTTGTGGAGCTGGTAGAGGCCGATCGCCTCGACGCCCAGCCGCTTGAGGGAGGCCTCCGCCGCCGACTTCAGATGCCGGGGGGACCCCGTCACCGTCCAGCTCCCGTCGGCCGGTCTGCCGCGCCCGCCCTTGGTGGTCACCAGGATGTCGGCGGTGTCGCCGCCGTACGTGGCCAGGGCGCGCGCCACGAGACGCTCGTTGTGCCCGGGCTCGTCCCCGGGCAGGTGGTACGAGTCGGCCGTGTCCAGGAGCGTGACGCCCGCGTCCAGGGCGGCGTGAACCGTGGCCATGGCCTGCCCCTCGTCCGGCCTGCCCTCGATGGATAACGGCATCGCACCGAGCCCCACGGCACTCACCCGCAGCACGCCAACTGTGCGGTATCGCATGTCAGTTCACCTTCCCGAGCGTCTCCGCAACCGCACGCGGCAGCCATTCCCGTGCCTTGCCGAAGGCGAACCCGAGCCGCGTGGCCCGCGCGTTGTCCATCCCGTACGAACGCGCGAAGGAGAACGGCGAGAACTCCCCGACCTCGACGGCCCGGAACACGGCCTGATGCACGGTTCGCCCGCCCGAAAGGTGTTCCGTCAACGCCTCGCACAACTCCCCGGTGGTGAGCACCCCGTGGGACGCGGCGTTCACCGGCCCGGTGAACTGCTCGCCCGCCGCCCACGCCAGGAAGTCGGCGATCTCCTCCACGTGGATGTACGTCGCCGGGTGGTTCGTGGCGGGGACGGCGATCGCCTCGCCCGCGCGGATCCGCTCGGTGTAGTGGTCGAGCCGGCCGGTGAAGTCGTCGTCCCCGCCCAGCACATGGGCGACCCGCACGGTCACGTACGGAAATTCGGGGTCGGCCGCGAAGACCGCCTCGGCCTGCCGCTTGCCCTCGCCGTAGTGGGTGTCGAGGAACTCCGGGTCGTCCCAGGGGAGTTCGAGATCGACGGGGACCGTACGCGGGTTCACGGCGTCCTCGCGTACGAGGTCCGCCGAGTCCTCGTACTCGTACACCTCGACCGTCGAGGTCATCACATAGCGGCGCGTGCGTCCCGCGAAGACCCGGCGGGCGATCTCCGCCTGCCTCGGTGTGTAGCAGACCTGGTCGACGACTACGTCGAAAGTCCGTGAACCGAGCGCTTTCTCAAGGGAATTCTCGTCATTGCGGTCGGCGACGAGATGAATCGTTCCCGGGGGAGGCGGCGACGAGCCGCGATTGATGACGGTGACCCTGTCTCCCGCGGCCATCAGCCTGGCTATCAGCCTCTTGCCGAAATAACGGTTTCCGCCAATGACACACACCTCGCGCACGGCGCCCCTCCCGTAATGCCCTTCACCGCGGTCCTGTTCCGTGGACCCTGTGGTCATAATTCTTCCGGTGTACGAGTGAGGTCTGAAGGGGGAGTCATGGGAGATCCGGCCGCGATACCGAAGGAACCACGGCAGCTGCGAGCCGCCGCCAACGAAACGTCGGCGGCCTTCGACGCCCTGGACCGGCAGATCCTGGAGCTGCTCCAGAGCGACGGCCGGATCAGGCTGAGCGAGCTGGGCCGCCGGGTCCGGCTGTCCCCGGCGGCGGTCGCCGAACGCGTCCGTCGGCTGGAGTCCGTCGGTGCCGTCACCGGCTACGGCGCGCATGTCTCGCCGTCGCGCCTCGGCTACGGCATGCAGGCCTTCATCCGCGTCAACCCGCACGGCGGCTACACGCTGAAGCACCCGAGGACCCTGGAGCTGCTCGCCCGCCCCGAGATCACCGAGGCCCACCACGTCGTCGGCGAGGACTGCTGGATCCTCAAGGTCGCGGTCGTGGACACCCTCCACCTGGAGGAGGTCCTGGAACAGACCTCGGCACTGGGCCGTACGACGACGTCGATCCTCCTGTCGTCCCCGGTGGAGCGGAAGCCGCTGCTGCCGCCGCCGTTGCCTTGACGCCAGGGTCAAGGACTACGTTCGTACGCATGCGAATCGGCGAGCTGGCGGCGCGGGCCGGGACCACCACGCGGACCCTCAGGTACTACGAGTCGCGGGGGCTGTTGCCCGCGCGGCGGGGGAACAACGGGTACCGCACCTATGACGAGGACGACCTGAGGCTTCTGCGGCAGATCAGGACGCTGCAGGACTTCGGGTTCGACCTGGAGGAGACGCGGCCCTTCGTGGAGTGTCTGCGGGCCGGGCATCCGGAGGGCGACTCCTGCCCGGCGTCGCTCGCCGTGTACCGGCGCAAGCTGGGCGAACTCGACGCGCTGATCAGCGAGTTGCAGGCCGTGCGTGTGCACGTCGGCGAGCAGTTGGCGCGGGCGGAGGCGTCGAGGGACGAGCTGGCGGCCGGGGCGGAGGTTCCGGGCGGTCCGGAGCCGGTGTGCGAGCTGGGAGGGACCTTCAAGTGATCAAGGCAGCTGGTGTGGCGGAAGTGACGGACGCCGACTTCGAGGCGGAGGTGATCGGGGCGGAGCTGCCCGTACTGGTGGAGTTCACCGCCGACTGGTGCCCGCCGTGCCGGCAGATCGCGCCGGTGCTGAGCGCCGTCGCCGCCGAGGAGCGCGACCGGCTCAAGGTGGTGCAACTGGACGTGGACACGAACCCGGAGACCACGAACGCGTACGGCGTGCTGTCGATGCCCACGCTCATCGTGTTCCGCGACGGGCAACCGGTGAAGTCGATGGTGGGCGCCCGGCCCAAGCGACGGCTGCTGGAGGAACTGGCCGACGTCATGCTATGACCCGGTCAACAAGAAATCCCCCTCGGGCAATTGCCCGAGGGGGATTTCTTTGCGTATATTGAATGGTTCGCGACTTCAAGAAAGTTGGTCGCGAAGAAGTTCACTAGGCGCAGTATATCCGGCCGGGAGCGGAATTGTCAAACAGGGGATCACACACAGAATTCACCGACGATGAATTGAGGCACGAGCAGGAATTCATCGACGGTCTGTACGCGCGCGTGGACGCCCTGCGCGGCGGCACCGAGGCCTCGGTGACGGACGCGCTCGCGCAGGGCAGCACGCCGATGCAGGCCCGCCTGGAGCGGGACATCCTCGTCGCCGAGCGCTCCGGCCTGCTCGCCGCGCTCAACGCGGTGGACGGCTCGCTCTGCTTCGGCCGTATCGACCTGACCACGGGACTCACCCACCACATCGGCCGTATCGGCATCCGCGCCGACGACACCGAGCACACCCCGATCCTGATCGACTGGCGGGCCCCGGTCGCCCGCCCCTTCTACCTCGCCACCGGCCACACCCCGATGGGCCTGCGCCGCCGTCGGCACATCACCACCGAGGGCCGCTCGGTCGCCGCCCTGCACGACGAGATCCTCGACCTGGGGGACCAGCAGCGCACCGGGCACGAGGACCCGACCGGCGACGCCGTGCTGCTCGCCGCCCTCAACTCCGCGCGCACCGGCCGCATGAGCGACATCGTGCAGACCATCCAGGCCGAGCAGGACCGCATCATCCGCGCCCCGCACCGCGGAGTGCTCGTGGTGGAGGGCGGCCCGGGCACCGGAAAGACGGCCGTGGCGCTGCACCGGGCGGCCTATCTCCTCTACGAACACCGGGAGTTGCTCGCCAAGCGTGCCGTCCTGATCGTCGGCCCGAACCCCGCCTTCCTCGGGTACATCGGCGAGGTCCTGCCCTCCCTCGGCGAGACGGGCGTGCTGCTCGCGACCGTCGGCGAGCTGTACCCCGGGGTGAGGGCGACCGCGTCCGACACCCCCGAGGCCGCCGCCGTGAAGGGCCGCGCCGAGATGGCCGACGACCTCGCCGCGGTCGTACGCGACCGTCAGGCGCTGCCCGACCCGGTGATCGCCATCGAGCACGACCGGGACATCCTGATGCTCGACGCCGGTCTCGTACGCGTCGCCCGTGACCGCACCCGCGAGCTGAACCTGCCGCACAACGCGGCCCGGGAGCACTTCGAGGGCCACATCCTCAACACCCTCACCGACATGCTCGCCGAGCGGATCGGCACGGACCCCTTCGACGGCACGAACCTGCTCGACCCGAGCGACGTCACCCAGATCCGCGACGAGCTGGCCGAGAACCGCGAAGTCTGGGCCGCCATCGACCAGTTGTGGCCGCGCATCACCCCGCGGCGGCTGATCGCGGACTTCCTCGCCGAACCCGACGCGTACGTCTGCGAGGCCGACGCGAACGCCATCCGCCGTACGGTGACCCGGGCCTGGACCACCGCCGACGTCCCCCTCCTCGACGAGGCCGCCGAACTCCTCGGAGAGGACGACCGGTTGGCGAGGGCCGCCGCGGAGCGCGAACGCAACCAGCAGGTCGCCTACGCCCAGGGCGTGCTGGACGTGTCCTACGCCTCCAGGACGTACGAGTTCGAGGACAAGGAGGACAGTGACCCGGACGCCGCCGAGGTGCTCTCCGCGCACGACATCATCGATGCCGAGCGGATGGCCGAGCGCCATGAGGAGGACGACCACCGCAGCGCCGCCGAACGGGCCGCGGCCGACCGGACCTGGGCGTTCGGCCACATCATCGTCGACGAGGCGCAGGAGCTGTCGCCGATGGCGTGGCGCCTGCTGATGCGCCGCAGCCCCACGCGGTCCATGACGCTCGTCGGCGATCCCGCGCAGACGGCCGACGCGGCGGGCGTCGGCTCGTGGTCGGACATCCTCCACCCCTACGTCGAGGACCGCTGGGAGCACACCCGTCTCGCGGTCAACTACCGCACCCCGTCCGAGATCATGGACGTGGCGGCGGCCGTCCCGCGTGCTGAGCACCCGGACTTCGAGCCGCCGAGTTCGGTCCGCTCGACGGGCGTACGTCCCTTGGTTCGCGAGGCCGCCGACGCCGCCGAGCTGCCCGGCGCCGTGGAGAAGGCCGTCGCGGAGCTGGCTCCCGCGGAGGGGCGGCTCGCGGTGATCGCGCCGCGCGACCTGCATGCGGCTCTGGCCGCTCGGCTCGACGGGGTCACGGCCGGGGCGGCGCCCGACCTGACCCGTGCGGTCGTGCTGCTGGACCCTCGCCAATCGAAGGGTCTGGAATTCGACGCGGTCCTTGTGGTCGAGCCGGCCCGCTATGGCACGAGCGACCTGTATGTGGCCCTGACGCGGGCCACCCAGGCGCTGGGGATCGTGCACACGGGTGCGCTGCCGCTGCCGCTGGCGAAGGCCCTGAGCAGCTAAAACTCTTTTCGCCCCCGCCGCCCCTACCCATTCCCGTCACTACTCGGGGGCGCTGCCCCCGAACCCCCGCTCCTCAAACGCCGGAGGGGCTAAAAGATTGCGCAGTTCCCCGCGCCCCTAAAGACCTAGGGGCGCGGGGAACTGCGCGACCAGCCACAGCGCATCCGCACACGTACGAATCAGCCCGTCCGGCGTCTGAGGACGAGGCCGCCAGGCCGATCCCCACCCACCCACGGTCAACCCACCCACCCCCATCAGCCCCTCCCCCCAGCCCCTCCGGCGTGTGAGGAGCGGGGGTTCGGGGGCGGAGCCCCTGAGTCTGGGACGGGAATGGGTAGGGGCGGCGGGGGCGAGAAAAGCTATGCCGGGCGGAGCCACACCGTTGCCAGGGGCGGCAGCGTGAGGCGGATGCTGGCCGGGCGGCCGTGCCAGGGCTGGGCGTCGGGCTTGACGGGGTCGGGGTTCGTCACGTCGGCCCCGCCGTAGCGGCCGACGTCCGTGTTCAGGACCTCGTGCCAGGCAGGCACGTCATCCGGAACCCCGAGCCGGTACTCGTGCCGCACCACCGGAGAGAAGTTGGAGACAGACAGCAACGGCGAGCCGTCCGCCGCGTGGCGGAGGAACGCGAAGACGTTGTCCTCGACCGCGTCCCCCGCGATCCAGGCGAACCCGGAGGGATCGATGTCCCGCTCCCAGAGCGCAGGAGCATGCCGGTACACGGTGTTCAGGTCCCGGACGAGATCACGCACCCCCTGATGGTCGGCGGCTGCCCCGTACGACGGATCGAGCAGCCACCAGTCGGGCCCGTGCGCCTCGGACCACTCGGCGCCCTGCGCGAACTCCTGCCCCATGAAGAGGAGTTGCTTGCCGGGATGCGCCCACATGAAGCCCAGATACGCCCGCAGAGTGGCCCGCTGCTGCCACCAGTCACCCGGCATCTTCGACACCAACGACCGCTTCCCGTGGACGACTTCGTCGTGGGAGATCGGCAGCACGTAGTTCTCGCTGTACGCGTACACCATGGAGAACGTCATCTCGTGGTGGTGGTACTTGCGATGGACCGGCTCGTGCGAGACATAGCCGAGCGAGTCGTGCATCCAGCCCATGTTCCACTTCAGCCCGAAGCCGAGCCCCCCGAAGCCGCCCGGCCCGATGTGGTGGGTGGCCCGAGTGACGCCGTCCCACGCCGTCGACTCCTCGGCGATCGTGACGACCCCCGGCTCACGCCGGTACAGCGTGGCGTTCATCTCCTGGAGGAAGGCGACCGCGTCGAGGTTCTCCCGGCCGCCGTGGACGTTCGGCGTCCACTGGCCCGGCTCGCGCGAGTAGTCCAGATACAGCATGGACGCCACCGCGTCGACCCGCAGGCCGTCGATGTGGAACTCCTCGCACCAGTACACCGCGTTGGCGACCAGGAAGTTGCGCACCTCCCGGCGCCCGTAGTCGAACTCCAGGGTTCCCCAGTCGGGGTGCGCCGCCCGCAGCGGATCCTCGTGCTCGTACAGCGGCCGGCCGTCGAACTCGGCCAGCGCCCAGTCGTCCCGCGGGAAGTGCGCGGGCACCCAGTCCATGATCACGCCGATCCCGGCCCGGTGCAGCGCGTCGACGAGGTACTTGAAGTCGTCCGGCGTGCCGAGCCGAGCCGTGGGCGCGTAGAAACCCGTGACCTGGTAGCCCCATGAGCCGCCGAAGGGGTGCTCCGCCACCGGCATCAGTTCCACGTGCGTGAAGCCCAGGTCCGAGACGTACACCGGCAGTTGCTCGGCCAGCTGACGGTACGTCAACCCCGGTCGCCAGGACGCCAGATGGACCTCGTACACCGAGAACGGCGCCTCATGGGCCGGCGGGTCGGAGGCCCGCCGTGCCATCCACTCCCCGTCCTGCCACTCGTGACGCGAGGCGTGCACGATGGAGGAGGTGGCGGGCGGGATCTCCGTACGCCGCGCCATCGGGTCGGCCCGCATCGTCTTGGAACCGTCGGGCCGGGTGATCTCGAACTTGTAGAGCTCGCCCTCCCCGATCCCGGGAATGAACAGCTCCCACACCCCGGAGGAGCCGAGCGACCGCATAGGGAAGGCCGTGGCGTCCCAGAAGTTGAAGGTCCCGGCCACCCGTACGCCACGGGCATTGGGCGCCCACACGGTGAAACGGGTGCCGCTCACCCCCTCGTGCACCATCGGCTCGGCACCGAGCGCCTTCCACAGCTGTTCGTGCCGCCCCTCGCCGAACAGATGCAGATCGAACTCACCGATCGTGGGCAGGAACCGGTACGCGTCCTCGGTCTCCTGAACCGTCCCCTCGTACTCCACGAGCAGCCGGTACGCCGGCACCTCCCGCAACGGCAGCACGGCCGAGAAGAACCCCTCGCCGTCGTCCTGCAGTTCGGCCCGCAGCTCCCCGGTGACGACCGTCACGGACAGCGCGTACGGCCGCAGCACCCGGAAGACCACACCACCGGGCACGGGATGGGCCCCGAGCACGGAGTGCGGCTCGTGATGCGCGCCCCCGAGCAGCCGCTCCCGGTCACCCCGGTCCAGCACGGCCAGCGGCCGCACATCCTGCACGGGCGGCTCCACGTCACGTACGGGCGCGGCAGCCTCTACCTCTACGGGTTCCACATCGCGTACGGGCTCCGCGTCCTGCACTGTCGGCTCCACATCGCGTGCAGGCTCCGCGGGGTCCGCGACCGCGGGCTCGGTCTTCGCCTTCGCCTTGGCCTTGGCGGCGGCCTTGCCGTTGCCGGCCTTGTCCTTCGCGCTCTTCGGCTTCTTGGCGGGCGGGTTCGGGCGGGGCGTCACGGGTGGAGCCTCCTCGGCGGAGTCGACGGTGATGAGGGGGAGGGCAAGGAGGTACGGGCGCCTACGACGATCCAGAGAGGGCCAGGCGCCGGACCGCCTCCATCGGCACGGGCAGCCAGTCGGGCCGGTGCCGCGCCTCGTACACGACCTCGTAGATCGCCTTGTCGGTCTCGTACGCGCGCAGCAGCACCGGATCCGTACGCGGATCGCGCCCGCCCGCCTCGGCGTACCCCGAGCAGTAGGCCGCCCGGCAGGCATCGGCCCAGCCGGGCACGACGGGCGTGTGCGAGTGCGCCGCGTAGTCGAAGGAGCGGAGCATCCCGGCCACGTCCCGCGCGGTCGGCTGCGGCATCCGCCGCTCGGCGAGCGGCTTGGAGGGTTCGCCCTCGAAGTCGATCAGCGACCATTCACCGGACGGGGACCGCAGACACTGCCCGAGGTGCAGATCTCCGTGGATCCGCTGGGCCGTCCACGTCTCGCCCTCGCCCGCCAGATCGGCGAGCGCCTCGAAGGCGGTGTGCAGCCCGGGTGCGTACGGCCGCAGCGCGGGCACCGCCTGCGCGGCCGCCTCCAGCCGCTCGGTCATACCGTCCACGAGCAGTTCCAGCTGCCCGCGACCCATGGTCATCGTGGGCAGCGCCCGCGCCAGCGCCGTGTGCACCTCGGCGGTGGCCCGCCCCAGCGCCCGCGCCTCACCGCTGAAGTCCTCGCCCTTGGCGAGCTCCCGCAGCGCGAGCTCCCAGCCGTCCGCCGCACCCTGGACGAAGGGCTGCAGCACACCCAGTACGTACGTCTCGTCGGCCAGGTCCGCGAGCAGCCACCCGGCGGGCGCCGGAACCCGGGGGCAGCCCTCGCGGGACAGCACCAGCGGCAGCTCCAGGTCGGGGTTGTCCCCCGGCACGATCCGCCGCAACAGCTTCAGGATGAACGTATCTCCGTAGACGATCGAGGAGTTCGACTGCTCTGCCGTCACCAGCCGCGGCACCAGACCGTCCCGGATCTCCTGCCGCATGTTCCGCTCGAAACGCAGGTCGCCGACGCGCGCCCGCGACCGCAACGCCTCCAGGAGCACATCGGCGGGCCGTGCGTCGTACAGAGCCTCGTACACGGTCCGTCCCGCCAGCGGTCCCTCGGTCGGACGACCGATCAGCGCGGGCGCCAGCCGTGGCGGCAGCGTCTCGCGCACACCGATCAGGAGCTGGTAGCAGTCGGCCGGATGCGTGGCGGCATTCTGCGTCGGTACGAGCGGCTGGTGCGCCCGCACGAGCAGATGCAGCAGCCCCAGCTTCGAGTCCCATGGCAGCACTTCTGTGGCCGCCACCAGCGAGAACCCGGTGACGGGACGGCCCTTACCCGCGAACCACCGCTGCCGTGGCAGCCACTCGCGAAGCAGCGGATCGAGGGACGCAAGGAGGCCTGGACTCGTCGAAGCTGAGTGCACGGAACGGGTGACGGCTTCCGACATGGCGTCGCGTCCTTTCCCCAGGACCCGGAAACCGGGTGAGTCGGGGTGTTACTGATGCGTGCCCAAGGCGGGGCGGGGGAAACCGCCCCGCCCCCGTTCTACTCCTACCTGCTTCTTCTCCCTGTTTCTAGGCCATGTCCTTGCGGAGTCGGAACCAGTAGAAGCCGTGTCCGGCGAGGGTGAGGAGGTAGGGGAGTTCGCCGATGGCGGGGAAGCGGACGCCGCCGATGAGTTCGACGGGGTGGCGTCCGTTGAAGGCCTGGAGGTCGAGTTCGGTGGGCTGGGCGAAGCGGGAGAAGTTGTGGACGCACAGGACGAGGTCGTCGCCGTGTTCGCGCAGGAAGGCGATGACGGCGGGGTTGGAGGAGGGCAGTTCGGTGTAGGAGCCCAGGCCGAAGGCGGGGTTCTGCTTGCGGATCTCGATCATCCGCCGCGTCCAGTGCAGCAGACTGGAGGGGGACGACATCGACGCCTCGACGTTGGTGACCTGGTAGCCGTAGACCGGATCCATGATCGTCGGCAGGTACAGCCGTCCGGGGTCGCAGGAGGAGAAGCCGGCGTTGCGGTCCGGGGTCCACTGCATGGGGGTGCGCACCGCGTCGCGGTCGCCGAGCCAGATGTTGTCGCCCATGCCGATCTCGTCGCCGTAGTAGAGGATCGGGCTGCCGGGCAGGGAGAGCAGCAGGGCGGTGAAGAGTTCGATCTGGTTGCGGTCGTTGTCCAGGAGGGTGGCGAGCCGGCGTCGGATGCCGATGTTGGCGCGCATGCGCGGGTCTTTGGCGTACTCCGCGTACATGTAGTCGCGTTCTTCGTCGGTGACCATTTCGAGGGTCAGCTCGTCGTGGTTGCGCAGGAAGATGCCCCACTGGCAGCCGGACGGGATCGCCGGGGTTTTCGCGAGGATTTCGGAGACCGGGTAGCGGGACTCGCGGCGCACGGCCATGAAGATGCGCGGCATGACCGGGAAGTGGAAGGCCATGTGGCATTCGTCGCCGCCGGCGCTGTAGTCGCCGAAGTAGTCGACGACGTCTTCGGGCCATTGGTTGGCCTCGGCGAGCAGGACGGTGTCGGGGTAGTGGGCGTCGATCTCCGCCCGGACCCGCTTCAGCACCTCATGCGTGGCGGGCAGGTTTTCGCAGTCGGTGCCCTCCTCCGCGAAGAGGTAGGGGACGGCGTCGAGGCGGAAGCCGTCGATGCCCAGGTCGAGCCAGAACCGCAGCGCGGAGACGATCTCTTCCTGGACGGCGGG
>NZ_JBITFQ010000023.1:0-167994 GCF_044456225.1 Streptomyces sp. NPDC050988 | reverse complement strand
CGTCCAGCCCTGCTCGGCGATCCAGTTCAAAAACGCCACGTCCTGGGTGTTGCCCAGCTGCGGGGTGGCGATCTTCTTGCCCTTGACGTCCTTCAGCGACGTGACCTTGTCCGGGTTGACCACGAGCTTCACCCCACCGGACGCGGAACCCCCGATGATCCGCAGACCCTTCCCGTCCGTCGTGCTGTAGCCGTTGATCGCGGGCGATGGACCGATCCAGCCGATGTCGATCGAACCCGAGTTCAACGCCTCGATCTCCGCAGGCCCCGCATTGAACTGCGAGTACGAGACCTTCGTGCCGCCCAGCTCCTTCTGCAGCAGCCCCTCCTGATCGCCCACGAGCGCCGTGGCATGCGTCAGGTTCGGGAAGTAGCCGATCCGCACGGAGTCGAGCCCGTCGACCTTCTTGCCCACGGCGGCGACCTTCGACGTGTCACCGCCCTTGGCCTCGGACCCGTAGCCACAGGCGGTGGCGGCGAGCGCGAGAAGGGGCAGAGCGGCTACGGCGGCGAGGCCGCGGCGCAGCTTGCTTCGGGTGGCAGGCACGGGAGGTGTTCCTCTCGTCGGCCCGGCGGTCACGTCTCTCAGGTCGTGGCCGGGAGGTCGGCTGGTCTTCGCTTTCGCAGGCGGTGGGGAGCGATGACGCACAGACAGTGCGCGTGCTCAAGCCCCACGGGGGCCGTCACCTCGCCGCACATCGCGCCACCCCGCCCTGCCCGCTACCGAGCGCACCGCTGCCGACGCGACCGCCCTCCTTCGCGAACGTGGAGTAGAAGTCGATGGAGTGGAAGCCGGTGGCGTCGAAGTCGTGGGAAGCCATGTCAGAAGTCCCAACCGTCGTCGTCCGCCTCGGCCTTGACCGGCTCCGGGGAGGCGAAGGACTCGCCGACCATGCCCGCGGTGAGCGTCGTGCCGTCGGACGGGTCGATCAGGATGAACGAACCGGTGCGCCGCGAGTCGGCGTACGAGTCGACGGGCAACGGCTCGGCCGTACGGATCTTGACGCGGCCGATGTCGTTGGCGTCCAGGTGACCCGGGTGGGGGTGCAGCGACAGGTCGTCGAGCGTCAGCCGGGACGGGATGTCCTTGACCAGCGCCTTGACCGTGCGGGTGCCGTGCTTGAGCAGCACGCGGTGGCCGATGGTCAGCGGCGCGTCGGCGACGTGGCAGACGGTCGCCTCGATGTCCTGCGTCGTCGCGGGCGCGTCCTTGGTCGGCACGAGCAGGTCGCCGCGTGAGATGTCGACGTCGTCCTCCAGGAGGACGGTCACCGACTGCGTGGTCCAGGCCACGTCGACCGGCTCGCCGAGCAGGTCGATCGCGGAGATCCGCGACGTACGGCCGGAGGGCAGCACGGTGACCGACTCGCCGACACGGAAGGCACCGGCCGCGATCTGGCCCGCGTACCCCCGGTAGTCCGGGTGCTCGGCGGTCTGCGGACGGATCACGTACTGCACGGGCAGGCGCGCGTGGCAGGTCGTGAGGTCGTGGCTGACCGGGACCGTCTCCAGGTGCTCCAGGAAGGTCGGGCCGCCGTACCAGTCCATGTTCGCGGACGGGTCCACCACGTTGTCACCGGCGAGCGCGGAGATCGGGATCGCGGTGATCTCGGGAACGCCCAGCTCGGAGGCGTACGCCGTGAACTCCTCGGCGATCGCCGCGAAGACGGACTCCTTGTACTCGACGAGGTCCATCTTGTTGACCGCAAGGACGACGTGCGGGACGCGCAGCAGCGCGGCGATCGCCGCGTGGCGCCGGGTCTGCTCGACGACGCCGTTGCGGGCGTCGACGAGGACCACCGTCAGCTCGGCCGTGGAGGCACCCGTCACCATGTTGCGGGTGTACTGCACGTGTCCGGGCGTGTCGGCGAGGATGAACCGGCGCCGGGCCGTGGCGAAGTAACGGTACGCCACGTCGATCGTGATGCCCTGCTCCCGTTCGGCCCGCAGGCCGTCGGTGAGCAGCGCGAGGTCGGGCGTGTCCTGGCCGCGGTTGCGCGAGGCGTGCTCCACGGCCTCCAGCTGGTCGGTGAGGACCGACTTGGAGTCGTGCAGCAGCCGGCCGACGAGGGTGGACTTGCCGTCGTCGACGGATCCCGCGGTCGCGAAGCGCAGCAGGGTGGTCGCCGACAACTGCTCGACCGACAGCGGCACGGTGGGTTCAGTGGTGCTCGTCATGGTTAGAAGTACCCCTCGCGCTTGCGGTCTTCCATCGCGGCCTCGGACATCTTGTCGTCGGCGCGGGTGGCGCCCCGCTCGGTCAGCCGGGAGGCGGCGATCTCGGTGATCACGGCGTCCAGCGTGGTGGCGTCCGAGTCGACGGCACCCGTGCAGGACATGTCACCGACGGTCCGGTAGCGGACGAGACGGGTCTCGACGCTCTCGCTCTCCTTCGGGCCGCCCCACTCGCCCGCGGTCAGCCACATACCGGCCCGCTGGAAGACCTCCCGCTCGTGCGCGAAGTAGATCTCGGGCAGTTCGATCCCCTCGCGGGCGATGTACTGCCACACATCCAGCTCGGTCCAGTTGCTCAACGGAAAAACGCGGACGTGCTCGCCGGGCGCGTGCCGACCGTTGTAGAGGTTCCACAGTTCCGGCCGCTGGCGGCGCGGGTCCCACTGCGAGAACTCGTCCCGCAGCGAGAACACCCGCTCCTTGGCGCGGGCCTTCTCCTCGTCCCGGCGCCCGCCGCCGAACACGGCGTCGAACCGCTCCGCCTGGATCTTCTCCGTCAGCGGCACCGTCTGCAGCGGGTTACGCGTCCCGTCCGGGCGCTCCTTGAGGGCACCGCGGTCGATGTACTCCTGCACGGAGGCCACGTGCAGCCGCAGCCCGTGCTTCTTCACCGTGCGGTCGCGGTACTCCAGGACCTCCGGGAAGTTGTGCCCGGTGTCCACGTGCAGCAGTGAGAACGGCACCGGAGAGGGCGCGAACGCCTTCAGCGCCAGGTGCAGCATGACGATGGAGTCCTTACCGCCGGAGAACAGGATCACCGGCCGCTCGAACTCACCCGCCACCTCGCGGAAGATGTGCACCGCCTCGGACTCCAGAGCGTCCAGATGCGACAGCGCGTACGGGCTGTCGGTCCCCTCCTCGGAGACATCGGCAACGGTCGTCGTCATGCTGCATCCCTTTCGTTCGCTTCTCCGCTCGCGCGGCGCAGAGGTGCGGCAATCGTCGTCGTCCGCGGCCCGGTGGCCACGCGTGCGTCGCTCACAGGACACCCCTCTCGGCGAGCAGCGCGTGAAGCGCTGCCGCGGACTCCTGCACGGACTGGGTGTGCGACTCGATGCGCAGATCGGGCGACTCGGGCTCCTCGTACGGGTCGTCGACCCCGGTCAGACCCGAGATCTCGCCCGCCGCCTGCTTGGCGTACAGGCCCTTCACGTCCCGCTCGCTGCACACCTCGACCGGAGTGGCGACATGCACCTCGATGTACGCGGCCCCGCTCGCCTGGTGGCGCTTGCGCACCGCCTCGCGGCTGTCGGCGTACGGGGCGATGACCGGCACCAGCGTCTTCACGCCGTTGCGGGCCAGCAGGTCGGCGAGGAAACCGATGCGCTGTACGTTCGTGTGCCGGTCCTCGCGGCTGAAGCCGAGGCCCGCCGTCAGGAACGTACGGATCTCGTCGCCGTCGAGCACCTCGACGCGGTGGCCCTCCTCGCGCAGCCGTCCGGCCAGTTCGTACGCGATGGTGGTCTTGCCGGCGCTCGGCAGACCCGTGAGCCAGATGGTGGCTCCGGTCACTTGAATCTCCTGGTTCATCGAATTCATCGAGGTAGCAGCCATGGTCAGCCGTGCAGTCCGCACTCGGTCTTCGCGCGGCCCGCCCAGCGGCCGGCGCGCGCGTCCTCGCCCTCAAGCACCCGGCGGGTGCAGGGGGCGCAGCCGACGGACGGGTAGCCGTCCATCAGCAGGGGGTTGGTGAGTACGCCGTGCTCGGTGACGTACGCGTCGACGTCGTCCTGCGTCCAGCGGGCGATCGGCGAGATCTTGACCTTGCGGCGCTTCTCGTCCCAGCCGACGACCGGGGTGTTCGCCCGGGTCGGGGACTCGTCGCGGCGCAGGCCCGTCGCCCAGGCGCTGTACTTGGTGAGCCCTTCTTCGAGGGGCTTGACCTTCCGGAGCGCGCAGCACAGGTCGGGGTTGCGGTCGTGCAGCTTCGGTCCGTACTCGGCGTCCTGCTCGGCCACGGTCTGGCGCGGGGTGAGCGTGATGACGTTGACGTCCATCACGGCCTCGACCGCGTCCCGGGTGCCGATGGTCTCCTCGAAGTGGTAGCCGGTGTCGAGGAAGACGACGTCAACGCCGGGCCTCGCGCGGGAGGCGAGGTGGGCGACCACCGCGTCCTCCATCGAGGAGGTCACGCAGAACTGCTTGCCGAAGGTGTCCACCGCCCACTGGAGGATCTCCAGGGCGGAGGCGTCCTCCAGGTCGCGGCCGGCCTGCTCGGCGAGAGCCTTGAACTCGGCGTCCCGGCCGCTCTCAAGGTCCGTCTGATTCTTGCTGCCGGTATCGGTATCGGTATCGGTCTGAACGGTCGTCATATCTCGTCCCCTCCACCGTCGTTGCGCTGAACCCCTCGGGACAGCAGCCCGAGGAACTTCAGTTGGAAGGCTCGACTGCATGCCGCGCATTCCCACGCGCCGTGGCTGCCTTCGATGGCTTCGCTGGGACGCAGGTCCTCGTCGCCGCAGTAGGGGCAGTAGAAGGGCGCCGCACGCTCACTCATGACAACGCCTCCTCAGAAGCCCGCGTGGCCCACGTGGCGAAGCGCTCGCCGTCCTCGCGCTCCTCCTCGAAGCGCTTCAGGACGCGCTCGACGTAGTCGGGGAGTTCGTCCGAAGTGACCTTCAGGCCACGGACCTTGCGGCCGAAGCCGGCCTCCAGGCCGAGCGCGCCGCCGAGGTGTACCTGGTAGCCCTCGACCTGCTCGCCCTGGTCGTTCAGCATCAACTGGCCCTTGAGGCCGATGTCCGCGACCTGGATACGGGCGCAGGCGTTCGGGCAGCCGTTGATGTTGATGGTGATGGGCTCGTCGAACTCGGGGATGCGGCGCTCCAGTTCGTCGATCAGCGAGGCGCCGCGGGCCTTGGTCTCGACGATGGCGAGCTTGCAGTACTCGATGCCGGTGCAGGCCATCGTGCCGCGCCGGAAGGGCGACGGCTTGGCGGTCAGGTCGAGCGACTCCAGGCCCTCGACCAGCGAGTCGATCCGGTCCTGCTCCACGTCGAGCACGATCATCTTCTGCTCGACGGTGGTGCGCAGCCGGCCGGAGCCGTGCGCCTCGGCCAGTTCGGCGATCTTGGTGAGGGTCGCGCCGTCCACGCGGCCCACGCGCGGGGCGAAGCCCACGTAGTAGCGGCCGTCCTGCTGACGGTGCACACCGACGTGGTCGCGCCAGCGGGCGACCGGCTGGTCGGGGGCCGGGCCGTCGACGAGCTTGCGCTTCAGGTACTCGTCCTCAAGGATCTGCCGGAACTTCTCGACACCCCAGTCGGCGACCAGGAACTTCAGCCGGGCACGCGTCCGCAGGCGCCGGTAGCCGTAGTCGCGGAAGATCGACAGGACGCCGATGTGGACGTCCGCGACCTCGTCGAGCGGGACCCAGGCGCCGAGGCGCTGGCCGATCTTCGGGTTGGTGGAGAGGCCGCCGCCGACCCAGAGGTCGAAGCCGGGGCCGTGCTCCGGGTGGTTCACGCCGACGAACGCGACGTCGTTGATCTCGTGCGCCACGTCGAGCAGCGGTGAGCCGGAGATCGCGGTCTTGAACTTGCGGGGCAGGTTCGAGAAGTCCTTGTTGCCGATGACCCGGCGGTGGATCTCCTCGATGGCCGGGGTGCCGTCGATGATCTCGTCCTCGGCGATCCCGGCGACGGGCGAGCCGAGGATCACCCGGGGCGTGTCACCGCAGGCCTCGGTCGTGGACAGCCCGACGGCCTCCAGGCGCTCCCAGATCTCCGGGACGTCCTCGATACGGATCCAGTGGTACTGGACGTTCTGCCGGTCGGTGAGGTCCGCGGTGCCCCGCGCGAACTCCTGCGAGATCTCGCCGATGACCCGCAGCTGCTGGGTGGTGAGGCGTCCGCCGTCGATCCGCACCCGCAGCATGAAGTACTTGTCGTCCAGCTCCTCCGGCTCCAGGATCGCGGTCTTGCCGCCGTCGATCCCGGGCTTGCGCTGGGTGTAGAGGCCCCACCAGCGCATGCGTCCGCGCAGGTCGTTGGGGTCGATCGAGTCGAAGCCCCGCTTGGAGTAGATCGTCTCAATGCGTGTCCGCACGTTGAGACCGTCGTCGTCCTTCTTGAACTGTTCGTTGCCGTTGAGCGGGGTGTAGTGACCCACGGCCCACTGACCCTCGCCGCGGTGACGGCTCACCTTGCGGCGGGGCGTTGCGGCAGCGGGATTCTGTGGGGTGGCGGCCATGGTTCTACGTCCTTCGGGACAGGCGGATGCGGCTTCGACCTGCGTGTATGCGCGCGTACGGGCATACGTGCGCGTCTTTGCGCAAGGCGAGACAAAGGGGATGTCGGCAGTGCTGGGCTCGGGGTCAAAGGCCCCCGGTGCCTTGTGTCAGCAGGCCGGACAGATGGCGCTGGACATGCGGCCGAGGTCGACGTGCCGCCGACTCACCAAGGCAATTCCAGTTCCAGACATGACGGAAGCGTGTCACGGCGATCTGGACACAGTCCAGCTTCGTCCACGATGTGGACACCCTTGTCTCGGTACGCGAGACAAGGGTGGTGTCGGTCACACGGCGGTCACACGGCCGGTCGCACGGCCGGGATCCGGCCACGTCCTGCCAGGTCAGCTTACGTGCGCCCCTGGCCAGGGCCCGGGTGCCGTCACGTCAGGCTCCTCCTCGACCTTGGTGTCGAAGAGCTTGAAGCCGCGGCGCAGGTAGTTGTCCATCGCGTGCTCGCCGTCCTTGCTGCATGTATGCAACCAGACGCGCTTCGTCTGCGCCCGCCCCGGCCAGCGGTCGGCCAGGTCCCAGGCCCGTGCCACGCCGTGGGAGAGGAGGTGCCCGCCGATGCGCCGGCCCCGGAAGGCGGGGATCAGACCGAAGTAGACGATCTCCACGACGCCGTCGTCCTGCGGCTCCAGCTGTACGTACCCGGCGGGCGTCCCGCGGTCGTACGCGACCCAGGTCTCCACGCCCGGCCGCTCCAGGTCCTCCTGCCACTGCGCGTACGTCCAGCCGAGCCGGTCCGTCCAGCGGATGTCGCCGCCGACCGCCGCGTACAGATAGCGGTTGAACTCGGGGGAGGGCACCTCGGCGCGGACGATCCGGACGTCACCGTCGGGTGCGGCGGCGGGCAGCTGGTCGGCCGGGGAGACCTGCTCCAGGGACCACGTGGTCACAGCGATGCTCATGCGGGCCAGAGAACCACGAAGGCGGGCCCCGCTCCAAAGCGGGGCCCGCCTCCGGGGGTGCTCACGTTGACGGCTGCCGCGGGCTCACTGTTGACGCCCGGGGCCGCGGGTCACCGGGGGCTGCTCGGATCACTCCACCGAGCCGTCGACCTCCGACAGCGGGACCGCGTACAGGACCCGCTCCGGGATCGCGGGCAGCTCCCATTCGTTGTCCTTGTTCGCCGCCCACTCGGTGAGGGTCCACAGCTCGCCGGTCTCCTGCCAGTACGACAGGGACTCGGTGTGCTGGCCCCAGCAGGCGTACGACCCGCCGCCCCCGCACTTCGCGGCCTTGGCCGTGCTCTCGGTCTGCCGCCAGAGCGTGCCGTGCCGGTCGCGGGTGCCCGGCGCGTACCCCGTGTACCAGTCGGCCTTGCTCGCGCCGCTCGGTTTGTGGGAGAGGACGCCCTGCAGCCCGACGGCCTCGGTCTCGTACGCCTCGTCGGCGTTCACGTTGCCACTGGCGTTGCTGCCGAGCAGGCCCGTACGGTCGCTCGCGGTGCTGTAGTGGTAGCGCCAGACGCGGGCAGGCTCGCTGCCTCCCGAGCTGAACCACTCGTTCGCGACCAGGCTGTCCGGTGTCGACGTACGGTCGAGGGAGATCGAGCCGAAGCAGGGGACCGCGTTGTCGTTGCTCGCGGAACAGGCCCCGCCGGTGAGGTTGTAGGAGCCGATGGCCGGCATCACGTACTGGTAGCCGCGTGCCGACCAGCCGCCGCTCACCTTGCCGATCTCGGTGCTGTTGACGTCGGCCCGCAGGATGCGGTTCATGTCGAAGACGAACAGCGCGTTGTTGTGGTCGGCGCCGTTCTTCGCGGTGACGATCAGCTTGTCCTGGTACCAGACCATGCCGCCGATGTGGGAGCGGACGGCTCCGAAGTCCTTGCCGCCGGAGAGCGGGGCGACCAGCAGGACCCAGCGGTACTTGAGGTTCTTCGGGTCGTTCGCGTCGATGAACGCGACCCGGGCGAGGCCCTTGTCGTCGGCGGGCTCGCCCGCCTTGTGGTCGTTGTGCGTCCAGCCCGCGAGGATGACCCGGTCGTTGCCCCACTTGCCGTCGTTGTCGGCGTCCCCGGAGGTGGTGACGGACTGCGGCAGCCACTTCTGTGTCGTCGCGTCCCCGCTGTCCCAGCAGTAGGCGCGGGTGGCGGTCGGCTCGACGGGCAGGGCGGCCGACTCGGTGGCGTCGCAGTCGGCCTTGTTCCGCATCGGGTGGTTGGCGCTCTCCAGGACCGCGTCGACCCCGACGTTCCCGCCCATTCCGCTCTGGAGCGTGTCGAGCGTCGTGCCGCTGACCAGGTTCTCGTGCAGCTGGAGCTTGTTGACCCCGGAGGACGAGGTGATCGACGTCAGCGGGCCCGGGTTGTCGCTCCCCGCGGCCTGCGAGGTGCTGATGATGGTGGCGGCGGCGGTGAGGGCGAGGGCGGTCCCGGACAGCGTGGCCCGCAGGACACGCCCCTTCTTCCGGCGGCGGTGTCTGCCTCGATACGTCATAGGTCCTCCCGTCGTCGGCCAACTGCCTCCTGTGATCCGGCGGTTGAGCGCCGGAGGCGGCAGATGTGGGGGGCCGTGGGAAGGATGGTACGTCAGAGGGTGGGTGGCCCGGTCGAATACGCCGGATTCGGTAGGGATCGCGCTTCTCGAAGCGCTGACCGTGGCCGGTGTTCGCGCCGTGGGATGCTCACTTGTGCTCGGCGGCGGTCGCCCAGGCCGGCCCGGCGGAAACCGCCCAGGGCGACAGCGCGGACTCATCCGTCGGCGAGCGGGACCAACGGGAGGGCGGTGCGGATCACTTCGACGGGGTCGTCGACCGAGAGTCCGAGCTCCGTCAGCCAGAGGTGCACCCGTTCGATCGGCTCGTGCATCAACTGGGCCCGCGAGAGCAGGTTCTGGAAGGAGACGTGCTGGTCGGCCGACAGCAGCATGTCCTCTTCGTTCGTGCTGAGAAGCATCAGTGCGTTCGGGTACGAGAGTCCTTCCGGCAGTTTCGAACACGACAACTGGATGCCGTGCGCGGTCAGTCGGGCCGCGATCTCCTCCGGGCTGGTGAGGAGCCTGCGCGCGGCAGCCAGCACATGGGCGAAGGGCATGCCCTCTGAGGTCGTCACGCCGAACCAGGAAAGGGGCCCGTCTTCGGTGAACAACTCCGGGTCCAACGCTGAGAACGAACGGGGTTCCTGGAGCGGGATGTCGAGACCGAACTCGCGCAGACGGGCGGCAACGTCCCACACTGTCATGTCCAGTTCACTTGCCGTGTACAACAGGTGGGTGTAGTTGACGGGGCCGCCCGGTCGCAGAGGCGCCTCGATGCCGCCGTAGTCGTCGGAGTGGTCGGTCACTAGACGCTCGTCCGTCGGCTCGATCTCGTCGGGAAACGGCTTCGGCGGAAGGAACCCGAGCTGCTCGTACCACTCGACGGCCTCGGCGGGAGTGAGCTGCAATTCCTCGGCGGCGAGCAGAACGTGCAGGGGAGGGACCGGTTCGGTGTGAGACAACCCCGGTTCGACGTCGTGTCCCAGATAGCCGAGTGCCTCGCGCAACAGTGCGGCCAACTCCTCCGTCGGCTCCGTCGGCAGATGCGTTCCGTCCGCCTCCAGGCCGCATCGCACGAGGCGGTCACAGAGATCGGGAACCGTGATACCGAGCTCCAAGGCCGTGGAGACTATGTCCGCGCAGTGGACCGGGGTACCCGGCACGAGCCAGGACACTCTGTCCTGGCTCAGGTGGGCGAGCAGCACCTCGTCCCTCTCGACAGCCGCGGCAGTCACGTACACCTCGTCCGGTACCACGACGCCCCGCTCACGCCATAGGTCTGCCGTATCGCCGACCGTGGCCCCGGTGTTCGCCGCCTCACGCACCAGTGAGGACACCGTGACGGTCCTTCTGCGCGCGGCGGTCTCACGTTGTGCGTTCCGGACGAGCTTCTTGACGGTTCCCGGGGACACCGGGACGTCGGGGAACGCCTCCGACGGCAGGTCGTGCAGGCCCAACCGGGCCGAACGCAGGGCGACTTCGCGAGGCGTCGTCCCGAGGGTCAGAGCCGCTGCCGTGAGTCGCTCGTGTCTGTCCTGGGGGTAGTCGTCCATCCTCAGTCCCATGGCCAGCAGGTGGTGGTCGGAGGGCAGGGCGGGCAACACGGAGGCCACGAGCGTGATTTCCGGGCACAGCTCGGCGAGCTGGTTCACCGTCTGGTGCGGTCGGTGGGCCAGTAGCCGCCACAGGAAGACATGATCGGGCACCGCGGACGTGTCCTTCAGCAGCGGATTGGGCTGCTGTGACGAGTAGGGGACCAGGTCCCTCCGGATGAGGTGGGCATCCATGGGCAGGAACCCCGTACGGGCGGTGTCGAAGAACGATTTGCCACCGCGGAGCCGATGGCCTGTCGAAATGCACTTCTTCGCGATCAGGTCGGCCGTTGCCATGCTGCCGTGGGCGACATCGCACAACCAGGGAAAGTCCAGGATCGACGCGCCGTCCGACACGAGGCACTCCAACGCGCCGGTCAGCAGCTCTCGGACCGTGTGGCGCAGGTCGTCGAGCACCTGGGACCGGTCCGCCGACAGCCGCTCGGGCGAGAAGGCCCCCGACAGGTTGACGACGACGCCGGTCAGTCCGGACGGCTGCGACGACAGCACATCACCGCGTGCCGCCGGCTGGACCACCAGCCCGTCGACCAGCAGATCGCCGCCGTGCCCGCACCAGATCACCTGCGCCCCCGCGGGCGCGTCCGGCCAGGGCACTTGGACGCCGGCAGCGTCGAGACCGAACAGTTCTCCGTCCGGCCGCGTACGGCCGCTCAGCTCCCCAGGCGTCCAGTGGAGGACATCGCTTCCGTGCCGTGCCACCGTCGGGAACTCCGCGATCCCCAGCAGCCGGCTCAGAACATCGGTACAGGACCAGGCCGAGCCTTCCTCCTCGGACCGCTCCTCACCCGGCCGCAGGTAGATCCGGACGACGGTGCCCGGCTCGTCCCCCCGCTCCGCCACCCGCACAATCCGGAACAGGTGCCCCGGCCCGAAGATCGACACCTCGAGAACCGGACCCGGTGTACCCGTCGGACCCATCCGGCAGGTGGTCACTCGGATCTCGTCGGCCAGCATGAAGTAGCTGAGCACGCCGATGCCGAAACGGCTGTTGGGATGGAAGGCCACCGGTGGGTCGAGCCGGCCCCAGGCCGCGCGTTCCTCCATGAAGTCCGGCTGCTCGGCGAAGCGGGCGCCGGCGTTGGAGAAGACGCCGCGGAGCTCCGCCTCACCCATGCCGATACCGTTGTCGTGGCACTCCAGGTACGCACGGCCCTCGTCGTCGGTGTCCTGGTCGAAGGAGACGCGGCCCTCATACGTGTACGAGGCGGCCGAGTCGGAGCGGTCGAGGTACTCGGTGCGGGCCCGCCGGTAGCGGCAGGCGTCGAGCGCGTTCTGGTACAGCTCGCGCACCGCCAGGTCGCGGTCCTTGTAGAGCTGGACCCCCATCAGCAGGTCCCGGATGCGCCTTTCGTCGAGGCGGAAGCCGGCCCAGGCGGTGAAGGCGCCGTCCGAGGGCCGTACACCGTCGCAGGACAGGCGGCTGGGGAGCGCGGGCATCGGCTGGTTGATCCGGACCCGGACCGTGCGGCTGACGGTGTGCAGCAGCTCGTCGGCCCGCGCCGTGTGGGCCCGCAGACCCTCGATGACCGCCTCGTGCGCACAGTCCGCCCGAAGCACCGGCAGATCGGGCGCTCCGCCCCAGCTCGATCCCTCCAGGGTGCTCCGCAGCCGGGACAGGTCGACCGGGTGCGGGATGCCCAGATGCTCGGCCACGATGTCGGGCAGCGCCGTCATCTCGACGGACACCGCGTAGGCCAGGGCGGTCACGAGTACGAGTCGCTGGTCGCGGACGCGCTGGTGGCCGGGCCCGCGCAGCCGATCGTCCACGGGGAGCGCGTCCAGGTACTCGGGGTTGCAGACGTCGGGACCTCGCCGGAGCCCGTGCAGCAGCCTGCTCACACGGGTCGCGTCGAGTGCGTCGCCCAACGCGTCGGCGGGTTCACCGATGGCCCGCAGCAGCCGCACCACCGAGCCGTCGTCTCCGTACGCGTCCTGCCGCACCAGCCAACGGTGGAACAGCCACCAGCCGATCGGGTTCTCCGACTCCCGACGCAGCAGCGCGCGTTGTACCAGGAGACCGTGCTCGTGGGCGAACGCCTCGAACGAGTTCCGCTCCGACCCGCCGGCGTCCGCCACGGGTTCCAGCGTCCAAGGCCGTACGTCCAGTCGCCGCACGGCGGTCTGCAAGGCATGGACGCGGTACAGGTACGGGGTGAGTACGAGCAGTGCGGCCTCGGCCGGATACAGGTCGAGAGCCGTGCCGTTGCCCGGCTCGCCGAGCAGCCACTCGATGCGTTCGGCGAACCGGGGCGCGAACCCCGGCTCCTGCCAGGGGTCTTCGGCCACAGTCGGCTCTGCCTCGTCGCGAAGGACGGCGAGGCGTGTGGCCGCGGACGCGGCCAGTTCCCGGTAGCGGGCGGTATCACGGCTCTCTGGAACATGCTCCCAGACGCTCGAACCGCGTGCGTGTGCCGCCCAGCCGTCCTCGGTGGCCGACGCGGACCTTTCCGCCGACGTGGCCTGCTGAATCATCAGTCGGTCGACCGACCCGATCTGCACGACCGAACCCGCCACTGTGCAGTCGCCCACCATGTTGTGGCTGTTGGGGTGTTGCATGTCGCTGTGCCCTCCGACCCTCCAGAGAAGGACAGCGTAAGAGGCGCGGACGCATGCCAGGGGTGGTTCCCTTCAGCGCTGTCGCGCCACCCGCGCGTTCAGCACCCCGGGAGCCGTCGAGTGCGGCAGCAGCTCCAACGGGTCGTCCGGCATGAGCAGTTGGACCTCCGCCGATTCACAGAAACGATACGGCCGGTGGTCCAGGACCGCCCCCAGATATCGGCGTACGCGGGACATCTCGGCGCGTACGGTCACCGTGCGGGCGGGGTCGCCGAACAGGTCGTCGGCCAGGGCGGCGGCGCTGAGGCCGGTGCGGTGCAGGGCCAGGAGGCAGAGCAACTCGGCGTGCCGCGGGCTCAGTTCGTGGGTCCAGGTGCCGGTGACGCCCGTCACGGTCACCGACCAGCGGCGCGGCTGCGACAGGTCGAGGGCGATCCGGGTGGCGCCGCGGGGCGCGGGCTCCTCGTCCGTGGCACGCACCAGCCAGCCGCCGGGCAGCGGTTCCACCGAGCACCGGCCGAGCGTGGGCAGCCAGATCCGGTCGGCGCCGATCGTGCTGGGCAGCGCGAGCCTGTCCACGTACGGCATACCGGTGATCGCGGCGGTCCAGCCGTCCTTGTCGACGGCGAGCGCGCGGCCGGTGACCCGGGCGAGGACCGGAGCGGCCACCGCGCGCAGCCGGTCGAGCGCGGTCAGATGCCGCTCCCGCAGCCGCGCCTCGGCGAGCTTCGCGACCGAGTCGACCCAGGCGAGCGTCGCCGGATGCATGGTCTCCCAGGGCCCGCTGATGTCCACGACCCCGATCAGCCGGCCGTCGCGCGGGTCGGTGATGGGCGCGCCCGTGCAGGTCCAGGTGGCGTGGGTGCGTACGAAGTGCTCGGCGGCGAAGACCTGGACGGGGCGGCGGACGACGGCGGGCGTGCCCACACCGTTCGTGCCGACGACCTCCTCGCCCCAGTCCGCGCCGATCTCGAAGCCGAACCCGTCGGCCTTGCGCAGCACCGGCCGGCTGCCCTCGCGCCACAGCACCCGGCCCTGCGCGTCCGCCACGACCATGATGTGGTGGGTGATGTCCGCGACCGACAACAGCCCCTGCCGCAGCACCGGAAGGACGTGCCGCAGCGGGGAGTCGCGCCGGCGCCGCTCGACCTCGTCGGGGCCGAGCAGCCCGGCCCGGAAGTCGTGGTCGGGGTCGACGCCGGAGCGCAGCATCCGCCCCCAGGACTCCCCGATGACCGGCCGCGGGTCGAGCCGGGCGCGCTCTCCGGCCAGGGTCGCGTTGCGCACCTCGTCGAGCACCCGTGCCGCCTGCGCTGTGTCCACCGCGGCGAGCCGCGTCACGTCCATCGGCGAGTACACCACTGGGTCCTCCCGGAGAGCCTGAGCGGGCAACCGGTCCCGGCCGTCCGGCCGAGGGACCCGAAACCCGTACTGACTGCACGTTTCATAGTGCCGTCTGTCCGTCGCGGAGGGCGACAGTCCGGACGCGAGGGGGAGATTTCACGCAGGGTGCGGAGAGGTTGCAACCCCCTGCAACCCTGGTGAACTTCCGCCGTATGTCCAAAAATTGGCGCAACGCCGCCTCGCGCGGTGTGCGTGCTCCGCTCAACGGGGCCATGGAACGGGGGTGGTGCCGTGTCGGCGCAGCACCACCCCCGTGCCCCGTACGCGAGTTGACGGCGGCTCAGGAAACGGGCCGCGCGCGCTCGACCACCGAGCCGAGGTCCAGGGTGTGCGGCAGCGTCCCGAACGACGCTCCCCAGTCCCCGCCCAGGCGTGAGGCGCAGAACGCGTCGGCGACCTCCGGCGGCGCGAACCGGACCAGCAGCGAGCCCTGGAGCACCACCGCGATCCGCTCGACGAGACGCCTGGCGCGTCCCTCGATGCCCTCCAGGTCGGCGAGTTCGGTCAGCAGGTTCTTGATCGCGCCGTCCAGCCGGTGGTCGGCGCCACGGGACCTGCCGACCTCCTGCAAGTAGGCGTTGAGCGCCGCCGGTTCGCGTTGCAGGGCGCGCAGGACGTCCAGCGCCTGGATGTTGCCCGCGCCCTCCCAGACGGAGTTGAGCGGAGACTCGCGCAGCAGCCGCGGCATGCCCGACTCCTCCACGTAACCATTGCCGCCGAGGCACTCCAGGGCCTCCACCGCGACCGGCGTGCACCGCTTCGTCACCCAGTACTTCGCGGCCGGTACCGCGATCCGCAGGAACGCCCGCGCCTGCTCGCCCCCGTCGTCGTACGCGGCCGCGAGGCGCAGCCCGAGCGTCGTCGCGGCCTCCGACTCCAGAGCCAGGTCCGCGAGGACGTTGCGCATCAGCGGCTTGTCGATCAGCCTGCCTCCGAACGCCTCGCGGTACGTGGAGTGGTGGACGGCCTGCGAGACGGCCTGCCGCATCAGCCCCGCCGAGCCGAGCACACAGTCCAGCCGGGTCGCCGCGACCATTCCGATGATGGTGCGCACCCCGCGCCCCTCGTCCCCGACCCGGCGCGCCCACGTGCCGTCGAACTCGACCTCGGCCGACGCGTTCGACCGGTTGCCCAGCTTGTCCTTGAGCCGCTGGATGCGGAACACGTTCCGGGTGCCGTCCGCCAGGACCCGCGGCACCAGGAAACACGTCAGCCCGCCCGGTGCCTGGGCCAGCACCAGGAAACCGTCCGACATCGGCGCCGAGCAGAACCACTTGTGGCCCGTCAGCTCGTACGTCCCGTCCTCGGCCAGCGGTCGCGCGGTCGTCGTGTTCGCGCGTACGTCGCTGCCGCCCTGCTTCTCCGTCATGCCCATCCCGAAGAGCACGCCGGCCTTCTGCCCGGCGGGCCGCAGATCCTGGTCGTAGACCATGGACGTGAGCCGGGGCTCCCACTCGGCGGCGAGCGCCGGGTCGGTGCGCAGCGCGGGCACCGCCGCGTGGGTCATCGACAGCGGGCAGCCGTTGCCCGCCTCGACCTGCGTCCAGACGACGAAGGCGGCCGCGCGCCGCACATGCCCGCCGGGCCGTGACCACGCCGCCGTCAGGCCCGCCGAGACTCCCTTGCCGAGCAGCCGGTGCCAGGACGGATGGAACTCGACCTCGTCGATCCGGTTGCCGTAGCGGTCGTGGGTGCGCAGCTTCGGCGGGTTCTCGTTGGCCAGCGCCCCCCACGTCTGGACCTGCGCCGATCCGGAGGTCCGCCCGAGGGCCGACAGATCGCCGTGCGCCTCGTCGAGCAGCTGTGGGTCGAGGTGCCGGTCGACCGCCTCGACGAGGGCACGGTCGGCGTTGAAGACGTCGTACGAGACCAGTGGCGGAGCCTGGTTGGTCACGGTGTGGGTGCTGGCTGCCATGTTCCCGAACCTACCCCTCGGTACGGCGGTCGTCACCAAACTCCCGCCGCACCGGGCCGCGTCCCTCTCGTCCCGCCGTACCGGTCAGGCGGGGTGCGACAGGGCGGCCAGTTCGCCGGAGCCGCCGAGTGTGTCCTCGCCGTGCACGTTCACCCCCCAGCCCGGGCTGTGGACCGTGTCGAGGTAGCGCTCGCCGAGGTCCGGGGCGATCGCCACCGCAGTGGTGTTGCGCCGCCCGTGGCGGGCCAGCCAGTCCGTCGCGCCGCTGACCACCGTGCCGGTGGAGCCGCCGAACAGGAAGCCCCGGGCGGCCAGCCGGCGGCAGGCACGCAGGGTGTCCGGCTCCGGGACGTGCACCACGTCGTCCACGTAGGACTCGTCGAGCAGCGGCGGACGGACGGCCATGCCCAGACCGGGGATCATCCGGGGAGCGGGCGGCCCCCCGAAGGTCACCGACCCGACGGTGTCCACGGCCACGATCCGCACCCGGCGCCGCTGCTGCCAGAACCAGCGCGCGCAGCCCATCAGGGTGCCGGTGGTGCCGGCCCCGACGAACAGCACGTCCAGGTGCGGGAAACGGCGGGCGATGGCCGGTGCCGTGGTGCGGTAGTGGGCGCGCCAGTTGCCCTCGTTGGCGTACTGGTTGAGCCACACGTACCGGTCGTCCGAGGCGCACACCGCGCTCACGTACGCGATCCGCGCGCCCAGGAAGCCGCCGTGCAGATCGGGCTCGTCGATCACGTGGACGACGCTCCCCAGCGCCTCCATCATCCGCCGGGTCGCCGGATTGCAGCGCGAGTCGGTCACGCACAGGAACCCGTAACCACGGCTCGCCGCGATCATGCTCAGCGCCACGCCGAGGTTCCCGGACGACGACTCGACCATGACGGATCCCGGTCGCAGGGTGCCCTCGCGTTCGGCGGCGTTGACCATCTCGGTCGCGGCCTTCAGTTTGATCGACCCGGCGAAGTTGAACCCCTCGCACTTCAGGAAGAGCGGCAGCCCCAGTGCCGCCCTCAGGTCGACGTAGAGCTCGTCCTCGTTGAACTGTGTGGGCTCGGATATGACGGGCATGATGTCCCCCCTCTTTCATGCGGCACCGCGCCCGCTTCTCGCGTGGCGCGGTGCCCGCCGGTCAGCCGTACCGGCGCAGTTCGTGGAAGAAGCCGTCGACGACGTGCGGCTCGCCCCTTCGGGCCACCTCGTCGTGGACGAACTTGCCGACCGCGAGGTCGAGGACCCCGAGGCCGAAGGGCGAGAACACCACCGTCCGGTCCGCCGGTACGGTCACCCGCCCACAGAGCACGTCGTCCAGCGTGCCGTCGAGGAAGTCGCGGCCGCCGGTGAGCTGTTCGACCAGATGCGGTGACGTGTCCGCCTTGAGGCAGTGCTCGACGTCGTCCACGAAGTTGGCCGAGTCGAGCAGGATCTCCGGCGCCAGGTCGCGCAGCGACACATGCAGCACGAGCGGGGCGTGGGAGAACCACGCCGGGTCGTGGATGTGCGGCTTCGCCGCGACGGTGGCGAAGACCAGCAGGTCACTGGAGCGGACCAGCGACTCGGCACTGTCGTGCACGGTGATCCGGCCCTTGGCGCCCGACCGCTCCAGATAGCCGCTGAAGCCGGCCGCGCTGTCCGCGGACAGGTCGAACACCCCGGTCTCCTCGAACGACCAGCCGGTGGCGGCCAGATGGGTGTGGATGTAGCGGGCGATCAGCCCCGTCCCGACGAACCCGACCCGCGTGGGCCGGACGCGGTCGCGGCTGAGCCGGTCGGCCGCGAGGGCCGCCGAGGCCGCCGTCCGGGTGGCGCTGATGATCGAGCTCTCCAGGCACGCGAACGGATAGCCCGTGGCGTGGTCGTTGAGGATCAGCACGGCCGAGGCACGCGGCAGACCGCTCGCCGTGTTCCCGGGGAAGCTGGAGACCCACTTCAGGCCGTCCACCCCCACCGACCCGCCGATCGAGGCGGGCAGCGCGATGATCCGGGACGACGGACGGTCCGGGAAGCGCAGGAAGTACGACGGCGGGTTCACCGAGTCGCCCTCGCCGTGCAGCCGGTACACGGCCTCCACGAGGTCGACGATCTCGGACTCCCGCCCGTGCAGGGCCTCGTGGACCTGGGTGCCGGAGATGACGGAGAACGGGGGAGCCGTCAGCGTCCCCGGTTCCGTGGTGGTCATGCCGTTCCGGTCCGTGGTGGTCGTACCGTTCTCGTCCGTGGTGGTCATGCGGCCCTCACTTCGATGGTCGGTGCGCAGTCGGTCAGCCGGACCGGGTCGCCCAGGGCGGCGAGCACCTCACGGGGCCCCTCGAAGGGCTCCCTGCTGTGCGCGGTGCGGATGTTGTCGACGAGCAGCAGGTCACCGGAGTGCCACGGCTCGCGTGCGGTGTGGGCCCCGTACACCTCGTTGATGATCAGTACGACGTCCTCGTCGATCGGGTCGCCGTTGCCGTAGCGGGTGTTGAAGGGGAGCCCGTCGGAGCCGTAGACGTCCACCAGGTACTCGCGCACCTCCGGGTCCATCGTCCACTCGTTGAGGAACGCGATCTGGTTGAACCAGCAGCGCCGCCCCGTGACCGGGTGGCGGACCACGGCGCTGCGGCGCTGCCGGGTGCGCAGGGAGCCGTCGCTCTGCCAGGCGAACTCGATGGCCTGCGTACGGCAGTAGTGCTCGACGGCCGCGCGGTCCTCGGTGCCGAAGGCCTCGGCGAGGCTCGCCCCGATCTCGTCGTTGTACGTCCGGGTGAGCAGCCAGCCCTCCCGCTCGAACCGTGCGGTGAGGGAGGCGGGCAGCGCGTCGAGCACGGCGGGCGCGTCGGCGACCGCGGTGGCGCCGCCCTGGTCGGGTGCGTCGTGGCAGGCGTACAGCATCAGGCCGGGGAACTCCAGCGCGTAGCTCAGCTCGTGGTGCATGCACATCTGCTGGTTCGGCGGCCACTTGGAGGAGGAGTACACGCCGTCCTGGTAGGTCCGCCGGGGCGCGAAGGACTCCCGGTCGGGCATCAGGGCGGTGGCCAGCCGGCGGAAGACGGCCGCGGTCGTGTCCGGGTCGCGCAGCCCCAGGCCGCGGACCAGCAGGCTGCCGTGCTCGGCGACGACGGCCCGCAGCGCGTCGCGGTGTTCGGCTGCCCAGCCCGCCGTGTCGCCCGCGGCGTCGGCGCGCAGGATCGGAGGGCTGCCGGGGCGCAGGTCGACGTCCGGCAGCAACGTCGGAGATGAAGACGACATCAGGTGCTTCCTTTCGGCCTTGCGGTGTTCGGTCGTGCGGGTGTGCGGTGTTCCGGTCATGGGTGTCGTGGGTGCCTTCGGTTCCGTCTCTTCCGTGTGGTCGGCCGTGGTCAGGAGGTGGCGGCGGAGTCCAGGAGCCCCGCCAGGTCCGCGAGGACCGGATGACGTGTGACGTCCTTGAGGGTGATCGCCCGGTCCAGGGCGATCGCGAGCTTCACCGCCGCGAGCGAGGTGCCGCCGCGGTCGAAGAAGTGGTCCCGGCGGCCGATCCGGTCGCCGGGGATGCCGAGCACCTGGGCCCAGGCCGCCGCCACCCGGCGTTCGCTCGCGGTGCCGGGCGCGTGCGAGCCCTCTGCCGCAGGCGAGCCGTTCCCGGCGGAGTCGAGCTCCCCGGCGAGCCTCGTCAGCGTCTTCCGGTCGGTCTTGCCGTTGGCGGTCAGCGGCAGGCTCTCCCGCCAGTGGACGGCCGAGGGGACCATGTACGCGGGCAGCGACACGGCCAGCCGCTCCCGCACGGCCGCGGAGCCGAACCGGGCGAACCCGGCACAGAACGCCACCAGCCGTGTGCCGCCCACGACCACCACGGCGCCGTCCCGGACCCCGGGCACCCGCAGCAGCGCGTTCTCGATCTCGCCGATCTCGATACGGAAGCCGCGGATCTTGACCTGGCTGTCCCGGCGGCCCAGGAACTCCAGCTTGCCGTCGGGCAGCCAGCGGCCGTGGTCACCGCTGCGGTAGAGCCGCTCACCCGGGCGGTACGGGTCGGTGGTGAACGCCGCCCTGGTCCGCTCGGGGTCGTTGACGTAGCCGCGGCCGACACAGACGCCGGAGAAGACGATCTCGCCGGGTGCACCGAGGGGTACGGGCGACAGGTCCTCGTCGACGACGTACACCCGGACGTTGGCGACCGGCCGCCCGAGCGGGACCCGGTCCTGGTCCGGCACCCGGGACATGACCTCGTGGTTGGTGTCGTCCGAGGTCTCGGTCAGCCCGTACGCGTTGACCAGCCGGATGCCGGGCTCGGCCGCGAACCAGCGCTCGACGAGCTCCTTCTTCACCGCCTCCCCGGTGACCGACACACAGTGCAGGTCCGGCAGTTCGCGCGGGCGCTGCTCCAACTCCGCGAGCACGGCCTCCAGATACGACGGGACCACCTGGAGGACGTTGACCCGGCCGCCGGTGATGGTGTCCACGAACCGCGGGACGTCCAGGATCACCTCCTGCGCGACCAGCAGGGTCCGGCCGCCGACCAGGAGTGCGGAGACCAGCTGCCACAGCGAGATGTCGAAGCACTGGGGTGCGGTCTGGGCGACCACCTGGCCCTCGCCGACGCCCAGGTCGTCGAGCTTGGCGTGGACGTGGTTGAGGAAACCGGCGTGCTCGCACATCGCGCCCTTGGGCTCGCCGGTGGAGCCGGACGTGAAGTAGATGTAGGCGAGTTGGTCCGCGGAGACGGGGATGCCGAGGTCGCTGTCGGGATGGTTCTCCGCGTAGGCCGTGTCGACGTGCAGGATGCGGGCGCCGGTGTCGGCCCCGTCCAGGGTGGTGGTGCTGCCGTCCTCCGTCAGGACGAGTCCGCATCCGGAGCGTGCCAGGGTGGCCGCGATGCGTTCGGCGGGGAAGTGCGGCTCGATCGGCAGATACACGCCGCCCGCCTTGAGGACGGCGAGGACGGCGGCCATCCAGTCCAGGTCGCGCTCCATGACCACGGCGACGACGTCCTCGCGGCGCAGCCCGCGGGCCAGCAGGGCCCGACCGAGCTGGTTCGCCCGGGAGTTGAGCTGCTGGTACGTCCACTCCTGGTCGCCCCGCACGGCCGCGACGGCGTCGGGGTGGGCCAACACCCTTGCCTCGAACAGCTCGTGGACCCGGCAGTCCGGCAGCTCGCGGTGCGGACCCGCCAACCCGTCGAGTTGGAAGCGGAGTTCGTCGTCCGACAGCAGACTCTGCCGGCCGGGCTCGCTGCCCGGGTCGGTGTCGAGTTGGGTGAGCGCGGTGAGGTGGTAGCCCGCGATCCGGGCGGCGGCGTCCGCGTCGAGGACGTCGGTGCGGTAGCGCAGGCGCAGGGTGTGCTCCTCGAACGCCACGTGCAGCACGGTGTCCTCGGGGCCCCGGCCCCCGTGCGGATCGAGCACGGTCTCGAAGGCCGACGGTTCGTCTTCCGCCCCCTGCGCGGCCAGGTCCGTCACGGCCTCGCCTATGTGTTCCAGCAGGTCGTGCCAGGAGCCGGTGCCGACGGTCAGCGGGCACGGCCTCGGCCGCTCGCCCTTCGCCGCCACGTACCCGACCGTCACCTCGCGCTCGCCGGACAGTGCGGCGAGGACCCGTGCGTGTGCGGCCAGGAGGGCGCGGGGTTCCCGCAACAGGCCCTCGGGCAACGGCACTTCGTACTCCGCGGTGCCCGGCACCGGGTCGAGCGTCCACTTCGGGATCGTTTCCATGGTCTTGCTTCCCCCTGTTGTCCTTCTTGTTCTGTGCCGCGGAGCCTGTCCGTGCCGCGGAACTTGGCCGTGCCGCGGCGCCGTCAGGAGCGCCGCTGAGCGACCGCCGGGTTCCCGCCCCAGTGGGCCCCCGCCGGTACTTCCTCGCCCTTCATCAGGAAGGAGTCGGCTGCGAGTACGGCGCCGTCTCCCATCGACGCCCCGTAGTGGACGAGCGCGCCGACGCCGAGCGTCACGCCGTCGCCGATCTCGATGTGGTCGGACTTGAAGGTGCCGTCCTCCTGCGAGTGCGACTGCACCTTGCTGTGCGCGCCGAGCGTGCTGTCGCTCCCGATGGCGGTGAGCGTCCGCTCGGTGATGTAGGCCCCGTCGTCGAAGACCCGGCGGCCGATACGGACCCCGAGCAGCTTCCAGAGCAGGTTCTTGAACGGAGTGCCGTTGTAGATGCCGATGTGTGTGTCGGGGATCTTCCAGAGCCGCTCGTGGCGCCAGAAGAGCGGGTCGTAGATGGAGTGCAGCCGGGGCTCCAGTGGACGGAACCGGCAGATCAGCCGCTCCACCAGCACGTAGTAGCCGGTGGTGAACGCGAGGCCGACGATCAGGGACGCGCCGATCAGCGGACCGCCCGCGGTGCCGAGTTCCCCGTACAGGTCGAAGGCGGCGAAGCCGAGGACCGTGAGCGCGAACCAGTCGAACCACCGGATGAACAGGAACAGGCCCATGGTGCGCAGGTTGTGCCGGTTCTTCGCGGCCAGGCGGCGGTGCAGCTCGTCGCCCTCACGGAGGTGGTCGAAGCGGGTGTCGCGCTCGACGGTCCGCGGGATCTCGAAGGGCGGCGAGCCCAGCAGGCCGACCCCCTCACGGATCTCGCCGTCGAGCGGGACCATCACCTTCGTCGCGAGCAGGCAGTTCTCGCCCGTGCGGCCCCCGGCGGGGTAGGCGATGTGGTTGCCGAGGAAGTTGTGCGCCCCGATCGACGTCCGCGAGACGCGGAACGAGGTGCCGGAGAACTCGGCGTTCATGATCGACAGTCCGTCGGCGACCATCGTGCCGCTGCCGACGGTGGCCAGGTACGGCGTCTCGTGCCCCACCTCCGTACCGAAGTTGGAGCCGGTCTGCTCGACGTGCGAGAGGTCGTATCCGAGCGCTCGCAGGTAGTGGACGATGTACGAGCTGTCCCCGCACAGCCACTTGAAGAACTTGACGTTGGTCAGGCGCGCGACGGCCCGCTGCACCGAGTAGTGGAAGCCGTAGAGCGGATAGACCCGGTCCGGTTCGAGGACCAGGTTCAGCAGCCGCGGCAGTACGGACACGGTGGCGAAGCCGATCAGGATGAAGCCCACGAACAGCGCGAGCGACAGACCGAGCGCCTCGGCGTAGAACCGCGCCGACGTGATGTGCTGCGACTCCCGGTCGAGCAGCACCTCCAGCGAGGGCGCCACCGTGAGCAGCATGTACGTGCCCCCGACGAGGAACGGCACGTAGAGGAACAGCGTCTGCAGCACGGTGGCCAGGCCGTAGCCCACCCGCCGCGCGGTGCCGCAGTCGGCGGGCGCGACCCGTACGTGGTCGACGTCCGTGCGCTGGGCGGGGGAGCCGTGCCAGCGCTGCCCGTCCGGCACCGACGCGCCGCCGTACAGCGCGGACGAGTGGCCGAGCTGGGAGCCGTCGCCCATGGAGGTGCCGATGTCGAGGACGGTCTTCTCGCCGACGAAGACGTCCCGGCCCAGGGTGACCGGGCCGGTGCGTATCCGGCCGGCGTGCGCCTGGTAGCAGAGGAAGTACGAGTCCTTGCGGATCACCGTGCCCGCGCCGACGGTGAACAGGTCCGTGCAGACCGGGACCGAGGGGGAGAGGATCGTGACGCCCTTGCCGATCTTCGCCCCGAGCGCCCGCAGATAGAGCACGTAGAGCGGGTTGCCGGCGAACAGGACCATCGGGTTGGCATGCAGCAGCGCCTTGACGGTCCAGAACCGCAGATAGGCGAGGCTCCAGACGGGGAACTCGGTCTCCTTCCAGCGGCCGACCAGCACCCACTTGGCCACCACCGGCAGCGCGCACACCC
Organism: Streptomyces sp. NPDC050988; assembly: GCF_044456225.1. Taxonomy (NCBI): domain Bacteria; kingdom Bacillati; phylum Actinomycetota; class Actinomycetes; order Kitasatosporales; family Streptomycetaceae; genus Streptomyces; species Streptomyces sp. NPDC050988. The sequence goes on along the minus strand of NZ_JBITFQ010000023.1, from coordinate 143,821 downwards.
CGACGAAGACGGCACCGCCGAAGAGGGCCGACCGCAGGTAGACGTCCACCACGCCCTCGCCGGCCGAGACCCAGTCGTACCCCTGAGCGGTGACGAACCCGGAGAGCAGGCAGTACGCCGCGAAGACCAGGAACTGGAGTGCTCCGCACAGGACATAGCGTGCGGTGCTGCCCGGTGGCGGGGGTGCGGCCGGTTCGGGCGCGGGCGCCGGCGGCTCGTCCGGGACCTCGGCGAGCGCCGCCGCGAGCCCCCGGATCGTCGGGTGGCCGTAGACGTCCCGCATCGACACGGCCGGCAGGTCGGGGTGCTTCCTGACCCGGGCGCAGAAGTGGGCCATCACCAGGGAGTTGGCACCGAGGTCGTCGAAGAAGTGGCTGTCGACGGGCACCTGCTCGACGCGTACGACGCCGGCGAGCACCTCCGCGAGGACGTGTTCGGTGCCGTTCGCCGGGGCGTGGGTGGTCAGGGAGCCGGCCGGAGCGGCGGTCGTGACCTCACCTGGATTTACCACCACTTGATCTCCTTGCTGATGATTACTGCTACTTGTGGACTGTTCGGAGTGATTGGTACTCCGGATGGGAATACGAAGGAATCACGCCCGCAGTTTCATCGGGAAGCCGAATTGGCTATGCCTGAGGCGTGGGTGAACCAGGGTGATTCCGATGTGATTCCGGTGTGCCGGAAGAAAGAGTTGTTCCGGAAGAAAGGCTCGGGCCGGAAGGAAGAATTGTGCTCAATGTAAATGGGATGGCAGACGGGAGGAGATTGTTCGCCGAGTTCGCCGAGTGTCTGGAGTGGCCGCGTGAAAAGGTGCAGAGCAGCACGGCATGATCCGCGTGGTTCCCACGCGGATCACGGGTAACGCGGCTGTGTCGGGCCCTGGTCCAGGCCTTTCTGAGTCCCCCGTGTCGTGGTGCACTGAGCCGTCCCCACGTGCCCAGCGGAATGCAATCCGAATTGTTTCTGTGTGCTCATGAACGGGTCAAGGGCGTTTCGGCCTATGGCGCTTTCTCGCCGTTCGAACCTTCGTCGATTGCACCTCTGAACCGTCCCCTCCGTACGTGCGACCGGGGAACTCACCTTATGGGTGGCGTATATGCTGTCGCGTGTTCCGCTTCTGGAGGGTGAGTAATTCGGCCAACGCGGTCATGACAGAAAGCCGGTTCGATTTTCCTTTACGATTTCTGTCGGGTTGCTGCCGCTTTTCTTTCGTATGACGGAACCGGGAGGGGCGGAAGCGCACCGCCGGGCACGTCGGACCCGGTCGTGGTACCGCGGGATGAGTGCGACCTCGCCCGGCGGATACCTTTAGGGCGTGCAGCCAGCAAGTGAACCCCCTCAGAGCGCGTCCGGCCGTCTCCATCGGGCCCGTGCCCTCTATCGGAACGTCTCCAAGCGCAGGACCGCCTGGCTGCTGATCAAGGACACCGTCAACTCGTGCATCGAGTACCGGATCCTCGGACTCGCGGCGGAGGCGGCGTTCTTCACGCTGCTGTCCGTGCCGCCGCTGCTGCTCAGCATGCTCGGCCTGCTGGTCTACGTGGACGACTGGACCGGCGCCGACACCATCGCCAGCGTCGAGGCCAACCTCCTGGAGGCGTCCCGCACGATCCTCACCGACAAGGGCGTCACACAGATCGCCGAGCCCGTCCTCCACGACGTCATGGAGGGCGGCCGCCCCGACGTCATCTCCCTCGGCTTCCTGTTCGCCCTGTGGTCCGGCTCGCGGGCGGTGAACGTCTTCATCGACACCATCACCGTGATGTACGGCCTCGACGGCGTGCGCGGCATCGTCAAGACCCGGCTCGTGGCCTTCGCGCTGTTCCTCGCGGCGCTGCTCATCGGCTCGATCGTGCTGCCGCTGGTCGTCGCGGGCCCGGACGCCGTGGTGGACGTCGTCCCCTGGTCGGAGAACGTCGTACAGGGTCTGTACTGGCCCGTCGTCATCGTGCTGTCCATCGCCTTCCTGACGACGCTGTACCACGTGTCCGTACCGGTGCGTTCGCCCTGGGTCGAGGACGTGCCCGGCGCCCTGGTGGCCCTCGCCATGTGGGTGCTGGGCAGCTTCCTGCTGCGCATCTACCTGACCAACACGGTCGAGGGCCCCAGCATCTACGGCTCCCTGGCCGCGCCCGTCGCCGTGCTGCTGTGGATCGGTGTCTCCGCCTTCGCGGTCCTCGTCGGCGCCGCCGTCAACGCGGCCATCGACCGTGTCTGGCCGGCCGCGGCCACCGCCGCCGCGCGTGCCGTCAACGAACGGCTCCGCGCCGCGCAGGCCGCCGACATCGTCGCCCGCGCGGCCGCGGCGAGGGCCCACCTCGACGACGACCCGGATGACCCGGACATGCCCTCCGAGTTCCCGGAGCGCTGGTCCCGCTTCCTGCCCCCGGAGGACGTGACCTCCCGGCTGCGGACCCATGCGAAGACCACCCCCAAGAACGGCGACGAGACGGCTCCGCCGCAGTGACCACGAGGAGACGGCTCCGCCGCAGTGACCACGACGAGACGCCCCCGCCGCAGTGACCGCGACGGGGGCGCCAGGGCGCGCTCCGAGAACTTTCGGGGGTACGCCGGCGGCCGTCAGACCTTCCACACGCCGGTCGCCGCGAGCTCCCGCGCGAAGCCCGTGAAATCGCGCGGCGCACGCCCCAGAACCTGCCGGACGGTCTCCGTGGTCTGGGCGTTGCCACCGTCGAGCAGCCCGTCGAAGACCTCCTCCATGAACGCGACCTCCTCGGGCGGCAGCCCGAACCCGGCCAGGATCGCCCCGTACTCCTTCGTCGACACCGGCAGATAGCGGATGTCCCGGCCCGCCGCCGCGGAGACCTCCGCCATGGCCTCCCGGAAGCTGAGCAGCCGCGCCCCCGTGATCTCCAGGGTCCGACCCGCGTACGAGGAGTCCGTCAGCGCCTTCACGACGACGTCCGCGAGATCCCGGGTGTCGATGAACGGCACCTTCACCTCACCGGCGGGGAACACGAACTCACCACTCCGCACGCCCTCCAGCAGCAGGCCCTCGCTGAAGTTCTGGAAGAACCAGTCGGCCTGCACGACCGTCCACTCGGCACCCGACTCCCGCAGCGCCCGCTCGGCCGGCTCCGCCTGCCGCTCGCCGCGCGCCGACAGCATCACCAGACGGCGTACGCCGAGCTCCTGGGCCAGCCGCGCGAGGGCCGCGATGTTCTCCGCGGCACCCGGGGCGCCGATGTCCGGCGTGTACGCCAGATACGCCGCGTCCGCGCCACGCAGCGCCTCCGCCCATGTCGAGGAGTCGTACCAGTCGAAGCGCACCTCGCTGCTGCGCGAAGCGGCCCGTACCTCGAACCCGGCGGCCTTCGCGGACTCCGCCACCTGACGCCCCGTCTTGCCCGAGGCCCCCGTCACCAACACCGTCTCGTTCCGCGTGTTTTCCGTCATGAGCCCAGTCAACGGCGTCGCGCAGAAAGGGAACATCGCTGAAGCTCTCGTTCCCATAAGGGCGCGTCTACCCTGAGGTCATGGACGCACTCGCAGGCCTTCTGGAAGGTCCACGCGCGCGTGGCGCCTTCATGATCCGAGCGTGTTTCGAGCCGCCCTGGTCCCTGCGCATCGAGGACCGTGCCCCGCTCACCGTGATGCTCATGGTGCGCGGGCATGCCTGGATCATGCCCGAGGAGGGGGAGCGGGTGCGGTTGCGGGCCGGCGACCTCGCCATCGCACGCGGGCCCGACCCCTACACCTGCGCCGACGACCCGTCGACCGCGCCGCAGGCGGTGATCCTGCCGAACCAGGTGTGCACCTACCCGGACGGCCGTTCGCTGAAGGGCCGGATGGACCTGGGTGTTCGCACCTGGGGCGCGCGGATCGACGGCTCGATGGTGATGCTGATCGGGACGTATCCGATGCACGGCGAGGTCAGCGGACGGCTGCTGGACGCGCTGCCGGCCCTCCTCACCCTCCCCTCCGACGTGTGGGAGTGCCCGCTCACCCCGCTGATCATGGAAGAGATCGTGCGGGACGAGCCCGGCCAGGAGGTCGTCCTCGACCGGTTGCTCGACCTGCTGGTCATCGCCGCGCTGCGGGCCTGGTTCTCCCGCCCCGAGGCCGAGGCGCCCGCCTGGTACCAGGCACTGGCCGACCCCGTCGTGGGCCGGGTCCTGCGGCTGCTCCAGGACGACCCGGCGCACCCCTGGACGGTCGCCTCCCTCGCCGCGAAGGCAGGCGTCTCACGGGCCGCGCTCGCCCGCCGCTTCAGCGAACTCGTGGGCGAGCCCCCGATGACGTACCTGACCGGCTGGCGCCTCGCCCTCGCCGCCGACCGGCTGCGCGGCACCGAGGACACCCTGGAGGCGATCGCCCGCCACGTCGGTTACGGCAGCGCGTTCGCCCTGTCCAGCGCCTTCAAGCGGGTCTACGGGGTCAGCCCGCAGGAACACCGGACGAGGGCGGCGTAGCGTTTTGCCTGTGGCGGAGCCGTACGTGGACGAGTCGTACGTGCACGAGTCGTACGTGGACAAGGCGGAACTGGCCGTGTCGCCGGACCCGTACCGGGAGTGGGCGTCACGGCTCCCGGGCGCGGTCGTCTGGACCCGTACCGCCGTGCCGGGCGACTCGGCGCCGGTGCTGCCCGACGGGTGCATGGACCTGTTGTGGACCGAGGGGCGGCTCTTCGTCGCCGGGCCCGACACCCGCGCGTACGTGAGCCATGCGCCCGGTGGGACCCGGTTCGCGGGCGTCCGGTTCTTCCCCGGGACGGCGCCCGCGTATCTCGGCGTCCCGGCGCACGAACTGCGCGACCGGCGGGTCGACCTCGCCGATCTTTGGAGCGCGGGGGCCGTCCGGCGGCTGACCGAGCGGGTGGACGCGGCGGCCGACCCCGCCGCCGCGCTGGAGGCCATGGCCGTGGCGCGGGCGGGCGATGTGGATCCGCCCGAACCGTGGGTGCGGGGCGCTGTCGCGGGGCTGTCCGCGGGACATTCCGTCGCCTCGGTCGCGGACGCGGTGGGGTTCAGCGAACGGCAGTTGCACCGGCGTGCGCGGGGCGTCTTCGGCTATGGACCGAAGACGCTGGCCAGGATTCTGCGCCTGCAGCGGGCGCTGGGGCTGGCGCGGGACGGGGTGCCTCTGGCGGACACCGCCGCGCGGGCCGGCTTCGCCGATCAGGCCCACCTGGCGCGTGACGTACGGGAGTTGGCGGGGGCGCCGTTGGGGGAGTTGCTGCGGCGTTGAGGGTGTGGCCGGTTCCGTGAGTGGGCGCGTGCGGGTGGGTGGGGGCTGGTCGCGCAGTTCCCCGCGCCCCTGAAGGGGCGTTGGTCGCCGCGTGCCTGGAAGGGGCGTTGGTCGCCGCGTTTCTGAAAGGGGCGTCGGTCGGCGTGTTCCTCGCTCGGCCGGCCGATCCGTTCCTCACGAGATCAGCCCGGCCATTCGTTACGAGATCAGGGCGCCCTCCCGTCCACCCGCTACGTCGTGGCGCTCAGTGGTGCGAACAGGTCCACGCCGTTGCCGTCCGGGTCGCGTACGACTGCGTAGCGCATGCCCCAGTCGGCGTTCCAGGGCTTGAGTTCGGACGGGTGGCCGGCTGCCAGCAGTTCCTCGTAGGTGGCGTCGACGTCCGCGGGGGTGTCGCAGGCGAAGGCCAGGCCGACCCTTCCCGCACCCGTCGGCGGCTGCCAGCCCGGGTGGAAGGAGCGGATCGTGTCCTCCGTGTCGAGGGCGAAGCGCAGTCCGCCGGGCAGGTCCGCCTCGACGTGCGGCTGCTTCTCGGAGCCCTCGGGGAATTGGAGTCCCAGGCGGCGGTAGAAGGTCAGGGAGGCGGCCATGTCGGAGACGACGAGGCCGATGAGGTCGAATCGTGGAGTCATGGGGCCACCGTAGGGAGGCGGATGGACGCTGGTCTTGAACGAATCGGACAGGGCCTCCCGTCCCGTGGCACCCGCTCGCTCCGCGTTCGTGCCCGCCGACACGAACATCCTGATCAACGCCGCCTGCCCGGGCCTGGTCGCGACCGACTTCACCGGTTTCCATGGACTCCGCATCCCTGAACAGGGCGCGGCCACGGCGATCCGGCTCGCCACGCGGCCCGACGGCGGCTCGACCGGTTCGTTCTTCGAGGACGACGGCGTCATCGCCTGGTGATCCCGGACGCCCGCCCTGGGACCGCCAGCGCGGTGGGGAGGCCGTGACCGTAATCCCCACATCCCACATGCTGGGCGATCTGTTCACACATTGGACGCACAGGGGTGTCCGCCACGCCTTCGACTAGCGTCGTGACATGAGCAGCGACACCACCCGCGATCCCTCTCCCACCGACCCGCGCACTCTCGCCGAGGCGCTCGCCGCCGGCTCCGTCGTCCTTGATGGTGGTATGTCCAACCAGCTGGAATCGGCCGGGCACGACCTGAGTGACGAGCTGTGGTCGGCGCGGTTGCTCGCGGAGCGGCCCGAGGCGATCGTCGAGGCGCATCTGGCGTACTTCGAGGCGGGCGCGAACGTGGCGATCACCTCCAGCTACCAGGCGACCTTCGAGGGCTTCGCGGGACGGGGCATCTCCCGCGAGCGCGCGGCCGAACTGCTCGGGCTCAGCGTCGAACTCGCCCGCGAGGCGGTCCGGCGGGCCCGGGCGAAGGGCGTGCGCGAGCCGTTGTGGGTGGCGGCGTCGGTGGGCCCGTACGGGGCGATGCTCGCGGACGGGTCCGAGTACCGCGGCCGGTACGGGCTGAGCGTCGCCGAACTGGAGCGGTTCCACCGGCCCCGGCTGGAGGTGCTGGCCGAGGCCCGTCCTGATGTCCTGGCCCTTGAGACCGTGCCCGACGCCGACGAGGCGCGGGCGCTGCTGCGGGCGGTGCGCGGCCTCGGCGTACCGGCGTGGCTGTCGTACAGCGTCGCCGGGGGCAGGACCCGGGCCGGGCAGCCGCTGGAGGAGGCCTTCGCGCTCGCCGCCGACTCCGACGAGGTGATCGCGGTCGGCGTCAACTGCTGCGCCCCCGACGACGTGGACGCCGCGGTGGAGACCGCCGCCCGCGTCACCGGCAAGCCGGTCGTGGTCTACCCGAACAGCGGCGAGACCTGGGACGCCGAGGCGCGCGCCTGGACCGGCCGCTCCACCTTCACCCCCGAACAGGTCGCCGGCTGGGAGCGGGCCGGGGCCCGGCTGATCGGCGGGTGCTGCCGGGTCGGGCCGACGGCGATCACCGGGATCGCGGAGGCACTCGGCCGAGTCGGCTCACTCGATTCGCCGAACTCGCCGAACTAGCCGAACTCGCCGAACCCGCTCGGCTCCGCGTGACCGTGGGGCGTCAGCGCGGTGCCGTGCTCGCCCGTACCACCAGCCGCGTGGACAGCTCCGTACGCGTCCCCTCCGGCTGCTCGCCCGCCATCATCCGCACCAGCAGGCGCAGCGCCGTCGCCGCCATCTCCGCGAGCGGCTGGCGGACGGTCGTCAGGGCCGGTGAGGCCCAGTGGGCCTCGGGCAGATCGTCGAAGCCCACCACACTGACGTCGTCCGGGACGGACAGGCCCCGCTCGGCCAGCGCCCGGTACGCGCCCAGGGCCATGCGGTCCGAGCAGACGAAGACGGCCGTGGGCGGTTCCGGCAGATCGAGGAGCTCCAGCATTCGCCGGTGCGCGGCACTCTCGTCGAAGTTGCCGTAGCGCAGGTAGTCGGGGCGGTGGCGCAGGCCGGCCGCAGCGAGCGCCGAGCGGTAGCCGGCGACGCGCGCGGTGCTGCACATCTTGCGGCGGTAGCCGGCGATGACGGCTACGCGTTCGTGGCCGAGGGAGATCAGATGCTCGGTGGCGGTCACCCCGCCGTGCCAGTTGGCCGCGCCCACCGAGACGACCCCGGGTGGCGGCTCCAGCACCGGGTCGATCAGCACGAACGGGATGCGGTGCTGGTCCAGCCAGGCGTACTGGGACGCGGTCAGCTCGGCGAGGTTGAACAGCACCCCGGAGGAGCCGCGTGTGGAGAGCTTGTCCAGCCAGCCGCGCTCCGGACGGCCGCCCCGGGTCCTGGTCAGGCCCGCCGAGACCACCACCTCCAGGCCGGCGTCGTGCGCCGCCTCCTCCACGCCGTGCAGGATCGAGCCCGACCAGGAGTTCTCCAGCGAGTGGACGACGAGGTCGACCAGACCGGGCGACTTCACCGCGTCGAACCGGGGTCTGCGGACATAGCCGAGCCGGTCGAGCGCCTCCGTCACCCGGCGGCGGGTCTCCGGCGCCACGTCCTCACGGCCGTTGACGACCTTGGAGGCCGTCGGTACGGAAACGCCCGCCTCGCGTGCGACGACCGCGAGGGTCGGCCCGGCCACGCTTCCGGTACGCACCATGGAAGCCCACCTCTCCAGGCCCCGTCCCGAGGGCCGTCGAAAGTTTCGGGTAGAAAGCGCTTCCTACAGTAAGGCCGCGGTGACACGCCGTGGAAGAGCCGGTATTCAACGGAATTTCGCGGAGTCGAAACTTTCGAAATGTCGAACACGCAGGTCATGGGCGGGTTGGCTGTGTTGTCCCGCTTTGTCGGTCGGGTGGTCGCGCGGCGGATTTCGCCCTGACGGGGACCGCCCCGAACTGCCCTGGGACAGCTGTGGGGCTGCGTGACACAGGGATTGTGTGATGCGCTGAGGGGGCAGGCCCTGTGGTTCCCGCTCAAGTGAGGAGCCTGTGGATCCCGCTCAGGTGAGGAGATGGTCGAATGACCGAGGGTCCCGTGGTCGACACCCCCTACGGTGCCGTCCGAGGCCGCTACGAGAACGGCCTCGCCGTGTTCCGAGGCATCCCCTACGCCGCCCCTCCCTTCGGCCCCCGCCGCTTCCGGCCGCCCGTCCCGCCCGAGCCGTGGGACGGCGTGCGCGACGCGGGTCGGTTCGGGCCGACGCCGCCCAAGCCCCCGTACTCCGAGGCCTTCGCGAAGCTGCTCTCCGACCCGGTCGTGCCGGGCGACGACATCCTCAACCTGAACGTGTGGACGCCCGAGCCGGGCCCCGGCGCCCGCCTGCCCGTCATGGTGTGGATCCACGGCGGGGCGCTGACCCGCGGCTCTTCGGCGGTCCCGGTGTACGACGGCCGGTCCTTCGCCCGCGACGGCCTGGTGTTCGTCTCCCTCAACTACCGCCTGGGCGTTGAGGGTTACGGCCTCTTCCCGGACGCCCCCGCCAACCCGGGCCTGCGCGACCAGCTCGCCGCGCTGGAGCGGGTCCGGGACGCGATCGCCGAGTTCGGCGGGGACCCGGACCGCGTGACCGTCTTCGGCGAGTCCGCGGGCGCGATCAGCATCGGTGCGCTGCTGGCGAGCCCGCACGCCCAGGGGCTGTTCCGGCGGGCCGCGCTGCAGAGCGGCCCGCCCGAGGTGACGGAACGGGACAAGGTGCGGCGCCTGGTGCGGCGTATGGCCACCCGGCTGAAGATCCCCGCGACCGCCGAGGCGTTCGCCGCAGTCGACCGGGCCGCCCTGGCCGAGGCACAGGCCGAGGTCGGCCGCCGTGCCAGCCCGGTCCTCGGGGGCCCCGCGTTCGGCATCGTCGTCGACGGAGACCTCGTGCCGCGCGACCCGCTGGAGGCGCTGCTCGACGGCGACGCGGCCCGGGACGTCGACCTGCTGCTCGGCTGGACCAGCGAGGAGTACCGGCTGTGGCTCGCGCCCACCGGCCTCCTGGAACGCATCGACCGGCTGGGCCCGGTCGCCCTGGCCGGCGCGATGGCCCGCTGCCGCTGCGGCCCAGAGGTCCCGCGCGGCTACCGGCTGGCCCATCCCGACGCGAGCACCGCCGACCTGGTGGGCCAGCTGGTCACCGACCATCTCCTCCGCGTCCCGCTGCACCGCCTGGCCGACGCCCACCCCGCGCCCTCGTACGTCTACGAGTTCGCCTGGCCCTCCAACGTCCCCGGCCTCGGCGCCTGCCACGCCCTGGAGCTCGGCTTCGTCTTCGACACCGCCGACGTGCCCGAGGCCGCGAAGCTCGCGGGGCGGGGGGCTCCGCAGTCTCTTGCGGATGACATGCACTCGGCGTGGGTGCGGTTCGCCGTCGAGGGGGACCCCGGGTGGCAGGTGTGGGACGACACGCATCCGGTACGGGTCTTCGGGGCGGGGGAGCCCGCGGTCGTGCACGGGCCGCGGGATCGCGAACTCGCCCTGTGGGAGGCCGAGTTCGCCGCCTCGGAGGTCGCGGCCGACCCGGCCGACCCTGCCGACCGGAAGACACAGAGGCCGGGTGCGGTGCCGTTGTCGGTCGTGCGGCGGCTTCGGAGGCCGGGAGGTGTGCGGCGGGGGTGACGACCGAGGGGCGCCCGCCTCTCACAGAGTATCGAGGGGTCGTCCGCCCCTCACAGGGTGCGGATTCGCCCCGCCCAGCCGATTCCGCCGAGCAGGTGCTGCCGGAAGGCCGGATCCACGTAGGCCTCCGAGGCGTGGCCGAGGGCGGTGTAGAAGACCCGGCCCGCGCCCTGTTCGCGGCACCACGCGAGCGGATGGTCGTCGCCCATGCCGCCTCCGTCGTACGAGGATTCGTCGGCGGAGACGAGCACGCGCACCGAGCCTCGCGGGTTCGTGCGGAAGTCGTACCACTCGTCGGTGAACTCCCAGACGGCGGGCAGATGTTGGGTGGCGGGGTGCTCTCGGTCCTCCACCACCGCCTTGCCCGGCTGGTGTTCGGGGTGCCGCGCGAACCTGGCCCCGAGCAACTCGCCGTAGTAGGGCCAGTCGTACTCCGTACAGGCCGCCGCGTGCACCCCGACGAAGCCGCCGCCCGCCTCGACGTACGCGGCGAGGTGCTCCCGGCCCGCGGGCGTCAGGATGTCGCCGCTGGTGGAGAGGAAGACGACGGCCGCGTACGGGCCGACGGGAGCGTCGAAGAAGTCGGGGGCCTCCGTCGCGTGGACGGTGAAGCCGTGCGCGGCCCCGAGCGACCGCACGGCGGCGATGCCGTCGGGTATCGACTCGTGGCGGTAGTCCGTGGTGCGGGTGTGGACGAGGACACGGGGTTCGAGGTGCTGCGCTGCCATGGGGCCCGACTCTATGGTGCGCCGGTGCGCGGGTCGGAGGGTCGGCCACACAGACGGGAGTCCGAAATTTTCGGTCCGGCGGGCATGCCGAGCGGCACTCTTTTGCGCTCAACCCGACGCGCCCACCTCGTTGTTGGGCGCCCCGTCGCCGACCGGTGGCAGGTCCCCGCGCTCGACCGGTTCGGTGGCGGTGCCCTCGGGCGCCGGTGGCAGGAGGGAGGTCAGTTCGGCGGCGTCCGGGTGGTGGGTCGCTTCCGCGGCCTCGCGCAGAACGGCGCGGTCCAACCGGTTCGCGTCACCGACGAGCCGGATCACGTGGCCGTCGCGCGGCAGGGCGTACTCGTGTTGGCCACCTGCCTTGCGGTACCAGGCGTCCCCGTCGCGCTCACAGGCGACCGACTCGGCCGACCCCTGCCCCACTTGGGTCTTCGCGCAGTTCTCCGCGGTCAACGTGCCCCGGTCCACGAAGAGTTCGAACTGGGCGTGGGTCTTCTTGGAGAAGTACGCGGCATGGAACCCGTCGCCCCCGAACACCCCCACCGACTGCTGGGCGACGGCGAATCCAGGGGCCTCGGTGACGTAGACGAACTCCGGCGCGATCCCCAAGGCCCCCGCACGGGCGGCGAGTTCGGCGGGATCGGCGGCATCGGCCGAGCTGCCCGTGCCCTTGTCAGCGCCTGCCGTGTCCGTGCCGGTATCGGCAGTGCCGCCCGCGCCGGCCCCGGCCCCCGCCTCCTCCGTACCGCAGGAAACAAGCAACAGGGGCAGGAGCAGCAGCGGCAGGACACGCACGGCACGCAGAACACGCTGGGCACGCAGGGCACGGATCATGGGCCCCATCCTGCCGCACTGGTGTTCCCCTCCGGTGCGATTGGCGGCTGTCGTACGGGCTCGTGCAGGCAGCGGCCCTAGGCTCGTGCCGGCAGCGACCCCTAGGTCGTGTCCCCGACCCCTTTCCGGGGTGTTCCCGATGGTGCGGGGAGCGGGCACTTGGTGGGCTGTTCCCATGAGCCGTCAACAGTCCTCTCGTGGACTCCCCGTCGCCCTTGCCGTCGCAGCCGTCGCCCTGGGAACGCTGACCGCCACCGCCACCGCCACCGCCACCGCCACCGCCACCGCCGCCGTCACCGCCGGACCGGCCGGGCCAACCCACCACGCCCCGCCCCGATTACACCCGAACACCCAGGCCGCGCACGCGAGGACCCAGGCCGTGCTGAACGAGATCGTCGCGCAGGGCACCCCCGGTGTCATCGCCCAGGTCAGGGACGCGCGTGGTGTCTGGGACGGCCGGGCCGGTGTCGGTGACCTGGTCGCCGAGCGGCCGAGGAGTACCGGCGAGAAGTTCCGTATCGCCAGCGTGACCAAGACCTTCACCGCCACGGTGCTGCTCGCGCTCGAAGCCGAGGGCAGGCTCTCGCTGGACGACAGTGTGGAGCAGTGGCTGCCCGGGGTGGTGCGCGGCAAGGGCTACCGGCCGGGGAGCATCACCGTGCGGCAGCTGCTCAACCACACGAGCGGCGTCTTCGACTACAACATGGACGAGGGCTTCCGCGCCCTGTACGCGGGGGACGAGTTCGAGCGGAACCGCTACAACAGGTGGTCCCCGGAAGAGCTGGTGGGCATCGCGCTCGCGCATCCGCCCAACTTCCAGCCGGAGCAGGGCAGTAGCCCCGGCAGGCCGGGCAGGTGGGACTACTCCGACACCAACTACGTCCTCGCCGGCATGGTCGTCGAGGCGGCCTCCGGCGGCACCTACGCGCAGGCGGTCGAGCGTCTGGTCGTCCGGCCGCTGGGCCTGCGCGGCACGAGTGTGCCGGGCACCTCGCCCCGACTGCCCGCACCGCACGCGAGGCACTATTCCACGCTGTTCGAGGACGGGCCGGAGGCGAAGGTGCGTGACGTCACCGAGTTCAGCCCCACCGTCTCCTTCTCCGCCGGGCAGCTGATCTCGACCGTCGGAGACGTGAACACCTTCCTGTCCAAGCTGCTGGCCGGTGAGCTGCTGCCGCCCGCCCAGCAGCGGCAGTTGCTCGACACGGTCCACGTGGACGGGGACAAGGGACACGGTGGTCCGCAGGACCGCTACGGCCTCGGCATACGGCACTTCAAGCTCAAGACGGGCTGCTGGGCCTGGGGCCACGGCGGCATGATCCCCGGCTCCGCTACCCGGACGCTCGCCTCGGCGGACGGCCGGCGCGTCATGACGATGAACCGCAACGGCGACTGGGGCGAGCAGCGACTGGAGGACGCGGCCGTCGAGACGGAGTTCTGCGAGCGCTGACACGGCTTGGTCGACAGCACCTGGCCGACAGTTCAGGTGAACTCGGTGCTCACCAGCTGATCCTCGCCGCCACCGGCAGGTGGTCGCTGCCGGTGTCCGGCAGTACCCATGAGCTCTGCGGCTCCACGCCGCGGACCAGGATCTGGTCGATCCGTACGACCGGGAACCCCGCCGGCCAGCTGAAGCCGAAGCCGTCCCCGGCCGTCTCCTGGGCCGAGCGCAGCTGCGAGGTGAGGCCGTCGAACGCGCGGTCGTCCGTCGTGCCGTTCAGGTCGCCGAGCAGCACCACCCGCTCGTTCTGCTCGGCCGCGACGGCCTCGCCGAGCTTCTGCGCGCCGTCGTCCCGCTGGCTCGTCGACAGGCCCGCCCTGGGATTGACGCGTACGGACCCGAGGTGGGCCACGTACACCGCGAGCGGACCCTGGTCCGTGGCCACCGTGGTGCGCAGCGCGCGGGGCGTGGCCGCCTTCTCCTCGGTCGACAGGTTCCTCGCCAGTGGTCCGACCATGCCCAGCATCGCGACGTCGACCGTCCGGGTGTCCGACAGCGGGTGCTTGCTCCACAGCCCGACCGTGCCCTTGACCGTGTGGTACGGGTACTCCTTCGCCAGCCCCTTCTCGTACGCGCCCCGGGCCTCCTGGGTCAGCTCCTCCAGTGCCAGCACGTCCGCCCCGGAGGCGGCCAGGTCGCGGGCGGTGCCGGCCGGGTCGGAGTTGCCGGCGCCGACGTTGTGGCTGACCACGGTGAGGTCACCGCCCGGGTGGGACTTGTCGCCGAGCACGCCGCCGAAGAGGTTCAGCCACACCGTGACCGGCAGCAGCAGCGCGACCACGGTGGAGGCCGAGCGGCGCCACAGCGCTCCGGCCAGCAGCACCGGGACGAACAGGCCGAACCACGGCAGGAAGGTCTCCACCAGGCTGCCGACGTTCTTCAGCCCGTCCGGGATCTTCGCGTGCAGCAGCATGAGCAGGCCGAGGAGCAGCGCGAGCGCCGCGAGCACCGGGCCGCGCTTCCACGGCTCCGGCCGGGAGACGGCGCGGATCGCCCGGTGCATGCCGGCGCGCCAGGCACCGGAGCCGCCATGCGGGGAGCGGCCATCCAGGGAGCCGCCATCCGGCGAGCCGTCATCCCGGGCGCCGGCATCCTCCTGTCCTGTCTCCGCCGTGTCCCGCGCGTCGGCGGCCACGGGTTCCTGAGTGTCCTGCTGGGGGGTGGTCGTCATCGCGTGGAGGCTCCCGCTGGGCCCGGCCGGCACTGCCCGGGATCGTCGTTCTGGATCGTGCGCAGGGCGGTCGATCGCAGGGCGGTCGATCGGGTACGACGGCCAGCTCCTGTTCCTGCTGGTTCGCTGCTGGACATGCCCCCAGTCAAGGCGGGGTGGTGTTGCGGGCACGTATGCGGTTTTCGATATGTCGGCGATATGCGTCGGCTCGTAGCATCGGGCGTATGCGTGTGCTGATCGTCGAGGACGAGCCCTTTCTGGCGGAAGCCATCCGCGACGGCCTGCGCCTGGAAGCGATCGCGGCCGACCTCGCGGGTGACGGCGACACCGCTCTGGAACTGCTGAGCATCAACACGTACGACATCGCCGTCCTCGACCGCGACATCCCGGGCCCTTCCGGTGACGAGATCGCCAAACGCATCGTCGCCTCCGGCAGCGGCATGCCGATCCTCATGCTCACCGCCGCCGACCGGCTCGACGACAAGGCCTCCGGGTTCGAACTCGGCGCCGACGACTACCTCACGAAACCTTTCGAACTCCGGGAACTCGCGCTCAGGCTCAGAGCACTCGACCGCAGACGCGCCCACAACAGGCCGCCCGTGCGGGAGATCGCGGGTCTGCGCCTGGACCCGTTCCGCAGGGAGGTCTACCGCGACGACCGCTACGTCGCGCTGACCCGGAAGCAGTTCGCCGTGCTCGAAGTCCTCGTCGCCGCCGAAGGCGGCACCGTCAGCGCCGAGGAACTCCTGGAACGCGCGTGGGACGAGAACGCCGACCCGTTCACCAACGCCGTACGCATCACCGTCTCGGCCCTGCGCAAGCGGCTCGGCGAACCCTGGATCATCGCCACCGTGCCGGGCGTCGGCTACCGCATCGACACGCAACCGGAGGCTGGGCACAGGGCTGGGCACGGGGCCGGGTACCAGGCTGGGCACGGGCCCGGACACGGGGGAGAAGACCGTGGATAGGCGGCCCGGAATGAGCGTCCGCCTCAAACTCACCCTCAGCTATGCCGGATTCCTCATGATCGCCGGCGTCCTGCTGCTCGGGGCGGTGTGGGTGTTCCTCCTGCGTTATGTCCCGGACCGGGCGATGCTCAACACCGACGACGATGAAACGCTCACGAATGGTGTTTTCCCCATCCGATCCGTCCTCCTCAGCGTTTTCGCTCCGAGGGCGGCAGCGGTCCTGGTGTTCCTTCTCTGCTTCGGTCTCCTGGGAGGGTGGATCCTCGCCGGCCGCATGCTCGCCCCGCTGACCCGCATCACGGACGCCACCCGCACCGCCACGAAGGGATCGCTCTCCCACCGGATCCGGCTGCCGGGCCGCAAGGACGAGTTCCGTGAACTCGCCGACGCCTTCGACGCGATGCTCGCCAGGCTCGAAGCGCACGTCGCCGAACAGCAGAGATTCGCGGCCAACGCCTCTCACGAGCTGCGCACCCCGCTGGCGGTCTCGAAGGCACTCCTCGATGTGGCGCGCGCCGATCCGAACCGGGACGCCGGCGAGGTCATCGACCGCCTCCACGTCGTCAACACCCGGGCGATCGACCTCACCGAAGCACTGCTGCTGCTCAGCCACGCCGACCAGCGGTCCTTCACCCGGGAACACGTCGACCTGTCCCTCCTGGCGGAGGAAGCCACCGAGACACTCCTCCCCCTCGCCGAAAAGCGTGGGGTCACCGTCGAAACCTCCGGCGACATCGCCCCCACCCTCGGATCGCACGCGCTCCTGCTGCAGCTGACCACGAACCTCGTGCACAACGCGATCGTCCACAACCTGCCCGAACAGGGCACGGTGTGGGTCGACACCAGCGCCCGCCCCGACACGGTCGTCCTCACGGTCGAGAACACCGGCGAGAAGCTCACCCCGCAGCAGGCATCGACACTCACCGAACGATTCCAGCGCGGCACCGAACGCGTACACACCGACCACGCGGGCGTCGGCCTCGGCCTTGCCATCGTCAAGACCATCACCCACGCCCACGACGGAACACTCACCCTCTCCCCACGCCCCGACGGCGGGATCCGCATCACGGTGGAACTACCGGCCGCGACCTCCGGCACGAGCTGACCCAAAGGCCCTGCTCAGGCCGAGCCGTCCCACAGCTCGGTGCTGTGGGCCCCGGTCAGCGCCGCGACCCGGTCGACGACCTCCTCGGCCGGTAGCGGTTCGAGACGGCGGCCGTCGCGCAGCCGGACTGCCACCCGGTCGTCCACGGCCTCCTTCGCGCCGATCACCGCCTGGTACGGGACCAGACGGGACGCCCGGACACGGGCGCCCAGGCTGCCGCTCTCCGGGCCGGCGACCTCGGCCCGCAGTCCCCGTTCGGCGCAGCGCCGGGCGAGGGAGTCGGCGTTCGGCAGCTCCGCGTCCGAGATCGGCAGGATCACCAGCTGGATCGGCGCGAGCCAGGGCGGAAAGGCGCCGCCGTGCTGCTCGACGAGGTGTGCCACGGCACGCTCGACGCTGCCGATGATGCTGCGGTGGACCATGACCGGCCGGTGCTTGCCGCCGTCCGCGCCGATGTAGTGCAGGCCGAACCGCTCGGGCTGGTGGAAGTCGACCTGCACGGTGGAGAGGGTGGACTCCCGGCCCGCGCCGTCGGCGACCTGGACGTCGATCTTCGGACCGTAGAACGCGGCCTCGCCCTCGGCCGCTTCGTACGGCAGCCCCGAGTTGTCCAGGACCTCGGTCAGCAGCGCGGTGGACCGCCGCCACAGCTCGGGCGCGGCGACGTATTTGCCGCCGGGCCCGGGCAGGGACAGCCGGTACCGGACCGGGTTGATCCCGAGCGCCTCGTACGCCCGGCGGATCATCTCCAGCGCCGCCCCCGCCTCGTCGGCCACCTGGTCCAGGGTGCAGAAGATGTGCGCGTCGTTGAGCTGGATCGCCCGTACGCGGGTGAGACCGCCGAGCACGCCGGACAGCTCGGAACGGTACATGCCGCCCAACTCCGCCATTCTGAACGGGAGTTCACGGTAGCTGTGCGGTCGAGAGCGGTAGATCACCGCGTGGTGGGGACACAGGCTCGGGCGCAGCACGACCTGCTCCGAGCCCAGTTCCATCGGCGGGAACATGTCCTCGCTGTAGTGCGACCAGTGCCCCGAGATCTCGTACAGCTCCCGCTTTCCGAGCACCGGCGAGTACACATGCCGGTAGCCGGCCCGCCGCTCCTCGCCGCGGATGTACTCCTCCAGGGTGTGCCGCACGGTCGCACCGTCGGGCAGCCAGTACGGCAGCCCCGCCCCGATCAGCGGATCGGTATCGAACAGGTCCAGCTCCCGGCCGAGCCTGCGGTGGTCGTGACGGCCGCCGTGGGCCTGACTGCGGTCGCTGCGGTCGTGGGGGCTGCTGTGGTCCTGGCTGTCGCCGTGGTTCTGGCCGTGGATGCGGTCGTCGTCGCTCATGGTGGCGGTCTCCTCGTGGACGGGAAGATGTCCGGGCGAGCGACCGGGAACGCCGAAGCCCCGGGGCACTCGCCCCGGGGCTTCGGACTGGCTCATGAGTCAGCGCGCCGGGACACTCTCCGGCGTCGTCGTCATATGGGCGCGCTTCATGACGGGGACGGTAGCAAGGGGCCGGGGGAGTGCGCGCGGGGTTTTCTCCGCGCACCGGCCGGGGCTCGTCGTCCCAGCCGCAGGGTGCCGTCCGCCCGGCCCCGGCCCGCGCGGCCTTTTAGGATCACCGCATGAGTGACGTCGCACCGCTCACCCAGCAGCTCGCCGACGAGGTCCGCGAGGTCTTCCAACTCCCGCCGGGGCAGGCCGAGTTCGAGCCCCTCACGCACAACCCCAGGAACGGCGTCACGGCCGGCGTCTGGCGCGTCACCGCCGGCGGGCGCTCCGCCGTCCTCAAGGTGCTGACCCGCGCCAAGGACACCACCGAGACCTGGGCGGCCTCGGAGGACCCACGCCACTGGAACTTCTGGCGGCGCGAGGCCCATGTGTATGAGGAGGGGGTCGCCCGGGCCTGGCAGCCGTGGGGCATCACCGCGTCCGACCTGCTGGCGTCCGTCGAACGGCCCGACGGAGACGTGGCGTTGTGGCTGGAGGACGTACGCGACGGCGAACCCGCCACGGCATGGCCGATCGCGGGGCATGCCGGGCACGCCGAGCGGCTGGGCGCGGCCCACGGCAGGGCGTTGGTGGACGGCGTGGTCCTCGACCGGTCCTGGCTCAGCCGCCGCTTCCTGCGCGACTACACCTCGGCTCAGACGGTGGGCCGGGAGCTGCTCGACGACGACAGGGCATGGCAACAGCCCCTTGTACGCGACCACTTCCCCGTCGGACTGCGCGAGCGGATGGTGCGGCTGGACCACGAACGCGAGTGGTTCCTGCGGACCATGGAGTCGCTGCCCCGGGTCTTCAGCCACCTCGACCAGTGGCCCGCCAACCTCGTCTCGCACCACGGCGAAAGCGTCCTGCTGGACTGGGCGTTCGCAGGCGACGGCGCGCTCGGCGAGGACATCGGCAACTACATCCCCGACACGGTCTTCGACCTGTTCCTGCCCGCCGCCCGACTCCCCGAGCTGGCGACCGCCGTGTACGACGCCTATGTACGCGGCCTGCGCGCGGGCGGCTGGCAGGGCGACGAGCGTCTGGTCCGCCTCGGTGTGTGCGCCTCCGCCGTCAAGTACGACTGGCTCACCGCCCTGATGCTGTCCCGCGCGAGCGACGAACGGCAGCTCGACTACGGCGGCGGCCGCACCGTCGAGGCCGAGCGCCGCTACCGGAAACGCGGAGTGGTGCTGGCGTTCCTGGCGGACTGGGCGGACGAGGCGCGGCGGCTCGCGGACGACCTGGGTTTCCCCCGCTGAACACGGTCGCCCGCCGAGCCCCACCAGGTGAGTGGAGCCGGGTGTCCCCTCACCGCGGATCACTGCGGATCACCGCGCCGACGCGTGCCGCCCGCCCCTCCCGCGCCCCCGCCCCCGCCGACGCCTTGTCACCGGGATCATCAACGTGGCCAGCAGTCCCAGCGCGGCGGCGACCAGCCACCATGCGCGCGGTATGGGGCTCTCGTCGGCCGCGTTCTGTGTGCGCGCGGCCTTCGGCGCGGCCGATTCCGTGGCGGCGGTGCGGGCGGTGGCGGACGGGCTTGCGGTGGTGGCGGTCAGAACGACGTCGTTGCCGTCGCCGCCCCGGTAGCTGATCCGGTACTTGGTCTTGCCGACCTTGACCGCGGCGCCTTCCTTCAGCCCGGTGAATGTGCCGGTCGTCTTCGCCTCGCCGGTGTGGTCGATCAGCGTGACCGTCTCCGTCTTGGTCTCCGTCTCCGTCCCGGGCTCCGAAGCCGGGCGGGCGTCCAGCTTCCCCGCCAGTGCGACCTTGCCACCGACCTTCAACGCCTCGCCGCCTATGGCGAGTTGACCGCCCGAGCGCTGCGTGTAGTCCCCGGTCACCGTCACTCCGCCCGAGACCTTGCCCGTATTCGTCACCGAGCCGACGACCGTGCCCTTGCCGGACAGGGAGGTCGTCAGGTTCAGGGTCGCGCCGGGTGCCTTGCGGGCGTCGAGACGTGCGCCGGAGGTCGTCAGGCGGATCGCCCTGCTGCGGGCCAGGCCCGTTCCGTCGAGGGCGAGTGTGCCCTTCGTGACGGTCGTCGTCCCGGTGTACGTCACCGCCGGGCCCGTCAGCGTGGTCGTCGCCGCACCCGACTGTGTGAGGGACCCGCTGCCGCTGATCCGGGACACGGCCAGCGACTTGGAGGTGTTGCGGAGTACCAGCGAGCCGTCGTTGACCACCTTGTAGAGGTCACCCTTGGTGTACAGCCCGCCGTCGCCGCCCGCCTTTCCGCTGCCCAGCCGCAGGACCGCGCCCTTCTGGATGGTCGTGGAGCCGTTGTAGTACTGGACGGCCGCGAAGGTGACGTCGTTGCCCTTCGTCCCCTTGATGACGATGTCACCGGCGCCGGGCGCGGAGAGGGTGTCGTGGAAGCGGCCGCCCCCGATGGGGGCACCAAGGGTCACGGGCCCGTTGTAGTCGAACGTGAGCAGTGAACGGGCCCTGGCGGCAAGCAGGTTGATGTAGACGGTCTCGGCCGTCCCCGGCATGAAGATCTTGTTCGTGGTCCCGTCGCCCCACTGGACGTCGGCACCCTTGATGTTGGTGCCGCGCTTGTTGACGTTCTTCGTCGCGGGCCGCCAGTTGAGCGCCGGGTCGCTGAGCGAGGGGTTGGTGTCGCCGCCCTGGTTCGACCAGCTGTACTGGCCGGTGAGTACGACCTTGCTGCCGGGCCGCGACTGGACGTTGATGTCGCTGCCGTACTCCCGCTGGTAGAAGTTCTGCCGCAGGGCGACCGTCTGGCCGAGCGGGGTGTCGACGGTCCAGGTGCCCTGGTTGAGGACGGCGCGGGCGTTCGGCAGGGACACCGGGTACTCGGACTTGCCCGCGTCCATCGCGGTGCCGTTGTCGATCACCCCGGTGAAAGGGTGTGTGCCCGCGAGGTCGAGCTTGCCCCACATGAACCGCGGCTGGCTGACCAGCCCCGAACCGCTGATCGTGCCGAGGTTGAAGGTCCGTACGAGGGAGAGCCGCAGGGTTCCGTCGACCCTGACATTGAGCTGGTTCAGCTGGTAGCCCGGGGTGTTGTACGGGAAGTGCCCGATCAGACCCGTGCCGCCGCCCGTGCCGTACTGGAGGGTCGCCCCGCGCTCGACGGTGATCGCGGGCGGGTCCGGGTTGCTCACGGTGGTGTACGGGTGGTTGCCGCCCTGGGTGGCGACCCGCTGCCGCTGCCGGGACTTGGGCAGGGTGAAGTCACTGTCCTTGGCCAGGACCAGGGTGCCGGAACCGCGCACGGTGAGCGTGCCCTCGCCCCGGAACACCCCGTCGTACGTGGTCTCCCCGGCCGGCACGGTCACCACGGAGTCGCCGCTCAGCGTCACGTCCCGGTCGGCGAGCACCGCCGCGGTGACGTCCTTCGCCCCGGCGGGCGCCGCGACCGCCCCCGGTGCCACGACTCCGGTCGCGACGACGACGGCGAGCGCCCCACCGACTCCCGCCACCCGTCCACGAATCCCTGCCGCCCGTACGCGAATCCCTGCCGCCGGTACGCGGATGTTCTTGTTCACGTCCGTGGAGACGGGTCCGGCCGGAGGCCGATAACAGAAACTTCGGTCGCAAAAGTTTCGCTCCCCGGTTCTCTCCTGAACCGTTGACCTCCCCGGAACGCACCCTTACGGTTTCGGCGTTTCTTAATGTCAGATGTTGTTCGAAATTGTGAACATGAGCGTGGAGGGGCACACGCATGAGCCGCAATGACGACGTCGACCCGTCCGAAGTCCCCAGCCGCAGACTCCTCCTGAAGGGCGCCCTGGCCGCGGGCGCCCTCACGGCCGTCCCCGGGACCGGGGTCGCAGCCGCCGAGGCCGCCACGGACGGAGCCGGACCCGGCGGCCGGTACGTCAACCCGCTCGTCCGCAACCGCGCCGACCCGCACATCCACCGACACCGGGACGGCCACTACTACTTCACGGCCACGGCCCCCGAGTACGACCGGATCATCCTGCGCCGCTCCCGGACCTTGCGCGGACTGACCGGCGCCGCCGAGTCGGTGATCTGGACGAAGCACGCGAGCGGTGACATGGGCGCGCACATCTGGGCGCCGGAGATCCACCACATCGACGGCAAGTGGTACATCTACTTCGCCGCCGCGCCCGCGAACGACATCTGGGCCATCCGTGTCTGGGTGCTGGAGAACGCGAGCCGAGACCCCTTCCACGGGGAGTGGGTCGAGAAGGGCCAGTTGAGGACGGCCTGGGAGACCTTCTCCCTCGACGCCACCACCTTCACCCACCGGGGCACCCGCTATCTCGCCTGGGCGCAGCACGAGCCCGGCATGGACAACAACACCGCGATCTGGCTGTCCGAGATGGCGAGCCCCTGGACCCTGACGGGTCCTCAAGTGAGGCTCACCACACCGGAGTTGCCCTGGGAAGTGATCGGCTACAAGGTCAACGAGGGCCCGTCGGTCATCAAGCGCAACGGCCGCGTCTTCATGTCGTACTCGGCGAGCGCCACCGACTTCAACTACTGCATGGGCCTGCTGACCGCCGACGCCCGCAGCGACCTCATGGACCCCGCGATCTGGTCCAAGTCGCCGACCCCCGTCTTCACCAGCAACGACACCACCAAGCAGTATGGCCCGGGCCACAACAGCTTCACCGTCGCCGAGGACGGCCGCACCGACGTCCTCGTCTACCACGCCCGCCAGTACAAGGACATCGTCGGCGACCCGCTGAACGACCCCAACCGGCACACCCGCATTCAACGGCTCGGCTGGAAGCCCGACGGCACCCCCGACTTCGGCATCCCCGTGGCCGACACCTCGAAGGAGAGTGTCTGAGATGAGACGCGCGTACGCGGTACTCCTGGCCCTCTGTCTGGCGCTGGCCGGCGCACTCGCCACGGCCGGTCCGGCCCAGGCGGCACCCCAGACCGTCACCAACGGCACGCAGTTCACCGACACGAGCGGGAACCCCCTGCACGCGCACGGCGGCGGGGTCATCAAGGTCGGCTCGTACTACTACTGGTTCGGTGAGAACCGGAACACCGACAACACGTTCCGGTACGTGGACGCCTACCGCTCGACGGACCTGAAGAACTGGGAGTTCCGCAACCACGTCCTCACCGAGGCGAGCGATCCCGAACTGGCGACCGCGAACATCGAGCGGCCGAAGGTCATGTACAACGCGTCCACCGGCAAGTTCGTGATGTGGATGCACAAGGAGAACGGCGTCGACTACGGCGAGGCCCGGGCGGCGGTCGCCGTCTCGGACACCGTCGACGGCAACTACGCCTGGCAGGGCAGCTTCCGGCCGCTCGGCACGCACATGTCCCGTGACATCACGGTGTTCGTGGACACCGACGGCGCCGGCTACATGATCTCCGCGGCCCGCGAGAACTACGACCTCCAGATCTACCGCCTGACCGCCGACTACACGGGCATCGCGAGCCTGGTCGCGGACCCCTGGCACGGCGGCCACCGCGAGGCCCCGGCCCTCTTCAAGCGCAACGGCGTCTACTTCATGCTGACTTCGGGCGCCACGGGCTGGAACCCCAACCAGCAGCAGTACGCCACGGCGACCTCGATCGCTGGCCCCTGGACGGCGATGACGAACGTCGGCGACTCGACGACCTACGGCTCGCAGACCGCGTACGTCCTTCCCGTGCAGGGGAGTTCGGGCACCTCGTACCTCTATATGGGCGACCGTTGGGGCAACGCGTTCGGCGGCACGGTCAACGACTCCCGTTATGTGTGGCTGCCGTTGACCTTCCCGAGTTCGACCACGATGTCCATGTCCTGGTCCCCGGAGGTCACCGTCGACACGACCGCAGGGACGGTCACCGGAACCAGCGCCACCTACAACACACTGATCGCTCGCCACTCCTCCAAGTGCGCCGACGTGACCAGCCAGTCGCTCTGGGCGGGCGCCCAGATCAAGCAGTACACCTGCAACGGCGGCAACAACCAGAAGTACTGGTTCAAGTCCCTGGGCAGCGGCTACTACCAGCTGAACGTGCGCGGCAGCTCCCTGTGCGTCCAGGAGAACGCCAGCACGGTCACCCAGGAGAACTGCAGCTCCTCGGCGACCAGCCAGCAGTGGTCGCTCACCACCAGCGGCTCCTACGTGACCATCACCTCCCGCGCGAGTGGCGAGTGCCTGGACGTGAACGGCGCGTCCACCGCCGACTCCGCCGCGATCATCACGTACACGTGCAGCGGGGCGACCAACCAGCAGTGGACCCGAGGGACTTGACGGAATCGAGGAGTCGCGTTGAGACGCATGACAATCACCCTGCTGGCCACGCTGACCATCGCCACGGCCCTGTCCGCCGTCCCTGCCCACGCACACGACCGCGGGACGGGGACGGGCATGGGAATGGAGAACTGCACCGCGAGTGCATGCCACTTCGACGTCCCGCCCGGCACGTACGACGTACGCGTCCGGCTCGGCGGTGACACCGCGGCGAGCACCGGCATCACGGGAGAGACGCGCCGCACGCTGCTCGCCGAGACGCTCACCGGGGCCGGCGAGCCGGTGACCCGCACCTTCACCGTCAACGTCCGCACCCCCGAGGGCGAACCCACCGGCGCCGAGGGCACGCCCGGTCTCGACCTGGTCATCGGGGGCGCGGCGCCCGCGCTCGCCGACATCCGCGTCACTCCGGCCGCCGCCGCGCATCGGCACACCCGCCAGATCTTCCTCGTCGGCGACTCCACGGTCTGCGACCAGCCGGGCGACCCCTACTCCGGCTGGGGCCAGCAACTCCCGCAGTACCTCCGCAAGGGCGTCTCGGTCGCCAACTACGGGGATTCCGGGGAGAGTACGGTCACCTACCTCGCCGACCCGCGGCTCTTCGGGACCGTCCAGCCGCTGATCCGCAAGGGTGACCTCGTCCTCATCCAGCTCGCCCACAACGACAAGCAGACCGACGAGGCGACGTACCGCTCGAACCTCGAAACGCTCGTCGCGGGCGTACGGGACAAGGGTGGGCGACCGGTTCTGGTCACCCCGATCGTCCGCCGCTGGTTCAACAGCGACGGCACTCTCAACAACGGCACGGCCCTGCTGGTGAACGGCCTCGGCGTCGACCATCCGGCCGTCACCCGCTCGGTCGCCGCAGCCCACGACGTGCCGCTCATCGACCTCACGGCCAGGACCAAGGCCCTGGTCGAGTCACTGGGTGTCGAGGGCTCCAAGGCGCTCTACCTCTACAACGAGAAGAGGGACAACACGCACACCTCCGCGTACGGCGCGACGGCGTACGCGGAACTGGTCCGCGACGAACTACTTGCCCAACACCTGGTGCCCGAGCGCCTGTTGAGGTGAGCTGGACTCCTGGGGCGTCCCGTCCGGAACCGGGGCGTCCCAGGTACCACCCGTTCCACCCGATCGAGACAGGAAGCCCGACCGATGTCCGCAGGCTCCTCAAGCCCCGCAGGCCCCACCGGAGTCCCCGAGGACCGTGCCCTCAGCCCGCACACCGGCTACACGCGCGCCCACTGGGAGGCGGCGGCCGACTCCCTGCTCGCGGCCGTGGAGCCGTACGCCACCGAGGACCGCGCCTTCTACCACCTGCCCGGCGAGCACACGAGCTGGTCTGGCCGCCTCTCCGACGGCCTGGAGGGATACGCCCGTACGCTGATGCTGGCGGCCTTCCGCCGCGACGAGAAGGCCCTGGAGCGGTACGCCGAAGGCCTCGCCGCCGGAACCGCCGGCGTCTGGCCGCGCATCGAGGACCGCAGCCAGCCTCTCGTCGAAGCCGCCTCCATCGCCCTCGCCCTGCGCCTCACCCGGCCCCTCCTCTGGGACCGCCTCGACGACGGCGTACGCCAGCGGTCCGCGGCCTGGCTCGGCGACGCGCTGACGGCCGAACCCTGGCCCTGCAACTGGGAGTTGTTCCCGGTGACGGTCGGCGGCTTCCTGGAGGAGATCGGGTACGAGCCCACGCTGTCCCGTGCCGCGATCGACCGGGGCCTCGACCGCATCGAGCAGTGGTACGTCGGCGACGGCTGGTACACCGACGGCGACGGGCAGGCCTTCGACTACTACAACGGCTGGGCGATGCACTTGTACCCGGTGCTGCACGCCTGGCTGGCCGACGACGAACGGCTGCTGGACCTCTACGGCGGCCGCCTCGCGGCCCATCTCGCCGACTACGCCCGCCTGTTCGGGGGCGACGGCGCGCCGATGCACCAGGGCCGTTCACTGACCTACCGCTTCGCGACAACCGCGCCCCTCTGGCTGGGCGCGCTCACCGGCCGTACGCCCCTGTCGCCGGGCGAGACCCGGCGACTGGCGTCCGGCGCGCTGAAGTACTTCCTCGACCGGGGAGCCGTCGACGACCACGGCCTGCTCACCCTCGGCTGGCACGGCCCCAACTCGGCGGTCCTGCAAGGCTATTCGGGCCCCGCCTCCCCGTACTGGGCGAGCAAGGGCTTCCTCGGCCTGCTGCTCCCTCCGGACCACGAGGTGTGGACCGCGACCGAGGAGCCCCGACCGACGGACCGGGCCGACGAGTCCCACCCGATCGGCCCGCCCAACTGGCTTCTCCAGTCGACGAGTTCGGACGGCCTGGTCCGACTCCACAACCACGGAAGCGAGGACGTCCGCTACGACCCGTACTACACGCGCCTCGCGTACTCGACGGTGACTACGCCCTCACCGTCGTACGACAACAGCGTGATCGTCGGAGACGACCCGAACCGTACCGGCATCGAGCCGTTGGGCGTGGGCGAGGGCTGGGCGGCCTCCCGGCACACGACGGCCTCCGGCGCCCGCGTCACGAGCCTCGTGCTGGCCGAGGGCGCTGTGGAGGTACGGGCATTCCGGGTGTCGGGCGCGCCCGAGGGGACGGCGGTACGGGTCACGGGATGGGAGGCGGGGGACAGCGGCGCGCGTGCCGAACTCCAGCCCGTCCAGGGCCTGTTGAGCGCATCCGACGGATTGACCGGCGTCACGGCCGCCGTGGACACGTCTGCCGTGGACACGGCCGCCACGGACACCGTCTTCGTCGCGCTCGCCCGTCTCACCGCCGAACCGGAACCGGTCCCGCTGGGGGAGTCGGTGGCCGTGACCGTCGTGGACGGGACGGGCGAGATCCACGTCCGCTGGAGTGGTGGGCGCGAGGTGCGGGTCAGGCTGGACGATGGGGCGGTCGCGGTCAGGACCTCCCGACCGGGCGCCTGAGGGTGCGGGTCACAGGCGTCGGTGTTGCGGCAGACGTGTGATCCCGACGAACGCTGCCACGGACGCCGCCGTCGCCGGAGCGAAGACGGCGAACTCGTCCCAATGGGAATCGCCGAGACCCGGCACTGTCGCGGACAGGAGCCAGGCGAGACCCCAGCAGACCACCCACGAGGTCAGGAAGGCCGGCCAGCGGTGCCGCACACCATTGATCACGTCGTCGAGCGTGGCCACCAACACGACGACCGTCATGATCGACGGCGTCAAGGCCTCGTCGTCCGGGGTGAACACCGCGAAGAAGGCCCCCACGGCCAGCCCGAACAGCCACGCCCGCACCAGAGGCATCGCCGCGGCCGGACGGCGTGGCATGTCCCGGGGCAGCCAGAAGAACCGCCGCACGCTCCGGACGAAACCCTGCTTCCCCTTGTCGGCCATCGCGCCGTCCTCCCCCGTACTGAGCACACAGGGGTGCCCGGCGCTGTTTGAGACGCCCGAGTCCCGGCAGGGGTTGCACGGAGGGAGCGGGTCCGCCTCAGGACCCCGGACTGTTCGGCGGGGGCCGAAGCGTTCCGCCCCTAGCGTTGCCGTATGACCACGTCCGAAGCACACCCAGTACCCGGAGCGCCACTAGCCCCCGCAGCCCCGACAGCACCTGCGGCGCCGGTGGAGGGTGCCCCGGCCACCGACGACCGCGACCCCGCCCAAGCCCTCACCGCCATGGTCGACCACGTCCTCGCCCTGGCCGCGACCTGGACCGCCTGGGACGGGACACCCGCCCAGGTCGACGACCGTGTCTACACCCCGCACAAGGCCGTCCGCAGGGTCGCCGACCACCTGGTCGACCACCTCGCCGAACTGGAGGCCCGGCTCGTCGGCGAGCGCCCGCTGCCCGACCACTGGCATGCCTCCGCGACCACCACACCGGCCGATCTCGCGCCCTTCACCCAGGAGGACCTGGACGAGGCCCGCAGCAGGCTCGTCCGGCTGGCCCGGATGTGGGCGAACCGGTTGTCGGCGCTCACCGAGGAACAGCTCGACCACTCGCCCGGCGAGGGCTGGACCTTCCGCCAACTCGCCTTCCACCTCACGGGATCCACGTACTACGCCGACACCGTGGGAGACCTGGGCGGCGCGCGGTGACCGACTTCGCCGCACTCCACCACGCCGACTCCCCGCTGCTGCTCCCCAACGCCTGGGACCACGCCTCGGCCACGGCGCTGGCGGCCCAGGGCTTCGCGGCGATCGGCACGACCAGCCTGGGAGTGGCCGCGGCCGCCGGACTGCCCGACGGGGCGGCGGCGACCCGTGACGCGACGCTGAACCTGGCCCTGGCGCTGGGCAATGGCCCCTTCCTCCTCTCGGTCGACACCGAGGGCGGTTTCAGCGACGACCCGGACGAGGTCGCCGGGATGGCCCGCGAACTGGCCGCCGTAGGAGCCGTGGGCATCAACCTGGAGGACGGCCGCCCCGACGGCACCCTGGCCCCCGTCGAACTCCACGCGGCGAAGATCGCGGCGGTGAAGTCCGCCGTACCGGGCCTGTTCGTGAACGCCCGGACCGACACCCACTGGCGGGGCGACGGCGACGGCGGCCGTGGCGCGGGCGATGGCGGTGGTGACATGGGCGACACGAACCGCCGCCTCGACGCCTATCAACAGGCGGGCGCCGACGGTGTGTTCGTCCCGGGTCTCTCCGAACCGTCCCGGATCACCGCCCTGTTGAAGACCCTGGACGTTCCCCTCAACATCCTCTACTCGCCGACGGGTCCGACCGTGCCCGCCCTCGCCGACCTGGGCGTACGCCGTATCAGCCTCGGCTCGCTCCTCTTCCGCAGGGCGCTGGGCGCGGCGGTGGAGACGGCGGCCCTGATCCGCGCGGGCCGGTCCTTCGAGGGGCCCGCACCGACGTACGGCGAGGTGCAGGCGCTCGTACGGCCCGGCTCCCAACGGCCGGACACCCTTGAGTGACCCTGGTAGCGTTGATGCTTTCGTGGGTATAGAACCCTGTGGACTCCGACCGGCGAGGAACCGAGGGACCGAGGAACCATGGACATGGAGATCCCCGGCGACAAGCGACTGGCGGCCGCCGTCGTGATGCACGAAGGCCGTGTGCTGTTGGTGCGCCGCAGTGAGACCGAGCGGTTCCTGCCCCTGGTGTGGGGCGTTCCCTGCGGAAAGCTGGAGCCCGGCGAGAGTCCCGAGGACGGGGTGCTGCGGGAGCTCAAGGAAGAGACGGGCCTGCTCGGCGAGGTCGTCCGGAAGGTCGGCGAATCGTCGTTCGTGAGTGAGTACCAGGGGCACGAGATCAAGAACTGGCAGGACAACTTCCTGGTCAGGCCCCTCTCCTGGCACATCACCCTCCAGAAGCCGGATCAGAAGTACGTCTGGCTGAGCCCCACCGAGCTGCACAGCGTCGACATCGACGCGTACAACCTGGACATCGTCCTACAGGCCCTCACGGACTTCTGACCCTCCCGAGCCTCCGTGACCTTCGCGAGCGTCTGACCCTCACGAGCTTCTGAGCAACTCCGCCAGCGCGTCGAGTTCGGCCAGATAGTCGGCCACGTCGAGCGGCACCTTCGGCACTGCCCCCGGATGCGGCCCCGCCGCCGTGAACACGTCGGTGTGCTGCCGCCGGCCGTTCCCCGTCTCCAGGAAGAGAGTCACCGTCGGCTCGGCCGTGTCGCACCACGCCCGGTGCAGGGTGTGCGCGGGCAGGGCGTAGGTGCTGCCCGCCGCGTACTCCGCGACCTGCGTGAGGTGCAGCCGGGCCGGGCCCGTCGGCTCGAGCAGCCAGTCGGCCGACTCGTCCGCCAGGGACTCCCGGTAGCGGTCCGCCGCTACGCTGCCGCCCTCCCGGGGCGCGTACAGCTCCATCGCCAGCCGCCCCCGTACGACATAAGAGGCAAGCGGGGAGCGGTGGTTGTGGATGTCCTCCTTGCCGATGGCACCGCGGCCGGCGTGCCACAGATGGGCGCGCAGCATGTGGTGCGGGCCGCCGTCGATGAGCAGGAGCTTGTCGAAGCCGAGGACATGGCGGTACGAGAGGCGGGCGCAGCCGTCCGGATCGCCCTCGCCGGAGGCGAGTTCGGCGGTCAGCTCCAACAGGCGGTCGGGGGAGCCCAGTTCGGCGACGACCGATCGAGCCGCCAACACCCGTTCGTGTTCGGGCAGTTCGCCGTCCAGTGCCTCGGCGAGCAGCCTCCGTGCCGCCAGGACCTGCCGACCACCCATGCACGCTTCTCCTGTCTCAGCCATTCGGTTGGTATACCCATACGGCATGCGCCCGCAGCGCCGAAAGACCCTGATAGGTCATCCACATGGGGCGGCGCAGCTCGCTGGTGTCGTCGCGGACCCAGGTCCATATGCCGTCCGTCTGCCCCGCCCACACCGCGCTCACCGCGCCGTTCAGGCGTTCCCGCCACTCCTCCTCCAGGCCGTCCTCGCGGGCGATGTCCCGGGCGCCGGGGGTGAGCAGGGCGCGGACGACCCAGGAAGCGGTGAAGTGCCGTACGTTCAGGACCTCGTGGCGGGTCGGGTCGTCGGTGCGGGGCCTGCGCACCTCCTCGCGGAGGTTGGCCAGGTCGAGGCAGGCGTCGTGCGGGGCGTCCGGGCAGGCCAGCAGCCAGCGGACGCCGTCCTCACGGGCCGCGCGGCCGTTGGCGCTCTCGCCGCCCAGCACCCGGGCCGCACGGTCCAGGGCGACCACGGCCTGTGCGGTGTGCAGCGGCGACGGCGGTCCGTGGAAGGGGGCGAGCCGGTAGCCCCAGCAGCGCCGGTGCTCGCGACGCGGATCGGTGACCGCGCCCTCGACGAGGGCGTCCCGCAGCAGTGGCAACGCGTCCGAACCGGGCGCGGCGCGCAGCAGGCCGCGCAGCACGGTCGTCACGACATGCGTCAACTCCCGCCCCGTACGGTCGAGTTCATGGGTGAAGCCCGTCTCGCAGACCGCCACCTCGGCCGCCAGCCGCTCCCGCGAAGCACCTGCCCGGGCCAGCGCGCCCAGCACCAGGGCGGTCACCTCCGGGCGGGCCTCGGAGCCCTGCGAGCGCGCCGACCAGCCGCCGTCGGGCAGTCGCAGCCGCCACAGCGTGTCCACCAGGTCGCCCGCACCGATCCGCCCTTCGGGCATCCCGAGATCGAGCATGATGTGCAGGCCGTACGCGGTGCCCACCGAGGTGGGCCGGCCGGGGCCGCTCTCGCCGAGGGAGTGCGACCACCCGGTGAGCCGCCCGCGGACCGGATCGTCGGCCACGCAGATCTGTTCGGCGAGGGTGTCGTACGCGGCGGAGAAGAGTGCGGGGAGCGGTCCCGGCCCCGACAGAGCGGAGGCAGGGCCCGTCAACTGCCCAGTCAATACAGGGGTGTTGTCCGAGTCCGGGTACCGGGACCGGAGCACCGCCGCCGACAGCCAGGCCGCGACAGCCGTCGCGAGCCCGCTCACCGCGGCGATCGAGTATCGCGCGGAATCTCCGTCGATGCTGTCCGGCAGTACCCCGACGAGGGACTGGAACACCGCGTAGCCGGCGGCCGCGCAGCCGAATCCGCCCAGCCAGCGCACGATTCGCGCGGGGCGCGGGCCATGGGGCAGGTGCGGATCGGGATCAGGCCTGGACGGACCCCGTCGGAGCTGCTGTTGGGACACTGCGCGCTCCCTCCCCCAGGGCCGGCACCTGAAACCGGCGAAGTTTCCAGTCTAAGTGGTCAGGGGGGCACCTGGGGTAGGGCAACTCAAGGGCAACTCGTGGGTGAAAGGCGTGAGTTCGTCGTGGCCGGTCGTGCCCACGCGGCGGAGCCGCGGTCGGAGTCCCGTGCGGCTACGGGGCGTTCGTCGTCGGCCAGTTCTCCAGCAGTACATGGAGCGCGTCGATCGTCCGGTTCCAGGACGTCTGTACGTCACGGGGCGCGCCGAAGCCGCCGGAGGCCTCCAGTGCGCAGTAGCCGTGGAAGGTGCTCCTCAACAGCCGGACGGCGTCGGTGAGATCGGGTTCGTCGAGGCCGTACGCGCGGAGCATCCCGTACGTGACCTCGGCGGTCCGGGCGAAGGCGGGGGAGGCGGCGACGAGGGACTGGTCGATACGGATCTGGGTGGCCGCGTACCGGCCCGGCCGCTCCAGCGCGTACGCACGGTAGGCGTTGGCGAAGGCGGCCAGCGCGTCCTTGCCGGCCCGCCCGGCCACCGCCGTGGAGATCCGGTCGATCATCTCGCCGCCCGCGAGGAGTGCGACCCGGGTGCGCAGGTCGTGCAGGCTCCTGACGTGCGAGTACAGGCTCGCGTCCTTCACGCCGAACCGCCGGGCCAGCGCGGACAGCGTGACGCTCTCGAAGCCGACCTCGTCCGCGAGATCGGCGGCGGCCTCGACCAGCCGGTCGGCCGTGATCCCGGCACGGGCCATCATCAACCATCTCCTAGGACTTCTAGCCAAAAACCTGGAGATGATAGCAATCAAGGCAGCGGATCCCGGCCTTGGTTCCCGGTCAGGTCGACGCTGCGCGGCCGGCTCTTCACGCGGTGACCTTGGCGATGAACGCGCCGAGGTTCGCGACGGCCCGCTCGATCTTCTCCTCCAGGGTGAGCGACTCGGGGAGCCGCGCGCAGACGCCCGCGTCCTTCCTGCCCCGCACGTACAGCGGGCAGGCGAGGTCGCTGCACATGTAGGCGCCCACGGAGTTGCCCTGCTTCCCTGCCCTGCCCGCCTTCGCGGCGACCATCAGCGAGACGCCCCCGGTGTGGGTGGTCAGGCATATCGAGCACATGCTGCGCCGCGTCTGCCAGGAAGCGGCACCGGAGCTGCGCAGTGCCAGCGCCACCGGGCGGTCGTCCAGCTCGGTGGCGAGGTAGGCACGGTCGGGGGCCTGGGGGTCGCGCCAGCCGAGGAAGTCCAGCTCGTCCCAGGGCCGTTCGGCCAGGTCGCGGGGGACGGGCAGGCGCTTGGACTCGCCCTTGGTGCAGTTCACGAACGCCTTACGGATCTCTTGCTCGGTCAGTGGTTTCATGAGAGGCAGGCTAATTTGCCTAAAGATGTTAGGCAAATGCATAATACTTGTCGGTGATAGGGAGGACGGTTATGGTTCGAGTGGGGCTGACCACAGAGCGCCTGACCCGGGCGGGGGCGGAGCTGGCCGACGAGGTCGGGTTCGACCAGGTGACCGTCTCGGCGCTCGCCCGGCGGTTCGACGTCAAGGTCGCGAGTCTGTACTCGCACGTGAGGAACTCGCAGGACCTCAAGACCCGGATCGCCCTGCTCGCGCTGGAGGAACTCGCCGACCGGGCCGCCGCCGCGCTTGCCGGACGGGCAGGCAAGGACGCCCTGGTCGCGTTCGCGGACACCTATCGCGACTACGCCCGGGAGCACCCCGGTCGCTACGACGCCGCCCGGCTCAGGCTCGACCCCGAGACGGCGGCCGCCGGCGCCGGGGTGAGGCACGCGCAGATGACGCGGGCGATCCTGCGCGGCTACGACCTGACGGAGCCGGACCAGACGCACGCGGTCCGGATGATGGGCAGCGTCTTCCACGGCTACGTGAGCCTGGAGATGGCCGGAAGCTTCAGCCACACCGCTGTCGACTCGCAGGATTCCTGGGCCTGGACCCTGGACTCCCTCGACACCCTCCTACGCACCTGGACCATCCGAAATCCTTGATCAACAGGCTGAGGCAGCGAACGAGCAGTGAACGAGGCAGCGAACGTGGTTATGAACGAGGCAGTGGACGAGGCAGCGAACGAGGCTATGAACACCGATCACGACTGGATCACCACACCCGTCACCGCGGACATGCTGCGCGGCTTCCTCGATCTGGAACCGACCGCACACGGCCTGCTGCCGCATCGCCTGCCCGCCCGGGCCCGTCGGCAGATCCCCGACGCCCAACTCGCGGTGGCCGAGGCCCAGCCCTCCGGCGTGCGGTTGGTCTTCCGCACCCGGGCCACCACCGTCGAACTGGACACGCTGCCCACCAAGCGGGTCTACCGAGGTCTCCCCGCCCCGGCGGACGGCGTGTACGACCTGCTGGTCGACGGCCGTCTCGCCGCGCAGGCCACGGTGGCCGGCGGCAACGTACGCACGATCGTCGACATGGTCACGCAGTCCGCCGAGCTGACCGAGGGGCCCGTCGGCACGGCCCGGTTCGCCGAACTGCCCGTGGGTGACAAGGACATCGAGATCTGGCTTCCGCACACGGAGATCACCGAGCTGATCGCGCTGCGCACCGATGCCCCCGTCGAGCCGGCGCCGGTCAACGGCCGCAAGGTGTGGCTGCACCACGGCAGTTCCATCAGCCACGGCTCCAACGCCGCCCATCCGACCGCCATTTGGCCCGCCCTGGCCGCAAGTCGGGGCGGGGTGGAGCTGGTCAACCTGGGCTTCGGCGGCGGCGCGCTGCTCGACCCGTTCACCGCGCGTGCGATGCGGGACGCCCCCGCGGACCTGATCAGCCTCAAGATCGGCATCAACGTCGTCAACGCCGACGCGATGCGTCTGCGCGCCTTCACCCCCGCGGTCCACGGTTTCCTGGACACCGTCCGCGAGGGGCATCCGACCACGCCGCTGCTCGTCGTGTCCCCCGTCCTGTGCCCGGTCCACGAGGACACCCCCGGCCCCCTCGCGCCCGACTTCGACGGCGGCACCCTGCGGTTCAAGGCCACGGGCGATCCCGCCGAACGCGCCGCCGGACGGCTGACGCTCAACGTCATCCGCGACGAACTCGCCCGGATCGTCGACCAGCGGACGGCCGACGACCCGAACCTGTACTACCTCGACGGCCGTGACCTCTACGGCGAGAAGGACCACGCCGAGTTCCCACTGCCCGACGCGATCCACCCCGACCCCGCGGGACACCGCCGCATCGGCGAGAACTTCGCACGGCTGGTCTTCGGCGCCGGCGGCCCCTTCGCCACCGGGACCGGCTGACGACAAAGGCGGGGCCGACCGGAATACGAGGCCGGTCCCGCCGTCACCGTCACCGCTGCCCCTTCACATCTCCCGCGTCCCCGAAGGCAACCATGCTGCTGTCACACCTCCCGGAAGGGCTCCGGGCGCGTCTCGTCCCCGTCGAAGCCGCCGCCACGCTCTTCTGCGCCCTGTGCTGGAAGATCCTCGCCTTCGCGATGTACGCGGAGGGCTACGACCTCGATCCCAGCGCCCCGGTCCAGCCTGCCGGCGACGACCAGATCGAGCTGCTCGCCCTGGTCTTCGCCTGCTCGGTCCCGGTCACCTGGCTCCTGGGCAAGGTCGCACCGCCTGGCCTGCGCGGCACCCTGGACAACGTCATCGTCGTGCGCCTCGCCGTGGCCCTGGCCCTCTCGCTGGTGATGTTCCTGGGCCTGCTCACCGGAGCGCGCATCCCCCTGCTGGGCTGGAGGATCTGAACCGGCCCCACGGCCGAGCCCTGAACAGCCCGCACACACCCGCACGGACACCACACACGCCGGCCACACACCCGCACACACAGCCGCCCGGACAGGCCGTACAGCACCTGTCCGGGCGGAGGTTCGCCGTCGCCGGCCTCGGGTCGGATCAGCCGATCGGCGCGTACACCACACCCAGCTTGTCGATCTCGTCGCCCGAGCGGCCCGTGAAGCCGACTATCTGCCAGCCGGCCGGAGCCGTGTAGGTCACCGCGTCGGAGGTGGCCGAACCGGCCGTCACCGTACGGGACTTGTCGGTGGTGAAGGCTGCCGAGAAGACCCGCGTCCGGCCGTCCTTCTGGCCCCGGGTGAGCTTGACCGAGGTGAGGTGCTCACCGGCGGCGAGGGTGAGCGAGGCGGCCGTACCGCCCGTGCCGCCGTGCGTCAGGGACGTACCGCCGTCGAGCGTGAGCGACACCGCGTCGAGGCGGGAGCCGCCGCGCAGCGTCAGCGTGCGAGGCGAGGGCGTGGCGGGAAGGTCGTCCGAGTCGTTGAACGCCGTGCCGTGCGGGCCGCCGAACGTGTCGCTCGCCCGGAGCTTGGCGGGCAGCGTCCACGAGAAGTCGACCGTGTGCGGGAAGTGGTCGGAGAGGTTGCCGCCCGCCGAGTCCAGGAACTTCGCCCACTCGTTGTTGTAGCGGGAGGCGGAGAGGTTCACCAGGTCGCTGCCCCGGTAGAGGACCTTGTCCACGACCTCGCAGGTGTTCGTCGGCGCGGTGGTCGGGCAGACGATCGCGTCGCTGCCCTGGGCCGGGGCGCTGCCGCCGCGCACCAGCTGGACCCACGCGTCGGTGAGACCGTTCGCGGTCGACAGCAGGCGGATGTTGTCGCCCGCGCGCGTGTAGCGGGTGTTGGTGTCGCCCATGACGATCACCGCGTTGCCCGAGGAGTTCGCGGTGATGAAGTCCGAGAGCTGCGTGACGTTGGCTCGGCGGGCGGCGTGGGCCTCGTCCGTGTCGTCCGCGTTGGTGTGCACGTTGTAGAGGTCGACGAAGACGCCCTCGGCGAGCCGGACCCGCGCGAGCGAAAAGCCCTTGGGGGTAAGGCAGTTGGTGCCCGTGCAGTCGTTCCACTGCACCCGCTCGAAGTCGTCGAACGTGTAGTCCGAGAGGGTGTTGAGACCGTCTCCGAAGGGCACACCGCCACTGGTCGCCGTGCGGTACGGGTGGTTGTCGCCCGCGTACAGCGCCGCGTGGTAGTTGAAGTCCTCCTGCACGTTGACTATGTCGTACGCCCCGAGACGCGGGGCGAGCAGCGGGGTGTTGACTTCCGGGTTCCCGGAGCTCAGCAACTCCGGGAGGCCCGCCACGTTGTACGTGAGGACGTTGAAGGTGCCGGAGGAGGGGGCGGCCGCCGCGGCGGGGGTCGAGGCGACGGCGGTGAGCCCGGCGAGGGCCAGCGCGCCGGCCATCAGGGAGCCGATGAGTCGTTTCATGGTGGGGGTGTCTCCAGTCGGAGGAAACAGGGAGCGGAGCGGGGGGTTCGCGCAATTCGGTGGATCGCGGCCGATCGGGGAGATCGGGGTGATCGGGGCGGTCCGGGCGGTCGAAAGAAAGTTGAACGCTGTTCAGGTTCGAGGTCAACCAGTGTGACGGACAAGGGCAGTTGGGGGAACAGCGAGAGACGAGGCTACCTGCCGTGTCGGCGTCGCCCTGCGATCACCGTGGCGTTGACCAAAGTTCATGTTTCGCATCGAGTCTCCATACCGCGCGTCCGCACCGGCGGCGCCGGACTCAGGAGGCCGACATGGGGCACAGCCACGGACACGGACACGGGCACCGCCATCACGACCACGACCACGACCACGCTCACGAGGGCGGAACGAGCCTTCCGGCCGCCTTCGACACCTCCGTGCCCGACGAGGCCCTGACCCCCGACCAGCGGTCGCGCCGATCCATGCTGCGCCGCGCGGGTCTGCTCGGCGCGGGCCTGGCGACCGCCGGAGTCCTCGGCGGCGCGACGAGCGGGACGGCCGCCGCCCAGCCGGCGTCCGGTGGCCGGAGAAAGAAGGGCTTCCTCTGGCTGGCCGGCGACCACCACATCCACACGCAGTACAGCAGCGACGGCAAGTACGCCGTCGTCGACCAGGTCCGCCAGGGTGCCAAGCACGGCATGGACTGGCTGGTCATCACCGACCACGGCAGCACGGCACACGCCAAGATCGGTGTGGACAAGGTCAACCCGGACATCAAGGCGGCCCGTGACGCCTACGAGGACACCCTCGTCTTCCAGGGCCTGGAGTGGAACATCCCGGGCGCCGAGCACGGCACGGTCTTCGTGCACCCCGGCAAGAACGAGGTCTCCGTCCTGAAGCAGTTCGAGACCGACTACGACGGCAGCGTCAAGAACGCCTCCGGCTCCTCGCCCGCCAACGAGGCGCTCGCCATCGCGGGTCTCGCCTTCCTCAGCGACCAGGTGAAGCGGCGCAAGGTCAAGGACGCGCTGATGCTCGCCAACCACCCCGCGCGGCGCGGTGTCGACTCCCCGCACGAGATCCGCGCCTGGCGCGACGCGACGCCCGCGAGCCACCAGATCGCCGTCGGCTTCGAGGGCGCGCCCGGCCACCAGGCGGCCGGTCTGCCCGCGCCCCTCGGCATGGGCCGGGCCCGTGGCATCTACGACAACGACCCGAGCGTCGACTCCTTCGCCGGCTACCCGCCGGAGAGCTACCGCACCTGGGGCGGCTTCGACTGGATGACCGCCACCGTCGGCGGCCTGTGGGACAGCCTCCTCGCCGAGGGCAAGGCCTGGTGGATCAGCGCCAACTCCGACTCCCACCAGGTCTACGCCGATACCGCCGCGCGCGGCGGCGGCGACTTCAACGCCAACGGGCGTTACGACGACCCGGTCTACGGCGGCAAGATCGACATCACCCAGGGCGACTACTGGCCCGGCCAGTACAGCCGCACCCATGTCGGCTCCGACGGCTTCTCGTACGCCGCCGTCATGGACGGCATACGCGCCGGCCGCGTCTGGGTCGACCACGGCCAGCTCCTCAGCGGCCTCGACGTCCGCCTCTCCGGCGGCAGCCGCTGGGCCACCCTCGGCGGCGCCCTGCACGTCAAGAAGGGCACGAACGTCACGCTGACCGTGGACATCGCCCTCGCGGACGGCCCCAACTGGGCCGGTTTCACACCGAAGTTGGCCCGCGTGGACGTCATCCAGGGTGACGTCACCGGTCCCGTCGCCGACAAGGACACCTTCACCGCGCCGACCGCCAAGGTCGTCAAGTCGTACGAGGTCGACAAGTCCACCGGCACGGCCCGGATCACGTACTCCCTCGGCCGCGTCGACCGCCCGCTCTACGTCCGCCTGCGCGGCTCCGACGGCAAGCGGTCCGCCGTCGGTGCGCGGGGTGCGGCCGTCGACCCCGCGGGCCCCGCGATCGACGTCGTCGGCGACGCCGACCCGTGGAACGACCTGTGGTTCTACTCGAACCCCGTGTGGGTCCTGCCCGCGTGAACCAGCACGTCATCACGGTCGACACCGACGTACGCGACCTGCGTGCGGCCGACCACCTGCTGCTGGAGCTGGCAGCCGAACTCGCCCTCTCGGAGGGCGGGTTCGGCTGTACCCACCTGGTCCGCGGGGAGCGGCCCCGGGTCGTGCTGTCGTTCGCGACAGCGTCCGGGGAGGCCGCCCGCCTGCTCATGGCCAAGGGGTACGAGGTGACGACCGGCGCACCCGACGAGGTGGGCCGGGCCGTCGTCTACCCCGGGTCGGCCACCCTGACCGGCACGGTGACGATCGCGGAGCTGCTGTCCGGCTCCGCGATCGACCGCGTCACCGTGCTGGGGTCGGCGGATGAACCCCCGGCGGACCAGAGGGTGGTGACGAGGGATCACGTCCGCCCGCAGTGGCAGGACGGCGAACTCGTCCTGACCCTCATGGCGGCGGTGGGAGGGGTACTGGTCCCGTTCGAGGTCCCGGACCCTACGCCGTGCTGCGCGGACCACTGACCGACGCGACGAAGTCGCCCCAGGCGGTGGGGGAAAGGGCGAGCTGGGGCCCGCGGCTGTTCTTGGAGTCGCGGACGTGGATGGCGGCGGGGGAGGCGGCGACTTCGACGCAGTCGTCGCCGTCACTGCCGCTGTAGCTGCTCTTGAACCAGGCCAGCTCGGTGGTCCTCATAGTGCTCCTCGCGTCCGCTCCAGCAGGCTCCGGGAATCGTCCGGCGTTAGAGCCTGTGAACGCAGTTTCGCATAGCGCATGTGAAGGACACTGATCGTTTCAGGGTCGGCGATGAACTGGCCGTTTCGCTGCCCCTCGCAGTAGCCGAACCACTCGTTCTCGGGCGTCTCCAGCAGCCGGATGGGGCCGTCGAGACCGGCGTGGACCCCACGCGCCATGGGCATCAATTGCAGCTCCACGTTGCGTAGTTCCGTGACAGTCAGAATGTGGTCGATCAGTTCACGCGTGACCTCCGTGCCGCCCGTCCCGCGCTTGATGATGTGCTCCTCGACGATGAAGTTGAACACCGTGTTGGGCCGCTCGGCGAGCAGTCGCTGGCGCTCCGCCCGGGCAGCGAGCTGAGCCTCGATCTGCGAGTCGGTCAGCACGGGCACGCGCTCGTTGAAGAGTGTGCGTGAGTACTCCTCCGTCTGCAGGAGCCCCGGTACCAGTCGGTTCTCGAAGGTATAGAGACTGATCGCCTGCTCCTCCAGGTCCGCCCATTTGCGGAACCAAGAAGCCAACCCCGGCTGCCGCGTCGCGTACTTCGCAGCCGCCCGCAGCACACCGAACGCGTCCAACACCTCCTCCGCCCGCTCCACATACACCCGCGGAGGTAACCGCCGCCCCTGCTCGATCGACGCCACCGTCGACGGCTGGTACCGCACCAGCGGCGCGAACTCCTCCTGCGTCAGACCCGCCCGCTTGCGGAAAGCCTTGTGGACCAGCCCGAACGTCTTCAAACTGTCCGACGGCTCGGGCTCGTTCGTCGTGCTGTTGGTCATGCCGCCATAGTCACGGAACGTCACCCGTACTGTCCACACAGTGAACTCGTACGCCGCGCAGCGTACGAGTGGCGTAACTGGTCGACCGCCCTGCCTCCCGGGACCGTTGACCCATGCAAGGAGACATCCGGGTCCAAGTGCCCGACACCGTACGTACGTTCACGCAGCTGTTCAGTTGCACCCCGCGAGGGGCCCGGCTCGCGCGGCGGCTGGTCGCGAACCGGATGGACGTGTGGGGGTTCGACTATGACAGCGAGGCGAGTGAGTCCGTGACCCTGGTCGTCGCCGAGCTCGCGGCGAACGCGGTGCGGCACGGGCGGGTGCGGGGCCGCGACTTCCGCGTACGGCTGGTGCTGCGGGACGACGAGGATGTCGTACGTATCGAGGTGGCCGACGGGCGGACCGAGCGGCGGCCCGTACTCCAGGAGCCGTCGGGCGAGGGCGGGCGCGGGCTGCTGATCGTGGCCGCGCTGGCCGAGAAGTGGGGTACGGACCTGTGCCTGGGCGGAACGTACAAGGTGGTGTGGGCGGAGGTCCGGGTGCCGTGGCGGTGACGCCGGTGACGGAGCAGCCGGCTGGAACTGTGGTGAGGGTCCCAGCCGACGTCGCTCCCCCAAGGAAGAAGGTACGGAAGCGGAGGCGTGACGAGTCTCCACTTCCTGCCCGGACCGTCTCCGATTCGCGCCCGGAAAGCGGGTAACTCTCAAGTGAGTCAATCGATATACCGATAAATGCCCGGGCAAGTCAGGGAGCGGTTCCATGAGCGGTGGCGCCTTACACGTACACCAGGCCACTGTCGGAGAGTTACAGACGGCCGCGTCCACGGTCCTCGCGCCACTCGCGGTGACGGCCCCAAGAGCGCGAGCAGAAGCGGGAGTTGGGCCTGAGGACGAGACGAGCGCGTTCCGGGCCGACATCGACGCGGCGGCCGTCGGGCGCGCGGCGGTGGCGCGGATCCGGGGCTCCGGGCATCTGGTAGAGCGGTCGGCGCGGGCGATCTCGTCCACGGACCCGGAGCTGCTGAAAATCACGCTGCACAGGTCGGCCGAGCCGGCAGCCGCCGACCAGGGCGGCACCCAATCCCGGGCGCACAGCGGCGACTTCGTGGTCTTCGACATGACACGCCCGTACCGATTAGCCGTCGCCGACGGCTGCGATGTCATGGCCGTCGGCATCCCGCGCGCCGAACTGGGGCGGCACGCCGACACCGTGGCCGCCCGGGCGGCCTGTCGCCTGCCCGCCGACACCGGTGCGCAGGCGGTGCTCGCCGCGTTCCTCCAGGGGCTGGGCCGCCACCTCGACGAACTGGCGGGACCGGCGCAGGCCCACGCCGGAGACGCCCTGGTGTCGCTCCTCCTCGCGGCCTTCACGGAGACCGAGCCGGGCAGGATGGACACGGCCACCGAACTGGTCGACCGTATCCGCGTCTACGTACTGGCGAACATCTCCGACCCGTCCCTGTGCGTCGACTCGGTCGCGGCGGCCCACGGCATCTCGGCCCGCCAGCTCCACCGCCTCTTCCACCGCACCGGCGCCCCCTTCGCGGCCTGGCTGCGCGGCGAACGCCTCGCCCGCATCCGCCGCGACCTGCTCGACCCGGCCCAGGACGGCCGTACGACGGCTGCCGTGGCCGCCCGCTGGGGCATCCACGACCCGCGGCACCTGGCCCGAGCTCTCACGGCGGAATACGGTCAGACAGCCCGTGACATGCGACTCAGGCGACCGGTTCCAACTTCACTCTGAGCTGGCCGGACGCGGGCAGAGGGCTGCCTGGACGAGGGTCGTGATGAGGGTGGTCGAGTCGAGCAGCGGAGATTTCGGAGGAGCCGCCAAGAATTGAGGGTGTCGACGGCTCGCTCGAGCAGGGCTCGTGAAAACACGAGACCGGCGAGCCAGGCCAGTCGCAATCGTACAATGCTCCTGGCTCGAGGGTATACAGCCGGAACTGCTTACCCCAGAGTGAATTTTCCCTTTCCAGCCGCCCCGCCTACGACTTACGGCAGGCTTTGAAGCTGCTGAACTTGTTGTCGTGGAACGAGTCCAGGTTCGAGATCTTGTAATACGGAAGAATGCGGAGCGCATTGCCCGTGAACCAATCGTGGTACGCGGTCAGATTCATTCCCCAGTACTCTATGTTTTTCGTTGTGTTGACGATCCCCGTAGTTTTGTTGTTGAACCCGACGTCCGAGAAATTGATGCCGGTCGAGCAGTGCGCCCAGTTCCACTGGACCCTCTGCCCCTTGAAGTCCGGGAGTTGGTAGAAGCAGTACCAGCGATTGTCGTTTGCTCCGGCCGGGCAGCCCTCCCAGTCCACCGCCGCAGCCGTGACCTCATCCATCTCTGCCGCATCGACACCGTTGAGCGCCAGCGAGGCTTCGGATGGAAGCGGAGTCTTTTCCTCTCCGGGGAGAGGGAGCGTTAGAATCGCTTCGCCGTCGTTCCATGAGATCTCGTTCGCGCTGATCTGCTTCCCGCCATTGTTGGTTTCGGCGAGCTTGGCATCGACTTCAGCCTGGAGTGCTTGCTGATCGTTGAGTGTGAGGCTCTCGATTTCTGCTCTGCTGTCCGAGGCTGCGACCGGCGGCAGTGGCTTCGCCTCTTCCGCGCCAGCCGTTGGTGCGCCGATGGCCAGCGTTGAAGCGACCAGTGCAACACCGGCTGCGAGAGGCGCGACAGACAAACGGATGGATCTACCCACTGTTCGTTTCCTTTCGATCGTTGACTCGAACGCCGTATGTGTAGTGGGGGAATTGTGAGAGGTGTTGCAGGAAATTTTCGAAACTGAGAAGGGTGATTCCGGTGGTAGAAGGAATTCCGTTTCTGCTAGTGGTCGTTTCGTTCACGAGCAGCAAAGATCAATACGAGTAAGCGGTGTACGGCCGAGTTCAAGAGGGGCGCGGTCGATCTGTTGCTGTCATCGGTCAGGACGCCGACCGATGACGCCGGCGGGCTCGATGTGAGTGCCGAGCGAAAGAGGCTACGAAGCAGAGGCTCTGTGTCACTGGTGGGCGAGATCAGGGTGCTGCGCGCCGGATCGAGCGGCGTCTACGGCGCCCCGCGCGGCGGCTCGCCGACCGGGTGATCAATCTGAAGAGGATCGAGCGGCTGATGCGTGAGCATGCCATCACCGGGATCACGTGCCGCCGACGCCTGGGGACTCACCTGGCAGGCGAAGCGGGCGGTGTTCGCCGCCGACCTGATCGGCCGCGGCTTCGCCGCGTGCCGCCACGGGATAGTGCTGTTCGGTGACATGACCGAACTCGTCATGCTGGAAGGGAAGTTGTGCCTGACGACCTGTATCGATCTCGGGATGCGGGAGGTGATCGGCTGGGCGATGAGTGACCGCCGCCGCTCAGCTGCCCGTGGTCGCCATGCAAATGGCCCGCTGGACGCGCGGTCTGGAGCACGGCTGCGTGATGCACACGGATCGCGGCAGCGAGTACAGGAGTGACGAATTCCGCACCGAGATGTGCAAGTTGCACACGATGCAGTTGATGAGGCGTGCCGCTTCTTGTGAGGAGGGTCTGTCGCGGAGAGTCGGTTCGCCGTACTCAAGGCCGAGGTCGGAACGACCGTCGGGGAGACCCACGCGGCCGCCCGCGCCAGCGTCTTCCGCTATATCGAGATCGAGTACAACCACATCCGGCTCCGCAGACACTCCGAGTACGGGTACGTCACCCCGCTCGAAACGAGGGCTCTGCTCCAGCGGAACTTCACCCCGCAGCGTAACCGCGCGCTGTCCGGCCGCAGGGGGGACTTCAACCCGCCCGCGCCGACTGGCACCTCGGGGGCAAACTCCGCTGCCTCCGCAAGTTTCTTGCTGCACGGGTGTAATCCCGGTGGAGTGGCGGACACACACTTGGTGTGACGGCAGTGATAGGGAGGGCTGTGTGGGCGAAAGCTTGGATGAATGGGATCAGTTTGAGGCGGTCTACCGTGCCTCCTACATGCCCGTCTTGCGCTTTGTGCGCCGAAGGCTGCCACCTCAACATGCTGAAGATGCCGCCGCCGAGACCTTCGTGATCGCTTGGCAGCGGCGGGGGAGACCAACGCGGTGAGGCCTTGCCGTGGCTCTATGGCATTGCCCGGCTCGTGGCCGCGAATATGAGACGCGCTCAGGAGCGCGCCAGCCAGTTGGAAGGGCGGCTCCGAGATCAGATTCGGGATGATGTGATGCCTGCTGCTGAGGCTCAGGCGCTGGCACGCGTGAGAGCCGTGAGGGCGCTGGCTGAGATGTCCGACCGAGATCGCGAGGTGCTGATGCTCGTCTCATGGGATGGGCTCGAACCGCCAGTAGCTGCCCGCGTGATGGGCTGCAGCAGAGGAGCGTTCCTTGTTCGCCTGCATCGGGCTCGCCGCAGACTGGAACGAGCGATCACAGATGACTCCAGTCGTGTCGCAGCCGGCGCGACCTCTGCCCTGCCAGAAGGGGGCTTGGGATGAGCAAGGACGCAGAACGGGTGCGGG
This sequence comes from Streptomyces sp. NPDC050988, assembly GCF_044456225.1. Lineage (NCBI taxonomy): Bacteria > Bacillati > Actinomycetota > Actinomycetes > Kitasatosporales > Streptomycetaceae > Streptomyces > Streptomyces sp. NPDC050988. The sequence continues at coordinate 98,825 of NZ_JBITFQ010000023.1, read as the reverse complement.
AGTTGCTGCCTTCCAGTAGTGACCCCGCCGCCGCAGAGTGTGACGGCCGCGTTCTCTCGCCACGTGCTGAGCGTGAGCTGGTGGAGATGCGTCAACGGGCAGCTTCCTCTGTGGAGCCCACACGTGTGTTCACGCGCCGCCGGATTCTGGTCGGTGCGGGCGCTGCAGGCGTCGGTGCCGCACTGATCGTCGGCGGTCAACAGCTCATCCCTCGGCGGGAAGACGCACAGACGGTTGCCTTCACTCCTCCCGTGCTTTCCTTGAAGCCTGTTGAAGACCAGTCGGCAAGCGAATACCTATTGGCTTTCGCCGCACGGGTCGAGAAACTGCCGCAGGAACGCGCGCACGGTGCCTATAGCTACACCAAGACCTGGGGATGGTGGCTCAACACCGCCGGCGACGTCCCTGGGGGTACGGCGAGTGTCGCCGTACCAACTGTGACCGAGTCATGGATCACAAAGGACGGTTCAGGTCGGCAGCGGAGCGAATACGGTGAGCCCATCTATCCCAACCCGAAGCAGAGCGAGGTCGCCAAAGAAGCCGGTCTCATCGCCGGGACCGGGGTGGAGGACCGCTACTACGGTCTCGGAAAGGTCCCCACTACAGAAGGTGATGAATGGGGTAAGATCGCCCCATTCTCCACGAACCCTCGCGAACTGGTGAAGCAGCTGAACGAGGTGAACTGGGAAGGCGGCCTGATCGCCAATGGTGTCAGCGATCTGCTCAACTATGCAGCGCGCTCTGGCCCGGTGCCTCCTCGCCTCCGTGCCGCCGCCCTGAGAGTTCTGGCCCAGACCCTCGGTCTGGATGTGGCGACCACAATGACGTGGCAAGGTCAACATGTCCTCGCCGTGTCCCAGAGCGAGGGATACCAGGGCAGCACGCAAAGGGAGTCCGTTCTCTTTGACCCTGAAACCGGCTACCCCATCGGATTCGAGTCAGCTCTCTTCGGCCACCCGCGGAGTCTGAACATCACGGTGCCGGCCACCCTCAGCGTTGGGGAAACGCTTCGACGTGGGACTGTTGCTTCCACTGACGAGAGGCCATGAGATATGCCGGAAGTGAAGACAGAGCGGCCGCCGGACCTACTGCCGGTTCAGCTTCCAGGGCGTGGCGGAGACGATGCGACACCGAGTGCCGAAGCTTTGATTCGGCACGTGAAGGAAGGCTTGAGGAGTCGGCATTACAGGTTCGGAGATGTCCTTCCTTCGGAGTCGGAACTTCAAGAGCTCTACGGTGCCACCAGAGATGAGGTGCGACAAGGAATCCAGCACCTTCGACGCGCGGGGTGTCTGCAGCTTCACGATGAGTACTTGGAGACATTCATCCTGGACCCTGGCGCAGAGAGGGGTGGGCCGGAATCAGCTGATGAACTCGCTCACCGAGTAGCGCGACTTGAGAGCCTCTGCAGGGAGCTCTCGGCACGACTCGCGACAGTGGAGTCGCAGCTTGCGCGACGAGATCGCCCGGAAGCCCGATAGCTGCATCCATTACCTGACACAACCGTCAGAAGTCTGAAGCCGAGGGCGCGCCGGTCTCAAGCCCTGGCGGCTCCTCCGCAAGCTCCGTTGCTCGACCGCCTGCATCACGACCTGCGCTTTGAACCGCCCCCGGGTTTGTTGCCTCCGTTCGACCCGGGGCGGTTCACTTCGTCGTCATCCGTTCACCCCCGTGTAGTGCCGCAGACTCCACCGCCACAGCAGCCGCGACCCGAGATACGCCGCCGCGCCGAGCAGGGGTGACACGGCCGCCAGCCAGTACGGGACAGCGGTGTCGTGCCCGGTCAGTACCGCCGCCGGGAAGTACGCGACGAACGCCAGCGGCAGCCCGAACGTGAGGAAGCCGCCCACCGCCTTGGGCAGCACGTTCAGCGGGTAACTGCCGAACGTGCCGAGCAGCTCCTCCAGCCAGCGGCCCCAGTAGTCGGCGGCCGGGAAGCGCAGCGAGGCGCAGGCGACCGCCGTGAACATGGCCGCCTCCAGGAGCATTCCGCCGAGTACGCAGACGACGAGGTACGTGATCCGGGCCGCCGTCCAGTCCAGGTCGCTGCGGCTCAGCGCGCCCGCCATCAGGCCCGCCGCCACCGTCAGGTCACCGATTGCGTTCGTGGGGAAGTACTGGAGCTGGAGCTGGCGGTAGACCGGCATCGGGCGGACCAGATACGTGTCGATCACCCCCTCCTGGATGTGCCGCGCCAGACCGTGCACCCGCCCCAGGAACAGCACGAACAGTCCGTGTGCCAGCATCCGTGTCGCCGGGATCAGCAGGACGTCCGAGCTGTCCCAGCCGCCCATCCCGCTGAACCGGGTGAGCAGCACGGTCGCGAACACGATCACCGACACCTGCCAGACCGCGCCGATCGCGATCATCATCAGGAACTCGGAGCGATACTCCAGCTGGGCACGGAAGTTGAGCCGGGTGATGCGCCAGACGACGCGAAGAGCCTTGGTCGACATGTCAGCCTCCCTGCGAGATCACGCGCCGGGCGGCCCGCCGCCACAGCAGCCGGGTGAGCAGGGCGAGGGCCACCACCCAGGCGGCCTGTACGGCCAACTGCGGGCCCGCGTCGGACAGTTCGATGCGGCCGACGTACAGCGACAGCGGCACGCTCAGCGTCGCCTGGAACGGCAGGAAGCCGCTCATGGTGATGAACCAGTCCGGGAAGAACCACAGCGGCGCGTACACCCCGGACAGCAGGTTCTGCGCGAAGATCAGGATCAGCATCGCCGCGCCGTTGCGGAGCGTCCAGAAACAGAGCTGGTCGATGGCGAGCATCACGTAGTAGAGAACCCACTGCCCCAGGAACGCGCTGACCGCGAACACCCCTGCCACAGCAGCGGACTTGGGCGGCTCCACGACCCCGGCGGCCAGGCAGATCACGTATCCGGCGAGCACCCACACCAGGCCGTACAGCTGCTCGCCGAGCGCCCGCAGCGCGTAGTAGCGCTGGGGCGGGAGCGGGCGCAGGTACCAGTAGATGATCGTGCCGAAGTGCATGTGCTGGAGCACGGTGTCCCGGCCCGCGTACTGGTCCAACTCCCTTATCCGGGTGGCCAGTACGGCCAGTACGGCATAGGTGACCGCCTGGTCCTTGGTCAGCCCGGCCGTCGTGCCCGTGGCCGCGTACAGGCCGTGCCACAGTGAGGCGACCAGCACCACCTGCACGGTGAGCCGGAGCAGTGCGGCGGTCATGCGCGGCGGGGTGTGGAGTTCGCCGAGCGGGGTGACGCGGGCGGCCCGCCAGCCCTGGAGGACGGCCACGGTCACTCGCCCCCCGCCTGGACGTACGCGGCACGCATCACGTCCTCCAAGTCGGCCTCGTCCAGGGCGATGTCGGTCACCTCGTACCGCTCGATGACCTGTTTCAGCGCCTCGTGCATGGCCGGCGCCGCGGGCCCGTCGGGTCCGAACACCACCTGCGGGCCTTCGTGCCGCACCAGCACCATCCCCGGCAACGCCTCGACGGGCGTGTGCGGGTCGGCGAGCGTCACCCGCACCTGCCAGGTCGAGCCGAACTTCCGCCGGATCTCGTCCAGCGTGCCGTCCAGGACGAGCCGCCCGTGGTTGATCAGGACGACCCGCTCGGCGAGCCGCTCGACCTCCGTCATGTCGTGCGTGGTGAGCAGCACCGTCCGCCCGCGCTGCTCCACCTGGTACCGGAGGAACTCGCGGACCTGCTCCTTGACCACCACGTCCATGCCGATGGTCGGCTCGTCGAGGAACACCACGCGCGGATCGTGCAGCAGCGCGGCGGCCAGGTCGGAGCGCACGCGCTGGCCGAGCGAGAGGTGCCGTACCCGGGTGTCCCAGAAGGAGGACAGGTCCAGCAGCTCGTCGAACTCCCGCAGTCTCGTGCGGTGTTCGGCCTCGGGAACGTCGTAGATGTCACGCAGGATCGCGAAGGACTCCCGCACCGGCAGGTCCCACCACAGCTGGGTGCGCTGCCCGAACACCGCCCCGATGTTGCGCGCGTTGCGCTCGCGCTCCTGGTACGGGACCACGCCCGCGACCCGCGCCTCGCCGGAGGTGGGGGTGAGGATGCCGGTGAGCATCTTGATGGTGGTGGACTTGCCCGCGCCGTTCGGCCCGAGCAGGGCGAGGAGTTCGCCGGGGGCGACCTCGAAGGTGATGTCGGAGACGGCGTCCTTGGCGACCCGCTCCGGATTGACGAGAGACCTGAGCGCGCCCGCGAACCCTGGACGCCGGACAGTGGTGTGGAAGGTGCGGGACAGACCGCTGACCTCGATGGAGCCACTCACGCGGGGAACCTCCGGGGGGAGCCTGGGACACACGGACATGACCGTCCGCCGGGGAGCCGGACGGCCATGTGACCGGTAACATTGTTAGTCCTCGACCACCGAGAAGACAAAGGAGAATTCAGCGGGCTGAACTCGCAGCTGGTACTCCGGCAGCGTGCCCGGACCGCACGACTGCGAACCGATTCCCTGCTGACCGTGGTCGAGGTTGACCCACACGGTGTCGCCGGGCCTCAGATCCGTCAGATGCTCGGCGGCGTCGAGTTCTTCGCTCCTCCAGCGCCGGGCGGTGAACCAGAACTCCGGCTCGCCCTCGACACGCAGCGCGACGACGCCATCCCACCAGCCGATCTCCGCCCACCGGACGTCGGCACGGGCACCGTTCTCCTGCGGGCGCACGTACGGGGTCTGCAGCTTGTCCACCGTGGACTCCCAACGCCCCAGCATCGAGGCGGACTTGGTGTCCGGATAGGCCTCGCCGGGACCACCGCCGTGCCACTTCACCCGGTCACCGGCGGGCAGCCCGAGACGGATGCCGAGCCTCGGCAGCGGCACCTTCCAGTCGCCCTCGGGTGTCACGGACACCGTCAGCCGCAGCCGCGTCCCGTCGGACGTCCACCGGTACACCGTGCGCAGGCCCACCTCCGCGGCGGCGGGCGCCACCCGCGTCCGTACGGTCAACGCGTCGTCGGTCAACTCGACCGAGTCCAGCCGGTGTTGCATCCGGTGGAGGCCGAGCTTGCGCCAGAGCACGCCGTAGCGGATGTCCGGCTGCCAGGCCGCGCCGAAGTCGTTGTCGGTCGGCGCCCGCCACACGTCCAGCTTCAGCTCGAAGAAGTCGATCCCGTCGATCGTCGCCAGCTCACCGGTCCGCGCGTTGAAGACGGCGGGCCCGAGCGTGATGCCCCCCTGCCCGTCGAGGACGGGCCGCTCACTCGCGGGAACGGTCACCGACGGGCGCTCTACGACCGGCAGTTGGCCCCAGGCCACCAGGTGCCCCTTCGGCGCCCACGCCGTCTCGTCGGCGAGCGTCGCCCGGACCGTCCACCGGGTCTCGGCGCCCCTCTTGTCGGGCTCGGTTCGCCTCCGGGGCGCTACAGCCGGTGTCGAGCCGCCGATCGTGCTCGACCCTTCGGGCCTCCGCGCGTTCGACGTCTCGACACCGGCGCGCCCCTGCGGCTCACGCGCGTCCGACGGAGGCGCGGGCAGCTTCACCTCGGCCGACTCGCCCGGCGCGAGCGCGGGCACCGACAGCGTGCCCGTCTCGGCCACCTCTCCGTCGACCTCGTACGACCACTCGAAGGCCAGCGCCGACAGGTCCGCGAAGTCGTACCGGTTGGTGATCCGGACCGTGCCGTCCGTGCCGCCTGTGCCGTCTGTGCCGGCGCCCTCGATGCGGACCGGCTCCGTCACCTTCTTGTACTCGACGAGCCCCGGCGAGGGCGTGCGGTCCGGGAAGAGCAGCCCGTCGCAGACGAAGTTCCCGTCGTGCAGTTCCTCCCCGAAGTCGCCGCCGTACGCGAATCCGTACCGCTCGTCCTTGATGCCGTGGTCGATCCACTCCCAGATGAAGCCGCCCTGGATCCGGTCGTGCGCCTCGAAGATCCGCTGGTAGTCGGCGAGTCCGCCCGGGCCGTTGCCCATCGCGTGGCCGTACTCGCACTGGATGAAGGGGAGTTGGCGCCGCTTGAGCGGGCCGCCGTCCAGGCCCTGGCCGATCCGCTCGACCTCGGCGTGGTCCGCGTACATCCGTGAGTACATGTCCGTGTCGCGGCAGTTCCAGTCGCCCTCGTAGTGGATGAGCCGTGAGCGGTCACGGCCACGGATCCACTCGGCCATCGCGGTCAGCCCGCGCCCGGTGCCCGCCTCGTTGCCCAGCGACCAGATGACGATCGACGGGTGGTTCTTGTCGCGCTCGACCATGCGGGACGCCCGGTCCAGGAGCGCCGGCGTCCAGCGGTCGTCGTCCACCGGGTTGTCCCGCCAGGCCTGTTCGGTGAAGCCGTGGGTCTCCAGGTCGCACTCGTCGATGACCCACAGCCCGTACTCGTCGCACAGGTCGAGGAAGGCCGGGTGCGGCGGATAGTGGGAGGTGCGCACGGCGTTGATGTTGTGCCGCTTCATCAGCAGCACGTCCTCGCGCATGGTCTCCAGGTCCAGGGCGCGGCCGTGCTCGGGATGCCACTCGTGCCGGTTGACGCCCTTGAACAGGACCGCCGTGCCGTTCACCTTGATCAGGCCGTCCGCCAGCACGACCGTACGGAAACCGATCCTGAGCGGCACCCGCTCGCCCTCGGTGACCAGCGTCCCGTCGTACAGGCGCGGTGTCTCGGCGGTCCACGGCCGGACCGGCACGGTCACGGACTCGCCCGTCGCGACATCGATGTCCAGCTCGGGCACGGTCACCCGCCCGTCGACGTCGGAGTCGACCCGCAGGGTCCCGAGCCCGTCGACATGGTCGTACGAGGCGTGCACGAAGAAGTCGAGCGCGCTGCCCGCCGGCCGGTGCAGCAGCGTGACGTCCCGGAAGATGCCGGGCAGCCACCACTGGTCCTGGTCCTCCAGGTACGAGCCCGACGACCACTGGTGCACCCGGACGGCGAGCACGTTCCCCGACGCCTTCAGGAGGTGCCCGACCGCGAACTCGTGCGCCAGCCGGGACCCCTTGAACTCACCGATGTCCGTCCCGTTCAGCCACACCCGCGCACACGACTCCACCCCGTCGAAACGGAGCACGGCCCCACCCTCCGCCGGCCAGCCGTCCGGCAGGTCGAAGACCCGCAGATGGTCGCCGGTCGGATTCTCCGTCGGCACCCGCGGCGGATCCACCGGGAACGGATAGCGGTGGTTGGTGTAGATCGGCGCCCCGAAGCGTCCGTCACCCTGGAGGACCCAGTGCCCGGGGACCCGCACCTCGGGCCAGGCCCCGGCGTCGAATCCCTCGGCGGCGAACGACTCGTCCTCGGCATCGGCCGTCGCCGAGAGCCCGAACCGCCAACTACCGTTCAGGGAAAGGGAGGCGGCGTCCGAGGAGGGGTACCAGGCGCGGGGCGGAAGGGCTCCGCTGCCGGGTGAGACGTCCTCGACGTAGTCCGTCGAGGTGGCCGTGGTGCGGAAGGACATCGGTCTCCTAGTTCAGCCCGATAGGCGGCTCAGCCCTTGATGCCGGTCTGGGCGATCCCCTGTACCAGCCAGCGCTGGAGGAAGAGGAACACGAACACCAGGGGCAGGATGGAAAAGGCGGTGGCCATGAAGATCATGTGGAAGACGACGGTCTGGTTGGTCATGTAGTTGGACAGCGCGACCTGAACGGTCCACGCTTCCGGACTCTGACCGATGACCAGCGGCCACAGGAAGGAGTTCCAGCCGTTGATGAAGGTGATGGTCGCCATCGCCGCGAAGAAGTTCAGCGAGTTGGGTACCACGATGCGCCAGTACGCACCCCAGTAGCCCAGCCCGTCCACGCGCGCCGCCTCCTCCAGCTCCTTGGGGAACCCCAGAAAGTACTGCCGAAACAGGAAGCAGGTGAAACCGCTGAACAGGCCCGGGACGATCAGACCCCGGTAGGTGTCCACCCAACCGAGGGACGAGACCAGCACAAAGCTCGGGACGAAGGTGACCGCTGTCGGGACCATGAGGGTACCCAGCACGGCGTAGAAGACCTTGTTGGCGTGCTTGTACGGGATGCGGGCCAGACCGTAGCCCGCGAGGGAGCACACCAGCAGGACGCCGACGGTGTGCAGGGTGGCGACGACCGCCGAGTTCCACAGGGACTGGGCGAAGGGCACCGTCCCGTCGTTGAACAGTTCGCTGATGTTGCCCCACTGGATGTCCGTGGGGAAGAACTTCCAGTTCTCTCCGGTGATCTCGGCGTCCGTGGAGAGGGCGTTGCGGATCAGCAGGTAGAACGGGACCAGGAAGAAGAAGCCGGCGATCCCGGTGGCGATGTAGAGCCCGGTGGAGCTCATCACGCCGCCGCCGCGCTTGACGCGACGCGGCTTCTCCGGCGGCGGAGCGGATTCCCGTACCTCGGGCATCGTGGTGGTCACTTGGACTCCTCACCCCTTCCGAAGCCCATGAACTTGCCCTGGAGCAGGGTCACGGCACAGATCAGCACGGTCAGGATCACCGCGCCCGCGCTGCCGGCACCGTAGTCCTGGCTCTCACCCAGGGCCTTGTAGTACAGCTCGACGAGGGGTGGACGGCCCCAGGTGGTCTTCGACAGGAGGTTGAAGAATTCGTCGAAGGCCTGGTAGGCGGCGATCAGCAGCAACAGGATCACCGCGGTGGACGTGGCGCGCAGCTGGGGCAGGGTGATGTAACGGAAGGTCTGCCAGCCGGGCTTGGCGCCGTCGATGGCGGCGGCCTCGTACAGCTCGCCCGGGATGTTCTGCAGCGCAGCGATGAAAAGGATCATGTAGAAGCCGGACTGCAGCCACAGACGTGCGCTGACGATGACCACCCAGTACCAGGGCGGACTGGGGTCGGCCAGCCAGGCGATGTTCTCGACCCCGAACCAGCCGAGGACCGTGTTCATCAGGCCGAACCGGACGCCGCTGAAGATGGACATCTTCCAGATCAGTGAGGCGGCCACATAGCTGCACGCGGTCGGCAGGAAGAAGACCGACCGGAAGAACGCCCGCATGAAGCGCAGCCGGTTCACCAGCAGGGCCAGGCCCAGCGAGAGCGCCCAGGTGGTGGGCACGATGAACGCGGCGAACGCGGTGAAGGTACCGAGCGAACCGACGAAGTCGTCGTTCGTCAGCATGTACGTGTAGTTCTCGAAGCCGACGAACTTGTCGGGCGTGACGGTGAAGCGGGCTTCGAAGAAGCTGAGCCAGAGGCTCCAGAGGATCGGTGCGTAGACGAAGATCGCCAGACCGATGAGGAACGGCCCGGTGAAGAGCCAGAAGTTGAAGGTGGGGCTGCCCCGCAAGGCCCGCCGAGGTTTGACCGGTGAGGCCTTCGCCGGGGCGGGTCGCGCGAGGTCGCGCGTCTTGGTCGTCGACATGTCGTGGTCCGTCCCGCGGCCTATCCGAACAGCTTCTTGAGCTCACGGTTGACGGCCGCGTCGGCCTTGTCGAGGGCCTTCTCCGGGTCCATGTCCTTGCGGACGGAGTTGGCGAAGACGTCCTCAAGGGAGGTGATCATGGCCTGGGTCCAGCCGATGTTGTCGAAGTGCCCGAACTCGTTGAACAGCTTGACGCCCTCAGCCGCGTTGCCCGACTTGAGCTTGGTGGCCGTCTGGGCGAGCGAGGTGCGCGGCGGGATGTGGAAGCCGTAGGAGGTGGCCCAGTCCTCCTGGTACTGCTTCTGGTCGATCCACAGCCACTTGACGTACTCCTTGGCCGCTTCGACGTTCTTCCCCTTGGCGTTGACGAACATCGACCAGCCGCCGTTGTAGACCGACTGCTTACCGGAGTCGACGGTCTTCGGGAAGGGGAAGACCCCCCAGTCGTCGCCGAGCGCGGCCTGGATGGCGGGCATCGCCCACATGCCGCAGAACTGGATGGCGCACAGGCCCTGGTTGAGCGACGAAGGGTCCCAGGACTCGGTCGGTGCGCCGAGGAGAAGGTCGCCGCTGGTGAACAGCTTGCGCATCTTCTTGATGCCCTCGATGACACCGGGGGTGTGGTAAGCGATCTGGTTCTTCTCGTCGAGAGTGTCGGCACCGGCCGACCAGATCATCGGGCTGATGACGCTGTGCAGGTCGTTGCCCATGTACAGGCCTTTGACCTTGCTCGTGGTGAGTTTGGCGGCGGCCTCCGTCAGCTCGTCGAGAGTGGTCGGCACCTCCACCTTGGCCTTCTCCAGCATCGACTTGCGGTAGAAGAAGAACTGCGGATCGTCGATCATGCGGACGCCGTAGATCTTGCCGTCAACGGTGTGGGACTTGATGTCGGCCGGGTTGAAGTCCGCCTTGACCGGGTCGACGATGTCGGTCAGGTCCGCCACCTGACCGCTCTTGATCATCTGGATCTGTGGGTGGAACTCGAAGACGTCGGGCGCGTTGTCGGTGAGCAGCGTCGCGAAGAGCTTGCTCTCGAAGTCGGCGCTGGTGATCCACTGCGTGGTCACGTTGGCCTTGTCGTAGGCCTTGGCGTACTTCTTGATGGCCTGCTCGGTGCCCGCCTCACCGTAAGCGTGGAAGTACTGCGTGAGGTTCGTGCCCGAACTTCCCCCGCCGGATCGCCCGTTGTTACCGCCGCACGCGGTCAGCGCGCCCGCGGCGGACAGGCCTGCTGCGGCCCGGAGGATGGATCGACGGTCCCAGTTGCTGTTGCTCAGTGCCGACATTCTGACGTCCTTGTCTCGAGTACGGCTGCGGCTCGAAATCGCTGTGCGGTGGCGGGACGTTAACCTTCGGCTAATGCTTCGGCAAGGGGTTGGGCGAAGTCTGTTCGAAGCGTTGTGCCCCGTCCGGAATACCGGACGTGACAGGGCTCAGACGTCAGGAAGACGGTGCCGTACGACTCTTCGCGGGGGAGACACGACGAGTCGCGGAGGCCTTGCCGCCGCCGGGTCTCAGGCCCACCGAACTGAGGGCGCCCTCCAGCGCGAACGTCGCCGCGCCCAGGCACACGGGGTCCGTGGGAATGGGGGAGAGGACGATCTCGGTGCTGGACAGCGGCCGTCTCAGCGCGTGCCGGGCCACGGCCTCGCGGACCTCGTACAGCAGTGGCTCACCGAGCGTGGCCGCGACCCAGCTGCTCAGTACGACCACCTCGGGATTGAGGAGGTTCACCAGGTCGGCGATGGCGGCGCCGAGATAGCGCGCCGTGTCCTGGACCACCTCGGTCGCCACCGGATCCTGCGCGGCGACCCCGCGGGCGAGCGCGTTGATCGTCGCGGTCTGGTCCTCGGGATGCAGCAAGGTGCTCTCGGGGCTCGACTCGCGGAGATTCAGCATGATTCCGGGCGCCCCGACATACGTCTCCACGCACCCGTGGTTGCCGCAGTGGCACGGCCGCCCGTCCAGTACGAGCGTGGTGTGCCCCCACTCGCCGGCGCTGTTGCTCACCCCCCGGTGCAGCCCGCCGCCCAGCACGAGCCCGGCACCGACACCCGTCCCGAGGTTCACCACCACGGCGTCCCCGCGCCCGCGCGCCGCCCCGAACCACAGCTCGGCGACCGCGCAGGCGCGCAGCGGATTGTCCAGATACAGCGGATACGCGATGTGCTCGGCGAGCAGGTCGAGCAGCGGCACGTCGTGCCAGTCCCAGTTCGGCGCGTACTCCGAGACACCAGCCTCCCGGTCCACCTGACCCGGCACACTGACCCCGACCCCGAGCACCCGGCCGCCCTCGATACCCGCCTGCGCGACCACCGAACCGACGGCCGAGGCGACATGACCCACGACCTGCTCCGGACGGATCTCACCGGGGCGCATGTCCTCGTCGGCACGGGCCAGCACGCCCAGCGCCAGGTCGAACAGCTCGACCCGGACGTACGTCTCGGCGATGTCGACGCCGATCAACGCGCCCCCCGACGCGTTGACGGCCACGAGGCCCCGCGGGCGGCCACCCGCGGAGTCCTCGAACCCGACCTCCGTCAGCATCCCCAGGTCGAGCAGCTCACCGACCAGCGTGGCGATCGTCGCGAGACTCAGCCCGGTGGCTGCGGCCAGCTCCTGGCGGGACGTGGGCGAATGGGCGATGATCTGGCGCAGCACCCCATAGCGGTTCGCCGTGCGGATGTCGCGTGATGTGCGCTTCACCAGAATGTGCCCCCTCGGTCCCCGCCGGGCCATGGCGATCCCCGACGGCCCCGGCGCGGCGCAAGGCTATGACCGCCCGAGGACTTTCGACAAGGGGTTAGGAAAGGGGCTGTACAAAGTCCCCGAAGCTCACAGCGGGCGGAGTGGGGATCGAGCCGTCCGTCACTCGCCCAGCACCGAACCCTCGCCCAGCACCTCACCGACGAACGCGTTGCGGAACGTGCCCATCGGGTCCAGCTCCGCGGCCAGGTTCCTGAACTCCGCCAGCTGCGGATAGCGTCCGCGCACCACCGGTGCCGCCATCGTGAACACCTTGCCCCAGTGCGGCCGCGGATCGAACGGCGTCAGCGCCTCCTCCACCCGCCGCACCACGGGCAGCACGGCCGCCGTGTTCTCGACCCAGGTGAAGTGGAGGGCCACCGTGTCCCGCCCGTACGCCGGACTCAGCCACTGCCGGTCGGCCGCGACCGTACGCACCTCGCAGACCTGCAGCACCGGCGCGATCCTCTCCCGGATCGCGTCGAGCGCACGCAGGGCACCCGTGGCGTGCGGGCGCGGCAGCAGGTACTCCGACTGCAGCTCCGCGCCGCTGCTCGGCGTGAACTCCGGCCGGAAATGCGGCAGTCGCTCGTGCCAGGGCCCGGGCACCCCGAACTGCTGCGTGCAGTTCCCGGCGGGCATCCCCGGCACCGGGTGCATCGCCTCGGTGGCCGGCTCGGCCCACGGAAACCCGTCCCACGGAACATCCGTACGCCGCTTGACCCACGCCTGGACGAAGCCCGACCGCCGCCAGTCGGTGAACAGACTCACGCTGTAGGCCGACGCGGACACCGTCTCGAAGTCCAGTTCCGCGAGCGGCAGCCGGCCGAACACATGCTGGGCGACCTCGAAGTCCGGCTCCAGGTCGAGCGTGAGCGCGGTGACGACACCGAGCGCGCCCAGCGAGGTCACGGCCCCGCTGAAGCGGGGGTCACCCCGGCCTATCGTCAGGGCCGAACCGTCGGCGAGGACCAGCTCGACCTCCCGTACGGGCGAGGCCAGCGAGCCGTTCGCGTTCCCCGAGCCGTGCGTGCCGGTCGCCACCGAACCCGCCACCGAGATGTGCGGCAACGAGGCCATGTTGGGCAGCGCGAACCCCCGCTCGTGCACCGCCCGGGCCAGCTCCGCGTACCGCACCCCGCCCGCCACTCTGACCGTACGGGCCACGGCGTCCACCTCGACCGACGGCGGCAGCCCGGTCAGCGAGAGGAGCACACCCTCACTGCCCGGGTCGGCGATCTCATTGAACGAGTGCCCGCTGCCGAGAACCCGCACACGGTCGGCACGCGAGACGAGCACCCGCAGCGCGTCGAGCGACCGCGGCCGCTGCAGCTCCTTGGCGGAGTACGTGATGTTCCCCGCCCAGTTGGTCAGAGCCTCTGCCATCCGTGGGTCCTTCCGGAAATTTTTTCGTCGACCGGCGAAACGGTTTCCCTTGGAACCTACCTGGCCCCGTCCCACCCCAGGGGCGCGGGACGTTGACACCATGCGGCTCCGCCGCGTGGGCGCGACCAGCCACGACCAACCCGCACCCACCCACAAACCGTCGGGCGCCCCGTCCATTGACCCTCTCACTCCGCGAGACCTACCGTAGAGACCGGTTGCTATAAACGCGTCACCGATCCGGAAGGCCACCCCACCTTGCGCCCACGCCCCGCCGCACTTTTCGCCATGACAGCCGAGAACGTGCCCCACATCTTCCCTCCGGACGTACTGGCCCGTCTGGGCAACGCGGTAGAAATCGATCCCACTCTCACGGCCGAGAACTTCACCGACCCCCGAGTACGGGACGCGCTCGCCGACACGGAGATCCTGATCACCGGCTGGGGCTGCCCCCACATCGACGAGGCGGTCCTGGACGCCGCACCCAGGCTGCGGGCGATCCTCCACGCGGCCGGCTCGGTCAAGGGACTCACCTCGCCCGCGGTCTGGGACCGCGGCATCACCGTGTCCTCCGCGGCCGGCGCGAACGCCCTCCCCGTGGCGGAGTACACGCTCGCCATGATCCTCCTGGCGGGCAAGGACCTCTTCGCCCAGCGCGACCGCCTCCGCGCCCAACGCGCCTTCCCCTACGGGGAGATCATGCCGGGCATCGGCAACTTCGGCCGCCGCGTGGGCGTGGTCGGCGCCTCCCGGATCGGCCGCCGCCTCATCGAACTGCTGCGCCCCTTCGACCTGCGGGTCACCCTCGCCGACCCGTACGTCGACGCGACGGAGGCCGCCGCCCTCGGCGTACCCCTGCTGCCGCTCGACGACCTCCTGGCCACCAGCGACATCGTGACCGTCCACGCCCCGCAGACCCCCGAGACCCACCACCTCATCGGCCGCCGCGAACTTGCCCTCATGCCGACGGGATCCGTACTCGTCAACACGGCCCGCGGCGCCCTCCTCGACCACGACGCCCTCGTCGAGGAGCTGCGCGCGAACCGGCTCAGCGCGATCCTCGACGTCACCGAGCCGGAACCGCTACCCGTCGACTCGCCGCTCTTCGACCTGCCGAACGCGTTCATCACCCCGCATCTCGCCGGCTCACAGGGCAACGAGGTGGCCCGGCTCGGTCTCGCCGTCACGGAGGAGGCTGAACGGCTGCTGTCCGGACGGGAGTTGGCCCACGCGATCGACCACGCCGTACTGGAGCGCACCGCGTGACCTCGGTCCTGACCCCGCGGGCCGACGCGGCCGCCGCGGGCGAGCCCCTGCACCACTTCTGGTCCGTGTGCGCCGGCGCGGGCCGCGCGGCCGAGGGCCTGCGCGCCTCCTGGCAGGAGCAGTTGCGCCAGGTCGCGGAGGGCTGCGGCTTCCGCTACGTACGCTTCCACGGCCTCTTCCACGACGACATGTTCGTGTACAGGCTCGGCGGGGACGGACAGGCGGTCCTCAACTTCCAGTACGTGGACGACCTGTTCGACCGGATCCTCGACGCGGGAGTGCGCCCCTTCGTCGAACTCGGCTTCAGCCCAGGTGACCTGGCCCGCGAGAAGGGCACCATCTTCTGGTGGGGCGCCCACGGCTCCCCGCCCACCGACCTGGTCGCCTGGGCGAGCCTGGTCTCCGCGACCGTCCGCCACTGGGTCGCCCGGTACGGGATCGACGAGGTCCGCCAGTGGTACTTCGAGGTGTGGAACGAGCCCAACCTCGACCCGTTCTTCCGCGGCACCCGAGCCGAGTACTACGACCTGTACGCGGCAACGGCCCACGCCCTCAAGGCAATCGACCCCGACCTTCGCGTCGGCGGCCCGGCCACCAGCAACTTCGTGCCGGACGCCCGCTTCGACGGCGACACCGAGGACAAGAGCGGCCACGTCACGGTCACCGCCGACAACCTCGACGCCCTGGAGTGGCGGCCCGTCTGGCTGGAGCACTTCCTCGACCACTGCTCCCGCGAGCGGCTGCCCGTCGACTTCGTCTCCTGCCACCCGTACCCCACGGACTGGGCACTCGACGACCACGGCCAGGGCGCCCACTACACACGCGGCGCCGACGCCACCCGCAGGGACCTCGCGACGGTCCGGGACATCGTCGGCAAGAGCCCGTTCCCGGACGCCGAGATCCACCTCACCGAGTGGAGCTCGACCCCCTCGTCCCGGGACCACACCCACGACCACCCCCAGGCCGCGACCTTCGTCGTCCGGGCCAACCTGGAGTCGATCGGCCTCGTCGACTCGCTCGCGTACTGGACGTTCACGGACGTCTTCGAGGAGATGGGCGCCGGGGACACGGCCTTCCACGGCGGCTTCGGACTCCTCAACCAGCAGGGCATACCCAAGCCGACTTACCACGCCTACCGGTTCCTGCACGCGCTCGGCGACGAACTCCTCGTCCACGAGCCGGGCACGGTCGTCACCAGGGAGGGGGCCACAGGCCGGATCACCGCCCTCACCTACCACTACCCGCCCGAGATGCCCCTCGCCGTCCCCCTCTCGACACCGGACCGCACGGTCGCCGAGCAGACACTGGCCCTGGGCTCCCCCGTCCCGTACACCCTGAGCCTCACCGGACTGCCGGCCGACGCCGCCTTCACCGTGGAGATCCTGGAACCCGGCAGCGCGTCCGGCGGCGACACCCTCGCCGCCTGGCGCGAGCGCGGCGCTCCCGACCCGCTCTCCCGCGAGGACATCGCCGCCCTACGTCGAACGGCCCCACGCACGGAGACCGTACGAGCCGACGCGGCGGGCGAGCTGACCTACGAACGGCGGCTCGCGCCCTGGTCGGTGGTGCTCGTGCGGCAGGACGACGGAGGGCCCGACCAGGCCGTAGGAGAACCCGGCCACCCCATAGGGTGACCGGTAGAGAGCAGGGAAGGGGAGCCCACCGGTGGCCAAGAAGACGGAGCCCGTGATGGGCAATGACGCCTCCACGGTCCGGGACGTCGCCGCACGGGCCGGGGTCTCCGCCTCGACCGTCTCCCGGGTCCTGGGCGGCACCTACCCGGTGGCCGCGAGCACCCGCGCCAGGGTGCTCAAGGCGATGCGCGAGCTCGACTACGTGGTCAACGCGCACGCCCGCGCGCTCGGCGGCTCCACCAACAAGACGGTGGCGTTCGTCGTCGACGACGTGACCGGCCCGTTCTACGCCCACATCGCACGCGGCGTGGAGGAACAGGCGTCCGCCGAGGGCAGGCTCTGCATGCTGTGCACCACACACGGCGATCCGCAGCGCGTCCTCGCCGTCGTCGAGACCATGCGCGAACAGCGCGCCGACGCCGTGATCGTCGTCGGCGGAGCCTGGGAGGACAAGGCCTACCAGGACCGGATGACTCACTTCGCGCACGCCCTGGACCGGGTGGGTTCACGGCTCGTCCTCGTCGGCAGGCCGCCGCTCGGCCCGGGGGTGCCCGCCACGGTCGTCGAGTACGACAACGAGGGCGGCGCCTTCGCGATGACCACCCATCTGCTCACCTCGGGCCACCAGCGCATCGCCTACCTCGGCCGGGTGCCGGGCCTGTCCACCAGCGACCAGCGCATCAGCGGCTTCCGGCGCGCGCACGAGCTGCTCGGGCTGGCCCCGGACCCGAAGCTGATCCTGGACGGCACGTTCAGCCGCTCGCACGGCTATCAGGGCGCCCGCCAACTCCTCGCCTCCGGCGCCGACTTCACGGCGGTGTTCGCGGGCACCGACATGGTCGCGGCGGGCGCGCTGCAGGCGCTGCGCGAAGCGCGCGTGAGTGTCCCCGACGAGGTGTCCGTGGTCGGCTACGACGACGTGCCGCTGGCCCTGGACCTCTTCCCGGCCCTCACCACCGTCAACGTCCCGCACGAGGAACTGGGCCGCGCGGCCGTCCGGCTGGCCCTGCACCGCGAGGAACTCCCCGGCAGCCAGCACCTGGTGCTCGGCACCCACATCGTCCTGCGGGACTCGACACGGCGACCCGGGCACTGACCTTCCCCGGTCGACACGGGCTTCCGGGCACTAACCATCCCCGGTCGACACAAGCGTCCGGGCACACACCGACCGGCCCTGGCCGGCACGAGGCCCCGGGCACCGACATTCCCCGGCCGAGGCGGCGATCCGGGCACCGACTTCCCCCGTCCCGTCCCCGGCTTCCCCCGTCCCGCCCCTGACTTCCCCGTTCCGCCCCGCAGCGTTCTGCGCGCATCCTGGACAACCGGTCTCTAGAGAACCGGCTGTCCGGTAGGCACCCATTATCCGGTTACTTGTTCGAAATCCCGTTCAGTTCGGGGTGAGTTGGCCCAGTTCCCCAGTTTTCTCTGCCCGATGTCTTGCCGACGTCCGGGACCGGTTCTAGCTTCCATAGAGACCGATTTCTATGGCGCCCTCGGACGGCAGAACCCGAGCGGCGGACGGTCCCCCCTGTTCCAGTCCCCTCAGGAGCCGCCATGCCCCAGCCCCGTGTCCCGCACCGCGCGACCCTGTCCGCCGCCGCGCTTGCCACCGTGCTCGCCCTCACCGCGACCGCCTGCGGCGGTGACTCCGACGACTCCTCGGACCAGTCGAAGGGGCCGGTCACGCTGGAGTACTGGAGCTGGTCGGAGACGAAGAACGTCGACCCCGTGGTGGCCAAGTTCAACAGCACGCACCCCGGCATCAAGCTCAAGTTCGTCAAGCAGGCCGACAACCCGGGCACGGCACAGAACCTGCGCAACGCGGTCGCCGCGAAGAAGGACGTCCCCTGCCTGGTGCAGAACTTCGGCGAGGTGCCGAGTCTCGTCGGCGAGGGCCTGCTGAGCAGCGTCGACAAGGAACTCAAGCCGTACCTCGACCGGTTCAACCCGGCCGCCCTGCCCAGCGTCCAGGCGGGCGGCACCTACTACGCCGTCCCGACCGGCTTCAACCCGACCTTCATGATGATCAACCGCTCGGTGTACGACAAGTACGGCGTCGACGTCCCCAAGACCTGGGACGACGTGATCGCCGCGGGCAAGAAGCTCAAGAAGCACGACGTGTACGTCATGAACCTGGCCGGCGAGGACCCGTCCACCTTGGTCAACCTGGTCCAGCAGGCGGGCGGCACCTGGTACGAGCAGAAGGGCGACAGCTGGAAGATCGACTTCCTGTCACCCGAGTCACTCAAGGCGGCCGACATAGTCCAGCAACTGGTCGACGGCGGCCTGGTCGCCAACCAGACCTACCAGGACCGGCCCGCCCTGATCAGCTACTTCGACTCCGGGAAGATGGTCTCGCTGCCCACCCAGACCTGGCAGCTGCAGAACTACGAACTGAACTACAAGAAGTCCCTCGGCGACTGGCAGCCCATCGACCTGCCCCAGTTCGCCGACGCCACGGAGTTCACCACCCCCTCCTACAGCGCCAACAACGGCGTACTCGTCCCCAAGGGCTGCGAGCACGTCAAGGAGGCCGTCGAGGCGGCGGTGTGGATGAAGACCGACAAGACCGGCATCGACTCCACCTACCAGAAGGACACCAAGCAGTACGAGTGGCCGGGCGCCGTCAAGGACGTCACCCCCTGGGTCGACTCGGTGGTCACCGACAAGCTCTTCGGCACCCACAAGTCCGAGGCGCGCGGAGTGATCCTCAAGTCCGTCGAACACGCGAAGAGCAACTGGACGGTCGGCCCCAACTACACAGGTGTCTTCGCCGAGTTGCAGGACCAGTGGGCGAAGATCGTCACCAAGAAGATGACGGTCAAGCAGGCCCTTGAGCACCTTCAGGAGTTCACGGTCGACGACCTGAAGTCCAAGAACATCAACGTCGAGGGCTGACCCATGGCAGCCGTCACCGAACCGCCGTCCCGGGCCACGCGCCTGGGATGGCGGCGGATCATGGCCCTCAAGGGCGCCTCGTTCACGGTCCCCTTCTTCCTCGGGTTCCTCCTGTTCACCGTGACCCCACTCGTCATGGCACTCAAGGAGAGCCTCTACAGCGAGAAGGGCTCCGGGCTCGGATTCGGCGAGAAGACCGTCGAGTTCGTAGGCCTCGACAACTTCGTCGAGGGCTTCGGCGACGGCCGCTTCTGGGCCTCGATGCTCCGCGTCGGCCTCTTCGCGGTCATCAGCATCCCGGTCATCCAGATCGCCAGCGTGGGTCTCGCGCTGCTCCTCGACGCGGCCTCGCAACGCGTCGCCGACCGGTTCCGTATCCCGCTGCTGATCCCGTACATGATCCCGGGCATCGTCGCGACCCTGATCTGGATCTACCTCTACAGCCCGGTCGTCGGCCCGCTCACCCCGTTCTTCGACCTCTTCGGTATCGACGCCAACTTCTACGGCGGCGAACTCATCTGGGTGTCCATCGGCAACCTGATGGCGTGGAGCGGGATCGGCTTCAACATGCTGATCGTCTACTCGGCGCTGCGGTCGGTCGACGCGAACGTGTACGACGCCGCCCGCATCGACGGGGCCTCCGAGTGGCGGATCGCCTGGTCGATCAAGGTGCCGCTGGTCCGCCGCTCCCTGGTGCTCACCACCGTGCTCAGCATCATCGGCACCCTGCAGATCTTCAGCGACACGATGCTCTTCAAGTCCATGGCACCGGAGACGGTCACCCGCGACTTCACCCCGATCATGGCGATCTACGACTGGGCCTTCCAGCAGGGCAACTTCAACTACGCCTCCGCCCTCTCGATCATCCTCGCCCTGGTCGTCGGCACCGCGTCCGCGCTGTTCTACCGACTCACGAACAAGGCGCCCACGTCATGACCGCCGTCAGCGGCAGGCCCACGACCGCTGTCCCGGCCGTGCCCCTCCGCGTCGCGCGGCGCGCGCCCGCCGCGGCGGGCGCGGGCGGTGTGTCCGTTCCTCGGCCCACGAGCGAGGTCTCCCCTTCATGACCGCAACCATCGACCGGTCCACCACCACACCCCCGCGCCCGAAGCGCGGTGCCACCGCGTCCCGCGCCGGAACCGGCCCCGTCCGGCACTCCCGGCGGACCAAGGCCCTGGTCCTCGGCGGAGTCGTGTTCTTCACCCTCTACTCGCTGGCCCCCGTGTGGTGGCTGATCGTCTCGGCGACCAAGAACCAGTCCGACCTCTACACCACCAACGGCCTGTGGTTCTCCGACCTGCACTTCACGGACAACCTGAAGGCGCTGTTCACCTACCAGGACGGCATCTTCCTCAAGTGGCTGTGGAACACGCTCTATTACGGAGTCGTCGGCACCGCCGGCATGACGCTGGTCTGCGTCGCCTGCGGATACGGCCTGGCGATGTACCAGTTCCGCGGCCGGGGCGTACTGATGGGCTGCATCATCGGGTCCTTCCTCGTCCCGCACGCGCTCCTCACCATCCCGTCCTTCCTCCTCTTCACGGACCTGCGGATGGTCGACACCCCGTCGGCGATCATCGTGCCGAGCCTGTTCAACGCCTTCTCCGTCTACCTCGCCAAGGTGTACGCGGAGGGCGCCATCCCGCCCGAACTCCTGGAGGCGGCCCGTATCGACGGCGCGGGGGAGTACCGCATCTTCTTCACGGTCGGCGCCCGCCTCATGTCCACGGGCGCGGCGACGATCTTCCTGCTCGGCTTCGTCGGCTCCTGGAACTCCTTCTTCGGACCCCTGGTGTTCCTGCGTACGCCGGAGAAGTGGACCGTGATGGTAGGCCTCTACTCCTGGCTGAAGGTCAAGGTCGACACGTCCGCCGACCTGACCGGCATGGTGGTCGTGGGCTCGCTGCTGTCCCTCATCCCCATGGTGATCCTGATGATCTCCATGCAGCGCTTCTGGCGCTCCGGAGTCACGCTCGGCTCCCTCAAGTAGTCCGAGCCCCGCGCGGCCGGTCGTAGCCGACGCCGACCGGCCCGCAGCCCCTTCCTTTCCCCTCCCCCCTCTTCCCTTTCCTCCCCTTCCTCCCTCTTCCTGGTTCCCCTTCGCCGCCGTGAGGATCCCGCATGTCCGTCACCAGAAGATCCGTCCTGGCCGGTACCGCCGCCGGCACCGGTGCCCTCGCGCTGACCGGCTGGTCCTGGACCGCCGCCGAGCAGGCGTCCGCCGCGGGGGCCGAGGAAGCCGACGGCGCGAGACGCCTCGACCTCGTCGACTTCGGCGACCCCGACTCCGAGACGGCGCACGGCCTGAACGCCCCCGACTCCGCCGCCGTCGAGGGCCACGCGGGCGACCGGGCCCGAATCGCCAAACCCCTGGCCACCCCCGACATCAAGACCGGCGACCTCCGCTTCACGATGCGGGTGGACCCCCTCCACCAGAACTACCTCACCGTCAAGTTCTGGGGCGGCGACACCTCCCCGTACAAGACGATCGCGTACATCAACGGCGAGCAGATCGGCTACCGCCGCTCCGGCGACTACGAGGCGCTGAACACCGGCACGGTCCGTCCGCTGCCGGGCCGCTTCTTCTACGCCACGGTGATGCTGCCGCTGGAACACACGAAGGGCCGGGAGCAGGCCGAGATCACCCTGCGCACCTACGACGCGGCGTTCACCGCCAAGGTCACCGCCGACTCCCGCGGCTACTACCGCGCGTACACCCACACCGGCGCGTACCTCGACGTGAGCGACGACCCGCAGGCCGATTTCACACCGCCCACGGACACGGTCGCGGACCTGTCCGACGCGCAGAAGCAGGCACTCGTCGACGGCTATGTGGCCTCCCAGGTGAAACTCTTCAACGACCACTCGGCGAAGATCGACGCATCGGCGACGGCCAGGCTCAGCATCGTCCGCTACGAGGACGAACTCCGCTTCTACGCCTCAGCGTTGACCCAGGCCGCCTGGTGCCCCGCAAGGACGGCCACCGACCGGCGGACGGCCCTGCGGCGGGTCTTCAAGTGCGTGGACAACCACACCAAGGACTACTACGCCGACACGAGACTTCTGGCCCGCGGCGGCCATCAGGGCGACTGGGGCGGCTACTACGGAGCACTCGGCGAGGCCCTCTACATCGTCGAGAACCTCATAGCGGACAAGGACGTCCTCGGCCGCGAATCCTTCGAGGCATTCCTGGACGAGCCCTTCACCACAGGCACCAGCGAGAGCAGGACCTCCCTCAAGGACGTCGACTTCGACGGCTCACCACTGACCCGCCGGGCCGCCTGGGGCCGCGTCCTCAAGGCCAACTTCGACTACGCCCGCTCGCGGCTCTCGTACATCTACAACCAGGTGATGTACACGTACGAAGGTGCCTGGGAGGCCCACGAGGGGCTGCGGGTGATCGGCTCGGAGTTCTACGAGGGCAAGGCGCGCAGCCACCGCATCGCGGGGGAGGCGCTCGGCTGGCTGCCCTTCCTCGGCGAGGAGGTCCTCGTCGGCCCGGACGGCCAGGACCTGGACCTCTTCCACTCGCTCTTCTACCACGACACCACGGCCCGCTGGACGGACGACTACATCAAGTACGTCATCAAGGGCCTGGCCAGGTCCAAGCTGGACAAGGCCGGCAACCTGGTACGCCGCCTGCCGCTGGGCAAGCACTACACCACGATCACCGAGGCGGGCCACACCCGCGAGAACGGCTATGTCGCCAACTACGGCGAGGCCACCAACTACCTGCCCGAGTGGTTCCACCGCACCTGGGGCCACAAGGGCGACGAGGACCTGAACGATCGCATCCTGGAGATCGCGCTGCGCAACCTGCACGCCCGCTCCCTGGCCCGGATGACCGACCTCGACGACAACCTCAAGCGCACGATGCGCATGGAGATGGTGATCGACGAGCGCAACACCAACTACCCAGGTTTTCCAGGCTACGTACTGCGCATCTCCGAGGGCCGCATCCTCAACTACGTCTCCCTGGCCCGGCACATGGCCGAACACACCGACCGGTACACCGGAAGCCGCTGGGCGGCCACCCGCTCCTTCGCCCGCGAGGCGGTCGGCTTCGCCCAGCAACAGCTCGCCGACCACCAGTACTTCAACTCCTTCGCCTCCGTCACGGGCAAGAACAAGTACGACCTCACACTCGGCGAGACCTACGCCTTCCTCAAGGCCCACGAGCCGACCGGAACAGTCCACCCGCACACGGACTTCGCCCACTACACGCCCGCGGAACTGACCGCACTGGCGGTGAACCGTGCCGACTACGAGCGCTTCGCCTGGGTCGACGTGGACTGCATGTTCGTCTCGCTCAGGGACGGCGACCTCCACCTGTGGGCCCAACTCAACGAACGCCAGCGGGGGTTCGCCCGCAACGGCCGCCTGCACGTCCGGCAGGCGAACCGCGACCACATCGTGCAGATCAACACCAACGCACGCTTCCGGTACGAGGACTACTGGGCCCGCATGGACAACATCGACGTCGACTTCATGGAGGACCAGCAGACCGGCGACTCCACGGCTCTCCAGGCCCTGGCGGGCGAAATCGCACCGATCACCTTCCAGCCGGGCGTCGGCACGGTCCACCGCGAGAACTTCGAGGCAGACCACGCCTATTCGGGCTACCCGGACCTGCTAACGGCCCGCTACGGCCGCTACTTCTTCGTCTTCAACACGACCCGCAAGACATATGGGAACGAGCGGTCGTACGAGGTGGAGGTGCCCTCGGCCACGGGCCGTACCGGTTCGACCGGTTCGACCGACAGGGCGGTTCTGGACCTGGTGAGCGGAAAGGAGCTCCCGGTGCGCGGCGGCAAGGTGAAGGTCCCGCCGAAGACGGGCCTGGTGCTGAAGCTGCCGACGCCGCTGGAGCCCGAACTCCCGCCCGCCCACGTCGACTTCGTGCACACGCTCCCCGGCGACGGTGCGGTCACGGTGACCTGGCAGACGACCGCGGGCGCCTCCCACTACGAGGTGCGGCGGGCGACCCGACAGCAGGGCCCGTACAAGGTCATCTCCTCGAAGGAGACGGGCCGACACTTCACGGACACCTCCGCCCACCCCGGCGAGACGTACTTCTACACGGTCACCGCAGTCAACGGCCAAGGCCCAGGCTGGACTTCGCACACCATCCGAACCGAACTCCCGAAGCCCGCCTCGCCCGGCCTCAGAAACACGGGCTGGCGAGACGACGCCCTGCGCAAGGCGAGACCGGGCAGCACGGCGGTACGCGGCGCGACGATACGAGTGCTCGGCGCACGAGGCGACGGACTCGGTGAGGGCGACGACTACAAAGTGCCCTCGCGCGACATCGAAGACCAACTCCACTACGTGAGCCGCCCATTGACAGGCAGCTTCACCCTCGCCACCCACATCACGGGGGCACGCGGGCCGCTCACCGGACTGATGCTCCGCGACCGGATCGCCGCCGACACCCGCCACCTGTTCTTCGGCGCGGACAAGGACGGACAGCTCGTCTTCCACAACCGCACCCGCGACAGCCGCCACGACTGGCAGGACGACCTGCGCTCACCCATCACCCGCCGACTCGACGGGCAGACCCTGGCCGCGACGCCGTACCTGCGGATCGTCCGGGACACCGGCAGTCACCGAGTGCACGGCCAGGTGTCGGTGGACGGCACCACCTGGCTGACGGTCGCGACACTCTTCACACCCTTCCCGCACGCGGTCCACGCGGGCTTCGCGGCTACGGGCGACGCGGAGTTCACGAAGGTGGCGGTGGACGCCCTCGGCGCGAACGCGCTCCTGCTCTCCGTAGAGCGCGATGCCGACACCGCCACCGTCCGCTGGAACAAGCCGGACGACGCCCTGGCCTTCACGCTCTCGCGCTCAACTGCCGACGGTAAGTGGGAGGTTCTGAGGAAGGACACGCGCGAGTACGCCTACGAGGACAAGGGCCTGCGCCACGGCACCCGTTCCTACAAGGTGACGGCGGCCCTGGTCGGCGGAGGTACCCGAGACTCGGCCGTGGCCGTGGCGGTCGCCGAGACCTTCGCCCAGGTGCTCGCCCGGGCACGGAGGTCAGACCCCGCCGAGTGGACGAAGAAGTCGTACGCGGCTTTCACCACCGAACTCGACCGCATCGAAAATTCAACGGGCGACCCAGAGTCCGCCCGAGTGGACGCCGTCTACGCGGCCCATGAACTCCTGGTCTCCGTCGACACGTTGCTGCGGAAGTTCCAGGTCACCCCGTCCATGGTGGTGGCCTCCACCACCCAGTGGCCCGGCACGGGAACCAAGGAGGCCGCGGGCTGGCGGGCCTTCGACGGAGACACCACCACCTACACCGACACCACGGCCGCTGAGAGCTGGATCGACATCGACGCGGGCGCCGCGGGCCCGATCACCGTCGACCGCATCCGCCTGCACCCTCGCGTCGACCAACTCGGCCGCGCCAACGGCACGGTGTTCCGCGGCTCTGACGAGACCGGGGCCGACTGGACCGACTTCCACACGGTCGGCGGGGTCGACACGGCCCGGTGGTACGAGTTCCGGCTCGCCGAGCGGGTGTCGTACGAGCGGATCCGTGTCTACGACGGGCACAACGGGCGTTGCAATGTGGGGGAGATCGAGTTCTGGTATCAGCTGCCTGATGAGGGGTGAGATCTGCGGGTTCGCTGTGGCTGGTCGCGCAGTTCCCCGCGCCCCTTAGGGGGCGAGGGTGGTGGACCATTCCTCTACGAGGGAGACCAGTTGCCGTGGGCGCTCCTCGTGCAGGTAGTGGCCGCAGTCCTCGAACACCTCGATGCGGGAGCCTGGTCGGGTGAGAGTGCTGCGCTCGAAGTCGGCGGCGGTGGTGGTCGCGTATACGGCCAGCACGGGGTGGGTGCGGCGCGCCAGGTACGCGCGGGTCGCGGGCCGCAGGCCGAAGGCGTCCGGGGCCAGGTACATGCCGTCGCGGCACTGAGCCAGCACCTCCGGGTCCATGCCGGCCATCAACTTCCGCTGTCGATCGCGTAGTTGGTCATACACCCCCGGCCGGAAGGCACTGTCCACGAAACGGGCGGCCCACTCGGCACCCTCCCTCCGCAGCTCCTCCTGCTCCCCGGGAAGGCGTACGGCCTCGCTCTCGTCGGCCCCGTACGCGGAGTCGACGACCACCAACGCGCGTACGAGATCCGGGTGTTCCACCGCGAGTGCCGTGACCGCCTGGGCGCCCATCGAGTGGCCGACGGCGATCACCGGGCCCGGGTCCAGCCGGCCCAGCAGGTCGGCCAGGTCGGCGGCGAAGTCGCGCGGCCCGTAGCCGCTCGGCGGCTTGGGGGAGCGGCCGTGGCCCCGCAGGTCGGGGACGATCACCCGGTGCCGCCAGTACGGGAGGGTGGGTGCCCAGTCCCCGCCGTCGCCGCCCCACCCGTGGACCAGGAGGAGGGCCGGGTCGGTGCCGGGGTGGTCCGTGTGGTGGAGGGCTACGGGTGGGGAGGTGGTGGTCACGGAGGTGACTCTAGACGCGGCCCGGCCACCAGGAGGGACCCGGCACCACGAGTCAGGGAGGAGGGGCATACCGTGAGGAGTCGAGCACAGCAGCCGGGACTACCGGGAGCTAGGAGGACGGGATGGGCAGCCGTACCGCGCTGGTCGAGGACCTGATGGAGAGGTTCCCGCACGTACCGCGGGAAGCCGTCTTCAAGGAGGACTTGCTCCGTGGGGGCGTGGCCTTCGACGATTCCGCACTCAGCGACAACGAGCACGGGGACGTCAAACCGAAGTCGTACTTCATCTTCTCCTTCGACCACGGCACCCTGCCCGAGCTGGGCGCGGCCGCGCTGCGCCGCCCGCCGGAGGAGATCATCCTCACCGGCGGCCCGTACGACCTGCGCCGGACCGTGGTGTCCGTGCGCGTGAACCCATCCTCGCCGTACCGCGTGGCCGCAGGCGAGGACGGCGTGCTGGGCCTCTATCTGGACGGGAAGCGGATCTCGGACGTCGGGGTCCCGCCGATGCCGGAGTACTACCGGCACAAGCTGGCCAACGGGAAGTCCGTCATGGAGGTGGCCCCGACGATCCAGTGGGGCTATCTGATCTACCTGACCGTCTTCCGGGTGTGCCAGTACTTCGGCGCCAAGGAGGAGTGCCAGTACTGCGACATCAACCACAACTGGCGCCAGCACAAGGCGGCCGGGCGGCCCTACACCGGCGTCAAGGACGTCGACGAGGTCCTGGAAGCCCTGGAGATCATCGACCGCTACGACACGGCGAAGGCGTCCACCGCGTACACCCTCACCGGCGGCGCCATCACCTCCAGGCTCCAGGGCCGTGACGAGGCCGACTTCTACGGGATGTACGCCAAGGCCATCGAGGAGCACTTCCCGGGCCGGTGGATCGGCAAGGTCGTGGCCCAGGCACTCCCACGGGACGACGTACAGCGCTTCAAGGACTACGGCGTGCAGATCTACCACCCCAACTACGAGGTGTGGGACGAGTACCTCTTCAAGATGTACTGCCCGGGCAAGGAGCGGTACGTCGGCCGCGACGAGTGGCACAAGCGGATCCTCGACTCGGCGGAGATCTTCGGCGCGCGCAATGTGATCCCCAACTTCGTGGCGGGCGTGGAGATGGCGGAGCCGTTCGGCTTCACCACGGTCGACGAGGCCATCGCGTCGACCACCGAGGGCCTGCGCTTCTTCATGTCGCAGGGCATCACGCCCCGCTTCACCACCTGGTGCCCGGAGCCGACGACCCCGCTGGGCAAGGCGAATCCGCAGGGCGCCCCGCTGGAGTACCACATCCGCCTGCTGGAGGCCTACCGCGCCACCATGGAGGACTTCGGGCTCAAGTCCCCGCCGGGATACGGTCCGCCCGGGCCGGGCAACGCGGTCTTCTCCGTCAGCTCGTTCATGGACAGCCTGCCGGCGAACGAGGTGACGGAAGAGGTGCCGGCGGTCTGAGTTATCGGGGCGGATAGGGACGTACGGCAGTTCCAGTGACACTCGGTTGAGTCATTTGGGGCTGCCGGGACGTACAACTGGTGTACGACTGAAGCACGACTGAGGCTGCGGGGCCTGGTGGGACGTGCGCCCCGCGGTAACCGGATGTGCAAGTGCCGCTTGTCAGTTGTGCAGGAACCGTGAAAAACTCTGGTTCCGTCGCTGACGTCCCCTCAACTCCCGTACTACCCAGGTGAGTTGACCCCGCTTGTGGATGCAGGTGAAGTCCCCACCCATGCCAGACCTGCCGACCCCTCAGGATGCCGCCGAGGCCACTCTGTTCTCGGAGTGCTGGGACGCGGTCCTTTCGTACGCCGATCTCTGTACCGGCGCTTCCACCCATGCCCGCCAACTGGCCTCCGAGGCGTTCTCGCTCGGCATACGCGAAGCGCGTGCCGCGGAGAACGAGTCCGGCGGCAGGAGCTTCGGGCGCCGGGCCCGCACAACCCGGCTGCCCCGAATACCGCTGCTCCTGACCGCCGTACGCCAGACGACCGCCATCTGGGAAGCGAGGGGACAGGGCGATCGCCTCGACCCCGAACTCCGCCTGTGGCTCAACTCCGAGAAGGCCGCCCGCTTTTCGGGACCGCCCCTGCACCGGCCGCTCGCCCTGCGCGGGCTGCGGGACATGCAGGAACCGGATGCCGCGCTGCTGTGGCTGGCGGAGGTCGAGGCGCTGCCGGCCACCTCCGT
Organism: Streptomyces sp. NPDC050988; assembly: GCF_044456225.1. Lineage (NCBI taxonomy): Bacteria > Bacillati > Actinomycetota > Actinomycetes > Kitasatosporales > Streptomycetaceae > Streptomyces > Streptomyces sp. NPDC050988. The sequence continues at coordinate 69,994 of NZ_JBITFQ010000023.1, read as the reverse complement.
GGCCCGCCGGCTCGGCCTCGACCCGGAAGGCGCGGCCGAGGAACTGCACCAGGTGCGCGGGGTGTTCCGCGACCGCTGCCACCGCAACCACCTCGACACACCGCTCGCCGAGGAGTGCCGCAGCTACGCCCGGCTTCTCGACGCGGTCACCCGCTCGCCCGCCGCCGAGGTACCGGACGACCTGTCGTGGCACCTCGCGCGCTGCGTCGAGTGCGCGGAGGCCGCCGCCTGTCTGCGGCTGGCCGGCGGAGGACTGCCGACCGCGCTTGCGAGCGGGGTCATTGGCTGGGGCGGACTCGCCTACCTCGAACGACGCCGCAGGGCCGTCGAGTCGGGGCTCAGCCGAGGCGCGGCCGACGACGACCCGGACGCGCCGGACGGTGACGCGGCAGAAGGACGCCGCGCCCGGATAGGCAGGGCCGGACTGATCGCCGCCGCTGTCGGAGTCTCCCTCCTGGCACTGGCGGTCACGCTGGCGCCGTTCGGCGAGGACGAGGGTTCCGGCTCCCTGGAAGGAACGGCGGGCCGGGAGCCCGTGGGCCAGCAGCTCCCCTCGTACGACCCTGTGCCATCGGCATCGGGGATCGGCTCGACCGCATCCTCCACGACCTCCCCGCAGGCGTCCGAGTCGAACACCGAGAAGACCGACAAGAACGCAGGCACGGGCTCCGCGTCGGAGAAGGAGCCCCAGGGCGACTCCACCTCCTCGGCCGAGGAGGACGGCGCCGACCCCAACCCCAGCGAACCCGCCGTCTGCCACGCACGCTACGAACTGGTCAACGAGTGGCCCGACGGCTTCCAGGCCACCGTCACCGTCAAGTCCGACTACGCCCTCAACAACTGGCGCGTCAGCTGGACCTTCCCCGACGGCCAGAAGGTGACCCAGATGTGGGACGGCAACTTCGACCAGGACGGCTCCAGGGTCACCGCGAGCGCCGCCGACTACAACAAGTCGGTAGCCGCGGGCGGATCGTTCGCCGTCGGCTTCCTGGGCTCCTGGAAGGCCGGCAACGGCAACGCGGCACCGGACGAGTTCATGCTGAACGGCCGCAGCTGCACCCACAGCTGAACGTCGCAAAAAATCGGTTGGCCGGGACGGAGGAGCAGGCTAAGGTTCTGACCGTTCTCACGGTGGTTCTCCACCGCAGACGTCGTCGCTGGCGTGATCAAGGAGGTGTGATCGATGGCTGTCATCGAGCTGGGCGCTGCCCGCATCCGGAAGTTCATCGATTCCACCTCTGTGGTCACCGGCTGACAACCTCCTTCTCCGCGCCCGAGCGCGCGCGGCCGGGGCCACCCTGCGAAGGGCCACCCCTTGTCTTCCTCTTCTCTTCCACTCGCTTCCTCCGCTCACCCGCTCGCCCCCTACGGCTGGGACGACGAGTGGGCTGCCGAATTCGCCCCCCATCTTGAACGGGGCCTCGTCCCGGGCCGAGTCGTACGGGTCGATCGCGGCCAGTGCGACGTGATCACCCCCGACGGACTGGTCCGGGTCGACACCGAGTTCGTGACACCGCACGACCCGCTGCGCGTCATCTGCACCGGTGACTGGGCCGTAGTCGACGCAGGCGGGGACCCCCGCTACGTACAGCAGTACCTCCCACGCCGTACCGCCTTCGTACGGTCGACCTCCTCCAAGCGCTCGGAAGGCCAGATCCTCGCCGCCAACGTCGACTTCGCGATCATCGCGGTCTCCCTGGCGGTGGAGCTGGACCTCGGCCGGATCGAACGTTTCCTGGCGCTGGCCTGGGAATCCGGCGCACAACCGTTGGTCGTACTCACCAAGGCGGACCTGGTACCGGACGCGCTGGGCCTGTCCTACCTCCTCCAGGACGTCGAGACGACGGCACCGGGCGTACAAGTGCTTGCAGTCAGTTCCACCTACGGCGACGGCCTTGACGTCCTCGGCGCCGTAGTGTCGGGCGGGACGTCCGTCCTCCTCGGACAGTCGGGCGCCGGAAAGTCGACGCTGGCGAACGCCCTCCTCGGCGAGGACGTGATGGCCGTCCAGGCGGCACGGGACGTCGACGGCAAGGGCCGCCACACGACCACGACCCGCAACCTGCTCGTCCTCCCCGGCGGGGGCGTACTGATCGACACACCGGGTCTGCGCGGGGTCGGACTCTTCGACGCCGAGAGCGGCGTCGGCCAGGTGTTCTCCGAGATCGAGGAGCTGGCCGCCTCCTGCCGATTCCAGGACTGCGCACACGAGGCCGAGCCCGGCTGCGCGGTGCTCGCTGCCGCGGACTCCGGGGTCTTGCCTGAGCGGCGGTTGGAGAGCTACCGGAAGCTGCTTCGCGAGAACCAGCGGATCGTGGCCAAGACGGATGCGCGGGTCCGAGCGGAGCTTCGGAAGGAGTGGAAGCGGCGGGGTGCGGAGGGGAGGGCTGCGATGGAGGTGAAGCGGGGGGTTCAGGGGCGCTGATTTACGTCTGCGGGCGCGTGGGGGCTGGTCGCGCAGTTCCCCGCGCCCCTGAATGTGGGGGCTGAGGCCGGTGTGTTTCTGCGGGCCGTCCGTGGCCGGTCGCGCAGTTCCCCGCGCCCCTGGGTGAGAGGGGGCTGAGGTCGGTGTGTTTCTGCGGGTTCGTCGTGGCTGGGCGCGCAGTTCCTCGCGCCCCTGGGTGGGTGGGGCCGAGGTCGGTCGTTTTCGCCGGGCCGCAGACGCCGATGCGCGCGGGGCGGGGTCGTGCCGGTGTGTCAACGTTCGCGACGTACGGCTCCCGCTGGGAACGGTCACCAATGAAACTCAGGGCCGTATGCCCAGCAGTCGCGAACGTGACATACCGGCACGGCCCCGCCCCACCCACCGACGTCGAGCGTCACGTCCGATTTCCGCCAGTCGACCGCTCGGCGGTGGCGCAGACTGGAGGGGTGATTGACGAAGAGACCAGGTACGGAGCCGTGCGAAGCAGGGACGCCCGGTTCGACGGGGAGTTCTTCTTCGCGGTGGAGACGACAGGGATCTACTGCCGGCCGAGCTGCCCCGCGGTCACGCCGAAGCGGGAGAACGTCCGGTTCTACGCCACAGCCGCCGCCGCGCAGAGTTCCGGGTTCCGGGCCTGCCGAAGGTGCCGCCCGGACGCCGTACCGGGTTCCGCAGAGTGGAACCTACGCGCGGACGTCGTCGGACGCGCGATGCGGATGATCGGCGACGGCGTCGTGGACCGCGAGGGAGTCGCAGGGCTCGCCGTGCGGCTCGGCTACAGCGCCCGCCAGGTCCAGCGCCAGCTCATCGCGGAGGTGGGCGCAGGCCCGGTCGCCCTGGCACGGGCCCAGCGGGCCCACACCGCGAGGGTGCTGCTCCAGACGACGGAGCTGCCGATCACGGAGATCGCGTTCGCGGCCGGGTTCGCGAGCGTACGGCAGTTCAACGACACGATCCGTACGGTGTACGCCTCGACCCCGACCGAGCTGCGCGCCGCCGCACCCCGCCGCGCCGCCGCCTCGCGTCGCGCGGCCACTCCGTCGGCGGGAATCCCGTTGCGCCTTGCCTACAGAGGCCCGTACCAAGCCGGTGCGGTCTTCGACCTGCTGGCCGCCGAGACTGTCGCCGGTGTTGAAGAAGTGACCGGTGACGCGGGATTCCGTACCTATCGCCGGACCCTGCGGCTGCCGTACGGCACCGGCATTGTCGCCGTAGGCGAGCGACTGCCCGATGCATCCGCCCACGCAGGCGGCTGGCTGGACGCCAGACTGCACCTCACCGACCTGCGCGATCTGACCACGGCAGTGCAACGGCTGCGACGGCTCCTGGACCTGGATTCCGATCCGTACGCCGTGGACGAGCGCCTGGGAGCAGACGACCGACTGGCCCCGCTGGTGGCGGCCAGGCCCGGCCTGCGTTCGCCCGGGGCCGCCGACCCGGAGGAACTCGCCGTACGGGCCCTGCTCGGCCGGGACGAGGCCGAGCGCCTCGTGAGGGCGTACGGGAAGCTGCTGGACGCGCCTTGCGGAACGCTCACGCATGTCTTCCCCGAGCCGGCCGCACTCGCACAGACGCCCGGCACGCTGGGCGCCCTGGCCACAGCCCTGGCAGACGGCACCCTGCGGCTGGACCCGGGCGCCGACCGAGAGGAGGCGCAGACCGCACTGCTGGCCCTGCCCGGCATGGATCCAAGGACCGTGGCAGTCATCCGCACCCGAGCCCTGGGCGACCCCGACGTGGCACCACCGGACGAGGACGTCCCCGACACCTGGCGCCCCTGGCGCTCCTACGCCCTGCACCATCTGAGGGCGGCCGCCCACACACCACCCACCACGAGCGAGCTGGAAGAGCACCGATCATGACGAACATCCAATACACCCAGCTCGACAGCCCCGTCGGCCAACTCCTGCTCACAGCGGACGAGTCCGGGGCCCTGACGTCCCTCTCGGTCCCAGGACAGAAGGGCGGCCGCACGGTCCAGCCGGACTGGCGCCCCGCGCCCGAGCTGTTCCGGGACGCCAGAGAGCAGCTCGTGGCCTACTTCGCCGGTGAACTGAAGGAGTTCCAGCTGGAGTTGAAGGCGAGCGGTACCGACTTCCGCAAGCAGGTCTGGAACGCGCTCGACTCGGTCCCGTACGGGTCGACCACCACGTACGGACAGATCGCCGCACGGATCGGCGCGTCGCGCGCCGCCGTGCGGGCCGTAGGAGGGGCGATCGGCGCCAACCCGCTGCTGATCGTCCGCCCGTGCCACCGGGTGATCGGCGCGGACGGATCGCTCACGGGTTACGCGGGCGGCCTGGAGCGAAAGCTCCAACTGCTGAGGCTGGAAGGACAATAGCGACCCGCCGAGCCCTCACCCCTCACCCCTCAGCCCCCACTCCTCAGCCCCCACCCCTCAGCCCTCACCCCTTAGCCCTCACCCCCACCCCTCACCCCTCCTCCAACCCCCAACTGTGGATCCGCCGAGGGTGAATCCGGATCAGCTCCTCACTGAAGTGCGGACCCAACTCGTGCGGCCCCGTGAGGAGTTCGGCCTCGCCCCGGATGTCCACGCCGCGCACCTTCCAGGGGCGGAGGCTGACGATGTCGTCGACGACGAGGGCGACCTTGGGGTTCTTCTGAAGGTTGCGCCACTTCTTGGTGGTGCCCATGGCGTATCCGCCCACGAGGATCGTGCCGTCGTCCTGCGGAAAGAAGCCCACAGGGTTCGCCTGCGGCTGCCCACGCTGATCGACGGTGGCCAGCCGCCCCAGCCGCTGGGAATTTAGGTACACCCGTTCGGCTTCACTGAATGCGGTCATAGCTGCACCCAAACACGGATTTCACGCCCCGCGCATCGGATCCTGGCCCTAGGTCCGGAGACCCGCACGGTGGCCGGGCTCCGTCGGCGGAAGGCAGTGACGCATGGTCAGACAGACGCTGGTTGCCGTGGCCGGAGCGCTGACGCTCACGCTGATGGGTACGGGGGTCGCCCACGGAGGCCGGGAACCCCTCGCGCGGACGGCTCCCGCGCACTGGACCGGCACTTGGGAAGGCTCGGCCTCCGGTACCACACCCGCCCTCCCCGGCGCCTCGATCCGTAACGTCGTCCACACAAGCGTCGGCGGCACGGCAGTCCGCGTACGGATCTCGAACCGCCTCGGCAGTCTCCCGCTGAGACTCGGCGGAGCCACCCTCGCCCGGCAGGCGCGAAACGCACCCAAGAGCCCCGATGCCCTCCCCGGCACGATGCGCACACTCACATTCGGCGGCCGGAAGAAGGTCACCGTGCCGGTGGGCAGGGACGCGGTGAGCGACTCCGTGACACTGACCGTCCCGGCATCAACCAACCTCCTCGTCACCCTCCACACGCCGGGAGACTCGGGCCCGGCCACGTACCACCGAGACGCCCTGCAGACGAACTTCATCGCCCCGAAAGGCAATCGCGTCGCCAACACGAGAGGCACGGCGTTCACGGCAACCACGCGCTCCTGGTACTACGTGACAGGAGTCGACGTACGACGCCCGGAGCCCACAGGAAGCGTGGTCGCGCTGGGAGACTCCCTCACCGACGGCTCCGGCTCCACACCGAGCACCAATAGACGCTGGCCCGACCGCCTGGCAGAGCGCCTCCGCGCCCAGCCCGCGCACCGTCAACAGGGCGTTCTGAACGCGGGAGTAGCCGGAAACAGACTGCTGCTCGAAGGCCGGGGCCCCAGCGCCCTGGCCCGGTTCGACGCCGACGTCCTCTCCCGCACCGGCGTACGCACGCTGATCGTGATGGAGGGCATCAACGACATCAAGAGCGCACCGAACCAGACCGATCCGACCGCCCTCGCCGCCGCGTACCGCGAGATCGTGCGGCGCGCCCACGCCCGCGGTATCCGGGTCATCGGTGCCACGCTCACCCCGTTCGGCGGCTACGGCGGATACACCGACAAGCGGGAGCGCGTACGGCAGGAGGTCAACCGGCTCATCCGCGGCGGCGGCCTGTTCGACGCGGTCGCGGACTTCGACGCCGTCGTCCGCGACCCGTCCCGGCCGTCCCGCATGCTGGCCGCCTACGACCCCGGCGACCATCTTCACTTCAACGACGCGGGCATGCGGGCGCTCGCCGACAGCATCGACCTGAAGGCCCTGGCGGAATAGCTCACGGAGCGGAGGCGGCCGGCAGCCCCCACCGCGAGGCTTCCTCGTTCGGCTCGACGGGAACGATGCGCAGATCAGGCCCGTCGCCGATCAGGCCGGTCACCCTTGCCGGTGCGAGATGGCGTCAATGTGAAGGGAGAACTCCGATGCATGGAGTGGGGCGGATGAAGCGTGCGGCCCGGGATCACGGTCCCCAGATCACAGCTCCCAGCCACGCCCCCGTGATCAGCAGGCAGGCGAACAGCTCCACCAGCACGCTGGTCCCGCCCGCCCGCATCACCGAGCGGACGGACGCCTTCGCCTCCCCGTGACCGCCGAGCCGCAGCCGTTCGGCGAGATAGGCGCCGCCGAGATAGCCGGGTATCGCGCCCAGCACAGGCAGGAGGAAGAAGCCGAGCAGGGCCCCGACACCCGCGTACGCCGCCATGCGCGGGGTGGCGCCGCTCGCGCGCAGCCGGCGCGGCGGCAGCTGCCAGCGGATCACCTGGGCGAGGAACAGGACGGCCGTGGCGCCCACGAGCACGGCCCAGGAGAGCGTCTGCGGATCCTCGAACGCCCACCACAGGACCGCGGCCCACACCAGCCACGACCCCGGCGCGCCGGGTACCAGCACTCCGCTCAGGCCGAGCAGCAGCACCACCCCGACCAGCAGGAGTTCCCACGCTCCCATCTGTCCAGAGTGCGGGAGAGCGGGCGAAACCGCAGGTCAGTCCTGTCGCTCCCGGGCCACCCAGCCCTTCTCGTACGTGTGCCAGCCCAGCTGGAGCCTGGTCGTCACGCCCGTCAGCTCCATCAGCCGCTTGACCCGGCGCTGCACGGTACGCAGGCCCAGGTCGAGCTGCTTGGCGACGCTCGCGTCGGTCAGCCCGGCGAGGAGCAGGGAGAGGATCTCCAGGTCGGTGCCGTCCGGCCCGTCCCGCTCCTCCTCCGTGACCGCGTCGGGCGCGCCCAGACGCAGCGGCAGCGCGTCCCGCCACACCGCCTCGAACAGGCCCGACAGCGATTCCAGCAGCCCGCTGGCGTGCACGACGAGGGCCGCGGGCTCCAGGGTCCGCGAGGTCAGCGGCACCATGGCGAGGGCCCGGTCGGCGATCACGAGCTTGGTGGGCACCGTGTCGACGACCCGTACCTGCTCGTCGCGGCCGAGCGCGGCGGACAGCTCGGCGATGCCGTTCGGCAGGTGCAGCACCGACCGCTCGACGACCACGCGGTAGCGGACGCCCCGGTCGGCGGCCTGCTCCTCCGCGTCGTTGTCGGTGCCGGCGACGACGACCGGGTTCCCGGTGACCAGGGCGCACACCTCCGTGCTCGCGCCGAGCTGGAGCTGCAGGAACCGCTGGGCGACCGCGGCCGCGCCGGTCACCACCTCGACCAGGTCGTGCGCGGCGGGCTCGACGGCCCGGGCACGGTACTCCTCGGCGAGCAGCGCGGCCGCCAGCTCCGCCTGGTCCAGCTCATGGCGGCGCTGGGTGAGCAGCGCGCCGATCGCGACACCCGGTGGCGCCGCGACCCAGCGGCCCGGCCGGGCCGAGGACTGGGCGGCGAGGCCGTGCCGCTCCAGCCGGCGCAGCGCGCGCTCGGTGTCGTGCTCGCCGAGCGTGAGCCGCCTCGCCAGATCGGGCACGTCGGCGGCGCCCACGGACACCAGTGCCCGGTAGGCCGACTCGTGTGTCTCGTCCAGCCCTATCGCTGCCAGACCTGTCGCTCCCAGCATGCGGCGACGCCCCTCCCCGAAGACCCGGCCGTGGCGGAAAACGGCCACGGCGTAAAACCGCCTCGGCACATCATCGCCGTACCCTGCGTCTCTCTGCCAAGGTGGCGCCACCGCAGCATTACGCGCGGGCCGTGGCGAGGACCCGCCACGGACCGGGGGCCGAGTACGCGGTGGGTGTGCGCGGGGCGGCGGACGGGGCCGTGACCGCCGGGCACAGCTGTCCCTCAGGGAGGGGCGTCACACTCAGGGCAAACCGGGTGACTCCCAGGAGAACTGGGGAACCCGGCCGTTCAGACCGTGATCCGGGCGTACGGCGTGCGCCGGGGCCCGCGGTCACACCGGCGCCGCCGGGCGGTTCTCCCGTGGGGGGTGGGATCGCCCGGCGGTTTCGTATCACCGTTCGACGCCCAACCCCGTGGCCGGTTTTTCCGGATGCACCGTTTTCATCCGGCCTCCGCGGTGGACAATTAGGGGCATGAGCCAGCAGGGGGAGAAGCCCACCGGTCATGAGGACGACTGGTGGGGGCAGCTGTACGACGACTCCACGGGGGACACGGGGCCCGCGGCCGCGGCCGACTCCCTCGACGACCGCTTCGCCTCGGCGTCGGACACCGTGGGTGCCCCGGACGACGCGCCCCCGCCCACGCCCGTCACGGGCGCCGGAATCCCGCCGCCCCGCACCCGAACACCGGCCGAACGCCGCCGCCTCGGCAGCGGCTCGGAACCGGCCGATCCGGGGAGCGACGCCCCTGCCGACCGCGGACCCACGGCCGACGGCCTCGTCGCCGACGGCCCCGCGGTCACCGGCTTCGGCACGGGCTGGCCGGTGGCGGGCTGGGGCCCGAGCGACCGCCAGCCGGAAGCAACGGGCGGGCGGCCTCCCGGGGGACCTGCGGCCGGCGGATCCGCGCCCGGCGGGTCCCCACCCGGTCGGTCTGGGGGCGGTGGGCCGGTGCCTGGCGGGCCTGCGGCTGATGGGCACGCGCCCGGACCTGCGGCCGGCGGATCCGCGCCCGGCGGGCCCCCACCCGGCCGGCCTGGGGTCGGTGGGCCGGTGCCCGGCGGGCCTGCGGCCGATGGGCACGCGCCCGGACCAGCGGCAGGCGGGCCACCACCCGGCGCCCCTGCGCCTGGCGGATCAGTGCCCGATCGGCCCGTGCCCGGGGGTGCCGTGCCCGATCGGCCCACAGCCGACGGACCTGTGCCCGATGGGCCCGCAGCCGGCGGGCCTGTGCCCGATGGGCCCGCAGTCGGCGGACCTACGGTCGATGGCCCGGCTGCCGCCGCCGGGCCCACGGCCGGATGGGCGGCTCACGGACCGTGGGCAGGTGCCCCACGCGGGCCCGCGCCCGGCGGCGAACCGGGGACCGCCGGAGAGGCGCTCCGGCCCGGCGGGCCGGAGAGCGACCCGCTGCGGCGGAGCGGGCTTCAGCGGCAGCGGGCGCCCTGGGAGACCCCGCCCGCCGAACCCCCGGCCCAGACCTCCTTCCCGCCGAGCCCACAGCAGCGGGCCCCGCAGCCTCCGAGCCCTCCGCCGCCCGGGTTCCAGTCACCGGCTCCCCGGTCACCTGGCACTCAGCCACCGTCCCCCCAACCGCCGGGGGCCCATGCGGCACCGCCCCGCAGCGGTACGTCCACGGAGGCGCCCGGCGCCGGTACACCCACGTCCCGAACCCCCTCCGACGCACCGCCGCCGCCCGTCGGCGCCTCCCCGCACGCCACGCCACCCCCCACCCTCGTCGACGCCCCGTCCGGCACCCCCTCGGACCAGGCCCCCGTAGAGGAACCCGTACAAGCCTCCGTACAGGCCCCAGACCTCCCCACCCCCGTCGACTACGTCGGCTCCGGACCGCCCACCTACGACGCCGAGCCGACCGCTCTGCCTCCCGCCGACGCGGACGATCTCGACGATCTCGTGGCGGACACCGTGCTGGACGGGGCGGCGTACGGGACGTCCACGCTGCGGGCCGTGTCCGTACGCGGGGACTCCGCGCGCTACCGGGGCGAGCCGCGCAGGGACTCCCTGCTCACCGCGCGCTTCGGCGTCGGGGACGGCGCCCTCGTGCTGGTCGCGATGGCGACCGGGGCCCGCGCCACCCCCGGCGCGCACCGGGCCGCCGCCGAGGCGTGCCAGTGGATCGGGCGGGCCGTCGGCCGCAGCCACGCGCGGCTGGCCGAGGACATCAGGGCCGCCCGGCGCGGCGACCTGAAGTCGGGGCTGCACCGGCTCACCGACCGCAGCCTCGGCAAACTGCGGGCCAGCGCCGCCGAGCAGGGCATCGAACCGGAGGAGTACACCGCGAGCCTGCGCTGCCTCCTGCTCCCCGCCGACCCCGAGTGCCGGACGCGCGTCTTCTTCGGCGTCGGAGCGGGTGGCCTCTTCCGGCTGCGCGACGGCGAGTGGCAGGACATCGAGCCGCATGTCGCCGACACGGCGGGCGAGGCCGTCGTCGGCTTCGGATCGCTGCCGCACGAGACCCCCGACGGCGACCGGCTCACCATGGACCTCGGCATCACCACACCCCCGAGCCCGTACGAACCCGCCCCCGAGCCGCCGCCCCGCGACCCGTTCCGCTTCCGCGCCTCCGTCGCCCGCCCGGGCGACACCCTCCTGCTGTGCACCAGCGGTCTCGCCGAACCCCTGCGCGGCGAACCCGCCCTGGCCGAACACCTCACCTCCCGCTGGTCGGACGGTGATCCGCCCGGCCTCGCGGCGTTCCTCGCGGACACCCTGGTACGGGTCAAGGGATACGCCGACGACCGGACGGCGGCGGCCGTTTGGGAGGCGTAACCGCGCCCGCTGTGAATTCATGGGACAGGAAAGGGCACCTGTGACAGCGGAAGCCGGCCGAAGGCAGAGCCGGCCGAAGGCCGGATGTCGGCTGAAGGCAGGGTGTCGGCCGAAGACAGCTAAAGGGGCGCGTGACTCATGGCCAAGCAGAACGTCGCCGAGCAGTTCGTCGACATCCTCGTCCGCGCGGGCGTGAAACGCCTGTACGGAGTCGTGGGCGACAGCCTCAACCCGGTGGTCGACGCCATCCGACGCAACTCGGCCATCGACTGGATCCACGTCCGCCACGAGGAGACGGCCGCCTTCGCGGCGGGAGCGGAGGCCCAGATCACGGGCCGGCTCGCCGCCTGCGCGGGCTCCTGCGGTCCGGGCAACCTCCACCTCATCAACGGCCTCTACGACGCCCACCGGTCCATGGCCCCGGTTCTCGCCCTCGCCTCGCACATCCCCTCCAGCGAGATCGGCCTCGGGTACTTCCAGGAGACCCACCCCGACCAGCTGTTCCGCGAGTGCAGCCACTACTGCGAGATGATCTCCAACCCGAAGCAGATGCCCCGGCTGCTCCAGACCGCCATCCAGCACGCGGTCGGACAGAGCGGCGTGAGCGTCGTGACGCTGCCGGGCGACATCGCCGACCAGCCCGCCCCCGACAAGCCCGTCGAGACCGCCCTCGTCACCTCCCGCCCCAGCGTCCGCCCCGGCGACACGGAGATCGACAGGCTCGCCGCGATGATCGACGAGGCCGACAGGGTCACCCTCTTCTGCGGCAGCGGCACCGCGGGTGCGCACGCCGAGGTCATGCAGTTCGCCGAGAAGATCAAGTCCCCGGTGGGGCACGCCCTGCGCGGGAAGGAATGGATCCAGTACGACAACCCGTACGACGTCGGAATGAGCGGACTCCTCGGGTACGGCGCCGCCTACGAGGCCACCCACGAGTGCGACCTGCTGATCCTGCTGGGCACCGACTTCCCGTACAACGCCTTCCTGCCCGACGACGTCAAGATCGCCCAGATCGACGTACGGCCCGAACGCCTGGGCCGGCGCTCGAAGTTGGACCTCGCGGTGTGGGGCGACGTGAAGGAGACCCTGCGCTGTCTCACCCCGAAGGTGAGCCCCAAGAGCAACCGCCGCTTTCTCGACAAGATGCTGAAGAAGCACGCCGACGCGCTCGAAGGCGTCGTGAAGGCGTACACGCGCAAGGTCGAGAAGCACGTTCCGATCCACCCCGAGTACGTGGCCTCCGTGCTCGACGAACTCGCCGACGAGGACGCCGTGTTCACGGTCGACACCGGCATGTGCAACGTATGGGCGGCCCGCTACATCACGCCCAACGGCCGTCGCCGCATCATCGGTTCCTTCTCGCACGGCTCGATGGCGAACGCGCTGCCGCAGGCCATCGGCGCGCAGTTCACCGACCGGGAGCGCCAGGTCGTCTCGATGTCAGGCGACGGTGGATTCTCCATGCTGATGGGCGACTTCCTCACCCTCGTCCAGTACGACCTGCCGGTGAAGGTCGTCCTCTTCAACAACTCCTCTCTGGGCATGGTCGAGTTGGAGATGCTCGTCGCCGGACTTCCCTCGTACGGAACCTCCAACAAGAACCCCGACTTCGCCGCCGTCGCCCGCGCCTGCGGTGCCTACGGCGTACGCGTCGAGAAGCCCAAGCAGCTCGCGGGCGCGCTGAAGGACGCCTTCAAGCACAAGGGCCCGGCGCTCGTCGACATCGTCACCGACCCCAACGCCCTGTCGATCCCGCCGAAGATCAGCGCGGAGATGGTGACCGGGTTCGCGCTGTCGGCGTCGAAGATGGTGCTGGACGGGGGAGTCGGCCGGATGGTGCAGATGGCCCGCTCCAACCTGCGCAACGTGCCGCGGCCGTAAAGCGCCTTCCTCGGGGCGCCGGCGCTCAGTCGGTGCGGGGGACCCACTGGCGGTCCGAACCGACCGAGCCGTACCAGTAGCGCGGGAGGCCCTTGACGCCGCTGGTGCGGAACGGCTTGCCGTGATCGTCGACACGGATCGTGCCGGTGCGGCCCTGGGACGACCAGTCGAGTTCCAGGTACCAGCGGCAGTCGCAGGAGTTCGTCCGTGCGTTGACGAGCAGCACCTCCGGGTCCTCGGCGGACACCCGGTAGGGCATACGCATCGCGGGGATCGCCCCGTCGACGTCACCGCCCGGGACCGCACGTGCGATGGGCCGGTCCTTGTCCAGGTCGACGGCGAAGGAGCGCGGGGTGACCGCGCCCCCGCAGCCCTCGTCCATGGAGTAGCCGGCGCCCCGCAGTTGGGTCGAGCGCCCGACGACCCGTACCCGGAGGGCCTCCAGGACGACGGCGGTGGACGACTTTCCCTGTACGGAGATCTTCACGATCGTCTCGCGCCCGTGCACCGCGTTCTGGCTGGCCGCCCACCTTGCGGCGTCCTGCGTGATCGGAGGCGGTGGTACATCCTCCGGCTTCTTGTCGACGACGTACTCATGGCCGCAGTCGAACGTCCAGCCGTGCGAGTTCGCGGTCCAGGCCAGCGGGAGGCCGGTGGTACCGGAACCGTTCGGGCGGCCGGCGTTCGCCGACGGCTCGCCGTCCTTGCCGGGGGGTGCGGACGACTTTCCCTTGCCGTCGGGCGACGGTGAGGCCGAGGACGGTCCGGAGGCCTTCGGCGACGGGCTCGTGGACCGGCGATCACGTGGGTCACCGGTGTCTGTCGAGGTCGGGCCCTCGCTCGGGCCGACGTTCCGGGAGGCGTCGTCGGACCGGCGGTCGTCCGACAGCGCGGACAGGCTGCCCAGCGTGACGAGCAGTACGGTCACCACGGCGGCGGTGACCGCGACCCGCCGCCGGTACCAGGCCCGGCGGGGGCGCGGACCCGGGCCGCCGGAGGAACTGGAAACGGTCGGCACGCTCGATGCCGGGTCGGCCACCGTGTCCGCGCCCGCGCCCGCGCCCGAAGACCCTGACTCCGACTCGTCGCTGCCTTCGGGCCCGTGGCTTCCGTCGGGGCCGCCGACTCGCTCTGGCCCGTGACTTCCCTCGGTCCCGGTGCCTGCCGCGTCGGTGACCGGAGCCGGAGCCGGAACCGGATCCGAAGTTGGATCCGGAGTTGAGTCCGGATCCAACTCCGGATCCGGACTCTCCTGCGCCCCCGACCCCCGCGGTCTCTGCCGTGCCGCCACCGCCAGGATCCAGAGGCGGTGCAGTTCGAGCCGCTCGGCCGGTGTCGCCCCGCACAGTGCGGCGAACCGCTCCACGGGTGCGAAGTCGAGTGGCACCGCGTCACCGGCGCAGTAGCGGTGCAGCGTCGAGGTGTTCATGTTCACCCGGCGCGCGAGGGCGCCGTAACTGCGGTCCGTGCGCGCCTTCAAGCGCCTCAGCAGTGCCGCGAACTCCTCGACGTCGTCGTCCCGAGTCGACACCGTGCCCCCGTGCTTCTCGTCGTGGCCCCCTGGTCGAAGGGGCGGTTCCCGTCCCGGGAGGGCATCCCAGGCACTCCATGTACCTGCACGTCAGATGGCCTGGGATGGTTCCACCGTCGTGGATCCGGCGTTGGCTGTTGCGCAGGCCCCGAGTGACGGCTGATGCTCTTGGTGTCGCACCGACCGCCGCCGGACCGACCACCCGGTGGCAGCCCACAACCGGGACCGGCGTCGACACCCGTGCACGCGGATCCTTCCCGCCTGCACCTCACTTCACCGACCCGCGCGGATCAATCACGCACTCATACACAGGGGGACCCATGTCCAAGCGCACCCGAGCGGCCTCGCTCACCACATTCGTCGCCGCGAGCGTCGCTTTCGGTGCGGTGCTCGCCGGCCCGGCCGACGCCACCGGGAAGGACACGAGCGCGTCGCCGAAGTTCCTGTCGGCCTCGCAACTGCCCCCGCACCCCTCGTCCTCCTGGCGGGCGGGCAAGGTCACGGACGGCGTGCCGGACGAGGTCCGGTTCTGCATCCAGGAGACCCTGCCGGGCTACGACTCCCGGTACCGCGACTTCCGGACCGACCTCGAGACCAACGCCCAGCAGCTCACGATCGTCGTCGGCAGCAGCGCCAAGGCCAAGGCGCTGGCCACGCGGCTGAACAAGGACCTCCGGGTGTGCGCGACGCGCATCGAGCAGTCCGACCCGGAGACCGAGGCCGCGCTGAAGGACTACGGCAAGCTGTCGGTCGAGGAGGGTGCCCACGCCTACGGCCTGCACACCGAGACGTCCTGGGGCGCCACCGACATCAACCTCTACTCGGTCGGCCGGGACGGGCGGGCCGTGACCCTCGTGCGCTGGGGGCAGATGGGTGACTTCTCCGACGCGCCGGTGAAGGCGTTCAAGAAGACGACGACCACAGCGGTCAACAAGCTCTACTGACCGCGGCCGGGGGGAAAGTGCCGGAGCCGCCCTCCCGCCACGGGGGTGTGAGAGGGCGGCTCCTCCACACGAGCATCACCGAGCGACATCGAGCGACACCGACCGACAAACGACCAACACCCGGTGGGGGCGAGGCGAGAACCGGCCGCCGCCGGTGCTTGTGGTTGATCTGCGCACTACAATCCTCGCGACCTCATCGGGGGAGAGCCGTCGTGGAAACGATCATTGTCCAATTACCGGGTCCGTCGTGGGCGGACGACGAGCACGACCGACGCGGACCCGGGCTGCTGCACCTGGGGCCCGGCGACATGGCCGATTTCGGGCGCGGCGGGCAGGGGGCCGCGGACCTGGCCGTCGTCCTGGCCGACCCGGGCGTCTCACGGCGCGCGGGACGGCTGGAAGCCGCCGAGGACTACTGGCGGCTGTCCAACTTCAGCCGGGCCGCCGGTTATGTGGTGGAGAACCTGGAGGGCGCCGGCGAGTACCTCACGGTGGCCCCCGGCCGCCTCGGTGCGCCGGTCCCCTTCGAGTTCTCGCGTGTCGTGCTGCCCGCACTGAACGGAACCGTCGACTTCAAGGTGTTCGCTCCGCAGCACGCCTACCTCGACGAGCGGTCCGTGCCCGGCTCCGGTGACCAGACCGTGAACCCCTTCGCCCTCGACCAGACGTCGAAGTACTTCCTCGTCCTGGTGGCGCTGTGCGAGCCGCGGTTGCGCGAGCCCTCGGACACGACGCTCCCCGGCGCGGGAGAGATCGCGGAACGGCTGCGTCCACTGGACTCCTGCCGCGATCTGTCCCGCTCGGCGGTCAACTACCACATCGACTATCTGTCCTTCGCGAAACTGCGCCTGGACCAGGGAGACACGGAGGGGGATCAGGGCGGCCGTACCGGTGCCAAGCGCGCCCGACTGGTGGCGTCGGCGCTCCGGTTCGGCCTCGTACGCGAGGAGCATCTCGCCCTGCTCCCGCGCCGTACGGCGAGCCGCCGTCCCGTACAGGAAGCTCCCGCGTGACACCGTCGTCCAGTGCGAAGGCTCCCGCCCGCCTCCGCCCCTCGAAGAAGGCCCCGCATTGACCCCCCGCACCCCCCACACAGACCCCTCGCCGCACCTCCCCACTGGCTTCCGCATCGACGGCTGGGAGCTGGGCGCACCCATCGGATCCGGCGCCTGGGGCACCGTCCACGAGGCCCGTTCTGTCGCCGACGGCACCCCGGTCGCGGTGAAGGTGCTGCGCACCGACGCCCTGGCTCCGGGACAGCGGGCCGCCCTCGGTGAACTCGTCCAGCGCGAAGCGCGGTTCAGCCGGGAGGCGGACCACCCCAACCTCGTACGGACCCATGCAGTGTGCACCGTCGAGGCGCCGGACCATCCCGATCTGGACGGTTCGATCGCCCTGGTCATGGACCGTGCCGAGCGCAGCCTCCAGGACGTGCTCGACGCCACCGAGGCCGGTCGGCCGGTGCCCGACGCGGACCGCGTACTGCGTTCGGTGGCCGCCGGTCTCGCGCACATGCACGGCGCCGGATGGGTGCACGGCGATCTGAAACCGGCCAACATCCTGTTGAGCGCGGACGGCGACGTGTGGCTCGCCGACTTCGGGGTCGCCGCTGAACTGGAGGGCACCCACGCCCACATGCCGCCGCTCGGCACGCTCGACCATCTGCCGCCCGAGTGGTGGTCGCAGCGCACCGACGCACGGGGCACGGTCGTCCGGACGACCGCTGACATCTGGGCCTTCGGCGTCCTCGCCCACCAGGTGCTCACGGGCGGGCTGCACCCGTTCCCGGGGGCCACCGCCAGGGCCCGTTCCCTCGCCGCCCAGGCCTACGCGCGCGGGACCGCACCGCTGCGTCTGGACGCCGACATCGAGGAGAGCAGACGCCGGCTCATCGCCGACTGTCTGTCGCCGGACCACGCCACGCGTCTGGAGTACACCGCCGACGTCCTCAAGGCCCGCGTCGAAGGGCTCTCCGGCGCGCCCCGCCGTCGCCGGCGGCTGGTGCCGATCGTCGCGGCCGTCCTGGCCGGCGCCGCCGCCATGACCGGTGGGCTCCTGATACGAGGTGACGGCGGTGCCGACGACGCGGGTGGCTCCGGTACGTCCGCCACGCCGACGGCCACCGGCAGTCCGGTGGCGGTGGCCGCGGGGGAGATCCCGCCGGACTCGGACGTGCCCAAGGCACTGCGCCCGGTCATCGTGAAGGCCGCACACCGCTGTACCGACAAGGAGATCACCCCCATCGTGCTCGCCGCCATGCTCAAGGCGGAGAGCGGGTTCGACGCGAAGGCGGCACGCCCGGCCTCCGAGGAGTTCGGCATCGCGATGTGGACGCCCTCGGTGTTCCGGGCCTGGGCCGTGGACGGGGACGGCGACGGCGACAAGGACCACATGTCGCCGCCCGACGCGATCTCGACGATGAGCCTGTACGTGTGCTGGCTCGACCAGCGTTTCAAGGAGGCCGGGCTGCCGGAGAAGGACCTCGTCAAGCTCGTCGTGGCCGGCTACCGCACGAGTGACCGCACGATCATCGAGGAGCGCGGTGTCCCGGAGCGAGTGCGGCCGCACGTGGACAAGGTGATGCGCTATCTCGCCGACTACGAGCGGTGACTTTCTCGTCGACTGCGAACGGTGACCTTCTCGCCGACTGCGAACGGTGAGCCGGGACCCGGCAGGCGACCGGGTCCCGGCTCACTCACTCACTTGCGCCTCGGCTACGACCCGGCGCAGTTCGGCACGTCCGGCAGCCGGTTGTCGGGCGAGCTGATGTAGATGTTGGAGATGTAGCCGCCGTACTGGGGCAGATACGCCCACCAGTCGTTGGTGTAGGGCGGCACGCTGACGGTCTGGCCCTGCTTCTGGCAGCCCACCAACACCTCGACACCGGCGGGCAGTTGGGTCATCGGCGGGTTGGCGGTGGACGGGTCCCGGCGGACGTTCACGTGCTCGCTCCAGGTTCCGTACCACTTGCCCGTCGGCCGTACCCCGCCGGGCACGTTCAGGGAACGGGTCAGCCGGCCGATGTCGGTGTAGGCCTTGCCGTACGACGTACCGTCCGGATGGAGCGTCAGGACGGCCACGATGGTGCGGTCGCCCGCGCCCACGGTGCCGGTGGTGTGCAGCGCCGGGCGGGTGAGGTTCACATCGGCGGCCGGAGCGGCGGCGGTCCGCGCGTCGGAGGTCGCGCGCGTGGCGGCGGCCGTGCCCGTCGAACCGCACGTGCCCTCCGGGTACGAGGAGCCCGCCCAGCCCTGCTTCACGGCCCAGGGACGGTCGAACGCCCCGGCGATGCCGAAGTGCTGGTCGAAGTCGTCCGAGGCGCAGCGCGTGGACTGGCGCAGGTTGCCCATGACGAAGTCGCGCACGGGGGCCGGTGCCGTGTCCAGGATGTAGCGGTAGATCTTCACGGTGTCACGGGCCGACAGGGCGGTGTAGCCCCAGAAGCCCGGGTAGCCGACGGGCGGCCCGGCGGTGTCGGTGAGGCCGAGCCGGGAGACCATCCGGTCGATGATCGCCGAACCGCCGTAGTTGGACCAGTAGTAGTCGGCCGCGTCGTCGTCGCTGCTGCGCAGCATGGGCTCGAGCCGGGCCCGGTCGGCGGCCGGGATGACGTAGGACGGCCCGCGGTTCCACAGGAAGTCCAGGGTCAGCAGCAGCTTGACGACCGAGGCGGACCGGAAGGGCGTCCCGGCGTTGACCTGTTCGGTGAAGGTTCCCGTCTGCCGGTCGAAGACGGCGACCCCGGCGGTGACGCCCTCGGGGATCTGGGCGGCGGCGGGTGCCTGGGCGGCGGCGGTGGCCGGTGTGGCCGCACCGGAGGACAGGATGAGGAGTGCGGCGGCGGACGCGAGAAGTGTTCTCCACACGTGTCCGGCCGTTCCGCGTAGGCGCGCGGTGCGGTGCATGGTGGTTGTCTCCCCCGGGAGGAACGGCGCGGCCCCGACGACTGGCGGGACCGCACCGGCGGGTTTCGAGCGGTGGACGGTGCGGGCCGGGTCAGTCCAGGTGCGGCCTGAGGACGATCGAGTTGATCGGTGTGAGGTCGGCGTACACGCCCGTTCCCTCGGCGAGCATGTCGGCCGTGCAGTCCGTCCCGCTGCTGTAGCACAGCATCGCGAGCGCACCGTCGTACTGGTTGTTGAGCACCCAGTGATTGCCGTACTGGTTCTGGAGGTTGTGCGTGCCGTACGTCCAGTAGATGTGGCTCGGGCTGACGGCGGGGTTCTGGTTCTGCGGGTAGACGCACACGGCGCCGTACGGGCAGCCGGCCCACTCGTCGGCCGCCTGGGCCTCCGTCGTGCCGACCGCCGTCAGGGCCGCGGTCGCGAGAGCGAGTGCGGCGGCGCCGCGAAGAAGTCTGCGCATGTCTTCTTACTCCTCCGTGGAGTCGGTGAACTCGAACCCTAGGAAGAGAAGCGGGCGGCCGGTCCTGACGAATGTCAGGTTGACTGCGACCGGATCGGCAGCGCGGTATCGGTAGTTGGTCCGAGTGTGGGTGGTCGCGCGGCACCCGGGGCCGTAGGCGCGACAGAGTTCGGCACGGCCGGGCCGACCGCCGGCCCCACGGGCAGATGTACTGGCCTGTCTCATCGCGAGTGAGGACGCGGGGATCAGGCGTGATCGCGCGGGTCAGACCTTGAAGAGGCACCCGAAACTGCGTACGGCAGCCCCTTCACCTTGCGGCCCTCCACTTCCGGGGCGTCCGGGTCTCCACCCGTCATCGTTCGTCGGGTGGCGGCGGCTCGGGCGGGTGGTTCGGCGCGGGACTTTTCCGGACGGCAGCAGGTCATCTCCGGACGTATCAGGGGTGGTTGACGATTCGACATGAGTGTCGTGATCCGGGCCGGGGCATGCATTCCGTGAACGTGTTCGAGCAGGAGGGGAATCGACAGCGGCGTGCGGGCGGGGGTCATGAAGAGGCAGGCACGAGGAGGCGGTCCCGTCGTATCCGGGGCCTTCTCGGCGAAGACGGTACAGACGACCACGACGGCGGGGGACACAGCGGACGGAACGACCGACCAGCACGGCGTTCCGCAACTCAGGCTCAGGCTCGGGCGCTGCGACCTCCGGGCGGTGCCTCAGGTCCGCAGGGCGCTGCGGGACCTGCTCGCCCACTGGGGGCGGCCCGGCCGATCCGAGATAGCGGAGTTACTGACCAGCGAGCTCGTCACCAACGCCCTCGTCCACACCAACCATGACGCGCTGCTGACAGCCACCGTCGGCCCGCGCGGACTCCGGGTGGAGGTGAGGGACTTCGTGGGACGCAGGCCGAGACTGCGGGTACCGAACGCCGACGACGGTACGCACGGCAGAGGCCTGATCCTGGTGCAGTCCCTCGCGGACGCGTGGGGCGTCCGGGTCCATGGGGTGGGGAAGGTGGTGTGGTTCGAGCTGGACGGGGGAGTGGCGTGACGCCGGATGGCGCGCGGACATGAAACTGGACAGGGCAGGCCGTGAGACCGGACCGGGCAGGCACGTGAGACCGGACCGGGCAGGCACGTGAGACCCGACCGGGCCGGCCTGTGAGACCGGGCCGGGCGCGGACATGAAACTGGACGGGGGCGCGGCATGAACTGCCGTGCCCCCGTCCAGAGTTGAGGCCTCGGGAGGCCCCGGTCCGGATCAGCCGAACTGCTGCTCCAGGTCCTTCAGCTTGCGCTCAAGGGAGTCGAGACGAGGGAGCGCCATTGTGTCGTCCTCCGCGGTGAGATCGACCGTCGAGGACTCAGTGCCTCGGCGGACGGGCTGCAACGAGGGTCGGGCGGCGCGTGCCGGTAGTTCCGGCGTTGCTATGGCAGGCTCCGCGGCGACCTGGGTGGCCGCCGGGGCCGGCTGGAGTTCCGCCTGACGGCCGCCGCCGCGTCCGATCATTCCGCGGTGGCCGCGGGTGATCGCCTTGATGCGGGCACGGTCCAGCTTCTCCTGGTCGCGCCGACGCAGACGGTTCTGCTCCTTCTCCCGCTTGTCCTCACGCACTTCCTCGACGGCCTCGTCCAGGCTGCGCACGTTCTCGAGCAGCATCAGCGACCAGGCGCCGTAGGTCTCACGAGGGGCACGCAGCCACCGTACGATCCGGATCTGCGGCAGCGGCCGGGGCACCAGGCCCTGCTCGCGCAGGGCGGCGCGGCGGGTCTGCTTCAGTGCGCGGTCGAACAGGACGGCGGCCGAGAGGGACATGCCGGCGAAGAAGTGCGGGGCGCCCGCGTGGCCGAGACCCCTGGGGGCGTGCACCCAGTTGAACCAGGCAGCGGCGGCCGCGAACGTCCACACGAGTATCCGGGAGCCGAGCGCCGCGTCACCGTGGCTGGCCTCGCGCACCGCGAGTACGGAGCAGAACATGGCCGCGCCGTCCAGGCCGAACGGCACCAGGTACTGCCAGCCGCCGGACAGGTTCAGATTCTGCTCGCCGAAGCCGACCAGGCCATGGAAGGAGAGTGCGGCCGCGACCGCTGCACAGCAGAAGAGCAGTACATAGGAGGCGGTGCCGTAGACGGCCTCCTTGCGCCTGCGGCGCTCTTCCGTGCGCTCCCACGAATCGTCGGCGTGGGTCTTCTCCCCGGCGCGCTTGCCACGCGCGAGCACCGCAACCGCCGCCAGCAGGCCCAGGAGCAGCACGGCGCCGGGAAGCAGCCAGTTCAGCGATATGTCGGTCAGTCTCATCTGGGGTCCCTTGCATTGGGATAGGGCGTAACGCCCGCCATAGTGGCCCAATCCCGTGCGTCCTCAGAGGGTTTCGGGGCAAGAGGCCGCCAAGGGAGTGCAAGGGTATGCGCGAGGACGGCATTCTCCTCGAACTGCCGCTTGAGGAGCGGGAGTTGAGTTCGAGTTAGATTACCCTTACGGGTGGTTCCACGGAAAGTTCTTGCGGCAAGTGAGGATTTTGTGAATCGACCGTAACCAAAGGGCCCGGACGAACCGCCGTCAAGGTGCCCGGTTCCGTGCTGAGTTGATCTTACGTGACGTGGAGTCAGCCTGTTGCCACGGCATCGGCCCGCCGCAAGCGGCCTGTTGCCAGAGGATCAGCCCGCCGCAAGCGGCCTGTTGCCAGAGGATCAGCCCGCCGCGGCGGCCTCCGCCGTCAGCTTCGCGATGCGGACCGCCTCGGAGTTGCGCGGGCAGTTGGCGCAGGTGTCCTCGGCGTCGAGCGTGTAGTAGAAGCAGCAGCTCGCGCGGTCACGGGTGGACAGGCACTCGCCGTTCGCACCGGTCACCTCGCGGAAGCCGGCCGTGCCGACGTACGGCCGGGTCGTGCCGGGGAACAGCCGCTCCAGCTCCTCGGTCGCGCGCCGCTGCTCACCCAGGAGCCCGGCGACGTACCAGAGGCTCTCGACGACCTCGTCCGTCGCCATGCCCCACAGGGCACGGCCCCGGCGTCGCGTCCGGGGGCCGAATCCGTCGAGGACCGGTTCCAGGTGCTCGGCCACGGCAGCCCGTACGGCCGCGCGCAGGGCCTCCTCGTCGGGGACGACTCGGGCGCCGGGCAGCGAGGCCGCCGGGTCGTCCGGCAGACAGGCGAACTCACCGACGCGTACGGCGATGCTGCCTGGCATGCGCTGGAAGGTGACGTGCCGCACGGGAAAGCGGGGCACCCGGCGCAGCAGGAACCACGGCACCGTGATCAGCAGACAGGCCGGCCAGGCGTACCGGTGCAGGCCGAAACTGGCGATCACGTCCGGACGGCCTCGCCGTCCGTGGTCCGTGAGTACCTGGTCGTCGTCCCACGCGAGGAACGCGTCCAGGTCGGCCCCGCCCTCCGCGAGCCCTGCGACGGAGATCCACCGGTCGCCCGTCGGGGCCGGTTCGTGCGGTGCGAGTTCTGTGACACCCAGGGCCGGGAGCACCTCGGTCATCCGCGTGTACGCCGCTGTGAGGGCCGAGCCGACCAGGCGTTCCTCTGTGCCGGGCGAGGTCTCGGCCGGGGCGGGAGCGGACATGCAGGGCCCCGTTCAGTGATCGGTGGCAGGTAAGGCTTACCTTACCCGATACGATCGAGGTTTACCCTGTTCTGTCGGGGTCGCTCCGGACCCCGACCGAAATACTCACCACCACTGCCCGTCATGGAGGAGGCTCCCGTGGAGAAGGCCGGTTCGCGCGAGGCGTACGGCACCGCAGGAGACCCTTCGGAGACCGCCCCCGGCGCGGGAGCGCCACGGGTGCCCCAGCAGCAGG
The DNA here is from genome assembly GCF_044456225.1 of Streptomyces sp. NPDC050988. Lineage (NCBI taxonomy): Bacteria > Bacillati > Actinomycetota > Actinomycetes > Kitasatosporales > Streptomycetaceae > Streptomyces > Streptomyces sp. NPDC050988. The sequence goes on along the minus strand of NZ_JBITFQ010000023.1, from coordinate 46,408 downwards.
CCCGGGCGGCGGGCGAAGGCCGGGAGCGCCCGGCCGGCCGGTCGTTCCGCGAGGACGCCCCCCGGGACGCCGCAACACCCGGCACCCCGGCTTCAGCTCCCGCCGCCACTCCCACTCCCGCTCCCGCTCCTCCCGAGGACACGGCCCGCGGGGAGCACACGCACAGCGAGACGCCGATTCCGCAGCCGAGGGTGACGCGCGAGGGGATCCCGGCCTCGGCGGACGCCCCCGGAACCGGTGCACGCCGGACTCCGACGGCCGCTTCCGGCCGCCCGGGCACCCCGGAGGCCCTCGGAGACCCCTGGCACCACGGGACCTCCGCAGCCCCCGCCGCACCTGGCGGTTTCGGGGGACCTGGAAGCCACGGCACGCCCGGCGGACTCGGAGCGCCGAGCGCACCGGCGGCGCCCGGCGGCCCCGGCGTGCGCGATGGATCAGGCGTTCGCGATGGATCAGGCGCACGCGATGGATCAGGCGCGCGCAGTGGATCCGGCTCAAGAGGCGCCCCCGCCGCCCGTACGTCTTCCGCGGCCCCCTCCCCGGCCGCATCCCCCCGCCCCGCGATTCAGCGAGCCTCCGTCCGCGGCCAGATCCTCGACGCGCTGCGGGCCGCCCTCGTGGCCGGCGAACTCGCCCCAGGTGAGGTCTACTCGGCCCCCGCGCTCGGCGAAAGCTTCGGTGTCTCGGCGACGCCCGTGCGCGAGGCCATGCAGCAGCTCGCCACCGAGGGCGCCGTGGAGGTCGTACCGAACCGGGGTTTCCGCGTCGTCGAGCGCGGCGCCCGCGAGCTGGCCGAACTCGCCGAGATCCGCGGGCTGATCGAGGCGCCCGTGATGCTGAGGCTCGCCCGCGCCCTGCCGGCCGACGACTGGGAGGACCTGCGCCCGCTCGCGGAGGAGACGGCCCGGGCGGCGGCCGTCGGCTGCCGGGCGACGTACGCCGAGGCCGACCGCGCCTTCCACCGGGCGATCCTCGACCTCGCGGGCAACGAGCAGCTCGTACGTATCGCGGACGAGCTTCACCGGCGTGCGCAGTGGCCCCTCGGCGGCAGCCCGACCGCTCGCGCCCGCCTCGAACTGATGGCGGACGCGGCGCAGCATCTTGCCCTTCTGGACGCCCTGTCAGCGCAGGACCTGTCGGCGGTAGAGGCGCTGTTGCGGGAGCACTTCGTCAGCATCTGAGCCGCGCCCCGTCAGGGGCGCGGGGAACTGCGCGACCAGCCCCCACGCACCCGCACACGACACAAAAGCCGGCGGCAGCCACACGGCTCAGGCCGTAGCAGCCGGAGGCGTCAACTGGTCCGCCAGCCACGTCGGTACGCCACCCAGCAGCCGGAACAGACGCCCAGCCTCCGCACGCAGCCGCGAGGCCTCCGGCTCGGTCTCCGCGTCGGCCAGGGAGGCCAACGCCGGGGCCGTGCCCACCAGATAGCCCAACTCCTCCCGGATGCGCAGGGATTCACCGAAGCCGTGCCGGGCCTCCGCCAACTCGCCCTCGCGCAGGGCGAGTCCGGCGAGATGGCGCCAGGTGAAGGAGAGCAGGAGCGGGTCGTCCTGGGCGGTGGCGCCGGCATGGGCGCGACGGTAGGCGGCGCGCGCGGACTGCGGGGAACGGGCGAGGTTCTCGGCGAGCAGCCCGCGCCGGAAGTCGAGCAGAGCCCGGCCCGGAGCGCCGGGCGCGATCAGTGCGGCGGCCCGGCCGAGTGCGGCCCGTGCCTCGTCGGCCCGGTCGCGGACGGCGAGCAGCGTGGACGCGTAGGCGAGCTGCCCGCGCTCGCACGCCGCGGCGCCGCGCTCGTCGTCGGACTGGGCCAGTGCCTCAGCCGTACGCAGCGCGTCCTCCGCCTCCGCCCAGCCCTGCTCGGTGTAGAGGCACCGCTCGACGAGGAGCGAGGCCCGCTGGAGCGCGGCCGATGCCGTGTGCGGTTCGAGGAGCGCCGCCGCGTCGGCCCAGCAGGCGCGCGAGCGCAGCCGCCACACCGCGGTCTGGAGTGGATCGTCCCCTGCAGTCGTCCCGTAACCAGACATGGCGGTATGCGCCACGTTGCCCTCCCCGAGCACGCCATTGAGCTGTTGAGTGGTGGCGGCATCTCAGCACGAATGCACTCGCCCGGCCAAGGGGGTGGGTGAAGGATTTCACAAAGTCGTGGGACAAGGGGTGCGGCGGCGGAGGCACTTGGTGCCACCGGCCGCACACGCTTGTGACCTCAGCTCATCCGCAACGCCAGGAAGAAGTCGAGCTTGTCCTCCAGGCGGGAAAGATCGCGACTCGTCAACTGCTCGATGCGTCCCACCCGGTAGCGCAGCGTGTTGACGTGCAGGTGCAGACGGGCGGCGCACCGGGTCCAGGAGCCGTCGCAGTCGAGGAACGCCTCAAGGGTCGGGATCAGCTCGGCGCGGTGGCGCCGGTCGTAGTCGCGGAGAGGATCGAGGAGCCGCGCCGTGAAGGCGCGACGCACGTCGTCCGGCACGAAGGGCAGCAGCAGGACGTGCGACGCCAGCTCCTGGTGCCCGGCCGCGCACACCCGCCCTGCCCGCGCCGCGGCGACCCGGCGCGCGTGCCGGGCCTCCTCCAGGGCGCCGCGCAGCCCCTCCGCCGAGTGCACGGAGGCGCTGACGCCGAGCGTGAGCCGCCCGTCGTCGTCGAGGCCCGCCGACAGCGGGTCCCGTACGGCCGCCAGGAGGGTGTCCGCGTGCAGCCCGGCCTCCGAGCCGTCGTGCTCCGAGGAAACCGCCGGAAGCGGTACGAGCGCGATGGCCTCCTCACCCGTATGGGCGACCGCGATCCGGTCGGACGGTTCGGGACCCGACGACAGCGGGTCGACGAGGATCTCCTCCAGGAGCGCCTGCGCCACCGCACCGCCCTCGATCTCCCCGCCGTCCCACTCGACCCGGGCGACCACGACCTGCCAGTGCGGGGCCGCGCCGAGCCCCGGCAGCAGCACGGGCGCCGCGACCCGCAGCCGTGCCGCGATCTCGCCGGGCGCGGCACCGGTCTGCACCAGTTCGAGGACCTCCTGTGCGAGCCGCCGCCGTACGGTGCGTGCCGCGTCCCGCCGGTCCCGCTCCACGGAGATCAGCTGGGTCACGCCCTCCAGCAGGTCGAGCCGCTCCGCAGGCCAGTCCCCGGCATCGGCCTCGACCGCGAGCAGCCAGTCCGACAGGACGGTCTCGCGGACGTCCCGCGAGCCCGGTGCGCCCGTTGTGACCGCCGTGCCTGCTGCCGTGCCCGTGCCCCGCCCACTGCTTCGGATCGGGAAGAGAGAGTATGTCGTGCCGCCCACCGCCACCCGGTACGGCCCGCGCCGCCCGGTGCGGACCGCCGCCAGGTGCTCGCCGGCCAGTGCCGCGCACACCGCGGAGGGCAGCCCCGGCTCGGCACCGGGGGAGCCCGCGATGAGGCGCCCGGCGGGGGAGAGCACCCAGGCCCGCAGGTCCAGGTCGGAGCCGAGCAGGTCCAGGACCACGTCCGGGCCGCCGCCCGCGGGACCCGAGGTCATCATCCGGCGGTGCCGGTCCACGACGGCCGCCAGATCCCCGGCACGCTCGCCCGACACCTGCCGTACGACGTGCTCGGTGATCGTCGCGAAGGCCACCGACTCGTTGACGGCGAACAACGGCAGCCGGTGCCGCGCACAGGCCGCCACCAGGTCCTCCGGGATGGGGCCCAGCTCGGCCTCACCGGCGGCCAGCGCGGTGACCCCGGCGCTCGCGAGGATCCGTACGAAGGGCTCCGAATCGGAGGCGTCGCGGCGCCAGGCGAGGCCCGTGAGCACCAGCTCGCCGCCCGAGAGATAGCGGCTGGGGTCCCGCAGGTCCGTGGTCATCACGCCACGGACCGTGCGGTCCAGCTCGTCCTCGCCGCCGAGCAGCCGCAAGCCCAGCGCGTCCGTGTCCAGCAGTGCGCGCAGCCGCATTCTCGTCGCCGCCGTTCTGTCTCGAAAACTACGATGGATCTGGATGATTCCCGGAGGGACCCGAGTATGGGTGCCCCGTGCACGGGTTCCCGGGCTCCGCAGAGTGGGCCCGAGGGGTCCGGTGGACGATGTTTCCGGCCCTCATGGCCCGTGTCCTGGGCTTTCGCGACAGGTGGTCGCTCATTCCCGAGGCTGCGTGTGGTGTTTCCGGAGGAAAACAAGGAGGTTGCTGATGCCCTCCATTCATACGAATCTACAAGATGCGCGCCCTGGCCAGCGAACTCCTTCATGGTTTCGGTGACTGACCCAGGTGCGCGACGGCGCTGTGTACTGATTTCAATCAACGTGAACAACGTATGAACGAGCCGGGCCCGCCGCACACGAACTGGCTTGATCAGAACCATCCACGAGACGAAGAAGAGAGCCGGTCATGGACTTCCTTCGCCCCGCCAGCTGGGAGGAGGCGCTCGCCGCGAAGGCCGAGCACCCCACCGCTGTGCCGATTGCGGGTGGCACCGATGTGATGGTCGAGATCAACTTCGACCACCGCCGGCCCGAGTACCTGCTGGACCTGAACCGCATCGGCGAACTGGGTGAGTGGGAGGTCGGCGAGGAGTCCGTCCGCCTCGGCGCCTCGGTCCCGTACACGGCGATCATGGAGCAGCTGCGCGGCGAGCTGCCCGGCCTGGCCCTCGCCTCCCACACGGTGGCCTCCCCGCAGATCCGCAACCGCGGCGGCGTCGGCGGCAACCTCGGCACCGCCTCCCCGGCCGGCGACGCCCACCCCGCCCTCCTCGCGGCGGGCGCGGAGGTCGAGGCCGAGTCCGTACGAGGCACGCGCCTGATCCCGATCGACGCCTTCTACACCGGCGTGAAGCGCAACGCGCTCGCTCCCGACGAACTCATCCGGGCGGTCCACATCAAGAAGGCCGACGGCCCGCAGCAGTACTCGAAGGTCGGCACCCGCAACGCCATGGTGATCGCGGTCTGCGCCTTCGGTCTGGCCCTGCACCCCTCCTCGCGCACGGTCCGCACCGGCATCGGCTCGGCAGCCCCCACACCCGTACGGGCCAAGGCCGCCGAGGAGTTCCTGAACGCGGCGCTCGAAGAGGGCGGCTTCTGGGACAACGGCAGGATCATCACCCCGTCGGTCGCCAAGCAGTTCGCCGAGCTGTGCTCGGCCGCCTGCAACCCGATCGACGACGTCCGGGGCACGGCGAGCTACCGCCGCCACGCGGTCGGCATCATGGCCCGCCGCACGCTGACCTGGACCTGGGAGTCGTACCGCGGCACCGCCGCCCATTCGGAGGGAGTCGCGTAATGCGCGTCAATTTCACGGTCAACGGCCGTCCGCAGGAAGCCGACGACGTCTGGGAGGGCGAGAGCCTGCTCTACGTCCTGCGCGAGCGCATGGGTCTTCCCGGCTCCAAGAACGCCTGCGAGCAGGGCGAGTGCGGCTCCTGCACGGTCCGCCTGGACGGCGTGCCGGTGTGTTCCTGTCTGGTCGCGGCCGGCCAGGTCGAGGGCCGCGAGGTCGTCACGGTCGAGGGCCTCGCCGACTTCGCCAAACAGCGCGCGGAGCACGGGGGTTGTGCCTCCGGAGCTTCCGGAGCCTGCGGTACGCCCCTGGACGCGGCCAAGCGGTGGGAGGCCAGGCCGTCCGACTCGCAGGCCGGCGAGGGCACCGAACTCTCCCCGATCCAGCAGGCGTTCATCGACGCCGGCGCCGTCCAGTGCGGCTTCTGCACGCCCGGCCTGCTGGTCGCCGCCGACGAGATGCTGGAGCGCAACCCGACCCCGAGCGACGCGGACATCCGCGAGGCGCTGTCGGGCAACCTCTGCCGCTGCACCGGCTACGAGAAGATCATGGACGCGGTCCGCCTGGCGGCCGCCCGTCAGGGAGAGGCGGTCTGACCATGACTGGCAAAAGCGCTCCCCTCGGCACCCCCACCAAGGTCACCCAGGGTTCCCGGACCAAGGGCGGCATCGGCGAGTCCACGCTCCGCCCGGACGGCATCCTCAAGGTCACCGGCGAGTTCGCGTACTCCTCCGACATGTGGCACGAGGACATGCTCTGGGGCCAGATCCTGCGCTCCACGGTCGCGCACGCCGAGATCGTCTCCATCGACACCGGTGAGGCCCTCGCGACGCCCGGCGTCTACGCCGTCATGACGTACGACGACCTGCCGACCGACGTGAAGAACTACGGCCTGGAGATCCAGGACACGCCGGTGCTCGCGCACGGCAAGGTCCGCCACCACGGCGAGCCGGTCGCGATCGTCGCGGCCGACCACCCGGAGACCGCGCGCCGCGCCGCCGCCAAGATCAAGGTCGAGTACCGCGAACTCCCCGTCATCACCGACGAGTTGTCCGCGACCGCGCCGGACGCGATCCTCGTCCACGAGAACCGCGACGACCACCACATCGGCCATGTCCCGCACCCGAACATCGTGCACCGTCAGCCGATCGTCCGCGGCGACGTTGAGGCGGCCCGTGAACGCGCCGACTTCATCGTCGAGGGCGAGTACACCTTCGGCATGCAGGACCAGGCCTTCCTCGGCCCCGAGTCCGGCCTCGCCGTGCCCTCCGAGGACGGTGGCGTCGACCTCTACATCGCCACCCAGTGGCTGCACTCGGACCTCAAGCAGATCGCTCCGGTCCTCGGCCTCCCCGAGGACAAGGTCCGCATGACGCTCTCCGGCGTCGGCGGCGCGTTCGGCGGCCGCGAGGACCTGTCGATGCAGATCCACGCCTGCCTCCTGGCACTCCGCACGGGCAAGCCAGTCAAGATCGTCTACAACCGCTTCGAGTCCTTCTTCGGCCACGTCCACCGCCACCCCGCGAAGCTCCACTACGAGCACGGGGCGACCAAGGACGGCAAGCTCACGCACATGAAGTGCCGCATCGTCCTGGACGGCGGCGCGTACGCCTCCGCGTCCCCGGCGGTCGTCGGCAACGCGGCGTCCCTCGCGGTCGGCCCGTACGTACTCGAAGACGTCGACATCGAATCGATCGCCCTCTACTCCAACAACCCGCCCTGCGGCGCCATGCGCGGCTTCGGCGCGGTCCAGGCGTGCTTCGCCTACGAGGCCCAGATGGACAAACTCGCCGACAAGGTGGGCATGGACAGGGTCGAGTTCCGGCAGCTCAACGCGATGTCTCAGGGCACGGTCATGCCGACCGGCCAGCTGGTCGACTCGCCCGCCCCGGTCGCCGAACTCCTGCGCCGTGTCAAGGCGATGCCCCTGCCGCCGGAGCAGCAGTGGCTCGCGGCCGGAGAGGCGGCGGACGTCCGCCAGCTGCCCGGCGGCCTCTCCAACACCACCCACGGCGAAGGCGTCGTACGAGGCATCGGCTACGCGGTCGGCATCAAGAACGTCGGCTTCTCCGAGGGCTTCGACGACTACTCGACGGCCAAGGTCCACATGGAAGTTGTCGGCGGTGAGCCGGTGGCCACCGTCCACACCGCGATGGCGGAGGTCGGCCAGGGCGGCGTCACCGTCCACGCGCAGATCGCCCGCACCGAGCTGGGTGTCGCCCAGGTGACGATCCACCCGGCGGACACCCAGGTGGGCTCGGCCGGTTCGACCTCCGCGTCCCGCCAGACGTACGTCACCGGCGGTGCCGTCAAGAACTCCTGCGAGCTGGTCCGCGAGAAGGTCCTGGAGATCGGCCGCCGCAAGTTCGGTACGTACCACCCCGCCTGGGCCACCGCCGAACTGCTCCTGGAGGGTGGCAAGGTCGTCACCGACGGCGGCGAGGTACTGGCCGACCTGGTGGACGTACTCGAAGGCGAGGCCGTCGAGGTCGAGGAGGAGTGGCGGCACCGGCCGACCGAGCCCTTCGACCTCCGTACGGGCCAGGGCTTCGGCCACGTCCAGTACTCCTTCGCCGCCCACCGCGCGGTCGTCGAGGTGGACACCGAACTGGGCCTGGTGAAGGTCATCGAACTGGCCTGCGCCCAGGACGTCGGCAAGGCGCTCAACCCGCTGTCCGTCATCGGCCAGATCCAGGGCGGTACGACCCAGGGCCTGGGCATCGCGGTCATGGAGGAGATCATCGTCGACCCGAAGACGGCGAAGGTCAGGAACCCCTCCTTCACCGACTACCTCATCCCCACGATCCTCGACACGCCGACCATCCCCGTCGACGTGCTCGAACTCGCCGACGACCACGCGCCGTACGGGCTCCGTGGCATCGGCGAGGCACCGACTCTGTCGTCGACTCCGGCCGTACTGGCGGCAATCCGGAACGCGACGGGCTTGGAGCTCAACAGGACGCCGGTCCGACCGGAACACCTCACCGGCACGGCATAGCGCCCCGCCGTTGTTGTGGGCAGGCGTTCCGCAGGGCGGAACGGGTGGGCACAACAACGGCACCCCGGCACCGGGTGACCGTACGTCCAACGGCACCCCCGGCACCGGTCCACGTGCAGCACCACGATTCGTTCGTCTCGGGCCGTCCCCCGGGTCGTGCGGCCGAAGCACCTTCCCAAATCCCGCACACGCCGAAGGCGACAGCGGGTGCCCCTGTGAACCTTGGGAGTAGGCCCACATGACCCAGCAGTCACTGGAGCCGAGGACCACCGCCGACGATGCGGGTGAAGGAACCCGTATCCCGGCCGGCAGGTCCTGGCTCGACCGGTACTTTCACATATCCAAGCGAGGAAGCTCGGTCGCGCGTGAGGTGCGCGGCGGCGTCACCACCTTCATGGCGATGGCGTACATCCTGCTGCTCAACCCCCTGATCCTGTCCGGCAAGGACGCGGCGGGGGACACGCTCGGCCAGAAGGCCCTGATCACCGCGACCGCGTTCGCGGCGGCCTTCACCACGCTCCTGATGGGCTTCTTCGGCAAGGTGCCGCTCGCCCTGGCCGCCGGACTCTCCGTCTCCGGTGTCCTCTCCTCGCAGGTCGCACCCCAGATGACCTGGCCGCAGGCCATGGGCATGTGTGTGATGTACGGCGTCGTGATCATGCTCCTGGTGGTCACCGGGCTGCGCGAGATGATCATGAATGCGATCCCCCTCGCACTGAAGCACGCGATCACGATGGGCATCGGCCTGTTCGTCGCCCTGATCGGACTGGTGAAGGCGGGCTTCGTCCACCAGGGCAAGGCGACCCCGCTCTCCCTCGGCGCGACCGGTGAACTCGCCGGCTGGCCGGTCCTGCTCTTCGCCGTCACCCTGCTCGCCATCTTCATGCTCCAGGCGCGCGGCATCCCCGGCGCGATCCTGATCGGCATCGTCGGCGGCACCGTACTCGCCGTCGTCCTCAACGCACTCGACGTCATCGACGCCAAGCAGTGGGCCAGTGGCGCGCCCGAGCTGCACGGCAGCGCGGTGTCCATGCCGGACTTCTCGATCTTCGGAGACGTGGAGTTCGGCGGCTGGGGCCAGGTCGGCGCGATGACGGTCGGAATGATCGTCTTCACCCTGGTCCTCGCCGGGTTCTTCGACGCGATGGCCACCATCATCGGCGTCGGCACCGAGGCCAAACTGGCCGACGACAAGGGCCGGATGCCGGGCCTGTCCAAGGCGCTGTTCATCGACGGCGCGGGCGGCGCGATCGGCGGCGTCTCGGGCGCCTCCGGCCAGACGGTGTTCGTCGAGTCCGCCACAGGCGTCGGCGAAGGCGCCCGCACCGGCCTCTCCTCCGTCATCACGGGCCTGTTCTTCGCGGCCTGTCTCTTCTTCACCCCGCTGACGGCGATCGTCCCCGGCGAGGTCGCGGCCGCGGCCCTGGTCGTCATCGGCGCCATGATGATGATGAACGCCCGGCACGTCGACTGGGCCGACCGCGCCACCGCGATCCCCGTCTTCCTGACGGTCGTCATCATGCCGTTCACGTACTCCATCACCGCGGGCGTCGCGGCCGGAGTCATCAGTTACGTCGCCATCAAGGTCGCCCAGGGCAAAGCCCGGGAGATCGGGGCCTTCATGTGGGGCCTCACGGCAATCTTCATCGTCTACTTTGCTCTGAACCCGATCGAGAGCTGGATGGGCGTCCACTAGGCGCTCCGCGGGGTGCGGGGTTCGTCTGCGGGTCCGATGTGGCCGGGCGCGCAGTTCCCCGCGCCCCTGACGGGGCGCGGCAGCGCGGGGCCGTCCGCGACGGCCCGCCCGCCCAGCCGAAGACCCCATCCCCAACCACCGTCAGGAGACCGAGACATGCTGGACATCGCCGAAGAGTTGCACCGGTGGGTCGAGCAGGGGCGCGACTTCGCCGTGGCCTCCGTGGTGGCCGTCGGCGGCAGCGCGCCCCGCCAACCGGGCGCCGCACTGGCCGTCGATTCCGACGGCACGGCGATCGGCTCGGTCTCCGGCGGCTGTGTGGAGGGCGCGGTGTACGAGCTGTGCCAACAGGCGTTGGCGGACGGTAAACCGGTCCTCGAACGCTTCGGCTACAGCGACGAGGACGCGTTCGCGGTGGGTCTGACGTGCGGCGGGATCATCGACATCCTGGTGACGCCGGTACGCACCGAGGACTCCAACCGGGAGATCTTCGCTTCGGCCCTCGCCACCGCCACGCGAGGGGAGGCGGCGGCCGTGGCGCGTATCGCATCCGGACCTCCGGAACTCCTGGGCCGAGCCCTGCTGGTCGGCCCGGACGGCTCGTACGAGGGCGGATTCGGCGCCCACCCCGAACTGGACCGGACGGCCGTGGACGAGGCACGCGCCTTCCTGGACGCGGGCCGCACGGGCACCCTGGAAATCGGAGAGCAGGGCTCTCGCTGCGGAGCACCCCTCACACTCCTCATCGAATCATCGGTCCCGCCACCCAGGATGATCGTCTTCGGAGCGATCGACTTCGCCTCCGCCCTGGTCCGCATCGGCAAGTTCCTGAACTACCGCGTCACGGTGTGCGACGCCCGCCCGGTCTTCGCGACAGCGGCCCGCTTCCCGGAGGCGGACGAGATCGTGGTCGACTGGCCGCACCGCTACCTGGAGCGAACCCAGGTCGACGCCCGCACGGTCCTGTGCGTCCTGACCCACGACGCCAAGTTCGACGTACCCCTCCTCCAACTGGCCCTCCGCCTCCCCGTGGCCTACGTCGGCGCGATGGGCTCCCGCCGCACCCACCTGGACCGCAACGAACGCCTCCGCGAAGTCGGCGTCACCGAGCTGGAGTTGACCCGCCTGCACTCCCCGATCGGGCTTGACCTGGGAGCCCGTACGCCCGAGGAGACGGCCCTCTCCATCGCAGCGGAGATCGTCGCGAACAGGCGAGGCGGCACCGGAGTATCACTGACCGGCGCGCACACCCCCATCCACCACGACAGCTCATCAACACCGAAGCCCACCGCGAGAATCGGCTCGGTGGCCTGACAGGCACACCTGCACGCAGGCTGCGGCCAAGGCCGACGCGTGTCTGCTCAGGCCGGGGCGAGAGCCCAAACACGACCGGGAGCCAAACACGGCCGGGAGCCGAACACGGCCGAGAGTCAGAAGCTGCCGCTGCCGAGGCCGCCGAGAACCAGACGTGGGCGAGAGTCAGAAGCGGCCGGGAACCAGACGTGGGCGTCAGACGTGGGCGTCAGACGTAGGCGTCAGACGTAGGCGTCAGACGTGGGCGTCAGACGTGGGCGAGGAGGCGCTCCAACGGCTGAGGCGTCCGCTCCAGATCGAGACTCTCGACCATCTCGCGCGCGTACTGGGCCTTGCGACCACTGTGCGTGCCCAGGAACCTCCGCAACTGCTGCTCCAGGGTCCGCTCCCGCTGGGCGGGCTGGTTCCGGAAAGTACGGAACGGCCGTGACTCCCCCTGATCCACCACGACCTGCTGCACACCCTCGGCGCCCAGGGAGCGGATCAACTCGTCCTCCAGGTCCACGTCGCACACGTAGAAACCAAGCGCTTCCAGCCCGTCGGGCGGGATGTCGGAACCGAGCCCGGCCCGTTCCAAGGCCCGCCGGAAGAAGCGTTCCTCCCCGACATCGCACAAGCCGGCCAGCCGCACGCCAAGTCCCTGGGGCCCGCACAGATCGACGAATCTGCCGACACTGGTAGCACCCCCGAGCGGCACGACCGACACACCTTCAGTGTCCAGATCCCGACCACGCCGCGCGGCCAACGCCTCGACGGCGACCTGATCACTACCGCCTTCGACGAGCACGACGGTACGCAGCCCGACCCCGACCGCCAGCTCCCGCGCGCTTTCCCCGGCCGCCGAGGCTCCCACCCCACTGGCCGCCCACGCGACAACGGCCCGACGGAATCTCTCCATGTCGCTCATGGGTCCCAGTCTCGCAACTCCACACAACCGCACTCCACAGACTTTCGCTCGACGAGATGCTCACGAGCAGCAGCCGCACGAGCCCGCGTCGTCGTTGGACGGGGCAGCCGTGGGTGCGACAGCCGGGGCGCAGCAGCCTTTGCCCCGCCAGGCGTCGCGGCCTTCCTTGACGGCGAGGGCGGCGATGGCGAGGGCGGCGACGGGGTCGGCCCAGGACCAGCCGAGGGTGGCATTGAGGACGAGGCCGGCCAGGAGCACGGCCGAGAGGTACGTGCACAGCAGGGTCTGCTTGGAGTCGGCGACCGCGGAGGCGGAGCCGAGTTCCCTTCCGGCGCGCCGCTGGGCAGCGGACAGGAACGGCATCACAGCCAGGGAGAGGGCGGCGAGCACGATGCCCGGCAGTGAACGCTCGGCTTCGCCGGTGCCCGTCAGCGCGCGGACGGCATCGATGGTCACGTACACGGCGAGCACGAAGAACGAGACCGAGATGATCCGCAGGGTCCTGTGCTCCCGGGCTTCGCGGAGCGCATGGTCGCGGGCGGAGAACTGCCAGGCGACCGCGGCGGCGGAGGAGACCTCGATGACGGAGTCCAGCCCGAATCCGATCAGCGCGGTGGACGAGGCAACCATGCCCGCGGTCAGGGCCGTCACAGCCTCGATGACGTTGTAGATGATCGTCGCGGCGACCAGTAGCCGTATTCGCCGCGCGAGCGTCTCACGGCGGGCCGACGAGGGCCCGAGGGACACCGCGGTCATCAGCAGCAGCCCTTCGCGTCGGCGTCGGGGCAGCTTCTGTCCGCCTCCACCGCGACCACCACCGCACGCAGGTCGTCGAGGGCGTGACCGAGGCGCTCGTCGGCGAGCTCGTAACGCGTGCGCCGGCCATCGGGCACGGTGACGACCAGACCGCAGTCGCGCAGACAGGCGAGATGGTTGGACAGCCGCGTACGGGAGATGCCGAGCTGGTCGGCGAGGTCGGCCGGGTAGGCGGGAGCCTGGTGCAGGACGAGCAGAATCCGGCAGCGGATGGGATCGGCGAGCGCGCGGCCGAAACGGACCAGCACGTCGATGTCGGAGGCAGCAGTCAGCACACCCCAACAGTACAGCAATGCCTGAATTCAGTAACTCCTGAACCCCGGACCACCGCGGTCAGGACGCCCCCAACAGCCGACGCACCGCCCGCCCGAACACCCACCGGGCCACCCACCCCACCAAGGAATCAAAAACCCGGGGCACTCCCCGCACCCTCAACTCCTCCCGCCACACCACCCGCGAACCACCACCACCGCCCCCCGAACGCACCTCGATCTCGGCCCACCCAGTGACAAAGCTCCCCCGCTTGACGAGCCGACAGACCCCGGCCCGCCCTCCCACAGGCGGCCGCCACACGACAACCTCCATGGGGTCATCAAACGCAAGGGCCCCAATCCCGGACCGAGCAACGAACACGCTGCCCACCCCACCCTCCGCCGCCCCCGCGACAACAGTGATCCGGGTCAACGGCACCACATCCCCATGCCGCTCCCACAACGTGACCCGCCGCCACGCCTCACCGGCATCGAGGCCACTGTCCCGCCGCACACAAAACCGAACCACGCCAGGATCGTAGGCACTCAACGGCGCAGCAGCCGCCAGCGCGCGCGGGGCGGGGCCGTGCCGGTGTGTCAACGTTCGCGACGTACGGCTCCCGCTGGAAACGCCCACCATGAAACTCAGGGCCGTATGCCCAGCAGTCGCGAACGTGACATACCGGCACGGCCCCGCCCCACCCACCGGACCAGAAGCGCCCTACCCACGCCCCACCCCATCCGGCACCATGACCCCGTGGACCGTGAACTGCACGGCAGGCTAGACGAGTTGCAACGCAACCCGTACCCCCACTACGAACGCGCGAGACGGGCCAAAGGCCTGACGTTCATCCCGGAACTGGACGCCTGGCTGGCGGCGAGGGACGAGGACATCAGAGAGATCCTCCGCCGCCCGGACGACTTCTCCTCGGCGAACGCGCTGCGCCCGGACGTGATGCCGGCCCCAGCCGCCCTCGCGGTCCTGGGCGGCGGCTTCGGCGGCCGCCCCGTGGTCGTCACAGCCGACGGCTCCCACCACCAGCACCTACGCGCCCCGATCGTACGAGGCCTGTCACCCGCCAGAGTCGCCGCAGTGCTCCCGTACGCGGCGGAACGAGCATCGGCCCTCATCGACGCCTTCGCCGATAAGGGCCAAGCCGACCTGATGACGGCGTACGCCCAGCGCCTCCCGGGCGAAGTCATCGGCAGGATCGTAGGCCTGGACCCCAAAGACGTCCCCAAAGCAGTACACGGAGGCTACCGAGCAGAGGAACTGCTCTTCCGCCCCATGCTGGAGGCCGAACAAGTAAGAGCGGCCCAGGACGTCGTAGCAATGCAACAGACACTGGACGCCTTCATCCGCGCCCACAAAACGACCCCCCAGAACGACCTCTGCACAGAACTGATCACCTCCCTCACACCTGAGCCCCCACCCACCACCGACCTGACACTCGACCAACGCCACGAACTGGTGGCCCACCTGCAGAACTTCCTCCTGGCAGGCCACCTCACCACCACAGCCCTGATCGGCACGACGGTCCTGCACCTCCTCCGCCACCCGCCCCAGTGGAACCTCCTCTGCGCAGAGCCGGACCGCATCCCCGCGGCAATTGAGGAGGCGGCCCGCTACGACACGGCACTACAGGGCTTCCGCCGAACCACCACCCGCGCGATCACCCTCGCAGGCACAGAACTCCCCACCGGATCAACGGTGTTCGTGGCATTCGGCGCGGCCAACCGCGATGGATCCCGCCACCCCCGCCCGGACGAGTTCGACATCACCCGCACCCCGGGCCGCCACCTGGCATTCGGCCTGGGCGTGCACACCTGCCCAGGATCACAACTGGCAAGAGAGCAACTCCGCCTCACCCTGGAACAGTTGACGACCCGCTTCCCCACCCTCCGCCTGACCGACGACCACCCGGTCACCATGCGCCCGACCCTGATCCACCGCTCACCCCAGAGCCTGCACGTCACTTGGTGAGGTAAGCCGGACCGACGACATCCAACAGATCCCGCACCCGAACAGGCAGCCCGGTCACGAACGACTCGTTGGCGGCCAGCCCGGTAACCAACGACTTCGCCCCGTCAACCGCATCCGCTGCCCGCCCCAAGGCGTCCCCACCGGCCCGGTACCCGAACAGATCGGCCAACATCCGCACATCCCCACCCCCATGCCCACCCTCAGTCGAAGCCCCACCCTCCCCGCCCCCGACCTCCACCACACGAGCCGGCTTCCAGAACCGCCGCAACAACAACTCCGTACGCCCGACTTCATCGCCGACGGCAGAGCCGTGCATGACAGGACTCGCACCATCGGCCCGCACCGAGGGCCGAACCCACGTCGACTCCTCCACCAACAGCTCCAACCGCCCCTCGCTCCCGTTGAAGGCAACGCGATACCCCTCCCAGGGCGAATAGGCGGTCAGGTGATAGGTCAGCGAGGCCCCAGAGGCATACCGCACAAGCACAGCCATATCGTCCTCGATGCTCACCCCGGCCCCGAACACGTTCTGGTCCCGGTGATACCCGTCCTCCCGCTCCGCCTCCAGATAGAGCGCACGCAGCACCTCCGAGTCCGCAAGCCGCACGGCAAACGGATCCCCCTCCGCGGCAGCGGCCCCATGGGCCCGGGCATAGGGCCGAGCAAGCCCCCGCCGCCGCCCGGCCTCCTCGCCGTAGAAGAACAGCCCACCCTGCGCGAACACGGTCTCCGGCTCCGTCCCCAACCACCAGTTGACGAGATCGAAGTGATGCGTGGCCTTGTGAACCATCAGCCCACCGGAGTTGGCCTTGTCCCGGTGCCACCGTCGGAAGTAGTCCGCACCGTGCCGCAGATCGAGCAGCCACTCGAAGTGCACCGACCCGACCTCACCGATCTCCCCGCCCGCGATGAGTTCCCGTACGGCCGAATGCACCGGGTTGTAGCGGTAGTTGAAGGCAATCCGCACATCGCCCCCGGTCCGCCGCCGGGCATCGAGAATGCGGCGGGCCTTGTCGGCGTCCGTGGTCATCGGCTTCTCCGTGACGACGTCGCACCCCGCCTCCAGCGCCCGCACGATGTAGTCGTCATGGGTGCGGTCGACACTGCACACCACAACAAGATCGACCCGCTCACGCCGCAACATCACCTCGAAGTCCTCAGCGGTGTAAGCAGCCACGGGCCCACGCCCAGGATGATCGGCCGCGATCCACTCATTGTGGACGGCCATACGCCGGCCATTGACGTCACAGAAACCCACCAACTCGATCCGGTCCGAGTACGGCCCGGTGATCGCCTCGGTGAACATCCGGGCACGAGCACCCAACCCCACCACCGCACAACGCCGCCTCCCCGCGCCGGACGAGGCAGAAGCGACGGTCGCGGCGGCAGCCACGGTCGCGGCGGAAGCGGCGGTCGCGACAGAAGCGATGCACGGGTCTTGTTCTGACATCAGGACCTTCCCTAGGGTCGTATCAGGGGGGTGGAAGCGCTTTCTAGCGAAAGAGGTGACCCACTCATGCCCGGAAACAGGACAAGGAAGTCCTGGCCGTCCCGCAGGGCAGCCAAGTCCCGGCCGCCCCGCACGGCGGCGGCCCTGGCACCTCGCACGGCGGCGGCGGCCCTGGCGCTCTGCGTGGCGGCCGCGGCACTCACCGCCTGCTCAGGCGAGGGCGAGTCGACCAGTGCGGGTGGCAAGGTCTCGCTGCGCTACACCTGGTGGGGCAATCCGGACAGAGCGGCCCGAACCCAGGAGGCCGTAGACCTCTTCGAGAAGGAACATCCGGGCATAGAAGTACAGACTTCCTTCGCGGGCTACGAGCCGTACAAGCAGAAGCTCGCCACCCAGGCCGCCGGCGGCGACGCCCCCGACGTGATGCAGCTCGACTACCGCATGATCGACCAGTACGCGTCCGGCGGCGTCCTCCTCGACCTCGGCAAGCAGCGGTCCGTCCTCAAAACGGGGGAGTTCGAGCCGGGGCTGCTGGCCACCGGCAAGGTGGACGGAAAGCTGTACGCCATCCCGCAGGGCCGCGGCACCGAGACCATGGTCTACGACACCACGAAGTGGAAGGCCGCCGGAGTCGAGCTGCCCAAGGCGGGCTGGACCTGGACGGAATGGGCCGACGCCATGCGCGAGCTGGCCGAGAGGACCGGCAAGCCGGGCGGCACCGACCCGGGGCAGAGCGAGGACGCCTTCGAGATCTGGCTGCGCGGCCAGGGCAAGTCCCTGTACACAAAGGACAACCAACTCGGCTTCACCGCCGACGACCTCACGCGCTGGTGGACCTTCACCGACAAGCTGCGGCGCGAGGGCGCGGTCTCGTCCGCCGAGCAGACGACACAGCTCGACGGCTCGGTCGAGAACACCCCGCTGGGCCGCGGCACGGCACTCTCCGAGACGAACTGGGACGCCCCGGCCAGCGGTTACCTCGCCCTCATCCCGGACGGGATCTCGCTCGCCCCCATGCCGTCGAACGAGGACGGCACACCGGGCCAGTACTTCAAGCCCTCCATGTTCATGGGCGTCGCCGCCGACACCGGACACCCGAAGGAATCCGCCCAGCTCGTCGACTTCATGCTGAACGACAGGGAGGCGGCGAAGATCGTCGGCGCGAGCCGCGGCATCCCGGTCAACGAGTCGATCCGCGACGAGATCTCCTCGGACCTCAAGGACTTCGACAAGACCATCTACGAATACCAGGCGCCCTTCGAAGGCAAGCTCAACGCCCCGCCCCAGGCACCCCCTTCGGGAGACAGCGCCTTGCAAACCACCTTCCAGCGCGACTACGACCAGGTGTCGTACGAGCGGCTGTCGCCCCGCGAGGCGGCCGAGAACTACATCACCGAGGCGAAGGCGGAGCTGAGGTCATGACCACCACCGAGATACCGGCGCCCGCCCGCACCGGGAAGCCCTCCACACCACCGAAGCGACCCGGTAAGCGCCAACGCGAGGGCGCCGCCTGGGTGTTCCTCTCCCCGTGGGTTCTCGGCGCCGCCGTGCTGACCCTGCTCCCGATGGCCGTCTCGCTCTATCTCTCCTTCACGGACTACGACTTGTTCAACCCGCCCCAGTGGGTGGGCCTGCGCAACTACACACAGATGTTCACGGAGGACCCGCGCTACTGGCGCTCGGTGGTCGCGACCCTCACCTACGTGGTCATCGCCGTACCCCTCCAACTCGGCCTCGCCCTGGTCGTCGCGCTCGCCCTGAAGTCCATGCGGCGCGGCAAGGGCTTCTACCGATCCGCCTTCTACGCGCCCTCCCTGCTCGGCACCTCGATGTCCATCGCCCTCGTGTGGCGGGCCATCTTCAACGACGGCGGCACGGTCGACAACCTCCTGGGCACCGGCGGCTGGGTCAACAAACCCGGCTGGGCACTCTTCACGGTCGCCCTGCTGACGGTGTGGCAGTTCGGCGCCCCCATGGTCATCTTCCTGGCCGGTCTCCAGCAGATCCCCTCGGAGCTGTACGAGGCGGCGGCCGTGGACGGAGCGAGCCGCTGGCGCCGGTTCCTGTCCATCACCGTGCCCATGCTCTCCCCGGTGATCTTCTTCAACCTGGTGCTCCAGACCATCCAGGCCTTCCAGGTCTTCACCCCCGCGTTCGCGGTGAGCGCGGGCAAGGGCGGTCCGGCCGACTCGACGCTCTTCTACACGCTCTACCTCTACGACCGCGGCTTCGTCGCCTCCCACATGGGCTACGCCTCCGCGATGGCCTGGGTACTGCTCCTCGTCATCGGCGCGGTCACCGCCGTACTGTTCCGGACCTCGCGCTCCTGGGTCTTCTACGCGTCAGACACCGATGGGGGCGTCCGATGACCACCTCAACCGTCGCCGTACGCAAGCCGGTTGCCTGGCGTCGCATCGCCCTGCACCTCGGCTGTCTGGCCGCGCTGCTCGTGATGCTGTACCCGCTGGCGTGGCTGCTCGCGACCTCGCTCAAGCCCGCCGACGAGGTCATCGCCAGCCTCGACCTGCTGCCCAGCAGCCTGGAATGGTCCAACTACACGACAGCCCTCGACGGAGTGAACGACGTCTCCGTGTGGCAGCTGCTCGGCAACTCGCTGTTCATCGCGGGCGGCGCGGTCGTCGGGAACGTACTGAGCTGCTCACTGGCCGCGTACGCCTTCGCCCGGCTGCGATTCCGCTTCCGCGGCCCGCTCTTCGCCTTCATGATCGCGACGATCATGCTGCCGCACCACGCCGTGCTGATCCCGCAGTACATCATCTTCAACCAGCTCGGCATGGTGAACACCTACTGGCCGCTGATCCTCCCCAAGTTCCTTGCCACAGAGGCGTTCTTCGTCTTCCTCATCGTGCAGTTCATGCGAGGGCTGCCACGCGAGCTGGAGGAGGCGGCACGGATCGACGGCTGCGGGCCCTTCAGGAGCTTCTTCCTGGTGATCCTGCCACTGACGCGACCCGCGCTGATCACGACCGCGATCTTCACCTTCATCTGGACCTGGAACGACTTCTTCACGCAGCTGATCTACCTCTTCTCGCCGGAGAAGTTCACGCTCACGCTGGCGCTCAGGTCGTTCGTGGACGCGTCCAGCCAGTCCGCGTTCGGCCCGATGTTCGCGATGTCGGTGATCGCCCTCCTCCCGATCGTCCTGTTCTTCCTCGCCTTCCAGCGGTTCCTGGTCGAGGGCATGGCGAACTCCGGGATCAAGGGATGAGCGCCGGACAGGCCCGCGAGACGGGCGAGATCTTCGGACCGCGCATGACGCTCTTCGCGGACGTGCTGAGCGTCGGCGTCTGCACGGCCCTCGTGTCGCTGCCGGTCGTCACCCTGCCGGCGGCACTGTCCACGGCGTGCGCGGTCCTGCGCGGCGCCCGCGAGGACCGACCGGCCACCGCCGGACGGTACTTGGCGATGCTGCGGCGACGCCTGCGCGCCGGGGACCTCGTGGCCGGGGCACTGTCCCTGGCCGGTGTCCTGCTGCTCTGGGCGGACCTCGCCCTGGCCCGCGCCGGACTGCCGGGTGCCCCGCTGTTCGCGATCGTCGCCGCCGCCATCGGCGTGTACGCGGCTGTCGTGGGCCTTCGCGCCTGCGGGCGCCCCGAGTCGCTCACCGACTGGCGGGCGGCCGTCGGCGGGGCCGCCCGGGACTCCGTACGGGATGTGGGCGGCAGCGGTCTCGTCGTGCTCGCCGTCGCGGCGGCCGCGTTGTGCGCCTGGATGCTGCTGCCGCTGGCGTTCCTGGCGCCGGGGCCCCTGGCGTTGGCGCTCACGGCGGTCGACGTACGGATGCCGCACCGGCCAGGAGGGGTGACAGCCCTGCCAGAGTGACGTACGCCACAAGCCCCCGCCGGAACTCACAGGGGTGCGCGCCCGACTTCTGGACCGTCACGGCCCGGACCGGCCGACGCCGTGCGATCTGGAGAACCGGAATGGGCGAGTCCCGACAATCCTCCCCGAGCGCGGGTGCCGGCACGGGCACAGCCACAGCTGCAGGCGCGGGTGTGGCCGCCGTCTCGGCCCTGCGGAAGCTGGTGCCGCCGCCCGCGCTGTGCGGCTTCCTGCTCCTGCTCGCGCTCATGTTCGTGGCGTCGTACGCGGCCGGTGCCGCCGTCGGTCCCGTGGCGCCCGGCATGCACGAAACCGGAACGAGCCGTGACGGAGACGACGGCGGGGGTGGAGGCGGCGACAGCGGCGGGGGCGGTATGGACATGGACATGGGCGGCACGCACGGGAGCGGCGGCGGATGAGTGCCGAACCGGTGGCCGTCGTCGTGACGACCGACCTGACCGTCGGCGGGATGACCTGCGCGGCCTGCGTGAACCGTGTCGAGAAGAAGCTCGCCAAGCTGGACGGCGTCACCGCGACCGTCAACCTGGCCACCGGGCGGGCCCGGGTGAGCCATCCGGCCCATGTCCCTCCCGAGGAACTCGTCGCCACGGTCGAGAAGGCCGGCTACACGGCCACCCTCCCCGCCCCTCCCGAGCAACCGGAACGCCAGGACGAGGACGAGGCGGAGCCTGAAGACGCCCGGCGGGAGCGCGAGCGGCTGACGGTCACCGCGCTGCTCGCCGTGCCGGTGCTCGTCCTGTCGATGGTGCCCGCATGGCAGTTCCGCAACTGGCAGTGGCTGTGCTTCGTGCTGGCCGCCCCGGTCGCGGTCTGGAGCTCCTGGCCGTTCCACGTACGGGCGTCGCGTGGGCTGCGGCACTCGACGGCGACCATGGACACGCTGGTCTCCCTGGGTGTTGTTGCGTCCTTCTCATGGTCGGCGTACGCGCTGTTCCTCGGAGGCGCGGGCGAGCCCGGGATGCGGATGCCGTTCAGTCTGCTGCCCTCGGCGTCGGAGGGCGCCGCGCACATCTATCTCGAAGCGGCCGTGGGAGTACCGCTGTTCGTGCTGGCCGGGCGCTTTCTGGAGGCGCGGGCCCGGCACGGGACGGGGGCGGCACTGCGGTCGCTCGCCCGACTCGCCACCAAGGAGGTCTCGGTACGCGAGGGTAGTGCCGAACGGTTGCTGCCCATCGAGCAGTTGAGGGCGGGGCACGTCTTCGTCGTACGTCCCGGGGAGCGGGTCGCCACCGACGGGGAGGTGACGGAGGGCAGTTCCGCCGTGGACATGTCCCTGGTCACCGGCGAGAGCGAGCCGGTCGAGGTCGGTCCGGGCTCGGCGGTGGTGGGCGGGGCCGTCAACGCCGGCGGGCTGCTGCTCGTACGGGCCACGGCGGTCGGCGCCGACACCCAACTCGCCCGTATCACCAAGCTGGTGACGGAGGCTCAGGCGGGGAAGGCGCGCGCTCAGCGGCTGGCCGACGCGGTGGCCGGGGTGTTCGTGCCGGTCGTGCTGGCGCTCGCCGCGACCGTGCTCGGGTTCTGGCTCGGTGCGGGGGCCGATCCGCAGGCGGCGGTCACCGCGTGCGTGGCGGTGCTGGTCGTGGCCTGTCCGTGCGCGCTGGGTCTGGCCACACCGACCGCGCTCATGGCCGCCACCGGGCGCGGCGCCCAACTGGGTGTCCTGGTCGGCGGACCGCAGGCCCTGGAGTCGCTCCAGCACATCGACACGGTCGTACTCGACAAGACCGGCACCCTCACCTCCGGCCACATGAGCGTCGCCAGGGTCACCGCCGTGCCCGGCGGACTCGGGCGGGAGGCGGTGCTGCGGCTGGCCGGTGCGGTGGAACAGGGCTCCGAGCACCCGCTGGGGCGCGCGATCGTCTCGTACGCACAACGGACCCTGCCCGAGCGGCCGTTGCCGGACGTGGGGGAGTTCGGCGCCGAGGCGGGCCGCGGTGTCCGGGGCCGGGTCGAGGGCAGGCTGGTCGAAGTTCGCGCGCCGGACGACGAGTTGCCCCCGCCGCTCGCGGACGCGCTGCCGGTGGCGGAGGCCGCCGCGTACACGCCGGTCGTCGTCCTGGTGGACGGTGTGGCCGAGGCGCTGATCGAGATCGGTGATGTCGTGCGGCCCGGGAGTTATCGGGCCGTCGACCGGCTGCGGAGGCTGGGGGTGCGGCCGGTGCTCGCCACCGGGGACCGGGAGGCCCCGGCCCGGGCCGTCGCGTCCGCGCTGGGCATCGAGGAGGTGCACGCCCGCTGCACTCCCGAGCAAAAGGCCACCCTCGTACGGGAGTTGAGAGAGGAAGGCCGACGGGTCGCGGTCGTCGGCGACGGGGTGAACGACGCCGCCGCGCTGGCCGGTGCCGACCTGGGGATCGCCATGGGCGGCGGGACGGACGCGGCCCTCGGCGCCGCCGACGTGACGCTCGTACGCGGTGACATCGAGGCACTGGGAGACGCCGTACGACTCGCCCGGCGCACCCTCGGCACCATCAGGGTCAACCTCCTGTGGGCCTTCGGCTACAACGCGGTGACCGTGCCGCTCGCCATGGTGGGCCTGCTCAATCCGATGGTGGCCGCGGCGGCCATGTCGGTGAGTTCGCTGCTCGTGGTCGGCAACAGCCTGCGGCTGCGCGCCTGGCAGCCGACGCGAACCCGGAGCCGCACACGATGACGGGGACGATGACGCGGACGACCGACCCGCATCCCTGGCGTCCGACCCGGCGCCGTCTCACCGACACCCTGCTCACCGCACTCGCGCCCGTCGCCGCGTGCAGCGTCGCGCTCGGTGCCCTGACCACCTGGGTCGCCGCCGGCCGAGCGGGCGATCCGGCGCGGATCGAGGTCACCGCCGGACGCGTCTTCCTCCCGTACGGCGACACCCGGGACACCGCCGCGTTCTTCCGGATCACCAACTCGGGGGACGCGGACGACCGGCTCGTCCGTGTCGAGTCGCCCGGCGGCGGTGAGATCACGCTCGGGCGCCACCGCACCACGGGCGCCGGCGCCGCGTACCGGGACACGGTGGACTCGGCCGCCGTCCCCGCCCACGGCGGTCTCACCATGTCCCCGCACGGTCTCGATGTGATCCTGCGGGCGGGCCCGCGGTGGGAACTCGGCGATCCGGTCCCGTTCACGCTGCACTTCCGGCGCAGCGGGCCGGTCACGGTGGAGGCGGTCGTGGTCGCCCCGGGCGATGTACGTGCCTCACCGTGACGGCCGGCCGACGGATGCGAGGACGAGGCCCGTCATGACCGTGGGGTGGGGGATACGCACGGCACGGGCCGCGGTGTTCGCGGCCGTCTGCGTGGTGCTCGCCGCCCTCGGGCACGTGATGATGTCCGGCTCCCCCGTGCCCTGGTGGACGATGGCCGCCGGGGGTGTCGTGGCGGGCGGCGCGGGCTGGTGCCTGGCCGGCCGTGAACGCGGACTGCCGCTGATCGTGACCGTGGTGGTCGTCGCTCAAGGGCTGCTCCACACGGGGTTCTCCTTCGCACAGTCCGCCGCGCCGTCGGTGGGTCGGGGATCGGTCGGCAGGGGCTCCATGCCGATGGGCTCCGCCGGGAGTGGAATGGCTTCCGCACACATGGGCTCTGCGCCCATGGATTCCGCCAACATGGGCTCCGCACCCATGGGGTCCACACACACGGGTTCCACCGACGCCATGGACATGGGACACATGGGTTCAGGACCCATGGCTCACCTGGCACACGACATGGACGGCATGTCGTCGCTCGGCATGCCGGCCGCCCACCTGCTGGCCGCGCTGCTGTGCGGTCTGTGGCTCGCGTACGGCGAGCGCGCGGCCTTCCGCATCCTGCGGGCGGTGGCCGGCCGGCTCGCCGCACCGCTGCGACTGCTGCACGCCCTGCCCGCACCGCCGCACCGGCCGTGCGCCCGGCTGCCCCGCCGCCGCGCCCCGGAGCGCTCACCGAGGCGGCTCCTTCTCGTCCACGCGATCACCTCGCGAGGTCCGCCCGCCGGGACCGCTGTCGCCTGAGACAGCCGGATCCCCGAGGCGCCTCCCCGCGCGCCTCGGGCACCGGCCGTACCTCCCCGTACGGCCGGCCGTCCCCCACGCGCCGGACCGATGCGCCGACCGTCCACGTGCCCACGCGGAGCCAACGCGCCCACGCGCCCATGGCCCACGTGTTCACGTACCCACGCGCGCCTCGGTCCGGATCACGGATGACCCGAGAAGGACCACTGGTGATCACTCCAGCCCCGCCCGCTTCGCACGACAGAAGCGACGAGTCGATAACCGCCTGGGCACTGGCCGCCCGTGGCGGCGACCCGGACGCCGTCGAGCGCTTCGTCCGCGCCCTGCACCGCGATGTCGTGCGCTACGTCGCCCATCTCTCCGCCGACCCGCAGGCTGCCGACGACCTGGCCCAGGACACGTTCCTGCGCGCGCTCGGCAGCCTGCACCGGTTCGAGGGGCGTTGCTCGGCCCGTACGTGGCTGCTGTCCATCGCGCGCCGCGCGGTGATCGACAGCTTCCGGTACGCCGCCGCCCGGCCGCGGCCGGCCGACGTACAGGACTGGCGGCTGGCGGTCGAACACGCCCAGCCGCACGGCCTGCCCGGCTTCGACGACGGGGTCGCGCTCCTCGATCTGCTGGCCGCGCTGCCCGACGAGCGCCGTGAGGCCTTCGTGCTCACCCAGCTGATGGGGCTGCCCTACGCCGAGGCGGCCGCACTCAGCGACTGCCCCGTCGGAACCGTCCGTTCCCGCGTGGCCCGCGCCCGCGCCACCCTCGTCGACCTGCTCGCCGAGGCCGACGCGTCGGCCGCACGCGGGCACGGCGGGCACGGCGAGCACGGCGGGCACGCGGATCCCGCGTTCGAGGCGCGCGAACGGGCCGCCTGACCGGCCCGTTCCTCGACCTTCTCCGCGCCCTTTCGAACAGCTTTCAAATACCCCCGGGGGTACATGCTAGTGTCTCTCATATACCCCCGGGGGTAATTTTCGTTCGGAAGGAGTGCCCGACGTGTTCTTCGTCGACACCATCGAGGTGGCGGGGCTCGGCAACCGCAGCTATCTGGCGGGCGGCGGGCGGGAGGCCCTGGTGGTCGACCCGCCGCGTGACGTCGACCAGGTGATCGCGGCGGCCGCCCGGCGGGGCGTGCGGATATCGCATGTGGTCGAGACACATGTGCACAACGACTACGTCACCGGCGGCCCGGAGCTGGCACGGATCACGGGCGCGTCCTACCTCGTTCCGGCCGGAGCCCGCGTCTCCTTCGAGCGGACACCCGTGCACGACGGGGACACCACGGTCGTCGACGCCGGCGCGGGTCTGGCCCTGCGCGCGCTCGCGACCCCCGGCCACACCCCGCACCACACCTCGTACGTGCTGGAGGCGGACGGGGCGGCGGTCGCGGTCTTCACGGGTGGATCGCTGCTCATCGGAACGGTAGGGCGCCCCGACCTCGTCGAGCCGCGCCTCACCGAGGACCTCGCCCGCGCCCAGCACGCCTCCGCCCGCCGACTCGCGGACGAACTCCCCGACGAGACAACGGTGTTGCCCACCCACGGCTTCGGCAGCTTCTGTTCCGCCGGCCGGGCCGAGGGCACCGCCACCACCATCGGCAAGGAGAAGTCGGCCAACGAGGCGCTCACCCGGAACGTGGACACCTTCGTCGCGGATCTGCTGGCAGGGCTGGACGAAGTCCCCGCCTACTACGCGCACATGGGCCCGGCAAACGCGGCGGGGCCCGCACCCGTCGACCTCACTCCACCGACCGTGGCCGACGCCGACGAGATCGCCGCCCGGCTGGCCGCGGGGGAGTGGGTGGTCGATCTGCGCAACCGGGTGGCGTTCGCCGAAGGGCATGTCGCGGGCTCGTTCAACTTCGAGGCCGCGGGGCAACTCGCCACCTATCTGGCCTGGTTGATCCCCTGGGGCAAACCGGTGACACTGCTCGCCGAATCGACCGGACAACTGGCCGCCGCCCAGCGCGAGTTGGTTCGGGTCGGCGTCGACCGCCCGGCCGCCGCGGCCACCGGTGAACCCTCGGCATGGGTACGCGAGGGCGAGCCCCTGGCCGCCTTCCGCCGGGCCACGTTCGCCGACCTTGCCGCCCGGCACCCCGGCGACGGCTGCGTCGTACTGGACGTCCGGCGGTCGTCCGAACGCGCCGGCGGCTTCATCGAGGGCTCGGTCCACATCCCGGTCCACGCCCTGCACGGGCGGCTCGGCGAGATTCCCGCGGGCGAGGTGTGGGTGCACTGCGCGGGTGGCATGCGCGCCGCGATCGCCGCGTCCCTGCTGGACGCGGCGGGCCGTGAAGTCGTCGCCGTGGACGACGCGTTCGCCGCGGCGGCGAAGGCCGGCCTCACTGTCCGGACCGCCTGAACACGCATCGGTACGAGGACCAGTCCCCGTGTGGTCGGCTCCGGCGCGCGCTCAGCCCTCGATCGGCATCTGCCCTCCGTCACCAGAAAGAAGCGAGACCGTGCCGACGAACCCCCTCCCCTTGCCCCGTGCTCCCGGCCGCGCCGACAGCCTTGAGAACGGCACGGTGGCGTGAGCCCTCTCATACTCGCCCTGACAGCCGGCGCCGTCATCGGTCTGGCGCTCGGCGCGCTCGGGGGCGGCGGCAGCGTCCTGGCCGTCCCCGCCCTGATCTATTTGCTCGGGTTCACCCCGGCCGCGGCCGGCACCGCGAGCCTTGTCATCGTCACCGCGACCTCGGCCACGGCACTGTTCGGCCACGCACGCGACGGTCAGGTCCGCTGGCGTACGGGAGCGCTCTTCGCGGCGGCGGGCATCGGCCCGGCGCTGCTGGGCGGCGCGGTCGCGGGCCGGCTGCCGGACGCCGCGCTGACCGGCGCCTTCGCCGTGGTCACGGTGACGGCGGCGGTACGTATGCTGCGCTCCCGGAAGAGTTCGGACGACGCCCGGCCGGTCCGGTCCGGGCGGGCCGCGGCGGCCGGTGGCGGGCTCGGCGCGGTCACCGGCGTACTCGGAGTCGGCGGCGGCTTCCTCGCCGTACCGGCGCTCGTGGGCGTACTCGGTCTGCGGATGCGGGAGGCGGTGGGCACGAGCCTGCTCGTCATCACCGTCAACTCGCTCGCCGCGCTCGTGATGCGCGCCGGTACGGCCGACGGCCTGGACTGGGCCGTCATCGCACCCTTCGCCGGAGCCGCGATCCTCGGCGCGTGGGACGGCAGACGCCTCGCCGCGAAGGTGTCCGGCCCCACGCTCCAACGGGTCTTCGCCCTGGTTCTGCTCGCGGTGGCCGCCTTCATGGTCATCGACACGGCGGTGTGACCGGCTCCAGCGACAGCAACAGCGACAGCGGACAACAACAGCGACAGCGGACAGCCACAGCTACTCGAGCACTTCAGTACTCCGCGTACCTCCAGTACTCCGCGTACCTCCAGTACTCCTTCGTACCTCCAGTACGCCCCGTACCCCAAGCACCTCCGAACACAACAGGAGCACCTCAGTCATGACCGTTCCCCCCAGGCCCGTCGTCCTCGGCGTTGGCGAGGCCCGCAGTCGGCTGCGCGACCTCACCGTCATCGACGTACGGACGCCCGGCGAGTACGTATCGGGTCATGTGCCCGGCGCCCTGAACGTCCCGCTGGACCAGGTGCGGCGGGCGCTTCCGGACCTGCGGCGCGCCGCCGAGCGCGGTGACGTCCTGATGGTGTGCGCCTCCGGCAACCGCTCCCAGGCCGCCTGTGAACTGCTGGCCGGAGAGGGCATCGCCGCGGCGACCCTCGCCGGTGGCACGACCGCGTGGGCCGCCCAGGGGAACGACCTGGACCGCCCCGCGAACTCCGGTACCCGTGCCGTCTGGGCCATGGAACGACAGGTGCGCTTCGCCGCCGGCACGCTCGTACTCGCCGGACTGGCCCTGGGACCGCTCGTCCACCCGGCCTTCCAGCTCCTCTCGGCCGGGGTCGCGGGCGGCCTGGTCCTCTCCGCGCTCACCGACACCTGCACCATGGCCGTCCTGCTCGGCAAGCTGCCGCACAACCGCCCTCGCGCGGCCGACCTGGAGGCCACGCTGGCCGCGCTGCGCAGCCGCTGAGCGGAGGCGAGGGCGAGGACGAGGACGGTCATCCCTGCGCCGCGTTGTCGGGGCGGAAGGTGACCGACGTGCCCGAGAAGCGGGCGGAGAGGCCGTCGGCCGAGGTGGTGACCGAGCGAAGACGCAGGCCGTCGGGGACGTTCCGCAGCTGGATTGGCTGCTCGAAGACCCTGTCGAGCAGTGCCTGACCGGCGTCGGGCAGTACACCGCTCGTCACCTGGAAGTCCTCGAAGGCGATGCGGTTGCCGGAGACCGCCGATACTTTCACCGTCACGGTGATCCCGTCGCCGAACGGCATCGCGATCCTCGCGCTGATCCGGCCGGGCCGGTCGCCCTGGGACACCTCCAGGCCGAGGGCGTTGGACACGTCGGTGTACGACAATCGGGCGGTCGCCTCGGCGCTCCGCGCCCGTGCCTCGCCGCCGTCGTCCGACTTCCGCAAGTCGTCGAGCCTCAGGTCGAGTTCGGTCACCGGGAGCGGGCGGATGGCCTCGTCGGCGGGTATGTCGTGGGCGCTGATGTCCACATGCCGCAGGGTGCCGGAGGCCACCTGTGTCAGCACAGGGATCCCGCGCACATGGACCTCGGGCCGCGTGGCCGTACCCATGCCCTCCTGGAACGCCTCGGCCGTACCCGACTCCACCCGCGCCGCCACGACACGGTCGACCACCACGGGCACGAGGATCAGCGCGCACAGGGCG
The DNA here is from genome assembly GCF_044456225.1 of Streptomyces sp. NPDC050988. Classification (NCBI taxonomy): domain Bacteria; kingdom Bacillati; phylum Actinomycetota; class Actinomycetes; order Kitasatosporales; family Streptomycetaceae; genus Streptomyces; species Streptomyces sp. NPDC050988. The sequence continues at coordinate 17,166 of NZ_JBITFQ010000023.1, read as the reverse complement.
GCCAGGGCGATGACGAGCGGTTGCCGGTGGTTCCGCGCGGCGTCCGGCTCGTACGAGAAGTCGTCCTGGTACGAGAAGTCCTCCTGGTACGCGAAGTCGTCGCGGTATTCGGGATGGGGGCGGTACATGAACTCTCCTGTCGCGTGTACGGGGTTGCCGGGGGCGCGAGTTGCCTGGCACCCGGGCTACCGGGCATCGCACCCCGGCTGGTTGGCATCGCACCCGGGCTGGTTGGCATCGCGGAGGTGGTGAACCGTCGAGGCCGCGACATCGCGATCGGCGCCCGCGGCGATCAAGGTCGTGGTGGCGGCGCCCGTGCCGTCGTCGGCCCAGGTCCCGGAGTTGACGCTGTCGAGGAGGGCCAGGATGTGCGCTTCGAGGCCTCTGCTGAGCGGGCCGGGCGGGACGCCGGTGTGGAAGACGCCCTGCCGTTGGCCGCGGGCCAGGATCCCGGCGACCGTGTCGCGGACGGGAGTCAGGAGTCCGCTGACCCGGTTGGCCTCCAGGTCCTGGCGGGCGAGCCCGATGAGCGTGCGATAGCGGTCACCGACCGGCCAGAGGGTGAGAACGACGCGCGCCAGGGCACTCGCGGCATCCGGAGCCGGACCTCGACGCGGAGTCGACGCGTCGACGACGGCGATCGCACCGCGAATCGCCTCCCCGGCTTCCGCCGCGAGCCCCCCGACAAGAGCGGCCCGCCCCGCGAAGTGCGCGTACACGGTCCGACGTGCCACCCCCGCGGCCTCGGCGATGTCTCCGAGGCTGCTGTCGGCGTCGCGCCCCAGTTCCCGCAGGGCCGCTTCCAGGATGCGTGTGCGGGTGGCGCGGGCCGTACGGCTGAGGGGCTCGTGCGCCGTCGGCGGGCTGGTCACATCGGTACCTCGGCAGACAACAGGCGGGCAGGCAGGCAGAAGGACAGGCAGACAGGCAGGTGAGCGGGTGGGCAGGGAGCGGTGAGCGCAATATTTGCACATCGATGGGCAATAAACTAGTCTGCACATCAGTGGGCAATTAAGTCGCCCTACTCGTCCCGCTCACCCCCTGGGAGCCTCCGATGCCGCTCTTCGCCAATACACCCATCGAGAAGATGACAGGGCCGTACCCGCGGCGCTGGCCCGCCCTACTGGTGCTGTGTCTGAGTCTGCTGATCGTGGTCATGGCGAACACGTCACTGATCGTGGCGGCGCCGGACATGACCAGGGACCTGGGCCTGAGCAGCAGCGACCTGCAGTGGGTCATCGACGGCTACACCGTTCCGTACGCCGCGCTGATGCTCGTACTCGGCTCGATCGGCGACAAGTACAGTCGTCGTGGCGCGCTGATCGCCGGTCTGGTGATCTTCGCGGGCGGTTCGGTGATGGGCAGCCTGGTCGACGGGACGGGCCTGGTGATCACGGCCCGCGCGATCATGGGCATCGGCGCGGCGGTGGTCATGCCGGCCACGCTGTCCCTGCTGGTCGCGATCTTCCCGAAGCATGAGCGGGCCAGGGCGATCACGGCCTGGACCGCCACCTCCGGCCTCGCCATCGCGGTCGGCCCGCTGGTGGCCGGCTGGCTTCTGGAGGACCACGCCTGGGGCTCGACCTTCCTGATCAACGTCCCCATCGCCGTCCTCGCCGTGATCGGCGCGCTGGTCCTGGTGCCGCCGTCGAAGGCGGCGAACGCGGGCCGGATCGACTACGTGGGCGGACTGCTGTCGATCGTCTCGGTCGGCGCGCTGGTCTACGCGATCATCGAGGGCCCGCACTTCGGCTGGGGCACCGGCCCGGTCGCCGCCGCGGTGGTCGCGGGCGTGGGTCTGCCGGCCTTCGTGCTCTGGGAGCTGCGTCACCCGCACCCGATGCTGGACGTGCGCAGGTTCGCCCAGCGTCCCTTCAGCGGCTCGATGCTGGCGGTGCTGTTCTTCTTCTTCGGCACCTTCGGGGCGATCTACTACTCCACCCAGTTCCTGCAGTTCGTCCTCGGCTACGGCGCGCTGGAGACCGGCGTCCGTCTGCTGCCGCTGGCCGGCGCGGTGTTCGTCGGCGCCGCGGCCACCGGGCGGCTGACGCCGAAGCTGGGCATGAAGGCGATGGTGGTGTCCGGCATGGTGATCGGCACCGCGGGCGTGCTCCTGCTCACCCGGATCGACACGGGCTCCACGTACGCCGACTTCGTCGCGCCGATGATGATGCTCGGGTTCGCGATCGGTCTGAGCGTGTCCCCGGCCACCGACACCATCATGGGCTCGTTCCCGGAGAGCGAGCTGGGCGTCGGCGGCGGTGCCAACGACACCGCGCTGGAACTCGGCGGCTCCCTCGGTATCGCCGTACTGGGCTCGCTGCTGGCCACGGCCTACCAGGACCGGCTGACCGACCTGGTCGGCGGGCAGCTGCCGGCCTCCGCGATGGAGACGGCCAAGGACTCGGTCGGCGGCGGCCTGGCGGTCGCCGAGCAGATCGCGAAGACCCCCTCCGCCGGACCCCAGCAGGCGCAGGCCCTGATCGACGCGGTGCACGAGGCCTTCGCCCACGGTGTCGCGCACACCAGCCTGATCGGCGGGATCATCATGGCCGCCGGAACCATGATCGTCCTCGCGGTCCTGCCCGGCCGCAAGGCCGCGAAGCGCGACCAGGAGAAGCCGGAAGAGAGCACCAAGGAGCGCGTGGACGTCGGCTGAGGACGCTCGCGGGGGTCGGTTCCCGACGGAGCCGGCCACAAGGAGGCCGGACCTCGGGTCCGGCCTGCCTTCACCCATGACGGGGCGTGCCCGAGCGGCGCACGCCCCGGGCGGTGCCGGGAGGGGACGCCCGGTACCGCCCATCTCATGAACGGCCGGACCGGCCGACGATCGCCCGGCGGCCACTCTCCCCGACCCCGCCCGGCGGCCACCCCGACCTCGCCCGACGAACGGGTCCGGGCAGGCCCAGGAGCCGTGGTCCTCCACCGTGGGAGAATCGGAATGCCCTTTCACCCCCTGCACCCGCGAGGTCGTGCCGTGCCCAAGCCCGTGGTCCGTGAGCCGTTGCGAAGCAATTCGCGTTCCAACCGGGCCCGCATCCTCGCCACCGCCCGACAGGAGTTCGGGCGGAACCCTGACGTCACCCTGGAGGAGATCGCGCGGGCGGCCGGCGTGGTCCGCCGTACGCTCTTCGGGCACTTCCCGGGGCGCGCGGCCCTGCTGGACGCTCTCGCGGAGGAGGCGTCCGAGGCCCTGCGCGGCGTCGTGGCCGGCTTGCCGGACGCGGCTGAGGCACCAGATCGTGCGTTCGCGCGGTTCGTTCTGGCGATCTGGTCGGTGGGAGACCGGTACCGGCTGCTCCTGGCACTCGCCCGCCAGGATCTTGGAGTGGAGCGGGTGTCCGAGGTGCTGGCCCCGGCCCGGGACGTGGCGACGGCCGTCCTCGAACGAGGGCAGCGCGCGGGTGTGTTCCACGATCACCTGCCGGCGGTGGTCCTCAGTTCCGGCCTGGAGGCCCTCGCCATCTCCCTGCTCGAAAGCGTCAACACGGGGGCGTGGGAGGACGACGGGACACGGACCGCCATCGCCACGCTGGTTGCTGCGGGCGTACCGGAGAAGGAGGCGTCCGCGGTCGTCGAGAGCGTGGCGTCGGAGGAACGCGCCGAGGCCGCCGACGCGTAGAGGCGTATGTGGCGTAAGGGACGTATGGGGTGTGGGGCAACCGGTTCGTCGTGTCGTGGCGTCTTGATCATCGGAAGGAACGTCCCGCCCGCACGAACAGGAAGTACGGCCTTGGACACCACAGGATCCCGCTCCGGTCCCAGCTCCAGTTCCAGCTCCAGTTCCAGCACCGGTTCCAGCTCCAGTTTCGGTCCCGGCCCTCGTGCCGCCCGCTTCAGCTCGCGCCCGAGCCGCCGCACGGCACTGGCCCTGGGTGCCGGAGCGGCGCTCGCGGTCGCCGTCCCGACCGCGGCGCACGCCTCGGGCGCCGGCGGAGAGCGTCTCGCCGGACAGCTGGCTGACCTGGAGCGGGAGTACTCCGCGCGCCTCGGGATCTTCGCCCACGACACGGCCACCGGCCGGACCGTGGCCTACCGCGCCGACGAACGCTTCCCGATGTGCTCGGTGTTCAAGATGCTCACGGCCGCGGCCGTCCTGAGAGACCTCGACCGCGACGGCGAGTTCCTGGCCCGGCGCATCCGGTACACCAAGAAGTACGTCACGGCCGCGGGCTACGCCCCGATCACGAGCACGGACGAGAACGTCGCGAACGGTCTGACGGTCGAGGAGCTGTGCTCCGCCGCCGTCTCCCAGAGCGACAACGGCGCCGCGAACCTCCTCCTGCGCGAGCTGGGTGGACCGACCGCGATCACTCGGTTCGCCCGTTCGGCCGGGGACAGGATCACCCGGCTCGACCGGTGGGAGCCCCAGCTGAACTCGGCGGAACCCTGGCGGAGGACCGACACCACCAGCCCGCGCGCCATCGGGCAGACCAGCGCGCGGCTCGTGATCGGCAGGGCGCTCCCGGCCGAGGACCGCGAACGGCTGACCGGGTGGCTGATCGCCAACACCACCAACATCGAGCGCTTCCGCGCCGGCCTGCCCAGCGACTGGACCCTCGCGGACAAGACCGGCGGCGGCCCGTCGTACGGGGTCGCCAACGACGTCGGCGTCGTGTGGCCTCCCGGCCGTCCGCCCCTGGTGCTGGCCGTCCTGTCGACCAAGCACGCCGCCGAAGGACCCACGGAGAACCCGCTGGTCGCCAGGGCGGCCGCACTGGTGGCGGCGGAACTCACCTGACGGGGCAGGGGAGACGCGCAACTCGCCTCCGGCGGCCGTGCGTCGCCGACGCTCCTCGCCCGGTTCCCGAGGTGCGTGACCCCCGTCCGTCGGACGCGGGCCCCGCCTGCGCAAGGATGGCCCGATGAAAGATCACACAGCCCTGCCCGCACTGACTCCGGTGCGGGGAAGCGCTCGTATCGCCGTCGCCGCCCTGGTGCTGGCCGGCATCGCGTGGGCGGCCCGTGCCGTGTGGCAGCTCCGCCTCGCCGCGACCGGGCTGCCGGCCTCAGGGCCACCGGACCAGGGTGACGGGCAGCACCGCCCGCTGACCGCACTGGAGGACGGCTACCACATCGTCGGTTCCCTGGGGGACGGTGCCACGGTGCTCTGCGCGATCGCGTTCCTGGCATGGCTGTGGCGCGTGCGGGACAACGCGCACGTCCTGTCGGGACGACCGCCGCGATACGCCTGGCCATGGGTGTACGCGGGCTGGATCGTGCCAGTCGCGAACCTGTGGATACCCCGCGGAATCGTCGCGGACATCCACCGGGCGAGCGCCCCGGGGGCGCGGCTGCCACGTGCCGTGAACTGGTGGTGGGGTCTGTGGCTGGCCGGGATGCTGAGCGGGGTGGGGCTGATGTACGCGGACTCCACGGACGAGGTCATCGCGCGTGCCTACACGGATGTACACCTGCTTATGGCGGCCGACGCGGCCGTCGTGGGTGCGGCCGTGGCATGCGTGTTCGTCGTCCGCGCGCTCACCGCGGCGCAGGAGGCAGGGAGGGACGCGCCTCCGGGGCACGGCGCCGCCCGGCTGCCGACCGGCTGACCCTCCGACCGGCTGACCCTCCGACGTGCCGACGTGCCGACGTGCCGACGTGCCGACGTGCCGACGTGACGGCCGGGGACACGGATGTCCCCGGCCGGCCGGCGGTCGTTCGGATCGGATGAGTCGGATCAGTCAGTGGTGGGCAGTTCGGCGCGTACCGCGTGCGCTGCCGCGACCAGGTTGTCCAGGGAGGCTCGGGTCTCGGGCCAGCCTCGGGTCTTCAGGCCGCAGTCGGGGTTGACCCAGAGCCGTTCGGCCGGGATGGCCTCAAGTCCCTTGCGCAGCAGGGCGGCCGCCTCGTCCGTGCTCGGCACGCGCGGGGAGTGGATGTCGTAGACACCGGGCCCGGCCTCGCGCGGATAGCCGTGGGCGGCCAGTTCGCGGGCGACCTGCATGTGGGAGCGGGCGGCCTCCAGGCTGATGACGTCCGCGTCGAGATCGTCGATCGCCTGGACGATGTCGCCGAACTCGGCGTAGCACATGTGGGTGTGGATCTGGGTGTCCGGCCGGACCCCGGCGGTGGTGAGCCGGAACGCCTCGGTGGCCCACGCCAGATAGCCGGGGCGGTCGGCGGCGCGCAGCGGCAGGGTCTCGCGCAGCGCGGGTTCGTCGACCTGGATGACCGAAGTCCCGGCCGTCTCAAGGTCGTTGACCTCGTCGCGCAGGGCGAGGGCCACCTGGCGGGCGGTGTCGCCGAGCGGCTGGTCGTCGCGGACGAAGGACCAGGCGAGCATGGTGACCGGCCCCGTGAGCATGCCCTTGACGGGGCGCGGGGTTAGCGACTGGGCGTACGTCGTCCAGCGCACGGTCATCGGCTCGGGGCGGGAGATGTCGCCGGCCAGGATCGGCGGACGGACGTAACGGGTGCCGTACGACTGGACCCAGCCGTGCTGCGTGGCGAGATAGCCCGTCAGCTGCTCGGCGAAGTACTGGACCATGTCGTTGCGTTCGGCCTCGCCGTGCACGAGGACGTCCAGGCCGGTCTTCTCCTGGAAGGAGATCACCTCCTGGATCTCGGCCCTGATGCGCTCCTCGTAGCCGGCCGTGTCGATGCGCCCGGCGCGCAGGTCGGCGCGGGCGACGCGCAGTTCGGCGGTCTGCGGGAAGGAGCCGATGGTGGTGGTCGGGAGGAGGGGCAGACCCAGGTGGGCGCGCTGCGCGGCGGCGCGTTCGCCGTACGGCTGGGAGCGGCGGCAGTTGGCGTCCGTGACCGCACCGACCCGCGCCCGTACGGCCGGGTCGCGGGTGATGGGCGAGTTCGCGCGGGAGGCCAGGGCGGCCCGGTTGGCGGCGAGTTCGCCGGTGATCGATCCCGTGCCCTGGGCGAGTCCCTTGGCGAGGGTGACGATCTCGGCCGTCTTCTGCCGGGCGAAGGCGAGCCAGCGCAGGATCTGGGGCTCGATGTCCCGTTCGGCGGTCGCGTCGAGCGGCACATGGAGCAGCGAGCAGGACGCGGCCACGTCGACCCGGTCGGCCAGCCCGAGCAGGGTGCCGAGCGTGGCGAGGGACTTGGTGAGGTCGTTGACCCAGATGTTGCGGCCGTTGACCACGCCCGCGATCAGGCGCTTGCCGGGCAGCCCGCCCACGGTGGCGAGCGCGTCCAGGTTGGCGGCGGCCGCCTCGGTGAAGTCGAGGGCGAGACCCTCTACCGGGGCCTTGGCCAGCACCGGCAGCGCGTCGCCGAGCCGGTCGAAGTAGGAGGCGACCAGCAGCTTCGGACGCTCGGTGAGCGCGCCGAGGTTGCGGTAGGCGCGCGTGGCCGCGTTGAGTTCGGCGGGCGTACGGTCCTGGACCAGGGCCGGTTCGTCGAGCTGCACCCACTCCGCGCCCGCCGCCCGCAGGTCGGAGAGGACCTCGGCGTACACCGGCAGGAGCCGGTCCAGCAGGGTCAGCGGGTCGAAGTCGGCGGCCACACCGGGCGCGGGCTTGGCGAGCAGGAGGTAGGTGACGGGTCCGACGAGGACCGGCCGGGCGGTGAGGCCGAGGGCGAGGGCTTCGCGTAGCTCGGCGACCTGCTTGGCGGAGTCGGCCGTGAAGACGGTGTCCGGACCCAACTCCGGCACCAGATAGTGGTAGTTGGTGTCGAACCACTTCGTCATCTCCAGCGGCGCCACGTCCTGCGTGCCGCGGGCCATCGCGAAGTAGCCGTCGAGCGCGTCGGCCTGGACTGCGGCGCGGTGGCGCCCGGGGATCGCGCCGACCATGACGCTGGTGTCCAGGACATGGTCGTAGTACGAGAAGTCGCCGGTCGGCACTTCGTGGATGCCTGCCTCGGCCAGCTGCCGCCAGTTGGTGCGGCGCAGTTCGGCGGCGGTGGCCCGGAGGGCGTCGGCGTCGACGCGGCCCTTCCAGTACCTCTCGATCGCCTTCTTCAGTTCCCGGCCACTGCCCTGACGGGGGTAGCCGTACACGGTGGCCCGTGCCGCCGCGGCTGCGGACTTCGATGTCACGGAACTCTCCTTCGCGAGATGTCTCCCTGAGATCCCGGGACGGACGTGAGCGCGAAGGGGTGACGAACCCGGCCGAGGAACCTCGCGCGGCAAGGCGCGGTCGTCCACCGGATATGTACGCCGACCCGCCCACGAGGTCATCGGGATGTCCGTACGCGATCGGTCACGTACGGGCAGATGGCAGGTCTTCGGACTCGCGAGCACGTCCTCCGTACGGAGGACACCTACTGGCCGTCGCTTCCCAGGTCCCGCTTCTCGGGGCCCAGTGCGTATGACGGCGGTCGTTCTCGCTCACCGCTGCGGGGCAGTCCCGGATTCCCACCGGGTTCCCTCTTGCGACGCATCCCGCCTGGCGGACGGGGCGAACCAGCTGCACCGGCCAGCCTAGGGGGCGCGGCCGCGCGACGCGGAACTTTGCCCATATGCCGGACGGTCGTACGAGACACCGCCCAGGTGAACCGGGCGGGTACCGCCCCACTCCTGTGGCGCCGCCCGCCCTGGTCCCCCAACGGCCACCGGCCCCTCAGCCGGTGGCGCACCGGCCGGAGTGAACACGCGTTGCGCACTTCCCACTCCGACCCGGTGCCGCTCAGCCCGGCCCGGTCCGGCGGCTCAGTCCGTATCGCCGCCGAACGCCCGCAGAATGCGCTCGGCGGCGAGCGTGGCCGTCAACTCGCCGTCCCTGACCCGCTGTTCGAGGTCGGGTCCGAGAGCTCGTACGGCGGGGTCGGCGTGCAGGCGGCCGAGGAGTTCGTCGCGCACCATCGTCCAGGTCCAGTCGACCTGCTGGTCACGGCGCTTGGCGGCGAGGCGGCCGGTCGAGTCGAGGAGCGCGCGGTGCTGTTCGAGGCGCTCCCAGACCGTGTCGAGGCCGGTCGACTCACGGGCGCTGCAACTCAGCACCGGTGGCGTCCAGGCGGTATCGGCGGGATGCATCAGCCGCAGAGCGCCCGCCAACTCCCTTGCCGCGCCCCGGGCTTCACGCTCGTGGGGTCCGTCCGCCTTGTTGACGGCGATCACGTCCGCCAGCTCCAGGACACCCTTCTTGATGCCCTGCAACTGGTCCCCGGTCCGGGCGAGGGTCAGGAGCAGGAAGGAGTCGACCATGTTCGCGACGGCGGTCTCGGACTGGCCGACGCCGACCGTCTCGACCAGGACGACGTCGTAGCCCGCCGCCTCCATCACCACGATCGACTCCCGGGTCGCCTTCGCGACTCCGCCGAGCGTCCCGGCGGTGGGGGAGGGCCGGATGAAGGCCGCCGGGTCGACGGCCAGGCGTTCCATGCGTGTCTTGTCGCCGAGGATGGACCCGCCCGTCCGGCTCGACGACGGGTCGACGGCGAGCACCGCCACCCGGTACCCGAGCGAGGTGAGCAGCGTCCCGAACGCGTCGATGAACGTCGACTTGCCCACGCCCGGCACACCGCTGATGCCGATCCGCCGCGCCTTCCCGCTGTGCGGCAGCAGCTCGGTCAGCAACTCCTGTGCCATCGCCCGGTGTTGGGGCCTCGTCGACTCCACGAGCGTGATGGCACGCGCCACCAGCGCCCGCTTCCCGTCGAGCACGCCCTTCACATAGGTGTCGAGGTCGATCGCCATGGGGCTCAGAGGCCGTGGCCGAGGTCGGTGGTCAGGCGCTCGACCAGGTCGTACGCCGCGTCCGGGATCACCGTCCCGGGCGGGAAGACGGCCGCGGCGCCCATCTCGATCAGCGTGGGCACGTCCTGCGGCGGAATCACCCCGCCGACCACGATCATGATGTCCTCGCGCCCCTCCTCGGCGAGCTGCTCCCGCAGCGCCGGTACGAGGGTCAGGTGCCCGGCGGCCAGCGAGGAGACGCCGACGATGTGCACGTCCGCCTCGACGGCCTGGCGGGCCACTTCACCCGGCGTCTGGAACAGCGGGCCGACGTCCACGTCGAAGCCGAGGTCGGCGAAGGCGGTCGCGATCACCTTCTGGCCGCGGTCGTGCCCGTCCTGGCCCATCTTGGCGACCAGGATGCGCGGGCGGCGCCCCTCGGCCTCCTCGAAGGACTCCACCAGCGTGCGCGTGCGCTCGACGGACGGGGACGCGCCGGCTTCGTTGCGGTACACACCGGAGATCGTACGGATCTGGCTCGCGTGCCGCCCGTACACCTTCTCCAGGGCGTCGGAGATCTCCCCGACGGTGGCCTTCGCGCGGGCCGCGTTCACGGCCAGCTCCAGCAGGTTGCCCTCACCGCCCGCCGCCCGGGTCAGGGCCTCCAGCGTGTCCTGGCAGGCCCGCTCGTCGCGCTCCGCGCGCAGCCGCCGCAGCTTCTCGATCTGCTGGGTGCGTACGGAGGAGTTGTCGACCTTGAGGACGTCGATCTGCTCGTCGGTCTCCACGCGGTACTTGTTGACTCCGATCACCGGCTGGCGCCCGGAGTCGATTCGGGCCTGGGTGCGGGCCGCGGCCTCCTCGATGCGCAGCTTGGGGATGCCCGCGTCGATGGCCTTGGCCATGCCGCCCGCCGCCTCGACCTCCTCGATGTGCTGCCAGGCCCGGCGCGCGAGGTCGTACGTCAGCTTCTCGATGTACGCGCTGCCGCCCCACGGGTCGATCACTCGCGTGGTCCCGGACTCCTGCTGGATCAGCAGCTGGGTGTTGCGGGCGATGCGTGCGGAGAAGTCGGTGGGCAGGGCGAGCGCCTCGTCGAGGGCGTTGGTGTGCAGCGACTGGGTGTGGCCCTGGGTGGCGGCCATCGCCTCCACGCACGTACGCGTCACGTTGTTGAAGACGTCCTGCGCGGTCAGCGACCAGCCCGAGGTCTGCGAATGGGTGCGCAGGGAAAGGGACTTGGCGTTCTGCGGATCGAACTGCCTGACCAGCTTGGCCCACAGCAGCCGCGCGGCCCGCATCTTCGCGATCTCCATGAAGAAGTTCATGCCGATCGCCCAGAAGAAGGACAGCCGGGGCGCGAAAGCGTCCACGTCCATCCCCGCGTCCCGGCCCGCCCGGATGTACTCCACGCCGTCGGCGAGCGTGTACGCCAGCTCCAAGTCGGCCGTCGCGCCCGCCTCTTGGATGTGATAGCCGGAGATGGAGATCGAGTTGTAGCGGGGCATCCGCTGCGAGGTGAAGGCGAAGATGTCGGAGATGATCCGCATCGACGGCTTCGGCGGATAGATGTAGGTGTTGCGGACCATGAACTCCTTGAGGATGTCGTTCTGGATGGTCCCGGCCAACTTCTCGGGCGGCACGCCCTGTTCCTCGGCGGCGACGATGTAGAGCGCCAGAACGGGCAGTACAGCCCCGTTCATGGTCATCGACACGGTCATCTTGTCGAGCGGGATCCCGTCGAACAACTGCCGCATGTCGTAGATGGAGTCGATGGCGACACCCGCCATGCCGACGTCACCGGTCACGCGCGGGTGGTCGCTGTCGTAACCCCGGTGCGTGGGCAGGTCGAAGGCGACGGACAGACCCTTCTGGCCGGCCGCGAGGTTGCGCCGGTAGAAGGCGTTGGACTCCTCGGCCGTGGAGAAGCCCGCGTACTGGCGGATCGTCCAGGGCTGGTTGACGTACATCGTCGGGTACGGGCCGCGCAGATACGGGGCGACACCCGGGTACGTGCCCAGGAAGTCCAGGCCCTCCAGGTCCTGCCCGGTGTAGAGCGGCTTGACCGCGATGCCCTCCGGGGTCTCCCAGAGGAGGTCGTCGCCGCCGGCCGCCTTCTTGACGGCGTCGCGCCACTCGTCGGGGCCGCCGTCCACGGCCGGGACCCCCAGCTCGATCCCGGAGAAGTCGGGGATCGGTCCCGTCGGTTTCATCAGGACACTCCCATGCGGTCGAGGGTGGCGGAGAGCACGGCTACGGCGTCACAGCCCGCGAAGACGTAGGCGTCGACACCGGGGTACTGCCCAGGACGCCCGGCGAGGAACACCTGCGCGGCGCCCGCCGACTTGAGGGACGCGGTGACCTCCTCGGCCTGCTCCTCGTACAGCGCGTCACTGGAGCACAGGCAGGCCTCGGTGGCCCCGCTGTCCTCGAACGTGCCGTCGGTGACGGGTTCGATGCCGCCGGCCTGGAACAGGTTGGAGGCGAAGGTGAGGCGGGCGGTGTGGGCGGCGGCCGGTCCGAGGGCGGCCAGGAAGATCCGCGGCCGGATGCCCGTGGCAGCGAGGTGGGCGTCGGAGCGGGCGCGCAGATTCTCGTACGCCTCGTCGCGGCGCACCCGGGGGAGTCCGCCGGACGGCGGCTCGGGCGCGGGCTCGCGTGCCACCGTCCGCTCGGCGAGGTGCGGGAACTCGCTGACCCCGGTGACGGGTTCACGCCGCTTGGCCAGCTTCGCGCTGCGGGCCGCCCAGGTGGCGGCCAGCTCCTCGCCGACGAGACCCGACCGCAGGGCGGCCGCCTGGCCACCCGCCCGCTCGATGGACTGGAAGAACTCCCAGCCCGCGTGGGCGAGTTCGTCGGTGAGGCGCTCCACGTACCAGGAGCCGCCCGCCGGGTCGATCACCCGGGCGAGATGAGACTCCTCGACCAGGATCGTCGAGGTGTTGCGGGCGATCCGGCGTGCGAACGCGTCCGGCAGGCCGATGGCGTGGTCGAAGGGCAGCACGGTGACGGACTCGGCACCGCCCACTCCGGCGGCCAGCGTGGCGACCGTCGCACGCAGCATGTTCACCCACGGGTCCCGGCGGCTCATCATCACCGGCGAGGTCACCGCGTGCTGCACCTGCCCGCCCGGCGCCCCGCAGACCTCGGCGACCCGGGCCCAGAGCCTGCGCGCCGCGCGCAGCTTGGCGATGGTCAGGAACTGGTCGGCGGTGGCCGCGTACCTGAACTCCAGCTGGGCGGCGGCCTGTTCGACGCTCAGCCCCGCCCCGGTCAGCTCCCGCAGATAGGCGACACCGGTCGCCAGCGAGGAGCCCAGCTCCTGGGCCGCGGACCCGCCGGCCTCGTGGTACGGCAACGCGTCGACCGTCAGCGCCCGCAGCCCCGGATACTCCTCGGCGCACAGCCGCGCGAGAGCGGCGACGGGCGCGAAGTCGAATCCGTCGTCCCCCGTACGGGCCTCATGGCCCAGGGGGTCGGCGCCGAGGTTGCCCCGGGCGGCATCGCGTGCGACACCCCGCTCCTCGTAGATCCGCAGCAACTCCCGTGCGGCGGGCTCGACTTCACGGCCCGCCTCCAGGACAACCGGTGCCAGATCGAGGTAGACGCCGTCGAGAACCGGGCCCAGCGACGACACGGGGAAGCCACCCGCGCCGACGGCCAGCCACAGCGAGGCGACCCCGTTCTCCAGGTCGGCGAGGACCGCGCAGTTGTCGGCGGCCGTGTGCCGCTGCCGTACGTCCCAGCCGCCGAGGGTGTTGCCCTCGGCACGGCCGCCCCTGGTGAAGGGGGCGAAACCGGGCAGGCCGGGATCAGGCGCGGAGTCGTGTGCGCTGTAGAGGGGCCGGGCGCGCAGCCCGTCCTCGAGCGTGGTGGACAGGGCGTCCTCAGCTGCGTCGTCCGAGACTTCCTTGCCCGACTTGCGCAGTACGCCCGCCACGAGGCGTTGCCACTGCTCATGGGTCGCGTCAGGGAACTCGGCGGCCAGCGAGAGCCCGTCGTCAGGCAGGACCGTCATGCTCGGATGCTAGGTCAGATCCACAGGTGAGCAGCAGAGGAACCCGCTGTGACCTTGACCTCCCAGGGGTTGTCTTGAACCTTGGGTCGGGTTCGTACTACGGGCCACGGCGGCACGTACGCCCTCGTGTCCTGTGGCGGGAGGCTTCTCCTCCGCTTCTCCCTGCCCCCGTCATTTCCTTCTGGCCTTGGCGGCGCCCGAGGTGCGGGGTGACTTCCTGGCCCGGGAGGTCTTCGGGCGGCTCGTGGCGGAGGACGGTCCGGGGAGGGCGGCGATGTGCCGGACCGAGAACTCGCGGTTCACGGCTGTCTGGCTGCGGATTCGCTCAGGCAGGTCCGGCATGGCCAACAGCCGGTCGCAAGCCTGGAGCGAGGCCGCGTGGTCACCCACCCAGTAGGCCGTGATCGAGAACTCGAAGAGCAGACCCCAGCGGTACACCCACCTCTTGGTGAAGAGGAGGTCATCCGGTTCCGGTCTGTCGACGGCGTTGCAGAGGATGGCGTGCGCCGTGTGATAGCGGCCCTGGCGGCGGAGACGCGAGGCAAGTTCGTAGCACGCCTCAAGCCGCTGCGGACGTGACTCCCAGGCGCGGGAGAACGAGTCCATTGCTCCGGGCCAGTCACCTGTCTTCTCGGCTTTGAGGCGGCCGGCCTCGAGCAGGGAGCAGTAGACCTCCTCGGTCCAGCCGCCCATCCCGGCGCGGCGCTCGTACAGCGCGATCGCTTCCTCCGGACGGTCCAGGTCGCGCTCGGTGTTGGCGAGGTAGAAGACAGTGCGCGCGTTGTCGGGGTCCCGCTCGAGTTCGGCCCTCAGCAGACGAGCGTCCCGCTCGAACTTGTCGCCGCGGCAGCCACCGTCGGCGTGATCCTCGATCACGAGCGCGTCCAGCCTCTCCTGGACGTCGGGCTCGTCGGTGTACGGGTACTCGTGCGTGACGCCCACGTAGCGCCAAGCCCGGTCGCCCCGCATCAGGTGCTTGAAGCGGTGCTGCTTGCCCGGAGCGTCGTAGCGCAGCAGATAGGACGTCGCCGTCAGGCGTGGCAGTGGGGCGTCCTGGCGCAGCACGTGGTCGGCGTCGATGGTGAGCAGGAAGTCGGCCTTGCCTCGCGCATGCTGGATGTTCCGGGTCCGGTTGTGGCCGAAGTCCACCCAGGGGTCCTCGTGCAGCTCGCCCGGGATGCCGTCGAGCGCCTTGCGGATCAACTCCTGCGTACCGTCCGTCGAGCCGGTGTCGGAGATCACCCAGGTGTCGATCAGGGGGCGGACAGAGGCGAGGCAGCGTTCGATCACGCGCGCCTCGTTCTTGACGATCATGCAAAGGCAGATGGTCTGCTGCTTCATGGCCTCACCGGTCCCGGGGTTGGCTTCCTGACCAAGGGCGGGGCCGGAGCACCGCTCGTTGGCCGTTGTGCGTCCTATGCGGCACCCATACCTCGGAAATGTCTGCCAATGCGCAGAAAGTAGACCAAACGGGGCCTGCGGTTGGGCCGATTTACTGATCTGCGTACACGTCCGGGCCAGCGCGGTGGTTGACCCGGCCCGCACGGTTCAGGCTCGCGATCAAACGGGAGGAAACACCGAACCGATTGAAGCAAGGAGCATGCAGATGAGTCCTGACCGCAGGACGAACTCGTCGCTGGGGCCGCTGGCCCGGGACAGGATCGCGAAGGTTGGCGCGCTTGCCTCCCTCGCGCTGGTCATGGCAGCCGGCCTTGTCGGCCCCGCCGCCGCGGCCGAGCGGACCGTGACTGACCACACGGCCACGACACTCGACCACACCGAAGACTGGTGCAAGGACCGACCGGGCAAGCAGAAGGGCTATCCGGGCGAGCGCGACAGCGCAAGCAACGAATGCAAGAAGGGCCCGACCGGACCCACCGGTCCGCCGGGAGCCGACGGCGAGGACGGCGAGGACGGCGAGGATGGCGAGAGGGGTCCCACCGGACCGTGCTCCGACATCGACGCGGAACAGGACTCGGGCAACTACGAACTCCGGGCCGCCCTGACCGGCGGGATCTACTACGCGGGCATCCGTGACCTCCGGGGCAGTCGACCCAGTCCCTTCGTGTGGACCGACCTCAGCGGCAGGACCAACTACCCGAACAGCAGAGAGACAGGCTTCGCCTGCGGCGTGTCCGTCAACGAGCACCAGACCAGTGAGCGCCTCAAGTTCGACCTCATCACCACAACCGGGCGGGTCTATGAGATCCTCTGCAGCCAAGCGCTGGGACCCAGGCCGCCAACCCCCGCCCTGACCTGCGACGCTGCCTGGGCCGAGGTGAACATGCGGCCGGCCCCCGGCATGACCAACGGCGGGACGACTGTCCCTGCCCCTCCCCTCTGACCGCTCTCACCGGGTGAGTCCGCCGACCGGTGACGCGGTGAAACGGGGGTGTCCGGCGGGTCGATGACAGACCTGCCGGACACCCCCTGCCGTACTCCGCAACGTGCTGCCGCCGACTCCCGGAGGGCGAGAACGGGCTGATACGCGCGGGTCGTCAGAGCCAGTCCCGCCGCTTGAAGATGAAGTACAGGCTCACACACACCGCGCCCATCAGGCTGATCGCGAAGGGGCATCCGAAGGTCCAGCCCAGTTCCGGCATGTCGTCGAAGTTCATGCCGTAGATCGTCCCGACCAGGGTGGGGGCGAAGAGGATTGACAGAGAGGAACAGATCTTGTTCTTTTGACGCGCTCGCGAGGACCGCGCATTCCGGCGAAGCTCAGCGTGCCGACTGCGCGCTGCCGCTGCAGCTACAGGCCACCCAACCGTGGCGCGACTTCCCCGAGCCGGCCACACCGGTTCCCGCACCGGATGCGGAGGAATCGGCGGTGAGTGACCTCCCGCCGCCGGAGTTGCGGGTGCGGTGCCGTCCTGCCAGGAAGCGGCCGGGCTGATGATGCGCTGGCAGCAGCCGCACGTCATCGGCGGCGAGGTTCGTACGTGCCCCGGGTGCGGCGTGTACCAGGACTGGATCGTCTTCTGCCTGCGCGACGACTCGATATGGCTGCGGTGCCGGGCCGGCCATGAGACGAAGGAGCCCGGCCTGGATGCGGTCTGGTACTGCCGCAACTCCGGTCCGGTCGACCGGTTCCACCCCACCCTCGAAGAGGGCTTGCGCGGCGCCCGGCGGTGGCGCCCCCACCTCGGCCACTGAACCCGTGAATCCCTGCGCCCCTTCTCGCTGCCGGTGCCTAGAAGCTCGGCTTGGCCAACCCGTCTGTTTCGCAGGCCACTTAGGGTTTCGAGCGAGTGCCAGGAGTGTCCACCCATGTACGGATGCCTAATTGATCCGTTGGACGGACATCTCGTCGCCATTCCATCGCGGCCATTCGACTTCGGCGGTGCTCGGCGACCCGTACCGCGCGAAATGCGCCCAGCTCCGCCGAAGAGGCTTGCCCTTGGCCTCGACGGTGGCCCAGTCGGTGCTGCCCAGCACCGGGCTCCCGGCCCACGCCTCCTGCGTCCCCAGTAAGACGTCATCTCATTTGGATCGGTAGCCTGTCGATCGTGGTTTCGATCGTTGAGCGGCTGGTGCCGGATGAGTTGTGGGAGTTGTTCCAGCGCGT
>NZ_JBITFQ010000022.1:0-168254 GCF_044456225.1 Streptomyces sp. NPDC050988 | reverse complement strand
GGCCTTGTGGCGACGGCGTACGTCGGCCTCGCCCAACCCGCCGCGATGTGCGCCCGCGCGGGCCGGGGGGTTCTCCGGCGCCACGAGCAGCCCGGCCACCCCGCCGTCGGGCGCGCGCCCGACCGCCTCGGGGAGTCCGCCGACGTCCGTGGCCAGCACGGGGATACCGCGGGCGAGCGCCTCGGTGACGGCCATGCCGTACGTCTCGGCGTACGAGGTGAGGACCATGAGGTCGGCGGAGGCGTAGCTCGCGTCGAGGGCGGCGCCGGACTGGGGGCCGGCCAGGTGCAGCCGGTCGCCGAGGCCGTGCTGCTCGATCAGGGCCCGCAACCCGGCCACGTACTCGGGGTCGTGGTCGAGGCCGCCGACGAGGACGCAGGTCCAGGGCAGGTCGGTGACCGCGGCGAGGGCCTCGACCAGTCGGTGCTGCCCCTTGCGCGGGGTGACCGAGGCGACGCACAGCAGCCGCGAGACGCCGTCGGTACCGGAGGCGAGCGGTGCGATGTCGGCGCCGGGCGCGGCGACATGGACCCGGTCGGGCGCGAGGCCGTGGTGGGCGACGAGCCTGCGGGCCGCCCACTCGCTGGTGGCGACGACGGCGGGCACGGATCGCAGCGTGCGGCGCTCCCGGGCGTCGAGGTCCGCGGCGAGCGCGGGCGTGAGTCCCGTCTCGTCGCCGAGCGGCAGGTGCACGAGGACGACCAGCCGCAGTCGTTCGGCTTCGGGGATGACGATCTCGGGGACCGCGCAGGCGACGATGCCGTCGAGGAGTACGACGGTGTCGTCGGCCAGTTCCGCGAGGGTGCGGGCCAGTTCGGCGCGGGCCGGGGCCTCCGGCTGGGGCCAGCTGCCGTCGATGGCGTGCTTGTGGACCTGCCAGCCGAAGCCGGGAAGGTCGAGGCTGACCCGCGCGTCGTAGACGTTGCCGCCGCTCGGCATGGTCGGGTCGTTGACCGCGCCGGGCATCACGAAGTGCATGGCGCGCAGGGACATGGGGATGATGTCGGCGTTGTGGTTCACAGGGCACGCTCGTAACTCGCCCAGGCGATGTGCGACTCGTGCAGGGTGACGGTGATGCCGGCCAGGCCGCGGGCGCCCTCGCCCAGCAGGCCCTTCTCCACGCGCTCGGCGAGGCGGTCGGCGACGACCTTGGCCAGGAACTCCGTCGAGGTGTTGGTGTCGGCGAACACCGGCTCGTTGTCGAGGTTCCGGTAGTTCATCTCGGCCACCACCTCCCCGAGTTCCCTGGTGGCCAGTCCGATGTCGACGACGATGTTGTCGTCGTCCAGCTCGGCGCGGCGGAACGTGGCGTCCACGAGGAACGTCGCCCCGTGCAGGCGCTGCGCGGGTCCGAAGACCTCTCCGCGGAAGCTGTGGGCGATCATCAGGTGATCGCGGACGGTGATGCTGAACAACGGACGACCCTCCAGGTGCGGCGCGTCTGACCCCTCTGCCGGGGCGTGCCGTGTAGTACGGCCGGTCCGTTCTCCGTGTTCAGGGGGTTCGGCTCGGAGTTTCGGACGGTGCGCTCCGCGGGGTGGGGCGGTTGGGTTCGGTGTGGGTGGGGGTGAGTTGGTGACTGCGGGTTGGTGGGGGCTGGTCGCGCAGTTCCCCGCGCCCCTTAAGGGCGCGATCGGTGTCCAGTGCCTTCAAGGTCCGGGCGCGGTTGCGTCGTAGCGGACGAGGTGGCACATCCCCGTCGATTCTGCCGCAGCGAGCCCGGTCATCGTCTCCGGTAGCTCCTCGAAGGAGGACTCGCCGGTGATCAGCGCGTCGAAGGCCGGGTCGGCGAGCAGGTCGAGGGCGATGGCGAGGCGGTCGGCGTAGGTGCGGCGGGCGCTCCTGGCCGGGGAGACGGTTCCGACCTGGCTGCTGCGTATCACCAGGCGGCGGGAGTGGAACGCCTCGCCGAGCGGCAGGCTGACCTTCCGGTCGCCGTACCAGCTCAGTTCGAGGACGGTGCCCTCCGGGGCGAGGAGTTCGAGCGAACGGGCGAGCCCTGCCTCGGTGGCGCTGGCGTGGACGACCAGGTCGCGGTCGCCTGCCGCGTCCGCCGGGAGCGCGAAGTCGACGCCGAGGGCCTGTGCGATGTCGGCGCGCGCCGGGTTGGCGTCGACGAGTTGGACCCGGGCCGCGGGAAACCGGGCCAGGAGCGCGGCGACACTCGCGCCGACCATGCCGGCGCCGACCACGGTGATCCGGTCGCCGATCAACGGTGCCGCGTCCCACAGGGCGTTGACCGCGGTCTCCACGGTTCCGGCGAGTACGGCGCGCGAGGCCGGCACGGTCTCGGGCACGGGCGTCACGGCGCTCGCCGGGACGACGAACCGGGTCTGGTGCGGATAGAGGGAGAAGACGGTCCGCCCGAGGAGGTCCGTCGGCCCCGCCTCCACCACTCCGACGTTCAGGTACCCGTACTTGACCGGGCCGGGGAAGTCCCCCTCCTGGAAGGGCGCCCGCATGGCCGCGTGCTGGCTCTCCGGTACTCCGCCGCGGAAGACGAGCGTCTCGGTTCCACGACTCACCCCCGAGAAAAGTGTTCGCACCACGACCTCGCCCTCGGCGGGTTCGGGCAGTTGGGCGTCGCGGATCTCACCGAGGCCGGGAGAGCGGAGCCAGAAGGCGCGGGCGGAGCGGTCCATTCGGCATCCTCCTGGGTGGTCCATGTGAATGGGCTGAGCGAATGAGCTGAACGATCGGGCGGCGAGCCACGTACCGACCTTTGCGAAGCCGCGCACAAGGTACGCGGCATTGATCGACTCTGTCACCTGGCCGGAGGATGTGCGGTGGCCCTGAACAACACGTACGACGCGAGGCTCTTGCAGCAGGAGACGGCCGTGGGAGCGGGTGTGCAGCTTCTGTTGCTCACCGTGCTCGGCACGGCGCTCGGCATGGGGCCCGCGGGCTGGCTGACGGGACTGGCGTTCGCGCTCGCGACGTGGGCGGTGCTCTCCCGCGCCCTGCATCGCACGCGGCCCCGTTCCTTCGGACCGGCGAACCGCGTGACCCTGGGCCGGGCCACCCTTGTCGGCGGAGTGACCGCGCTCGTCGCGGACTCCTTCCAGAGCCCGCCGCCGGTGACGGTCCTCGTCGCCCTCACCGCGGTCGCCCTGATCCTCGACGCGGTCGACGGCAAGGTCGCCAGGCGGACGGGTTCCTCCTCCGCGCTGGGCGCGCGGTTCGACATGGAGGTCGACGCGTTTCTCATCCTGGTGCTCAGCGTGTACGTCTCCACGACCGTCGGCGCCTGGGCACTCCTGATCGGCGGCATGCGCTACGCCTTCGTGGCCGCCGCCCGGTTCCTGCCCTGGCTGAACAACGCCCTCCCGCCGAGCACGGGCCGCAAGACGGTGGCCGCCCTCCAGGGCGTCCTGCTGCTGCTCGCGGGCTCGGGGATCCTCCCGTACGCCCCGACGTTCGGCGTCGTCGCCCTCGCCCTCGGCCTGCTGACGTGGTCGTTCGGGCGGGACATCGCTTGGCTGTGGCGCACGAGGGGCTCCGCCGAGCGGGGGGTTGAGCGGGTGGAGGTCGAGCGCCTCCACCGGGAACCGGCCGGCGCCGGCGCCCCGTAAGGGGTTGTCTTTTAGGGGCGCGGGGAACTGCGCGCTCAGCCCCCACAACCCGCAGCCGAGGTACTACGTCGACTGCGGGTTGTGTGTGGCTGGTCGCGCAGTTCCCCGCGCCCCTAAAAGCGCCGGGGCTTGCCCCGTGCCTTGGTCAGCGGCCGATCCCATCGAGCTCCTCGATCTCCGCGGCCGGCAGGGCCAGTTCCGCCGCCGCGACGTTGTCGCGCAGGTGCGCCCGCGACGAGGTGCCGGGGATCAGGACCGTGGTCGCGGAGCGCTGGAGCAGCCAGGCCAGGGCCACCTGCTGGGGCGAGGCGTCCAGGCGGGCGGCCACGTCGGTCAGCGTCTGCGACTGCAGTGGACTGAAGCCGCCGAGCGGGAAGAACGCGGCGAACGCGATGTTCTCCGCCGCGCACCGCTCGACGAGGGCGTCGTCCTGGCGGTTGGCCAGGTTGTAGAGGTTCTGCACCGTGACGACCGGGGCGATGGCCTGGGCCTCGGTCAGCTGCGCGTCGGAGACGGCACTGACGCCGAGGTGGCGGATCAGGCCCTCCTTCCGCAGCTCGGCCAGGGCGCCGAACTGCTCGCTCAGCGGCTCCTCGTCCGTTCCCCCGACGTTGGAGCCGACGCGCAGGTTCACCACGTCGAGGGCGTCCACGCCGAGGTGCTGGAGGTTCTCGTGGACCTGGACCTTGAGGTCCTCGGGGTCCCGCGACATGATCCAGCTGCCGTCGTCGCCGCGGCGGGCGCCGACCTTGGTGACGATGCGCAGGTCGGCGGGGTAGGGGTACAGGGCCTCCTTGATGATCTCGTTGACGACGACGGGCCCGTAGAAGTCGCTGGTGTCGATGTGGGTGATGCCCCGCTCGACGGCCTCCCGCAGGACCGCGACGGCCTCGTCCCGGTCCTTGGGCGGCCCGAAGACGTTGGGGCCCGCCAGCTGCATGGCTCCGTATCCCATGCGGGTGATCGTCAGATCGTCCGCCAGGGTCAGGGTTCCGCCGGAAACGGTGCCGGTTGCGTCCGTCATGGTGTGCCTTTCACTGCGTATCCATGGCTGTTCTGTGTCTGTATGTGGGGAGATGTGCTCGTCTTGATCCGCGTGGACGGATTCGTCCTTCGCCGTTGCCGACTCTGCGCCCGGTCGACGGCGGTCGGCAGTACCCCGCTGTTCCTGGTAGTGACAGGGACAGTCACCGGCGCCGGGACGGACCTACGGTTGAGTCATGGACGCAACGAACGCCCTCGGAGAGTTCCTGCGGGCCCGTCGCGCGCTGATACGGCCCGAGGACGCCGGGATCCGCCACGGCGGACTGCGGCGCGTGCCGGGGCTGCGGCGCGAGGAGGTCGCGATGCTGGCCGGGATCAGCGCCGACTACTACCTACGCCTGGAGCAGGGCCGCGACCGCAACCCGTCGCTCCAGGTCCTCGAAGCCCTGGCCGACGTGCTGGACCTGGACGCGCCCGCCACCGCGCACCTGATCGGCCTGACCCAGGCGCGCCCGTCCCAGGCGCGTCAGTCGCGCCGCTCCACAGACCGTGGACCGGCCGCACGAAAGCCCGAGCCCGTGCCGCCCGGCATCCTCCAGCTCATCGACGGATGGCCGAGCAATCCCGCGTACGTCGAGAACAGGTTCACCGATGTGCTCGCGGCCAACCCACTGGCGGTGGCCCTGTCCCCGAGCCACACCCCCGGCGTCAATCTCATCAGGGCCATCCTTCTCGACGAGGCCGAACGGGAGCTGCGCCGGGACTGGGAGGAACTGACCGAGGCGGGGGTCGCCGCCCTGCGGGCCAACGTCGGACCCGATGTCGACGATCCCCGCCTGGTGGAACTCGTGGGCGAACTGTCCGTACGCAGTGAGCGTTTCCGCCGTCTGTGGGGCCGTCACGATGTCCGGCCCAAGCACGCGCGCGTCATGCGGCTGCGCCACCCGAAGGTCGGCGACCTCGAACTGCAGTCCAACAAGCTGGCCATCAACGGCACGGACGGCCTGATCCTCAAGGTCTTCCACGCCGAACCGGGCAGCCGCGACGCCGAACTGCTCGCCATACTCGGGAGTTTGACCGCGACCTCCTCCGGCGAGAGCCGGAGGCCGACCGGCTCCGACGAGCACCAGGCCGTCGACGAGCAGTGACGGCCGCCGCCCGGGCCCCCGGTGAGGGCCTGGGCGGCGGCCGGTGCGGCGGTCCGCGATCACGTCAGCCGCGTACGCCGGGCGTGACGGATGTGACGGTCTCCTGGTCCGTACGCAAAACGTCGTGGTCATCGTCGGCGGCCGCGGCGGCCCGCGGTACGCGGGACATACGGTTCGCGCGCTGGACCGGGACGAGGAGTGCGGCCAGGGCCGCGGCGAGGCAGAGCAGGGCGAGCAGCGTGAATCCGTGGGTGTAGCCGGAGGCGTACGGCAGGCCCGAGGGCTGCAGGTGGCCGGTCACCAGGACACTGGTCACGGCGGCGCCGATGGACCCGCCGATGGTGCGGATGTTGGCGTTCATGCCGGTCGCGGCGCCGGTCTGCTCGGCCGGGACGCTGCCCACGATCAGGTTGGCCATCGAGGCGAAGGCGAGACCGATGCCGAGGCCGAAGACGCCCGACACGAAGGCGATCTGCCACTGCTCGTCGTGCCAGAGGGCGAGGAACCCGCAGGCGACCGCGCCGAGTGCGGCACCGGTGGTGAGCAGCTTCTTCGCTCCGAGTACCGGCTCAAGACGGCCGCTGAGGATGCCCGAGACGAACATCGCGATCAGCATCGGCAGCATGAGCAGTCCGGACGCGGTGACGCTCGCGCCGAATCCGTACCCGGCGGAGCCGGGCGTCTGGACGAAGCCCGGCAGGAAGGACCAGATCGAGTACATGCCGGCGCCGAACAGCAGCGCGGCGGTGTTGGTGGTCCACACGGCGGGCAGCCGCATGACCCGCAGGTCGATCAGCGGGGAGCGGGAGCGCGACTCGGCCAGCAGCCACAGCGCGAAGAGCACCACGGCTGCGGCGAACAGTCCGATCACCCGGGCAGAGCCCCAGCCCCACTGGCCCGCCTGGCTCAGCGGCAGCAGCAGCGCCACCAGCCACGCCGACAGCAGGACGGCACCGAGCCAGTTGACGCGGCCCTCGGCGCGGCTGGGCGACTCCGGGACGTACCGGAGGGCGATCAGAGCGGTCACCGCGACGATGCCGACGGGGAGCCAGAAGAGCCAGCGGTAGCCGAGCGCGGACACGACCGGACCGGCCGCGACCATGCCGACACCGCCGCCCGCGGCGATCACGGCGGACAGGTTGCTGATGCTGGGGCTCACCCGGTTCGCGGCGAACTCGTCCCGGATGATGCCGAAGGACAGCGGGAACAGCGCGCCGCCGATGCCCTGGACGACCCGGGCGACGATCAGTACGCCGATGGTCGGGGCGAGCGCGGCCAGCAGACACCCGAGCAGCACGGCCACCAGGACGGCGACGAGGGTGCGTTTCTTGCCTATCAGGTCGCCGACCCGGCCGAGGATCGGTGTGAAGACCGAGGCGGACAGCAGGTACGCCGTCATCACCCAGGTCGCGGTGGACTGGGAGGTGTCCAGTGCGTGCTGAACGGTCGGCAGGGCCGGCGCGATCAGCGACTGGAGCATGGAGAACACGCCCGCACCGGTCGCGAGGACCGCGAAGGTGAGGCGGGTGGACTTGCGGGGCATGAAGAGCCTCTCCGAACTGGTTGCGGCCGAGAGCCTCGGACCGCGGCCGTACGGGCCCGGTGCCTGCCCAGGGGCAGCACAGGGCACGGCGACGGTCGCGGGGTGGCGGCCCTCCCGGCTTCGGGCACGGCCGGAGAGCCGGGAGGAGGTCGCGGAAAGTGTCAGGGGACGGGCGATGCGCTCCGGCGCGGACCCGCACGGGTACGGGCCGGGGCCCGTCCGTATGCGGGGTGGCCCGGGGGCCGCCCGAATGCGGGTGGCGTCGCGTCGTCGATGCGTGCGGCCGCACGCGTCCACGCCGTACGCACCCCGCACTGCTAAAGTGGAGGTACCCCTCCACTGTAGCGGAGGCATACCTCCGCTTCAACCTCGTCCCGCCCCGGGAGGCAGCAGTGACCGCCCAGTCGTTCCCCGTCAGCGAGATCGTCGCGTCCCGGCGGCCGCACCGGAAGGACGCGGCGCGCAACTACGACGCCCTGCTCACGGCCGCCCGCGAGGCCTTCACGGAGCACGGCGCGGAGGCCTCACTGGAGGACATCGCCCGTCGCGCGGGCGTCGGCATCGGCACGCTGTACCGGAACTTCCCGACCCGCAGGCACCTCTTCGAGAGCGTCTACGCGGACGAGGTCAACGCCCTGTGCCGGGTCGCGGAGCAGGTCGCCGACCTGGAGCCGTGGGAGGCGCTGACGACGTGGCTCGACCGGTTCGCCGACTACATGGTGACCAAGCGGGCCGTCCGGGAGGCGCTCAACGACGAGTCGGAGATCTTCACCGCCTGCCGCGAGTCGATGTACGCGGCCGGCGGCCCACTGTTCGAACGGGCCCAGCGGGCCGGCGCGGCACGCACGGACATGGACTTCGTCGACCTGCTGCGCATGGTCGCGGGCATCACCGCGACAGCCTTCGACGACGACGCCCAGCGCGACCGGGTCCTGTCCGTCGCACTGGACGGCGTACGCGCGTCCCGCTGACCCGGGTCCCGCCGGCCCGGTTCAGCACCGGTCCAGCACCGGTCGAGTACCGGTCGAGCCCTGTACGGCCCGGTGACTGCCCGGTGACGACCCGGTGGGCCGGCTCCGGGTGTGCGATGCGGCGCGTGGCGGGTCCTGAGGGGAGTACGGTTGGCAGCACCGAGCGCACCTCGCATGCCGTCATCCGTTTCGGCGTCGCCCTCGGGGAACGGCACAGGCCGGCGCACCTCGGATCCGGCCGGAAATGAGCCGCACCATGCCCTCTGGCTCGTACCGTCTCGCCGCCTTCCGTATCCGTTCCCGCGCAGCGCGCTAGCGAATTTCCCGCCCACCGGAATGCCCCCGACGCGTTCCGGCATCCCGCGCACGGCCCTGAACCGATCAAGAGGATGCGGACACATGTATTCACAGGACTCGATCTCCGGCCACCGCCGCGGCCGTCCCGAACCGACTCCCGAGATGCTCGCCGGGCTGGCCTGCCTCATCTGCGGCACCGACTACCGCAACGCGCCCGACACGGAGGCGGTGGTGGTCTCCCACCGCGACGGCAAGCAGCTGCTCGCCTGCCACGGGACGTGCGCACGCATGGTGTGCGGGTCGGTGAACGGGCTGGACGAGACACCACTCCCCCTGGCCGAGCGCGTCCGCGCGCACCGGCCCGGCGCCTCCTGACCGGGACCGGACAGCCGTACGCGGCACTACGAGCACGACCTGGCGTGAACGTCAGGACACGAACGAAATGATGATGAGGAAGCGCATGAGCCTGCTGAGTCTCGGAGTACTCGCCTCCTCCCACAAGGAAAACGAGTTCCGCCTTCCCCTGCACCCGGCCCACCTCGGCCGGATCGCACCCGACGTACGCGAGAAGATCTTCCTCGAACAGGGCTACGGCGAACGGTTCGGCGTCACGGACGATGCGCTGCGGCCGCAGGTGGCGGGCCTGCGCTCCCGCGAGCAACTCCTCGACGAGTGCGATGTGTTGCTGCTGCCCAAGCCCATGCACGACGACGTCGCCGCGCTGCGCCAGGGCCAGGTGCTGTGGGGATGGCCGCACTGCGTTCAGGACGAGACGATGACCCAGCTCGGCATCGACCGCCGGCTGACCCTCATCGCCTGGGAGGCCATGAACCACTGGACGTCCACGGGCGCCTTCAGTGTCCATGTGTTCCACAAGAACAACGAACTCGCGGGCTACTGCTCGGTGTTGCACGCCCTGCAGCTCGGCGGGCTGACCGGCAGCTACGGGCGTCGTATGCGCGCGGTGGTCATCAGCTTCGGCGCCACGGCGCGCGGAGCGGTCACGGGTCTGGGCGCCATGGGCGTCTCCGACGTCACGGTGCTCACCCAGCGCGCCGCGGCCGCGGTGGCCTCACCGATGCCGTCCGTCGTGATGGGCCACTTCGAGGAGCGGCCGGACGATCCCTCGCGTCTGCAGGCCCTCACCGGGCTCGGCCCCGTACCGCTCGCGGAGTACCTGGCCGGCTTCGACATCATCGTCAACTGCATCCGGCAGGACACCGACGCACCACTGACGTTCGTCACCGACGAGGAGCTCGCCCACTTCCGGCCGGGCACCTTCTTCATCGACGTCGCCTGCGACGAGGGCATGGGCTTCACCTGGGCCCGCCCGACCACCTTCGGCGATCCGATGCCCACGGTCGGTCCTGGCTGCCACTACTACGGGGTGGACCACAGCCCGTCCCATCTGTGGAACTCGGCCACGTGGGAGATCAGCGAGGCGCTCCTCCCCTATCTGCGCAAGGTCATGAGCGGGCCCACCGCATGGGACGCCGACGCCACGATCAGCAAGGCCATCGAGATCCGCGACGGCGTCGTCATGAACCCGAAGATCCTCTCGTTCCAGCACCGGGCGGCCAACTTCCCGCACACCCGCGAGACGCGGGACCCGGTCCTCGCCCCGGCCCTGGACTCCTCCGCACAGCCGGTCTGACCGGCCTCCGGCCCGACACACATCTGCGGTCGGCCGGTCCGGCGCGTCCCGAACCGGTCAGGGTCACTTCCCGGTCGGGAGCGTCACGGGCAGGTCGTCCCGCAGTTCCGCGAAGAGCTGCCGTGCCCGGCGGTCGTCCCACTTCACGGCGCTGCCCTTGGAGGTGGCGAAACCGGGGTCGGAGACGGGCACGTTGATCTGCCTGCCGTTGCCCGCCGAGACGCTCTGCATCGCCTGGAACAGCGACATCAGGTCCCGCAGGCCCGTGTCCTTGTCGACCACGAGCGTGTCGAGGCCCGCGCCGAGCGTCGGGAAGGACTTGGCCGGGTTGAGGAGCGTGCCCGGGGTGACCGCCTTCTTGGCGAGCGCGGTCAGGAACTTCTGCTGGTTGCGGGTGCGGCCCAGGTCGCCCTCGGCCTCCTGCTTGCGCTGCCGGACGAACGCCAGCGCCTCGGCGCCGTCGAGGGTCTGGCAGCCCTTGGGCAGGTCCGCGCCGGACTTCTCGTCCTTGACGGCGCGCTCCAGGCACATGTCCACTCCGCCGATCGCGTCCACCACTCCGACGAAGCCCGCGAAGCCGATCTCCGCGTAGTGGTCGATGCGCAGCCCGGTGTTGCGTTCCACGGCCCGTACGAGCAGGTCGGGGCCGCCCAGCGAGAACGCGGCGTTCAGCTTGTTCGGCTCGGCGGAGAAGCTCTTGCCCGTGTCGGGGCGTACGTACGGCGGAACCGTCACCCACGAGTCGCGCGGCAGGCTCATCATCGTGGTGCCGTTCGCGCCGGTGTGCAGCAGGATCATCGAGTCGGTGCGGCGGCCCTCCGCCGAGCCGGTGCGCAGACTCTTCCTGGCCTGCTCGGAGAGACCGGCGCGGCTGTCGGAGCCCACGATCAGGTAGTTGGTGCCCTTTCCCTCCGCCGGGCGGTCCGGCAGCGCACCGAGGTCGACCTCCTGGTCGAGCTTGGTGTCGGCCCATACGTACGTCCCGGCGACGGAGGCGACCAGCGCGACGACCAGGAGGATCGCGAGCCGCGTGACCTTACGGCGCCGGCTGGGGGGCGGCTTGGGGGACCTGCCGCTTCCCGCTTCCCCCGGTGGCCGGCGGCCGTGGCCGGTGCGGCCCGGGGTGGCGGGTGAGGGCATGCCCGGCAGTGGTGCCGTACGTGTCGAGGGCGGGGACGCGTTCCCGCGTGCCACCCGGCCCGTGACGCCACTGGGCGGCTGAGCCGCACCACCGCTCCGGTCGTAGCCCACCGGCAGGTCGGTCCCTTCACTCATCGCCCTGTCCAGTCCCTCATCACATGGGGTCATCTCGTCGGCACACTCTTATACGGCGTCGGACCCTCGATCTGTTCAGCGGCCGTGCCCGAACGCTTCATGCGCTGCCACTTCAGCCGGCTGCCGAGGAGCAGGGCGACCACGGACTGGATGACGACCAGGTACATGAGCTGCCGGTAGACGACCAGTTGGAACGGCATCCACCACAAGGTGCGTACGCGCTCCCCGTCGAGCTTCAACGCGTAACCGGCGCAGAGCAGTTGGACGGCCATGAAGCCGAACCACACTCCGGCCGAACTCAGTGGGTCGAGGAACAGCACGCCGTACAGGGCGAACACGTCGATGACCGGCCCGAGCAACGGCAGGGCGACCTGGTTGAGCGCGAGGTAGGTGAGTCCGCGCCGGCCGAAGCGTCCCGCGACGCCCATCTCCCGGACGGCACCGCGGTGTTTCCACATGGACTGGATCGTGCCGAAGCACCAGCGGTAGCGCTGCCGCCACAACTGCCGCAACGAGGTGGGTACTTCGGTCCAGGCAATGGCGGACTCCTCGTAGAGCACGCGCCAGCCCGCCCGCCACAGGGCCATCGTGAGGTCGGTGTCCTCGGCGAGGGTGTCGTCGCTGACCCCGCCCACGCCCAGGATCGCGTCCCGGCGGAACGCCCCGATGGCGCCGGGGACGGTGGTCATGCACTCCAGCACCTCGAACATCCTGCGGTCGAGGTTGAAGCCGAAGCAGTACTCCAGGTGCTGCCACTTGGCGAGCAGGCCCCGCCGGTTGCCGACCTTGGTGTTGCCGCTGACCGCGCCCACGGCCGGGTGCGCGAGCGGCTGGACCAGGTGGTGGATGGCGTCCGGTTCGAAGACGGTGTCGGCGTCGACCATGATCACGATGTCGTGACTCGTGTGCGCCAGACCGGTGTTGAGGGCCGCGGCCTTGCCGGCGTTGGGCTGGCGGACCACCAGGACGCGCGGATCCCCGACGCCTTCGGCGAGCTCCGCCGTGCGGTCCGTCGAGCCGTCGTCGACCACGATGATCTGCAGCTGCGGGTAGTCGGACGCGAGCAGGGAGCGGACGGTGGACTCGATCCCGGCCTCTTCGTTGTAGGCGGGCACGAGCACGGACACCGGTTCCGTGACCTCGCGCAGCCAGGGCGCGCCGGGCCGGGAGCGTTCGAGCCGGCGGACGTGCGCCCGGGCGAAGAAGACGAGCGCCGCCATCCGCAGCACCCCGAGAGCCCCCGCGATGCCGAGCGTCCAGGTCATCGCGTTCGAGAACGCGCGCCCGAGGGTGGTGGCCCAGACGAGGGCGGTGCCGCGCCATCGCTCGACGGCCGAGACCGGCTCGTACGGGGTCAGCCGCAGGCCGGCCGAGACGGTGGTGAAACGGTCGACGCCCGGGTTCTTGAGCAGCTTCTCCGTCTCCCGGTACGCGGTCGCCGTCTGGCTCAGCTGTCGGACCAGCCCCTGAGCCGGTTTCCGGGACCCCTTGTCGGCGGCGACCAGGACGTACCCCTGGGCGGCGGCGCGTCGTGCGGCCGCCCACTCGCGGCCGCAGAGCGTGTCCGGCGAGGTGGTCCGCGGCATCCGCAGCAGATTGGTGCGGATGCCGGTGGCGCCCGCCAACGCGGCCTGGGTCAGGTCCAGTTCGGCGGAGAAGCGGACGGACGACGCCTCGCCGAGGGCTCCCCCGGTATAGGTGTTCGAGCCGATCTCGTGCCCCTCGGCACGGATGCGCCGCACCAGGTCCGGATGGCGGGCCGCCTGGGAGCCGAAGAGGAAGAAGGTGGCGCGCGCCCGGTGCTGTCGCAGCAGGTCGAGCAGGCGCGGGGTCCACACCGGGTCGGGGCCGCCGTCGAAGGTGAGCGCGACGGTGCGGGCGGGCATCGAGGCGGTCTGTATCCCGTTGCCGTTGATCCCCACCACGGGGCCGCCGCCGGCCACGGCATCGGGTGCGGGTGAGGTACACGCGGACCGCGTCGTCGCGGCGTCCACCTCGTGGTTGGTCCAGCCCTCGAAGAGCAGGGCCGCGAACATCGCGGGCAGGACGAGAATCAGTAACAGCCAGTGTGCGCGAGGGTCGCGGGACTGCTTGTGCCGAGCCTTCACGGGCCGTCGTCCCCCCTCTCGGCGGCTATGAAGTGCGGCTCGCGCGTGGCGTGTTCGGCGGGCTCCCCAGGAAGGCCGGGACGCGTCCGGCCGCCTCGGGGATGCGTGTGCCGGGTCGTTCTTCTCCAGCCGTACACGTCGGCGCGCGATGCGCGAGGGGATGTCGTCTTCCACTGCCGGATGAGGCTGGCGCTACGCATGGGGCGCGAGTCTAGTCACAGCTTTGCGACTGCACGGCCGCAACAGCGAGCCTCACAGAAAAGCGGCGAATACCTGTCACGACCGTGAGTACGCGGCGCCCGGTCCTCGTCAAGGGACAAGCGGGGCAAGCGTTTTCGGCCCGTGGCCGAGGTGATGGGCCGGTGCTCGGCACTGGCGCGTCCGTTCTTGTCGGTGGCGCGTCCGTCCTCGCGGGTGGGCGACCGCCCTTGTCAGTGGCCGGCCTTGGCTTGGCCGCGTGACATCACTCATACGTTCGTACACCTGGTTACAACCCTCAGCCGTGAGCGAGTCCACCGGGGGGGCGGGGCGGGTCCGGCGGAGTGACGGGCCCGCCCGTGCGTGGGCGGGACCGTCATTGCCGGCGGGATCCGGACCTCAGCTCCGGCTACCGGGCAGGTGTCCCGTCGGACGCCACGCCCGGAGCCGGGGCCGCTGCCGACACCGAGGCCGGAGCCGGGGCGTAGCCGGTGGGCCGGGTGGTGAAGACTCCCCGGCCCTGCGTCCGGCTGCGCAGCCGGGTCGCGTAGCCGAACAGCTCGGCCAGGGGCACGGTGGCGGTGACCACCGCCGTACCCGCTCCCGTGCCCGCTCCCCCGCGCGTGGTCGAGTCGGTGACTCGTCCGCGCCGCGCGGCCAGGTCGCCGAGCACGCCGCCCACGGAGTCCTCGGGCACGGTGACCGTGACCTCGACCACCGGTTCCAGGAGGACCATCGCGCAGGCGCGCAGCGCCTCCCGGAGCGCCTGCCGTCCGGCCGTCCGGAACGCCATCTCCGAGGAGTCCTTGGAATGGGTCGCCCCGTCGGTCAGGACCACCCGCAGCCCGGTCACCGGATGACCGCCGACCGGCCCTTCACCCAGCGCGTCCCGGCAGCCGGCCTCGACGGCCCGCACGTACTCCTGCGGTACGCGTCCACCGACGACGACCGACCGGAACTCGAAGCCCGTCGCACTGTCACCGGCCGCGCCGGAGGAGTCCGGCAGCGGTTCCACGTCGAGGACGACATGCGCGAACTGCCCCGCGCCACCGTCCTGTTTGACGTGCCGGTGGACGTGTCCGGTGACCCCGCGTGCGACCGTCTCCCGGTACGCCACCCGCGGCCGGCCGACCCGGACGTCCAGCCCGTGGGCGCGCCGGATCTTCTCCACCGCCACCTCCAGATGCAGTTCGCCCATGCCGGACAGCAGTGTCTGCCCGGTCTCGGGGTCGGTCCGGACGACCAGCGAGGGGTCCTCCTCGACCAGCCGCGTCAACGCCGACACCAGGCGGTCCGTGTCCGTACGGGCACGGGCCTCGACCGCCACGGAGACCACCGGTTCGGCGGTGGTCGGCGGTTCGAGGACCAGCGGAGCCCCGGGCGCGCACAGGGTCGCACCGGCGCGGGCGGTCTTCAGCCCGACCACCGCGACGATGTCCCCGGCCACCGCCAGGTCCAACCGGTCGTGCCGGTCGGCCTGGACGCGCAGGATCCGCCCGATGCGCTCGGTGCGCGGCGCACCGGTGTCCCACACGGTCACAGCGTCTCCCTTCCGGATCGTTCCCGAGTACACACGCAGGTAGGTCAGCCGCCCGGTGGCGGTGGCGTTCACCTTGAACGCCAGCGCCGCGAACGGCGCCGCGGGGTCGGCGGCCCGCTCCTCCTCCCCGCCGTCCCGGTCACGGACACCGCGCACGGCGGGTACGTCCAACGGCGAGGGCAGGTAGGCCACCACGGCGTCCAGCAGCGGCTCGGTCCCCCGGTCGCGATAGGCCGAGCCGCACAGCACGACCACACCGTCACCGGTACGGGTCAGGTCGCGCAGCGCACCTTCGAGGGTCCGCGCGGAGACGGCGGACTCCGCGCAGAACTCCTCCAGCGCGCCGGGATGGAGTTCGGCGACCGCCTCCTCCAGCACCCGGCGCCGCCGCCGGGCCTCGTCCACCAGGGCATCGGGTACGGGCCTCTCCTCGACCGAGTCATGGCCGTCGGCCCGGACCAGCGCCCGCATACGCAGCAGGTCGACGACGCCGCGGAACCCGTCCTCGGCGCCGATCGGCAACTGCACGACCAGCGGGGCCGGATGCAACCGCTGCCGGATGGACTCGACCGCCTTGTCGAGATCGGCACCGGCCCGGTCCAGCTTGTTGACGAAGGCGATGCGCGGAACCCCGTACCGGTCGGCCTGCCGCCACACGGACTCGCTCTGCGGCTCGACCCCCGCGACGGCGTCGAACACCGCGATCACCCCGTCGAGCACCCGCAGCGAACGCGCGACCTCGTCGGAGAAGTCGACGTGCCCCGGAGTGTCGATGAGGTTGATCCGATGCCCGTCCCAGCCACAACTCACCGCCGCGGCAAAGATGGTGATCCCCCGGTCCCGCTCCTGGGAGTCGAAGTCGGTGACGGTCGTGCCGTCATGGACCTCGCCCCGCTTGTGCGTGGTCCCCGTGACGTACAGGATCCGCTCGGTGACGGTGGTCTTCCCGGCGTCCACATGGGCGAGGATGCCCAGATTACGGACGGCGGTCAGGGGGTTGACGGGATTTCGGTGAGGTTCGGTACGCACGGCCCATGGCCTTTCAGGACGTTCCAGAAGGGGTCGGCGCAATTCCCGGACGAACGGGCCATGACCCACACGTCATGGCCTATGGGCACGCCCGAGCCCGCGCGACCGCAACCGCAACTGATGCGCATGCGGGGCGGGCCGAGGGGTGAGAGGCGTGCGGAGATCAGGCGTTCGTCAGGGCCATCCGGGGCCGGCCGCGCAGCCGACACCGGACACCCGAAGACACGAGGATCACCTCGTACCGCGACGGGGGAACGACAACAGCGGTGCGGTAACGCATGGCTGGGCTCCCCTCAAATGGTCACGGGGCGCGCCACGGTGGTGTGCGGCGCGCGTTGTGGGGCGAGTCTAGGGAACGGGGCGGGGGCGGGGCACCGGGTTTTTCCACCTCCTTCCTGCCGCCTCGATCCTTCGGTTCAGTTCGCCCCGTCGCCCCGCCGCTGTTCCGGACGGGCGGGCGCGATGATGGTGGGGGCTTGGCCGGACGACGGCGGCGGCGGCGGCGGTACGAGGCTGTCCGTTCCCAGTACTTGACAGCGTGTCAGGCCATGGCGGGACCACAGTGCGGCCGTCCACGCGCAGAGCAGTGCGTCGATGAGGTCTTCGCGGTGCTTGTAGAGGGCGTCGCGCTCCGGTGAGGGCTCGGTCATGAGTTGCCGGGACACCGGGTGGGAATCGAGGAGCAAGGGCGGATCGGCCTCGGCCAGGCCCGAGAGCCGCGCGATCAGTTCGTCGCACGTGTCCGCCCGCGTGGCACGCCACCCCTGCGGCGGCCTCCGTCCCGGCCGCTTGTACCTGGGGCGTTCCTGGTCATAGCCCAACTCCGCGGCGCCGACCAAGGTCGTGTACGGATAGCACTCGGACATGACCAGGCCTTCGGTCGGCGGCCCGCCCCTGCCGTCGTCGTAGACCCAGCCGGACTCCTGCAGCTGTGTCCGCAGCAGGACGCCGGCCTGGCGGGGGGAGCCCTGGTTGGTGCTGTTCGCGCTCACCTTCCAACGCCCGTACCGTCGGCCGACGTCACGCTCGCACGGCCGCTGGCCGGCCGGATTGTCGACGACCAGCGGCGCGTCGACGAAGACCAGGGTCGATCCGCCGACGGCCGTCCTGGCAAGCCACTCCATCGTCGCCTCGACCCCACGCGTCCAGCCGCAGTCGATCACCACGCCGCTGCCGTCGATGGCGGCCACGCCGGTCTCGTTGGGCTTGGCGCGCGCCCCGCCGTGCGACCAGGCGAGGTCGATGCCGATGAACCGCTCCATCCCCATGCGTCGGTGGTACCAGACATCGGACTCCGTCGCGTAGGGCGGCAGCCTCTGAACCGTCGCGTAGGGCTGCGGCCCCGGCTAGCCCATCGCCTGGTTGCTGTCCCGGTGACTGCCCCAGCCGTGCCAGCGGTCGATCTCGATCCACGCGCTGATCCGGCGGCGTTCCCGGCTCGTGTACGCGTGGCCCAGGTATTGCGTGGACAGCCGGTCGATGTCGGCCAGGCCCTCGTCGTCACGCAGCTCGGCGACACGGCCGATGAGGGTCACATGGGTGTACCAGCCGGACTCGTCCAGCACGGTCAGGGTGACCCGCGGGTCGTTGCGGATGTGGTCGAGCCGCTTGCGGCCCTCGTCCATGTTGACCAGCACGCGCCCGTCGTCCCAGAGGTACCAGGTGGCCGCGGACACCGGTTGTCCGTCGGACCGGAGGGTGGCGATGACGGCTGGATTCGGCTTCCTCAGCATGGCGACCACGGCCTCGGGAAGCGGCGGCTTCGACACGAACTCTCCTCTGCGTCATGGATTCACGTTCCGCACGGCCCCGCCCACGGGGGTACACACCCACGCTGCCACATCCCGGAGCCGAACCCGCGACGCCTCCCGGGGCCCATGTGGCGGAACCGGCTCGGGGGGCCTTCGATATGCCCGTATGCCCGCGCGCCGTTGTATAACCGGCCCATGATCTACCATGCTGTGACGCTCGGTGACTGGACCGCCCGTCCCGACCGGCCGTACGCCCCCGCCTCCCTCGCGGAGGAAGGTTTCGTCCACTGCTCCCCCGACGAGGCGACCACGCTGGCCGTCGTCAACGCCTTCTACCGGGACGCGCCGAGGCCCCTGCTGGCGCTGCTCCTCGACGAGAGCCGGCTCGCCGCGAGGTGCGTATGGGAAGCCGCGGATCCCACCCCTCCGCCAGGGGTCGACGAAGGTGTCCTGTTCCCCCACGTGTTCGGCCCCCTCGACCGCGACGCCGTCGAACGCGTCCTGGAGGTCCAGTGGGACGAGGAAGGCCGGGCGACGGGTCTGAAGGACCTGAACCGAGGGACGTGAACTGACGGTCTTACTCACCCTTGAGTTCCGCGATACCGACGGGCACGCCGGTGGTGACCGACCGGACGGCCGCGAGCGCGATGGACAGTGCGGCCCGGGCGTCCTCGCCGGTGGCGAGGGGGGTACGGCCGGTACGGACGCTGTCGGCGAAGTCGGCGAGTTCGGCCACGTACGCGTCGTGGAACAGGTCCTGGTCGTAGGTGACGCAGTCGGCGGCGACGCCGTCCGGGCCGTACGAGGTGAGATGGGTGCGGCGGATGTCGCCCATGGTGAGCAGGCCGGCGGAGCCGAAGACCTCGCCGCGCACGTCATAGCCGTACACGGCCTGGAAGTTGGCCTCGGCGGTGGCGAGGGCGCCGTTGTCGAAGCGGATCGTGACCACGGCGGTGTCGAGGAGGCCGCGGTCCTTGAAGTCGGGGCGGACCAGGGCGTCGGCCCAGGCGAAGACATCGACCGGTTCGGCGCCGGGGTTGAGGAAGCGCAGGGTGTCGAAGTCGTGGATCAGGGTTTCGAGGAAGATCGTCCACGGCGGGATGCGGGCCGGGTCGTTGAGCCTGGGGTCCCGGGTGAGTGAGCGCAGCAGTTGGGGTGTGCCGATGTCACCGGCGCCGATCCTGTCGTGGGCGGCACGGAAGCCGGTGTCGTAGCGGCGGTTGAAGCCCACCTGGAGCGGCACGCCCGCGTCGCGGGCCGCGGCGATGGCCCGGTCGGCGTCCGCGAGGGTGACGGCCATGGGCTTCTCGCAGTAGACCGCCTTGCCCGCCCGGGCCGCCGCCACGACCAGGTCGGCGTGGGTGCGGGCCGGGGTGGAGATCACCACCGCCTCGATCCGCGGGTCGGCGAGCAGTTCGCCGATCTCGGTGTACGCCGTGGGACGGCCGAGGTGGTCCGCGAGCCGGTCCGCCAGTTGGTTCGCGGCACCCGGCGCCGGGTCGGCGACCGCGGCGAGGCGGACACCGGGGAGGCGGCGGGCGAGCGTCTCGGCGTGGAAGGAGCCCATCCGTCCGGCACCGATGAGGCCGACGGCGAGAGGCTGGTGTGTGGTCATCCGGTTCTCCGTACGTCTGCGGGCGAGCGGGCGGGCGAGCGGGCGTTGGCGGGAAGGGGCGGCGCGTGCGGAATGCGGTGCAATGTGGAGCGCGGCGCCGTCTGGGATTGCGGCGCCGTGTGGAATCACAGCGCCGTGTGGAATTGCTGCGCCGTCAGGGTGTGAAGGCCGAGCGGAACCTCTCCAGAGCGAGGTCGCTGTCGGTGGAGGCCCATGCCTCCATGGCGACGGTGCCCTCATAGCCGAGGTCCACGAGGGCGCTCGCGACGGCCGGGTAGTTGATCTCGCCCGTCCCGGGTTCGCGGCGGCCCGGTACGTCGGCGACCTGGATCTCGCCGATCAGGCCCAGGCCGTGGGCCCGGCGGACCAGTTCGACGAGGTTCCCCTCGCCGATCTGCGCGTGGTAGAGGTCGAGGTTCATCCGCAGCCCGGGGCGGTCCACGGCGGCGACCAGGGCCAGGGTGTCGGCGGCCCTGGCGAACGGCACCCCTGGGTGGTCCACGGCGGTGTTGAGGTTCTCCAGGGTGAAGGTGACCCCGGCGCTCTCGCCCAGCTCGGCGAGGCGGGTGAGCGTGCGGTGGGCGGCGATCCACATCTCCCCGGTGGGCTCGCCGGTCACCGGCACCACGGGCAGGCCCTCGCCGTCCAGGCCGGTGCCGTGGAGGTTCAGCCGGGGGCAGACCAGCCGCTCGGCCGCACGGACCGACTCCTCGGCGGTACGCAGGAGTTCGGCGGCCCCGTCCTCGTCGGTGAGGCTGCCGCGGATGTAGCCGGTCATCGAGGAGAACTCGGCCGGGGTCCGGGCCAGGGCGTCCAGGTCGTGCCGGGTCCAGTCCCAGATCTCGACCTGGAAACCGGCGTCGTGAATGCGCACTGCCCGCTCGGGTATCGACAGGCCCCGGAAGACCATCTCGGCACAGACCGCCAACGTGAACATCGCTGCTCGCCCTCTCTCGGTTCGCCACGGCACCTGCGACTAGAACGTTCTAGTTCCAGTCGGAAGTAGCAGTACGCCAGCCACCGAGGCGCCCTGTCAAGCTCCCGGGACGGCCCGGGACGGCCCGGGACGGCCCGGAACTAGAACGTTGCAGTTCTCTCCGACCAGCGCGTTCACTCTTGGTCTACGATCGTCGGCGGAAGCACACACCCGGCGGGGCGCGCCCCTCGACCGGGTCACACACCTCGACCGGGGAGGCCGGCGATGCCAGCGACCCCCGTGGTCCCGGACGGAAAGCGGCCGACCCTCGCCGACGTGGCGGCACGGGCCGGTGTCTCCACGGCGCTGGTCTCCATCGTGATGCGCGAGGCCAAGGGCGCCGGCGCGGCCACCCGCGAGCGGGTGCTGAAGGCGGCGCGCGAGATCGGCTACCGGCCGGACTCCCGGGCGCGGTTGCTGCGCAGCAACCGCTCGCGTCTGCTCGGCGTGCAGTTCGGTCTCCAGCATCCCTTCCACACCGACCTCGTGGAGGGCGTCTACGCGGCGGCCGAGTCCGCCGGCTACCAGGTCGCCCTCAGCGCGGTCGCCCCCAGCCGCAGTGAGCGGCAGGCGGTGGAGACGCTGCTCGGCGACCGCTGCGAGGCCCTGATCCTGCTCGGTCCGCAGGCCCCCGCCGCACGGCTGGCCGAGCTGTCGGCGCACCTGCCGGTGGTCTCCGTGGTGCGGCGGCTGCGGCCGCCCGCCGCCGGGGTGGACGTCGTACGCACCGCCGACGACGAGGGTGCGCGCCAGGCCGTCGACCATCTGGTCGCCCTCGGTCATCGCGACATCGCCCACATCGACGGAGGAAAGGCACCGGGCGCCGCAGACCGGCGCCGTGGCTACCGCACCGCCATGAGCCGCCACGGTCTCGCCGATCGTGCGCGTGTTCTGCCCGGTGGACTGACCGAGGAGGACGGTGCCACGGCCGCCCGCGCGCTCCTCGGTGTCCGGCCGCGGCCAACCGCCGTCCTCGCCTTCAACGACCGCTGCGCCACGGGCGTACTCGACGCGTTCCTCCGCGCCCGGGTGGCCGTCCCCGACGAGATCTCCGTGGTCGGCTTCGACAACAGCCACCTCGCCCGCCTCGCCCACATCGACCTCACCACCGTCGGCCAGGACGTCTCCCGCCTCGCCGAACTCGCCGTCGGCCGGGCCGTCTCACGGCTGGAGGGCGAGGAGCCCTCCGGCACGGACACCGTCATCGCCCCGCACCTCGTGACCCGCGGAACGACGGCGGCACCGCCGCACGACGTCCGGACTTCACGGACCTAGGGAGAGGTACAAGTGGTGGACGGGATACAGGACTTCCTCTGCTGGCGGGGGCCGGCCTCGGTGAACGTGTTCGTCCTCGGCGCGGGCAGCACACCGTTCCCGAACGAGACCTTCCACCTCGCCGGACTTGTCCCCGACCGGGTGCTGCCGTTCACCCTGACGGAACCGCCGGAGGACATCGCCGCCCTCGGCCTGGTGTCGTACGACCTCGACTTCGAGAACACCTCTCTCGACCTGCGGGCGTACACCGGAGCGGTCCTGCGGCGGGTCTGCGAGGGCACCCGGTCCGTCGCCTGGGCGGCCTTCGAGGGATCGTTCTCCTACGACCGTCTCCTCACCGACTCGGTGGCCGACCAGGTCTACGGCTACTGCGTGAGCGGCTCCGAGCCGGTGGTCGTGTGGGACGTCGCCACCCTGCGAAGCGACGACTGGAGACAGCGTGTCGCCGGGGCTCGCGCGGCCCTGGACGTGCTGCGCTCCGCCTCGAAGTAACCGAAACTCATCGGTCAGGAATCGAGAAGCGCTGTCTGCGGGCCGCGGCTAGCGTGACTGCCATGTGCTTCACCAGTCAGCCAGGATTCCCGCCGCGCTACGACACGAACGCGTCCCCGGACGCGTCCCCGGCCTTTCCTCGCGGCACGATCGCTTCAGGAGTGACCATGACCGGCTCTGCCACACAAGGAATCAGAACCGTGCTGCATCCCGTGTCCGACCTGGCGTCGGCCAAGGCGGTGTACACCGCACTGCTCGGGGTGCCGCCGCAGACCGACGAGTCGTACTACGTCGGCTTCGAGGCCGCGGGCCAGCAGATCGGGCTGGTGCCGAACGGTGGGCAGCAGGGCTTGGGTTCGCCGGTGGTGTACTGGCATGTGCCGGACATCGAGGCGAAGCTGGCCGAGGTGACGGCTGCCGGTGCCACCGTGAAGGAGCCCGCGCACGATGTGGGTGGCGGACGTCTGGTGGCCGCCGTCACCGACCTCGACGGCAATGTCCTCGGACTTCTGCAGGACCGATGAGCGCCGCCCCCCGCAGCCGCGACCAGCGTCGTCGCGACACCGAGCACCGGCTCGCCCACGACGTCGATCTGTGGGTGGCCAGTGCTTCGGCGGACGGTACGCCGTACCTCGTACCGCTGTCCTTCGACTGGGACGGCGAGGCGCTGCTGGTGGCCACGCCGACGAAGAGCCCCACCGGCAGGAACCTGGCCGCCACCCGAACCGTTCGGCTGGGCCTTGGCCCGACCCGGGACGTGGTCATGATCGATGGCGAGGTCGAGGTCCTGGAGATCGACGAGCTGCCGAAGGAGAGAGGGGACCGGTTCGCCGCGCACACCGACTTCGACCCGCGGACGCTGACCACGCCGTACCGCTGGTTCCGTATCTCTCCGCGCCGCATCCAGGCCTGGCGCGAAGTGAACGAGCTGGACGACCGCGAGCTGATGCGCGACTGCCGCTGGTCGGTCTGACGCCTCGGCCGGGCGGGCCTCGGGCCACCCCGGCCGGCACCGCCGATCAGGAATGACGGCGTCCCGTTGCCGCGACGGGCGCGGACAAAGTAGAACCAAGCATGCTGCTCGAAGCCGGTCGGATCGAGCCAGGCGACGTCGACGGAGAACCGCGGGAGCGGGCCCGTCCCACGGAGGGAGACATGATGAGCAGGACCACGAGGACGGACGCGCAGTCGCCTGCGACGCACGATGCCGACAGCCACGACATGATCCGCGTGCACGGGGCGCGCGAGAACAACCTCAAGGACGTCAGCATCGAGATCCCCAAGCGGCGGCTGACGGTGTTCACCGGTGTCTCCGGCTCTGGCAAGAGCTCCCTGGTGTTCGACACGATCGCGGCGGAGTCGAAACGGCTGATCAACGAGACGTACAGCGCCTTCCTCCAGGGCTTCATGCCGACGATGGCGCGGCCGGAGGTGGACGTACTCGACGGGCTGACGACCGCGATCACCGTCGACCAGCAGCGGATGGGCGGCGACCCCCGCTCCACGGTCGGTACGGCCACCGACGCCAACGCGATGCTGCGCATTCTCTTCAGCCGGCTCGGCAAGCCGCACATCGGGCCGCCCAGCGCGTACTCCTTCAACACGGCCTCGGTCAGAGCGAGCGGTGGGATCACCGTCGAGCGCGGCGCCGAGAAGACCAAGACCGTGAAGGCGACCTTCAACCGCACCGGCGGCATGTGCACGCGCTGCGAGGGCCGGGGCAAGGTCTCCGACATCGACCTCACCCAGCTCTACGACGACTCCAAGTCGCTCGCCGAGGGCGCGTTCACCATCCCCGGCTGGAAGTCGGACAGCCAGTGGACCGTGGGGCTCTACGCCCAGTCGGGATTCCTCGACCCGAACAAGCCGATCCGCAGCTTCACCAAGAAGGAGATGCAGGCCTTCCTCTACGGCGAGCCGACCAAGGTGAAGGTCAACGGCGTCAACCTCACCTACGAGGGGCTGATCCCCAAGATCCAGAAGTCGTTCCTGTCCAAGGACAAGGAAGCGATGCAGCCGCACATCCGGGCGTTCGTGGAGCGGGCGGTCACCTTCGCCACCTGCCCCGAGTGCGACGGCACGCGGCTGACCGAGGGGGCCAGGTCGTCGAAGATCAACCGGAAGAGCATCGCCGACGCCTGCGCGATGGAGATCAGGGACCTGGCCGAGTGGGTCCGCGGCGTCAAGGATCCGTCGGTGGCGCCGCTGCTCACCGCGCTCCAGCAGACCCTCGACTCCTTCGTGCAGATCGGTCTCGGCTACCTCTCGCTCGACCGGGCTTCGGGCACGCTGTCCGGCGGTGAGGCGCAGCGCGTCAAGATGATCCGCCACCTCGGCTCCTCGCTCACGGATGTCACGTACGTCTTCGACGAGCCCACCGCCGGCCTGCACCCGCACGACATCCAGCGGATGAACAACCTGCTGCTGCAGCTGCGGGACAAGGGCAACACCGTGCTCGTCGTCGAGCACAAGCCGGAGGTCATCGCGATCGCCGACCATGTCGTCGACCTCGGCCCCGGCGCAGGCACGGCGGGCGGCACGGTCTGCTTCGAGGGCACCGTCGAGGGGTTGAAGGCCGGCGACACCATCACCGGACGCCACCTCGACGACCGGGCCTCTCTCAAGGAGGAGGTGCGCAAGTCCACCGGTGCGCTGGAGATCCGGGGCGCGACGGCGAACAACCTGCGGGACGTCGACGTCGACATCCCGCTCGGGGTGCTCAGCGTCATCACGGGCGTCGCGGGCTCCGGCAAGAGCTCGCTCGTGCACGGGTCGATCCCCACCGAGGAGGGGGTGGTGTCGGTCGACCAGAGCCCGATCCGCGGCTCGCGGCGCAGCAACCCGGCAACGTACACGGGACTGCTCGACCCGATCCGCAAGGCGTTCGCGAAGGCCAACGACGTCAAGCCCGCGCTGTTCAGCGCCAACTCGGAGGGCGCCTGCCCCACCTGCAACGGCGCCGGGGTCATCTACAGCGACCTGGGAATCATGGCCGGCACCTCCACCACCTGCGAGGACTGCGGCGGCAAGCGGTTCGACGCGTCGGTGCTGGAGTACCGCCTCGGCGGGCGCGACATCAGCGAGGTGCTGGCGATGCCGGTGACCGAGGCCGAGGAGTTCTTCGGCGGCGGCGAGGCACACACGCCGGCCGCGCACCGGATCCTGCAGCGGCTCGCCGACGTCGGGCTCGGCTATCTCACCATCGGCCAGCCGCTCACCACGCTCTCCGGCGGCGAGCGGCAGCGGCTCAAGCTGGCCACCCATATGGGAGACAAGGGCGGCGTGTACGTCCTGGACGAGCCGACCACCGGCCTCCACCTCGCCGACGTCGAGCAGCTGCTGGGTCTGCTCGACCGGCTCGTCGACTCCGGCAAGTCGGTCATCGTCATCGAGCACCACCAGGCGGTCATGGCGCACGCGGACTGGATCATCGACCTCGGTCCCGGCGCAGGTCATGACGGCGGCAAGATCGTCTTCGAGGGCACTCCCGCCGACCTCGTCGCCGACCGCTCGACCCTCACCGGCGAGCACCTGGCGGCGTACGTCGGCGCCTGATCGCCTATCTTGACGGCTATGCAGTCCTACACGATCGGCCAGGCAGCGAGGCTGCTCGGAGTCAGTCCGGACACCGCCCGGCGGTGGGCGGACGCGGGCCGGGTGGCCACGCACCGGGACGAGGGCGGGCGGCGCCTCATCGACGGGCGGGCGCTGGCCGCCTTCTCCGTCGAGCTGGCGAAGAGCGGCAGCGAGGAGGACGTCTCGTACACCTCCGTCCGCAACGCCTTTCCCGGCATCGTCACCGCCGTGAAGCTCGGCGATGTGGCGGCCCAGGTGGAGATCCAGGCCGGGCCGCACCGGCTGGTGTCGCTGCTGACCCGGGAGGCCGTGGAGGAGCTGGGTCTTGAGGTCGGGGTGGAGGCCACCGCCCGGGTGAAGTCGACGAACGTGCACATCGACCGCGCCTGAGGGAGCAGGGGGTGGCCTCCCGCGGTCACAACTCGGCCGGGAGGCCGGTCACTTGCTGGCCCAATACCGGAGCGCGGTCAGTTGGCGCCCGAGTACCGGTGCGCGGTCACCAAGTGACCGAGTACAAGCGCACGGTCACTTGGTGACCGAATACGAGTGCGCGCCCGTTCCCGCCAGTGCGCCGCCGTCGACGATCAGGTACTCGTCGCGGATCGGCCGTCCGGCGAAGAAGGCCTCCAGGATCTCCCGGGTGCCCGCCGCGTAGCGGGCCTGCGCGGAGAGGGAGGAGCCGGAGATGTGCGGGGTCATGCCGTGGTGCGGCATGGTCCGCCAGGGGTGGTCGGCCGGGGCGGGCTGCGGGTACCAGACGTCGCCCGCGTAGCCCGCCAACCGGCCGCTGCGCAGCGCCCGGTCGACGGCGTCCCGGTCGGCGATCTTCGCCCGCGCGGTGTTGATGAGGTACGCGCCGCGCTTCATCTCGCCCAGCAGCTTGTCGCCGAACAGCCCTTCCGTCTCCGGGTGCAGCGGAGCGTTGATCGTGACGACGTCGCAGTGCGGCACCATGTCGGCGGCCGTCTCGTGGAAGGTCAGGCCCAGTTCCCGCTCAACGTCCTCGGGCAGGCGGTGCCGGTCGGTGTAGTGCAGCTTCACGTCGAAGGGCGCGAGGCGGCGCAGCACCGCGAGTCCGATGCGCCCGGCGGCGACCGTGCCGACGTGCATGCC
Source organism: Streptomyces sp. NPDC050988 (assembly GCF_044456225.1). Classification (NCBI taxonomy): domain Bacteria; kingdom Bacillati; phylum Actinomycetota; class Actinomycetes; order Kitasatosporales; family Streptomycetaceae; genus Streptomyces; species Streptomyces sp. NPDC050988. The sequence goes on along the minus strand of NZ_JBITFQ010000022.1, from coordinate 141,137 downwards.
CTCCAGGTCGTACGAGCGGGCCACGCAGTCGGCGATGTTCCAGCCGCCGTCGAGCACCACCTGGTGGGAGGGCAGGTAGTTGCGGACGAGGGACAGGGTCATCATCACCACGTGTTCGGCGACGCTGATGCTGTTGCAGTACGTCACCTCCGCGACTGTCACACCATGGGCGATGGCCGCGTCGAGGTCGACGTGGTCGGAGCCGATGCCGGCCGTGACCGCCAGCTTGAGGTTCTTCGCGGCGGCGACACGTTCCGGGGTCAGGTACGCCGGCCAGAACGGCTGCGAGATCACCACGTCCGCGTCGGGCAGCTCCCGGTCGAAGACGGATCCGTCGCCGTCCTTGTCGGAGGTGACGACAAGGGTGTGCCCGGCGGCCTCCAGGAAGCGCCGCAGGCCGAGTTCACCGGAGACGCTGCCGAGGAGGTGGCCCGGCGTGAAGTCGACCTCGGACGGGGTCGGGGCGGTCTGCCCGCCGGGGTAGTGGTCGATCGCGGGGAGGTCGTCACGGGCGTACGAGGTCGGGTATCCGTCGGTGGGGTCGTCGTACAGGACGCAGAGCACCTTGGCCATGGTCACGGCTCCTCAACTCCGGTTACGGAAGGTGCGCTTCACGATCCTCGCCGGGAACTCCGCTGGTCAAAGCGAACTTCGCTATGCCCGTATAGCGCACGTCTATCAGTGGTCGCCGACGTCGATATACGTCCGCAGCAACGCGTCCAGCGCCTCTCGTACGCCCGCCTCCCGCGCCACCGTCAGGAGCGCACCGGCCAGTACGGAGGGCGGATCGTCGGGGCCGGTCACCAGTCCCACCCTCGGTCCATGGGCGGGCCCCTCCAGCGGTACGACCCGCATGCCGTCCGGTACGCCGAACATGTGCAGCCACGCGTGCGAGATCACGCTGGACCAGCGGCCGCCGGGGAGGTGCGCGTACAGCCCCGCCACGCTGTCCGACTCGATCGCGGGGGCCGCCGTGGCGCCGTCGGCCGCGAAGCACTCGTCGATGATGCGGCGGTTGCGCATGCGCGGGCCGAGCAGACACAGCGGGAGAGTGGCGGCCTGGGCCCAGCGGGCCGTGGCGGCGGTGGCGAGCGGGCCGTCGGTGGGGGTGAGCAGGACGTATCGCTCCTCGTACAGCGGCAGTCGGCGCAGCGAGTCGTCGTCGAGGTACGTCATCGCCGCGTCCAGTTCGAACTCGGCGAGCCCGTGGGTGATGTCGGCCGAGGACAGGGACTCGATGCTGACGCGGGCGCGTGGGTGGCGGTCGCAGAACGGGGTCGTCAGCAGGGAGGCGGCGGGCAGCGCAGTGGGGACCACCCCGAGGCGGAGCGTGCCGGTGAGGCCGTCGCCCAGGGCGGACAACTCCTGGCGGAGCGCGTCGCGTTCGGCGAGCATGCGGTGCGCCCAGGCCAGGACCACCTCGCCCTCCGGGGTGAGTCCCTCGTACCGTCTCCCCCGCCGCACGATCGGGACGTGCAGTTCGTGTTCGAGGCGGCGGATCGCGGCGGACAGCGACGGCTGGGAGACGTAGCAGGCGGCCGCGGCGCGGGCGAAGTGGCGTTCGCGGGCGAGGGCGACCAGGTACTCCAGCTGGCGCAGTTGCATGCGTGACCTCCGCGGGAGGGGGCTGCGTGCCCGGGGTGCCGACGTACAGCATGGGCCGGGCGGTGTCACGTCCACGGGGTGTAGCCGCCGTCCACGCGGATCGTGTCGATGCCGCTGATGTGCCGGGCGCCGCAGCGGTCCTGGGGCAGGACGAGTTGGGGTCCCTCTCTGTCGAGCGGGGTGTCGTCGATGCCCACCGCGAGCAGGACCGGCGCGCGGCCGAAGTCGGGGTCGATCTCGGCCCAGGACAGCAGCGCGTGGTGTCCGTCCCTGCTGGACACGGCGATGAGGAAGCGCAGCCGGTCCTTGCGGCGGGAGGGGTCGAATGCGGGGCCGGCGGCAGTCAGTACGTCGTGCAGGAGCGGTCCGGTGAAGCGATGGTGCCGGATGCCGCTGGTGGCGCACTCGAAGCTGACCTCGGCCTCGTGCTGCGGCCAGGCGAGCAGGTCGGGCACCGTCATCCGGGCCGGGCGGTCCAGATCACCGGCGAGCTCCAGTTCCGCCACCGGACCGGCGGCCGCACGGGCAGCTGCGAGGGGCTGACTCACTGGCTACCACCTCCCGCATGACCGTACGGTGTCAGGCGTCCTCGGGTTCCAGCTCGAAGGTGAAGTAGACGCTCAGGGTGTAGGGCTCGTCCTCGTCGTACGCGAAGTCCCATGAGACGTCGAGCAGGAAGACCTGGTTCTCCCCCACCCACTCCTGGGCTTTCCCGAAGGCTTCCGCGGCGGTTGTGGCGGGGAACAGCTTCCTGGCTATGGGATGCACCTGGCTCTCGGCATCCGAGTCGTCGAAACCCTCCGGAACGTCCAGGCAGAGGTCGGGATCGAGCTCCATGGACTGCGCCCTTTCAGTCGACTGCCGGTACGCGTGGACGGAGGCTGATCCTGATCCTGACCCTCCGTACACGACGCCCGGTAAGACGACCGCACCCCTGGAAGGGTTGCTTCGCAGGGCGCCGACGACGTGCGGCCGGTACGCCACAGCGCATGGTCGGAGACAGGGGGAACCGACGTTGCGCCGCGGATACAAGTGGGTGGACCGCGAACTGTCCCGGATGGACCCGGAGACCGACTGGGAGCGGATGGTCTCGCTCTATGTCGGCCACCGCGTCCCGGAGTTCGCCCTGGCGATGATGATCTATCCGGGCACCATGCGCATGATGCAGCCGGCTTTCGGGGCCGCCACACTGGCCCACACCTCGAAGCTGGAGACGAGGCCCCACCGGCGTTTCCAGGACGGCAACGACTTCCTGATGGCCTGGATGGTGGACGGCCTGTCCAGTACGGCGGGCCGCGGGGCCGCCGGACGGCTGAACCGTATCCACCTGGCCGTCGCCCGCGGGACCCCGCACTTACCCGGCAACTTCGACGACACCGACGACTTCGTCTATCCGCTGGTGCTGCTGGCCACGTTCGGCGACCGTCTTCAGACCTCGCTGGGCCTGCCCGGCTTGAGCGGACCCATGAAGACCGCCTGGCACCGATGGGCGCAGGCGCTCTTCCGCCTTCTGGAACGTGAGTCCGGCCCACTGTACGACGAGGCGTTTCCCGAGGACTGGGACGCCATGAACGCGTTCGCCGTCGAGTTCGAGTCCAGGCCGTACGAGCCGACGGAGTCCGGCCATCGCGTGGCGACCGCGATGATGGGCTTCTTCGCGGAGCGCTGGTTCCCCGCCCCCCTACGGTCGTTCGGCAGGGACCTGACCCGCTTCCTCGCGGGCGAGCGGGTCTGCCGGCTCCATCGCATCGGCTGGATCAGCCCTCGCCGCGAGCGTGTCGTCCGCGTTCCTGAAGTCCGCGTTCCGCGCCCAGCGCCTGCGTCCGGACTCCCGCACACCGCTTCCGGCACGCCTCCGACGGAACCGGCGCACCAACGCACAGCTCAAGGAGCTTGAGCCGTACCGGGCCCCGAGCGGCGACGGGCCCGCGCCGGTGGAGCCGAGATGCAGAGATACGGCGTCGGTCGTACGCGGCACCGCCGACGGTCCCCTCTGATACGCGACCGCTACAGCAGGTACTGCCACTTGGTCATGCGGTCCTTCAGGTCGACGGTCGGGCCGTCCAGCGTGAAGGTTCCGTCTCCGCGGTGGTGGAACAGCTGGGGTTGGGGCTGTGAGGGGTCGGTCCACGCCCTGACGGGTTCGAGGAGGAAGAGGCTGTAGTCGGCCACGAGGCTGGTGTCGGCGACCCTGCACTCGATGTTGGCGAAGCATTCGGCCACGAGCGGTGCCTGGACCTGCTCACCGGTCACGGCGGTCAGGTCGAACTCCTCGAACTTGTCCACGTCGGCGCCCGAGCAGTTGCCGATGTCGACGACGGTGGCCGCCATGTCCGCCGTGGGGACCGAGACGACGCACTCGCCGGTCTCGACCAGCGCCTGGTAGCTGTGGTCCCAGGGGCCGATGGTGCACGCGATCAGCGGCGGGGCGTGGCGCACCATCATGTTGAACCCGTTGGTCATCACGTTCGGGATGCCTCGATGCCTGGTGGTGACCAGGATGACGGGGCCTGGTTCGATCAGTCGGTGAACCTGGTCCAGGGGGTGGGGCCGAAGGTCCTTCACGGTGATCATGTCTGCTCCTGGCGCCGTGCGATCCGGGCGCCGGCACCCGGGCCGGCGCACTGTCTGTCGCATCGAGTGTCGGCAGACAGGCACACCGCCATGAAGGCCACGTTGTTCCTGGGTACGGGAGGACCAGCCTCGCCCCCGGCTCACATACTCCCGCCCCCCCGCCGCTACTGCTCCTTGCCGGCGCCCTACTGCTCCTTGCCGGCGAGGTCGGCCACGGGCGCGGCTGCCCGGGCCTGCGTCGACTCGGTCGCCGTGGTCTCCGTCGGCTCGGCGGACGTGGCCTGTTTCGGCGCGACCGCCATGGCCCTCAGCGTCTCGAAGGCGGCCGCCGTCGGGCCGGCCGGTTCGGCCTGGTAGACCACCAGTTGCTGATGCGGGGCCCCGTTGACCGTGAAAGCAGCGAACTTGATGTTCAGGTCCCCGACCTCAGGATGCTTGAGGTGCTTGCCTTCCTGGGACTTGCTCTTGACCTCGTGCATCTTCCAGAGTGCCGCGAACTCCTCGCTCTGGGCCGACAGTTCCGCGACCACCTCGGCGATGCGGGCCGATTCGGGATCGTGGCCGTAGGCGGCCCTGATCTCGGCGACACAGGAGTGCGCGGCCCGCTCCCATTCCTGGTAGAACTCGCGGCCCGCCGGGTCGACGAACACCATGCGGGCGAGGTTGTCGAACTGGTCGAATCCGCTGTGCAGAGCTGTGGCGAGGGAGTTGCCCGCCATGATGTCGAGGGCCGGGCCGACCACGAAGGCCGGAGTGTGCTCCCAGCCGTCCATCAGCTGCAACAGCTGGTGGCTGACCTCCGCCTCGTCCCGGTCACGCGGGCGCTGCGAGGCGGTGAGGCAGAGGCGGTTGAGATGGTCGGCGGCTTCCGCGTCCAGTTTCAGCGCGAGTGCGACGGCCTCGACCACCTGCGCGGAGGGGCTGCTTTCACGCCCCTGTTCCAGCCTGATGTAGTAGTCGGAGCTGACGCCCGCGAGGAGCGCGACTTCCTCTCTGCGCAGTCCCGGCACCCGGCGTCGCCCGTATTCGGGAAGACCGACATCCTGCGGCTTGAGGGCTTCTCGACGGGCTCTGAGGAAATCACCCAAAGGTGTCCCATTGCTCATGCGGCAAGCCTAGATGGTTTCCGGCCGACCAGAAGTCCAGGTTGTGCAATATGACGTCGGGCGACAGGCACGTATACGCAGAGTAGTCACAGGGTGAGGCGGGCCCGCAAACCTGGGTGTAACGCACCCACCGTCCGCACACCATTTCCGGGTGTTTTCCACCTAGCCTCGACAGCATGGACAACGACACGCGCCCCGACCTGGTTGAAGGGCTGGGTCAGTTTCTCCGCTCCCACCGGGAACGCCTGACCCCCGCGGACGCGGGGCTGCCCGGCGTCGGCCGGCGAAGGGTGCCCGGGTTGCGGCGCGATGAGGTCGCGGCGCTCGCGGGTGTCAGCCTGAGCTACTACAGCCGACTGGAGCAGGGCCGTGAACTCAGCCCCTCCGCACGGGTACTGGAGGCCATGGCCCGCGTGCTGCGCCTCGGGGAAGAGGACAAGAAGGAACTCTTCCGGCTGGCCCGGCCCGCGACCCGCCGCACCAAGTCCCCGTTCCGCGTCGAGCGTGTCCGCCCGCACCTGCGGCGACTCATCGAAGGCTGGACCAGGACACCGGCCTTCATCATCGGCCACGCCCAGGACCTGCTGGCCACCAACGCACTGGCCGACGCCCTCTACGCCGACTTCGCACAGCACGACAACGTACTGCGCATGCTCTTCCTCGACCCCGCGGCGAAGACCTTCTACCGGAACGCGGAACGGGCCAAGAACCGTGCGGTCGCCGACCTTCAGCAGACCGCCGCGAGCACCCCCGAGGATCCCCGCATTCTGGAACTCGTCGGTGAACTGTCCGTGCGCAGCGGGGAGTTCCGCTCCCTGTGGGCACGTGAGTACACCCGGGTCCCGCCGTACGAGGTCAAGCAGATGTACCACTCCGGCGTGGGAGACCTGGAGTTGAGGCACGAGGCCCTCACCATCCGCAGCGCTCCGGGACAGCAGCTCGTCATCCTTCAGGCAGAGCCGGGTTCTCCCTCCGAGGACCGTCTGTCCCTGCTGGGTTCCATCAGCGCGCCCGAAGTACCCCACCAGCAGAATCCCGCACAGGGCGCCTGAGCCACGTTCGCCTCCTCTTCCTAGGTAAGCCTAGGTATGGGACTCCCAGGAAAAGCACAGCCTTCATCGCGCCATGGCCCCCGGGCAGACTCGAATACGTCAACAGGAAATCCCCGAAAAGGGGAAACGACGAAAGAGGTTTTTCCCATGGCTACGTGGTTTGTCACCGGCGCTTCCCGTGGAATCGGTGCTGAAATCGCTCGGGCCGCCCTGGCGGGCGGCAACAATGTCGTGGTCGCCGTGCGGAATCCGGAGCGTGTGCCGGCCGATCTCAAGGATTCCGACCACGTATTCGCGGTCGCCCTGGACGTCACGGACAACGACAGCATCCCGCAGGCGGTGGACGCCGCGGTGGAGCGGTTCGGCGGCATCGACGTCCTGGTGAACAACGCCGGTCGCGGCCTGCTCGGCGCCCTGGAGGAGATCACCGACGCGGAAGCCCGCTCGCTGTTCGACCTCAACGTCTTCGGCCTGATCAACGTCACCCGCGCGGTGCTTCCCGTCATGCGCAAGCAGGGATCGGGCAAGCTCGTGCACATCGGCTCCCGTTCGGGCTTCGAGGGTGAGCCCGGTGTCAGCCTGTACTGCGCGTCGAAGTTCGCGGTCGCCGGTATCAGTGAAGCGCTCTCCGCGGAAATGGCCCCGTTCGGAATTCAGTCGGTGGTCGTCGAGCCGGGTGTCTTCCGCACGGACTTCCTCGACTCCAGCTCGCTTTCCGTGGCCGCGACCCGCATCACCGACTACGACGACACCCCCGCGCACGTGACGCTGGACTGGATCGACCGGGCCAACCACGCCCAGCTCGGCGACCCCGTCAAGGGCGCCGCCCTCATCGTCGAGGTCGCCTCCGGCGAAAAGCTGCCCACGCACCTCTACCTGGGCCGCGACACCCTGGAGCGGCTCGACGTCAAGCAGCGGCAGGTGCAGGACGACCTCGCCCCGTGGCGCGAGAAGTCCGCCGCCACCGCGCACGAGGACGCCGCCTGACGCATCGCCGGATCCCCCACCTCCGGCTCTCCCCACCCTCCGATCAAAGAGCCCTCCCCACCTCCCGATCCATCAGATTGAGGTTTTGTGATGTCTGCTGCTCTGCTCACGGGCACTCCCCTGGCCGGCCGTGTCGCCGTCGTCTCCGGCGCCTCCAGCGGCATGGGTGCCGTCACCGCCGAACGCCTCGCCGAACTCGGCGCCACCGTGGTCGTACTGGCCCGCCGCAAGGAGCGCCTCGACAGCCTGGTCAAGAACATCGAGGCCGCCGGCGGCACCGCGCTCGCCCTGGCCGTCGACGTCACCGACCGCGCCGCCGTCCAGACCGCCGCCGACCAGGTCGCCGCCCGCTTCGGCAAGGCCGACCTCGTGTTCAACAACGCCGGTGTCCAGCTCATCTCCGGCATCGAGGAGCTGAAGGTCGACGACTGGCAGCGCCAGATCGACCTCAACATCAGCGGTCTGATGAACGTCATCGCCGCGTTTCTCCCCCACCTGACGGACTCCGCCGCCCAGGGCAGGCCCGCCGACCTGATCAACACCTCGTCCATCGCGGCCACCCGCATCCTGGCGAAGTTCTCCATCTACTCCGGCACCAAGGCGTACATCAGCCACCTCACCCGGCTGCTCCGCGTCGAACTCGGTCCCAAGATGGTCCGCGTCGCCACCATCGAGCCCGGCATGGTCGACACCGAGCTGCCCGACCACGTCACCGACCCCGACGCGTCCAAGCTGATGGCCGACCTGATCCACGACATCGACGTCCTCCAGAGCGCCGACGTCGCCGAGACCGTCGCCTTCATGGCCGCCGTGCCGCGTCACGTCAACCTCACCGAGATCACCATCCTGCCGACGGCCCAGGTCGTCTGAAGTCCGTCCCGTCATGGCGGGGGAGGAACAGCTCTCGGCTGTTCCTCCCCCCCCACGACGCGTCGGCGGACATGACGGCCCGCACGACCACATGACCACATGACCACACGACCGGGCGACCACCGGGCCATCCGGCCCCGGCGACCGCACCGTCTAAGCTCCGGGCCATGCGCGTATTGGTCTTGGAGGACGATCCCGAGCTGGGGCCTGTCGTCGCTGCTCAGCTGCGTGGTGCGGGGTTCGCGGTGGACCTCTCACGGACGCTGGCGGAAGCGGATCTCAAGCTCTCGGTCAACAGCTACGACTGTGTCGTGGCCGACCGCTCGGTCCCGGACGGTGACTCGCTCACGCTGCTCGCCGCACACCGGCGGACGGGATCCGTACTGCCCTTTCTCCTCCTGACGGCACTGGACGCGGTGAGCGACCGGGTGGCCGGCTTCGAGCACGGCGCCGACGACTATCTGGTCAAGCCCTTCGCCTTCGCCGAACTGGTCGTACGGGTACGGGCGTTGTGCCGCAGGGAGCAGCCCGCGCGGCCGCCGGTCCTGCGGGCGGGCGACCTGGAGGTCGATCTCCCACGTCGCCGCGTGTCCAGGGCCGGGGTGCTGCTCAGCCTGTCGGCCAAGGAGTTCGCCGTCCTTGAGCTGCTGATGCTGCGCGCGGGCGAGGTCGTCACACGCACCGAGCTGATCGAGAGCTGCTGGGACGAGGCGAGTGAGCCGATGTCCAACGTGGTGGACGTCCTCATCGGTCAGCTGCGGCGACGGCTCGGTCCGCCCGATCCGATCGGGACGGTGCGCGGGGTCGGCTACCGGCTGGGCGGAGCCGATCAGGAGCCGTCCGCCGGGGCGCGGGCGTGAGCCGCCGGGACGGCGTGTCAGCCAGGTCCTCCATGTCACCCGCCGTGGCCCGGCTGCGGCGCACGCGTCGGCTGATGACGCTCCTGTTCGCCTCGGCGACCGCCGCGTGTCTGGTCGTACTCGCCGTGGTCGCCGTACGTATCGATTCCGGGTCCCGCCGGTCCGGGCTCGACCACGAGGTCGGCAGCCGTGCGGTCGGGCTGTCGCGGGCGGTCTGGTTCGATGCGGGAGTGCTGCATCTGGAGCCGCTGCGTGAGGACGAACTCGCGCGCAGCGCCGAGGTGTTGGCGGTCCTGCAAGCGGCGCCTGGCGAGTCGCCGTCGGTTCGGAACGTGGTTCCCGCGCGTTCGGCGCTGCCCGGTCAGGGCCGGCTCGACGGTGTCTGGCGGAGCGTCCTGGAGGAACAGGGGACCGTCGTCGTCAGCACCCCCTCCGCGGACGGCGGGCGGCTGAGGTGGGCCGCGGCCCCGGTCTGGGACGGCGACCGGATCGGCGCGGCCGTGCTGGTCGGCACCGAGCTGGCGCGCAGCGAACGCGATCACGACGTCCTCGTTCGCTGGCTGGCACTCGGCTGCACAGCTCTGGTCTGCTGCGCGGCGGCCGTCGGCCACCTGCTGTCCGGCCGGGCCATGCGTCCCGCCCTGCGCGGGCTGGCGCAACAGGAACAGTTCCTGGCCGAAGCGGCACACGAGCTGCGTACGCCACTGGCGACGTTGCGGCTCGTGGTGGAACGGGATTCCTCATCCGGTGCTTCAGCGTCTTCCGACGAGGCCCTGCGGCTGGTGGACCGGCTGAGCCGGCTGGTCACCGGGCTGCTCGCGAGGGCCCGGCTGGAATCCGGTGCGCAGCGGGCCGAGCTGGTGCCCCTGCGCCTCGACCAGCTGGTGGAGACCACGGTCGAGGAGCTGCCGGACCACGCGAGCGTCACGGTGACCTCCCAGCCGGTGGTGGTACTCGGGGATCCGGACCTGCTGGCCCAGGCTGTGCGGAACCTGGTGGAGAACGCGCAGCGGCACGGCGGCCCGGCCGGGTCACCGGTGGAGGTCACCGTCGCCCCCGGCCTCGTCACGGTCCGCGACCACGGGGCGGGCGTGCCGCCCGCGGACCGGGAGCGGGTCTTCGGCCGGGGTGTCACGAGGGCTTCCTCGGGCGCGGGAGCCGACTCGCAATCGAGGACCGCCACAGAAACGGGGGCCGCCTCGGGAACAGGGGCAGGCCTCGCCATCGTCCGCTGGGTCGCCGGACTGCATCACGGCACCGCCCGCCTCGCGGACGCTCCCGGCGGCGGCCTGCTCGCCGAACTGCGGCTGCCCACGGACGTGCCCCGGGCGTCCTCATCCTCATCTCATGAAGGTCCCGGCACCGTGGGCGCATGAACGTATTGCGCAGCCCCGCGCTGTTGGTCACCGCCACCACCGCCGCAAGCCTCGGCGCCGTGCTCGTCGCCATGAACCTGTACGGCGGGGTCTCCGCGCCGTCTGTTCCCGAGGTGGCCGTGCGAGTCGACCAGGTCGGCTATCTGCGAGGCGAGAAGAAGCAGGCCTACGTCATGGGGCCCTCGGCGGCACTCGCCGGAGCACGCTTCAAAGTCGTCGACGCCAAGGACGAGGTGGTCGCGGCGGGCAGGCTCGGAGCCGTCACCGGCCGCTGGAACGCGAAGTACCCCTCGGTACGCACCGCCGACCTGTCCGCGCTGAACACCCCCGGCACCTACCGCATCGTCCTGACCGGTACCGCCGCCGGCCGCTCGCCCGCCTTCCGCGTCGCCGACGCCCACGAGCTGATGACCCCGCTCGTCCGGGACAACGTCCGCTTCCTCCAGGCCCAGCGCGACGGATCCGACGTGCTTCCCGCCGGCGCGCTTCCCGATGGCGCCCTCAAGCACGGCCCGTCCCATCTGGCCGACGAGGACGCGACCGTCTACGCCGATCCGGAGTACGACGAGGAGGGCAACGAGCTGCTCGACGAGCGGTTGACCCCGACCGGTGACCGGGCCGACGTCTCGGGCGGCTGGTTCGACGCGGGAGACTTCCTCAAGTTCACCGGCACCACCTCCTACTCGGTCGCCGAACTCCTGCTCGCCCAGCGGGACTTGCCGCAGATGAAGGAGCTGTCCGCCGAGGCCACGCACGGGCTGGACTGGCTGGACAGGATGTGGGACGAGGACAGCGAGACGCTCTACGCCCAGGTCGGCATCGGCGCGGGCAACGAGAACGTACGGACGGATCACGACGTGTGGCGGCTGCCCGAGGCAGACGACCGGCTCGATGTGTCACCCGGTGACCCCGACTACACGATCAAGCACCGGCCGGTCTTCCGCGCGAACGACCCGGGCGAGCCGATCACCCCCAGCCTGGCGGGACGCGTGGCCGCCGTCTTCGCCCTCGCCGCGCAGCGCGCGGCCGACACCGACCCCGACAAGGCGCAGGACTGGCTGGACAAGGCCGCCACCGTCTACGACCTGGCCGACACCGACCCGGACCCCGCCGAGCCGCTCTTCACCGCCTTCCCGAGCGCCTTCTATCCCGAGGACTCCTGGCAGGACGACATGGAGTTCGCCGGATCCGAACTGGCCCTCGCTGCACGAAAGTTGGGGGACGACCGGGAGGGCGACTGGACGGCCGACTCGGCCCGCTGGGCCCGCGCCTACCTGGACTCCGACGTCAAGGGCACCCTCAACGTCGCCGACGTCAGCGCCCTGGCCCACGTGGATCTGGCCACCGCCTTGGACGGCACCCGGAGGAACGGCATCGGGGACGAGGAGTTGTACGCGGACCTGCGCCGCCAGTTGGAGGACGGTGTCGACCGTGCCGGGCACGACCCGTTCGGCGCCGGTGCCGTCTACGACGACTTCGACGCCGTACCGCACACCTTCGGGCTGGTGGCCACCGCTCGCCTGTACGCCAGGGCCACCGGGGACACCCGCTACGCGGCCTTCGCCGGGCAGCAACGGGGCTGGGCCCTCGGCGCCAACGCCTGGGGCACCAGCTTCGTGATCGGCGCGGGTGAGGTCTACCCGCACTGCCCGGAACACCAGTTGGCCAACCTCCGCGGCAGCCACGACGGAAAGGGCGCCATCCTGCGGGGCGCCGTAGTCAACGGCCCCAACGAGGCTTCGAAACTGGAGGAGTTGAACAGCTTCCCGACCATGAAGAAGTGCACGGCCGCCCCGCCGACAGGCGCCTGGACCGACTTCGACGGCAAGGGCGCGCGGTACGTGGACGACGTGGGCGCCTGGCAGACCGTGGAACCCGCCCTCGACTTCACCACGACGGCGTTGCTGGCCTTCGCCCTGACCGCACAGGCCGACAACCCGTAGCCAGTATCCGGCAGGAGGCAGTCGGTAGCCTCTGAGCCTCCTCAAGTCACTTGGCACACACGGCTGCGCGCCCACTGGGTCCGCTCCCGGCTGGCCGACGTCGGCTTCACCGGGGACATCACCTCGGTCGCGGCGGTGAAGGCACTGCGCCAGGCGGAGCCGCAGCTGAGCCTGTTGGCGGCGGTGCAGCTGCAGAAGGACGCGGTGGCCCACCCGGAGTGATCCGGCAGCCCCCGAACCGCGGGGAGACGAGGGCTGCCGGAAGCGTCGTACTGCTCAGGACACGAGGTGGGTCGTACCGCTCAGGACACGAGGTGGGTCGTACCGCTCAGGACGTGAGGTAGCAGGACTTGCTCACGCCGGGCAGCGGATCGGTGCCGAACGCCGCCGTCGTGCAACCGGTGCCGCCGGTGAACGACTTGTACAGGAAGCTGCCCCGTGCGCCGTAGGCGACGGTTCGCTGACCGCTGAAGGCACACGTGCCGCCTTCGGCGGAGCAGGCCGTGGCGTAGCCGGGCGGACCGCCGGTGGCGGTATAGCAGGACTTCGACTCACCGGAGATCGGGTCGCCGAACGTGGCGTCGGTGCACGGGGTGTTACCGGTGGCCGTGGCGGTGGCGAACGCGCCGAAGGCTCCGTACATCACCGGCTGTCCCGCGGCGGCCGCACAAGTGCCGTTCTGGTCCGCGCACTTGGTCCAGCCTCCGGGCGGTGCCCCGGCTGGCGGCAGATAGCAGGACTTGGCCACGCCGTCGATGGGATCGCCGAAGTGGGCGTTGGTGCAGGCGACTGAGCCGTTGGTGACCTGGTGGGCGAAGTTGCCGTTGGCGCCGTACGCCACGTCGCGGTTGTAGCCGGGAACGGAGCAGTTGGCGCCCTCGGCGGCGCAGACGGTGTATCCGGGCGGGCCGCCCGCGTCTGCGACGTAGCAGGACTTGACGAGATCCGACGCCGGGTCGCCGCCGAAGGCCGTGTTGGTGCACGCGGTGCTGTCGGTCACCGTCTTGTACCTGTACGTCCCGGCCCCGTAGGCCACAGAGCGGGTGCCGCTGAAGGAACACGTACCGCCCTCGCCCGCACACCGGGTGAAGCCCGCGCGCAGGGCGCCGGTGCCCGGCTCGGCGGGCGGAGCGGGATTGCCCAGTCCGGTGGCGGTCACGGTGTAGCCGCCCGGGGCGACACCGGTGAGGTAGACGTAGGTGTCGTCCTGGCTGCCGCCGGTGATGCCGGAGGTGGGCGTGAAGGTTCCGTTGCGCCAGACGACGCTGCCGTTCACGGACACCGTGACGTTGCCGCCGCCGAACTTCGGGACTCCGATACGGCCGGTGGTGCCGGACGGGCTGGTGAGGTGCGCCGAGTAGGTGCCGGCGGCGGGGTCGCGGGACCAGTTCGCGTTGACGGCACCCTGCGGCATGGTGATGCGGCCCTCGGCGCTGGTCAGATCGCCGGGGTGCGGGACGAAGCGGTACGCGCCGGTCGCCGACTCCGGTGCGGTGCCGAGCACGTCGAAGGTGAGCGTGGAGGTGGGCGCGCTGGACCAGCCGTGGGCCAGGCTCATGAACGAACCGCCGTACGCGAGGCCGCCGTCGGCCTTGATGCCCTCCCAGAAGGTGCTCTTGGTGCCGATGTCACTGTTCAGCATGTGGCCCCACGTACGGCGGATCTGGTCCAGGGCGCCGTGGTCGTCATTGGCGGTGAAGCGGGCGTTCAGCTCCATGCCGCCCACGAACGGCGAGACGTTGCCGCCCCACTCGGGGGTGGTCGGGCCGTAGGTGCCCCAGCGTGTGCCGAGCCCCGCGATGACGCTCTTCGACTTGGCCGCGGAGTCGGTGAGCCCGTACCAGACGGCGAGCGAGTTGCCGTCCTGCGGGTACAGACCGCTGGTCGGGTTGTCCTTGTACAGCCCCTTCGAGGCGTCCCACAGACGGGAGTTGGCCGCGGTCTTGAGGGCGGCCGCCCGGCTGTTCCAGCTCGCGGCGAGCGCACCGTCGCCCTCGACCGTGGCCAGGTTGGCGCCGCCCCTGAGCGCGGCGTACAACAGCGCGTTGGCGGAGATGTTCTCGCCGCCCTGGCCGGACCGGGCCCAGTCCTGCGTGCGGGTCACATTGAGCAGGTTGCTGCTGCCGATCTTGTTGATGATGAAGGCCATCCCACGCTTGTAGTCGGCCCATTGGGAGTCCAGCCACGCCCGGTCGGCCGTGTACGTGTAGTACGTCGACGTGCCCAGCAGCGTCCAGGTGTGGTAGGTGTCCGAGCCCTTGAGGTTGAACGGCGGTCCCGACCAGGGGATTTCACCCTCGGCGGACTGCGCGTCGAACATCGTGGTGAGCGCGTTGCGGGTCGAGGTGAGGTCGCCCGAGTACGCGTACTGGCTGGGCACGGCGATGCCGAGGTCGCCGGGCCACACCGTGCGGTCGCGCTTGGCCCCGTCGACCAGGATGGAGTCACCCACCCCGACGGTGGCGCCGTTGTCCCACTCCGAGGCCGGCGGGGGCCAGGCGCGGCCCTGGTTCGAGGCGATCGTGTTGAGCTGCACGGTGTACGCCCCGGCGTACCAGATGCGGTTGAGCAGTTCGTCGTTGGAGTGGAAGTAGTTGGCGTAGTCGGCCGGGTTGCTCTTCCCCGGAGCCGCCGTGAAGTCGAGGCTCACGCCCTTGAGGTCCACCCAGCCCGAGCTGTCGAGGAAGACGGTGAGGTAGCGGAAGCCGCCCCGCTGCTTCGCGGTGGGCACCGTGTAGCTGCCGTTGGCGGAGGCCGTGGCGTACAGGGCCCCGTCCTCGCCGTCGCGGCCGCTGCTCCGGTCGCTGTTGTTGCCCACGTACAGCGACGACTCGCTGTATGCCAGGCCGACCCGTTGACCGCTGCTGCTGGCACTGCCGAAGGACAACGTTGTCACACCGCCGACCTCTTTGCCGAAGTCGAGCGTGATGGCCGACTGCGAGCCGGAGATCCTCGTCGGCTGCCCGCTGAGGACGTTCTGCGGATTCGCGACACTGCCGGACGTCTTGTGGACGGCGGTCGGCTTGAGGGTCCGTGACGTCGGCGAGTAGTTCAGCGGGTCAACGGCCGCTCTGGGCGCGGCGGTTGGGGCCTTCGCCGTCGCCGCGGACGCGGGAGCGGATGCGTCGGCGGACGGCGCGGGAGCCACGGTCAGCGCGGAGGCCACGACCATGGCGAGGCCGACCAGGCTTCCCGGAAAGGGTGTTCGGTGGAGCAGGAGACGGCGGCGCCGCATGAGTACCTCCCGGATCGGTGCGGAAACAAGTTGCCTGAATCGATTCAAATCGATCGCCCACGAAGGCCTGGGATTCATGGAGCAGTGGGTCTGCGAGGCGCCTCGCCGAAGTTGCACCGATGATGGGCGCCCAGTAATGGACTGTCAACCCATCGCGCCCCTCCTGAACTCCACCGGAAATCCCGCCCCTTGAGGCATTGACAGGGACCCGCCAAAACGATTCACTGCCCTGGGATAGGTATGGACCAGTGGCTCGTTTTCCGGCCGGCGGGGTGGCGCTGCTGGGTGAGCGAGGTGCTGGTACGGGGACGGTGGGGGCCCGGCCGGATCGGCCGGACCGGCGCCCTCCTTACCCGGACCGGCGCCCTCGGAGGCTGATGGCCTCCGCGGACTGACGGGGCGGCGGTCGGGCTGACGGACGGGCCGTCGGACTGACGGACGGGCTGGCAGCCGCAGGCACTCAGGCCCCGGACGCGGTGGGTGTGTGCGCTCGGGTCGTCGATGCCGCTCGCCGCGCACCGACGTGGACGGCGGCAGGGTGCTCCGGGCAGGCAGGGCAGGGCCCTCGTCGCGCGCGGCCGTGCACCGGCCGATCCACGGCGAGGAGGGACCGTCCCAGAAGAGACCGTGGCGGGAAGGACCGTCGCGGGAAGGACCGTCGCGGGAGGGGCCGCGGCGGGGAGGGGAGAGAGACCGTCGCCGGAGGCGCCACCTCGTACGAACCGGCGCGCAAGGTGGGTGCCATACACCTGGGTAAACGGCGGCCTGGTTCCGTTCCGTGGCCGCGACCAGGCTGGCCGTAGGCAGCCGCAAGGAGCTGCCGACCCCGCCTCGGCCGGCGTGAACGCGCTCGACGCAATCCACAGGCCGACGGAACCACTCACCTGAGGAGCCGGCGATGAGCGACACCGACACGAACACGCTCACGGACGCGGACGCGGACGCGGACGCGGACACCGTGACTTGGAACAGCAATGCCTTCGACGAGATCGTCTCGAACGACGCGGGACGTCCCGTCCTGTTCACCAACGCCCGGGTGCTGACGATGGACCCGCTGATCGGGACCATGACCGGCGCCGACGTCCTGCTCGTGGGCGCCCTGCTCGTGGGCGTCGGCCCCGGCATCATCACCGCGGCCCAGGACGACAACGCGATCGTCGTCGACTGCACCGGCATGACCGTCGTACCGGCCGTCGTGGACACCGTCGCCCTGGTCGGCGGACGCGGTCACCGCTCGGAGTACGTCGCGACACTGACACCGGGCAACGCCGGCGACCTGCTCGTCGTGCCGGACGAGTTCGCGACCGACGTGGCGAGCGCACAGGCCACGCTCCTGACCCGCCCGGACCAGGTCCGCGCCCTGGTCGCGGCCGGCAAGCCCGTCCTGTGGGCCGGCACCGACGCCCCCGACCGCCCCACCGCGCCCGAGGCCGGAATCCCGGCCGCCGGGGACATGACCGGCAGCCCGCGCACCGGCGTCTGGATCGACAAGAACGACTTCCTGCACCAGGAACTCACCACCGACGGCCGCTACGACGAGACCCGGGGCGGCCGCCCGCACGCCTACGAGGGCCGGTACTGGATCGACGGCGACCGCATCGACTACCTGGACGACCTCGGCTTCTGGGCCTTCGGCGAGTTCCAGGGCGAGGAACTGCACCACGCGGGGTACGCCATGCGACTCGGCTGACCCTTCGCCGTACGGGCCGAAGCCGGTACGAGCCTTGACCGTAACGGTCTTGGCCCGCACCGGCTTCGGCGCGTACCGGCTTCGGCCCCTATCGGCTTTCGGCCCGTACCGGCTCTGAACAAATCAGCGAGACAGACCAGTGAACTCCCCAGTGAGTTCCAGCCCTGGAATCGACGTCTTCCGAAGATCGGGGGTCTCGCGCCGCTCACCCCAACTACCCTCAGCTGCTACGGGGAGTCACTACAAGAGCGGGCGATTGACATCGAGATTCAGCTGATCAGTGACGGCGATGGACTTGCGGTCATCGGGGACCCGACGGATGTCGAACGCTTCCTCCTCTCCGAGGGACTGTTGTCGTTGTCGGAGGACCTCGGACTGCAAAGGCTTGGGCCTTTCCTCAGTGCCGGAGCCGGAGTCGCACGGGCAGGTTCCGCAATCGCCGCCAACTCGGGTCGCTGGCTGAAGCTGACCGAGGAATCCGCGCAGGCCGTCAGCAGGTTCGGACTGAGGGAAAGCGCGAAGACTGGTCTCTGTACGGGGGTGATCAAGGGGAGCAGGGGCCAGATCGGGGGATTCGTCGAAATCGTGAAGGGGCCCGGATCGCTTCTGACCAACCCGGCGATTCTTGCCGGTGCCGCGGGCATGATGGCGCAGCTCGCAAGGCACCATGAGATGAACGAGATCAAGGACTATCTCGCCACGATCGACAAGAAGGTCGACGACGTACTCCACGCCCAGAAGAGCGCCGAGTTGGCACGAGTGATCGGAGCGGGCCTCGACATCCGGTCCGCCATGACCGTTCGGGAGCAGGCCGGTCGGGTCGACGAGACCACGTGGTCGACGGTGCAGGGCAGGACCCACACGATCACAGACGCCCTCGGGTGGGCGTTGCTTCAACTCGACGCGCTCGCTGAGAGGGTGGAGAGCACGACCCGGATCGGTGACCTCGCCACGACGGCCAGGGAAGCGGAGTCCGAGGTCCGGGAGTTGCTCGCCGTTCTGGCTCGCTGTTTCGAACTGCAGGACGCGCTCGACGTGCTGCGACTGGACCGGGTGCTGGACGTGTCTCCGGCCGAGCTGGACGGGCATCGCCTCGCGCTCAATGCCGACCGTCAGGACCGGCGGGAACGCATCACACGAGAGACCGAGCGCCTTATGGCCCGCATGGATGCGGCCTGCACGGCCAACTCGAAGGTGCTGCTCCACTCGACCGCGTCCCGGGCTGTGGTGGGCTCGGTCAACCGTGTCGGGATCGCCGTCGACGACTTCCACAGGCCGCTCGGAATCGAGTTCGGGCGCCATCCGTTGGAGGCGACACGATGGCGGGACGCGGCCCGGGACCCGGGGCAGTTGAAGACCGCGGCCGCGGAGGCCGGGCGCAAGACGCTCGCCGGAGCAGCGGGCCTGGGGACTCTCGGGGCTCTCGGGGCTCTGGGGCTTTTGGCGAAGAAGGCCACGCAGGACGGTGATTGAGCGCGGGCCGTCAGCCGTGGTTTCCCCGGACTCGACGTCCAGCTCGGCGCCCGGGTACTCGCCGAGATCGGAGACGACCGCCCCCGGTCTGCCGTCGCCGGGTGACAGCCGGACCGCGTCTGCCATGCCGCCCGCCGCACAGGGATGAGGGAGAGGCGTGACCGAGTCGATCACGGGATGGATCATGGGCCGTAACCTGCGGCCCTTTCTCGAATTGCTGTCCCACTACGCGGGCTGTGCCTTCGACCAGACAGACTGGGACACCATCGCACTCGGCGTCCAGGACACCGACGACGAGATGCTCGACGGCTGGTACTCGTATCCGCTGGCCGGCACGATCGCCACCCTGGAGGTCGGCCTCGCTCACTCCGTCGGCAGCGAAGTGATGTCCGTCAGGGTCACCGGAGCAGAGACACCGGAACTCCAGATCCGGGCCGAAACGCTACTGTCCGCATTCGCCACAGTCTGACAACAACCATCTTGGCCAACTGAACGACGCAACGGCCCGCTCTCGCTTGACGCGTTGAACCTCTGGGTATCTGGACGGCCCCTTCACCGGTCGCGTCGGCGGCCGGTCAGGGCGGGCAGGGAGAGCAGCGTGCCCACGACCAGGAGTACGGCGACGGCGCGGAGGATGCCGCCGAAGCCCTGTCCGGAAAGGGCGCCGGCCAGTTGTGGGCCCAGGCTGGCGCCGAGGAACATGCTGCAGGCGTAGAGAGCGACCCCCGCGCCCCGGGCGTGGGACGCCATGGCGTGAACGACCTCGACGACGGCGGGCGCGGCCGCCGCCACCGCTGCCACGAACACGAGCAACACCAGCGCGAGGACGCGGACGTCGCCGCCCAGCGCGGAGCCCGCCGCGACCGCTCCGGCCGCCACGAACATCGCGAGTACGACACGTACCGGTGCCGCCAGGCGATGCAGGGCAGACGTGAGGAGCGGCACGGCGACCAGGGCGGGCAGGGCGCTGGCCCGCAGGGCGAGCAGGGCCGCGTTGTCGCCCGCGACGCCAGGAGGCCCGGCGACGACGACCGCGGTGTAGACGGCCACGAAGGACGCCATGACCGTGGCCGTGGCCAGGTACAGGGCGACGAGACGGGGCTTGCGCAGGAGACGAGGTACGGCGACGAACGCCTGGAGCAGGCTGGGGCCGGAGTCCTGTGCCGCCGCGGGACGCAGGACGCGCCGGACCGGCCACAGGCTGAGTGCCATGAGGACGGCACTGAGGACGAAGACCATCCGCCAGCCCAGTCCGGCCGCGACGATCTGGGCGCCGATCTGCATGACCACCGCGGAGGCCAGCATCCCGCTGGTTACGCAGGTGAGGGCGATGCCCCGGCTGTGGGGCGCGAGGTTGCCCGCGATGTACGAGAACGCCGAGGGCGCGAACGTCGCCGCGGTGAGTCCCTGCACGATGCGCAGCACGACGGCCCAGGTGAGGCTGGGAGCGGCGCTCACCGCCAGCGTGGTGACGGTCGCCCCCACCAGGCCGCCCGTGATCACCGTCCGAGGACCGTAGCGGTCGGACAGCGGTCCGGCGATCAGGAACCCCGCCGCGTAGGCGAACCCGAACGCGGTGGCCGTCCACGTCGTCTGCGTCGGAGTGGTGGCGAAGGAGTCGGCCATGGGGGCCAGCATGGCCAGGACGGTGTACATCTGGCCCACGACGAGGACGCCGAGGGCGGTGAGCAGGGCCACGGTTGAGGCCGTGGAGGCTGTGGAGGCCGCAGGGGCCTTGCGGCTGCCGTTCGGCGGGGCTGAGTCTGTCGCGAGTCGGTCCGAAACGGTGGGCGACGCGGATCGGTCCACTGCGCTGGGCGACGGCGATCGGCGGAGGATGCTGAGGCGGGACATGGGGACTCCGGTCGTGCGCACACATCGGTGGCGCTGGTTTCTGGGTGCTGGTGCTGGTGCTGGCGTGCTCGTCCTGGTGTGCTCGTGCTGAGTGCCCGGGCGCTGTCCGACGGGGGCGCTCCCCGGCTCGGCCAGGGAGCGCCCCCGAACTCCGGTCAGCTCGCCGGTGTGTCGAGTACGTACGTGCGCGAGGCGCCGACCTCACTCCGCAGGGCCGCGAGGTCCACGTCGAGAACCTGGCCGTTCCACTTGCGGGGCCGGCCGCCCACCAGGACACCGGTGATGTTGCGGGCGTCGGAGCCCAACACCAGTGTGCCGATGGGGTCGTTGAGCGGCATGTTGTTGAGGTCCTCGGCCTGGACGACCAGCAGGTCGGCCTTCTTGCCGGGAGTGAGGGAGCCGGTGACGTCGCCGAGGCCGTTGGTCCGCGCGCCCTGGAGGGTGGCGAAGTCCAGGACGTCGTGCGTGGTGATGCGGGAGAGGGAGAGGTCGCCGCCGGTTCCGTAGGCGGCGTTGACCGCGCGCATCCGCTGGATCGCGAGCAGGGCCCGCATCTGGGTGAACATGTCGCTGGCGAGGGCGACTTCGACATCGATGCTCAGGCCGGGGCGGATGCCGACGGCGAGCGCCTCGTCCACGGCGGGGATGGCCGTCTCCAGCCCGATCTGTGCGTCCGAGGTGGGCGCGAGAGCGACCGTCGTGCCGGACTCCCCCATCGCCTTCCAGGCTTCGGAGGTCAGACCGGTGGCGTGGATCAGCGTGACATCGGGACCGAGGATGCCGTGCTCGGCCCAGGACAGCACGGCCTCCGACGAGGAGGTACCGAAGACGGCGTCGACGCTGACTCCGATGCCCAAGTCGGCTGCGGTACGAGCGAGTTCGGGGCCGTACGCGAGGAGGGGACCGGCGATCTCGTCGGTGGCCAGCGTCGCCATGCGGAGCGTGAGCAGCTGGTCGTCGCTGCTGAAGTACTGGTCCTTGAGGCGGGTCAGGTCGGCCGGCCACTGACGGTCCCACTCCCCGAAGTGCGGCCCCATCGAGGCGTGCACTCCGCGGATACCGGTGTCCCGCAGGGCTTCGATCGCCGCGTCGGAGTGCTCACGGGTACGGGAGTTGTGGGAGAAGTCGAGCATGGTGGTGATGCCGCTGTCGATCGCGGTCAGCGCCGCCAGCTTCGTGCCGACGTACATGTCCTGAGGGCGGTAGACGGTGGCGTATCCGGCGAGCGTGGACATCACATAGCCGCCGAGGTCGTCGACGTCGGGCATGATCCGGCGCAGCTGGGCCTCCCAGGCGTGCCTGTGGGTGTCGACGAAACCCGGGGCCAGGATCGTGCCGGAGGCGTCGACGACCACCGCGCCGTCGGCGGTCAGGTTCTGCCCGATCGCGGCGATGGCGTCCCCCTCGACGAGCAGGTCGCTGTTGTGCAGGATGCCCAGTTCCGGGTCCATCGTGACGATGGTGGCGCCGGTGAACAGGATGCGCCGACGCGGATCGGCGGACTGACGTCGCAGTTGTTCGAGAAGGCTGGCGCTGGTGGTGTCGTCGGTGCTCATGGCGGGCCCCTTTCGGGTGGCTCTTCGCAGGCGCCGCGGAAGGCGCCGAGTCTGGGCCGAATGGCTTCTGGTCCAAGACTCGATCCGCGCCCGCACAGCAACCAGGCCGCCGTTTCCCTAGGTGCGACGCACCCAGGACAGTCCGTGATGGCATGGCCCCGCCGCCGAGAGGTGTGGCGGTCGACCGACCAATACCCCCAGGTCACCCCTGGACTACCCCCAGGTCACCCCTCCGTCGGCGCACCCCGAGACCGCACACGCAATGGCGCCTCAACCTTCGGAGGCGAGACGGTCCAGCCACTCCCTCGGCAAATGCCGCTCCGCGCCGCTGAGAGTCGTCTGCTCGGGCAGCGCGGCGCGCAGGGCACGGGCGGCGCCGGCCGCACCCGCGTCAAAAGGATCACCGCAACCGGCCACCGGTTCCGGCAGCAGCTGGTGGGCCGCGGCGTCCCCGCCGAGGCGCCAGACCAGCTGCTCGGCATCGTCGCGGCGAGCCGCCCCGGCGAATTCGCCGCCGTCGACCCGACGCCGGCCGCCCTGCTCGGCCGCAAGCCCATCACCCTGAGCACGGTCCTGCGCGACCAACTGCCCGACGACGACGGCCACTGACCGACCGGCCGCACGGACCGGCCGCACGGACCGGCACCCGCGAAGGCGGAGACGGAGACGGAGACGGAAGCCAAGACGAAGAGGAGTCTCACCGCTGAGCGGGCGGCACCGGAAAGAGCAGGCAGCTACTGGTGGCGTGGGCGAGCAGACGGTCCTTCACGTCGACCAACTGCGCCTGGGCGAGGGCGGTTTGACGGCCCTGGTTGACCACCGTACCGATGGCTCGCACCGTACCCGTGTCCACGGTGATCCGCCGCAGGAACTTCACCGTCAGGTCGAGCGAGGTGTACGCCATGCCTTGCGGGAGGGTGGACTGGACGGCGCACCCCGCCGCCGAGTCGAGCAGGGTGGCGAAGATTCCGCCGTGCACGCTGCCGATCGGGTTGTAGTGCTCCTCGCCCGGCGTCAGGGAGAAGACCGCCCTGCCGGGCTCCACCTCCTCCAGCGCGAAGTCCATGCTGGAACCGATCGGCGGCGCGGGCAGTCGCCCCGCCTGCAGCTCGCGCAGGAAGTCGATACCGGACATGCGTCCGGCGGCCTCCGCCAGGATCGCGGGGTCCTCCCATTGATACGTACGTGTTCGTCCCACGATCCGGTGCCTTCCCATCTGACTTTTGCAAATGAAGCTAACTTCCGGCTCACCTGACTGTCAATGACGAAGCCAGGCCCCTACGATGGCGGAATGGAGTGGCTTGAGGCGAGCACCGAGAACTGCCCCGTCCAGCGGACGCTCGACGTGGTCGGGGAGAAATGGACGCTGCTGATCCTGCGTGACGCCGTCAACGGAGTCCGTCGCTTCCACGACTTCCACCGCCACATCGGCCTGTCGGAGGCGGTCCTCAGCGACCGTCTCCGGAAGCTGGTCTCGGCCGACATCCTGAAGACCGTCCCCTACCAGGAGGCGGGCAGCCGCTCCCGCAACGAGTACCGCCTGACCCGCAAGGGCTGGGACCTGTGGCCCGTCCTGATGGCGCTGAGCCAGTGGGGCGAGACCCACGCCCTCGGCGCCGAGGGCCCCGTACTGGACGTCCGCCACACCGCCTGCGACGCCCCGGTCCGCGTCGTGGTCGAGTGCTCCGCGGAACACTCGACGCTCACCCCCAGGGAGGTCACCGCCCGACTGGGACCTGGCGCCCGCCCCCGATCGTGAACCGCGGACCCGGGGCTCGCGGACCCGGGGCTCGCGGGCCCGGTCGAGCTGGTTTCCGAGGGTCCGAGGGGTGGCCCGGCTCAGCGGCGCAGGGCGGTCTCCCGCTGCATGTGTGACAGCTTCTCGGGGTTGCGTACGGCGTAGAGCCCGGTGATGAGGCCGTCGTCGATGCGTACCGCCACGACGGTGTCGAGCTCGCCGTCGAGCCGGATGATCAGCGCCGGGTGGCCGTTGACCTGCGCCGGCCGCAGCGACACCGCGTCGGCGACCCTGCCCAGCCCGGCGACCAGCAGCCGGGAGACCTTGTCGGCCCCCACGATGGGCCGCAGTACGGCCTGCTTGATTCCGCCACCGTCACCCAGGAGGACGACATCCGGCGCGAGGATGTCGAGCAGGCTCTGCAGGTCGCCCGTGTTGACCGCCCGTTGGAACGCGTCGAGCGCGTCTCTGGTCTCGGCCGGGGACACGACCCCGCGCGGCCGACGCGCCGCGACATGCGCCCGTGCCCGGTGAGCGATCTGGCGGACCGCCGCCGCGTTCTTGTCGACGGCCTCGGCGATCTCGTCGTACCCGAGGTCGAACACCTCGCGCAGCACGAAAACGGCCCGCTCGGTGGGCTGCAGGGTCTCCAGCACCAGCAGCATCGCCATCGAGACGCTGTCGGCCAGCTCGACGTCCTCGGCCACGTCCGGCGCGGTGAGCAGCGGCTCGGGAAGCCAGGAACCGACGTAGGACTCCTTGCGGCGGCCGAGCGTGCGCAGCCGGCTCAGCGCCTGACGCGTGGTGATCCGGACCAGGTACGCGCGGTGGTCTCGCACGGTGCCGAGATCGACGCCCGCCCAGCGCAGCCAGGTCTCCTGGAGGACGTCCTCGGCGTCGGCGGCCGAGCCGAGCATCTCGTAGGCCACGGTGAACAGCAGGTTCCGATGGGCGACGAACGCCTCGGTGGCGGGGTCCGTGCGTCCCCCGTCGCCGAGCCGCCCGGCCGTGTCCTCTGCGCGCTCACCGTGCTCGCTCATCACCGGCTGCTCCTGCCTGCTCGCTGTCGACGGCCTCACGCGCACAAGACGCCGGTCGCCGCCGCTCTGTGACATTCATGAGCGGTGGCGCTCGTCACACGACCGCCCCGTCACAGGGAGCGAGGCGCCGGCGTCTCGTGTTCGGCCAGTGCAACACCACGAGTCCAGTGCGACACACCACGAGTGAGGACGAAGCCATGGACGCCCGATTCAACCTGTTCGACAACGAGATCGCCGGCAAGTTCGCCAAGCGGTTCGCAGGCGCCGGCCTGGCGATCCAGCAGTCGCCGCTGCCCAAGTCCACGCAGGAGTTGGTGTCGCTGCGCGCCAGCCAGATCAACGGCTGCGGCTGGTGCATCGACATGCATGCCAAGGAGGCGGCGGCCGCCGGCGAGACCGCGGTCCGGCTCAACCTGGTCGCCGCCTGGCGCGAGTCCACCGTGTTCACCGAGCCCGAGCGGGCCGCGCTGGCACTCGCCGAAGAGGGCACCCGGCTCGCAGACGCCGACCAGGGCGTGTCCGACGAGACCTGGGCCCAGGCACGCAAGCACTACGACGACGACCAGATCGCCGCACTGGTCTGCCTGGTCGCCCTGATCAACGCGGCCAACCGGCTCGCCGTGATCGTGCACCAGCGGGGCGGCTCCTACGAGCCCGGCATGTTCGCCGCCGCGTTCGACTGATCGGCAGCCGGATCAGGCCCGGCCCAGGATCGTCCGTTCTCGATCCGGGCCGGGCCGGGCCCACAGCCTCATGCCTGACCGGCGTCATGCTCGCAACCGGTGTCATGCTCCCGCGTCGCTCAGGACGACGGCACGGGCTTCGTGGCGAAGTACGGCTTGCAGACTCCGCCGACCCAGTCGGTGGCGATCTCCAGAAGGCTGTTGCCGTCCGCCGATGGCAGCAGGGCAGAGCTGTAGTTGGGGCAGTAGTCGACGACCGTCGAGTCGACGGTGACGGGCGCGGGGATCTCCCGCCAAGTGCCGCTGCCGCCCGCACTGTTGACCCAGACGGTCCTTCCGCTGCCGGCGGCCCGGGTGCCGTCCTTGTTGTAGAGGACCTGGCCGATGAGGAAGAGCCGGCCCAGCGGATTGCCCGCCTCGGGAGCCCAGGCGACGGTCGGGGCGTGCTTGAAGTACTTGCCGTCGGCCGTCTCGGGCCGGTAGCCGAGGAACGGCCCGCTCGTCCAGTCCCAGCCGTCGGCCGAGGTCCGGTAGTGCACGACGCACTGGTACTGCCCGGGGGCGGCGCAGATCTCGTACGACATGAAGTAGGTGCCGTTGCCGAGCTTGCGGACGACCGCCATGCCGGGGCGGTCGGTGGCTAGCGGGCTGATGACGGTGGCGCGGTGTCCGGTCCAGGTCAGGCCGTTCGAGGTGCGGGCGGCCATGAGCTTCTGGCTGTGTGCGGGGTCGGTCTCGTCCGAGTAGTGGGCGACGAGGCGGCCGGTGGCGTCGACGGAGAACTCGGGTTCCCACAGGCCTCCGGTGCTGCCCGCGGTCGCGATGGTGGACAGGTAACTCCAGGTGCGCCCCACGTCGTTGCTCTTGAAGACACGCAGGGCCATGCGCCGGTTCGTCTCGTCCTGGCCGACCGAGGCCGACCACAGCAGCGTGCCGGCGGGCAACTCGCCGACCCTCTGCGGGAGTTCGAAGAGAGTGGAGCAGCAGAGTCCCTGCCCGCCGGCCGCCTCCGGGTCGGTGACCGTGCCGACCTGCCGGAAAGACGCGCCGGAGTCGGTGCTCTCGTAGATGGCTCCGAGGCCGTTGTTTCCGGAGAAGGTGACCACCGACGACAGAACGCGGCCGTTGGCGCCCGCGTTGTGCGCGAGGCGGACGGCCCGGGGGTACAGGCCCGTGTCGTTGCGCAGTGCGGTGCCGGTCGCGGCGTCCGCGGTTCCGGACTGGGCGGTGAGCAGGGTGGCCAGGAGGGCGATCAACCCGGCTACAAGGGCGGCCAGTTGGAGCGGATGAAGCGGCGTACGGGGTCTTGCCGACATCAGATTCTCCCATCGGGGTGCGGGCTGGATCTGTTCGGACGGTGACGTCGGGCGGGGCGTCACCGGGCAGGGGCCAGGCGGATGACGTTCCAGGACACCGGGGCCAGCTCCGCCTCAAGCGCCCCGTCAGCGGTGACCTTGGCTCCGCCCCCACTGCGGGGCGTCACGCGCTCCGGCTCAGCCTCGGTGTTGACGGCATCCGGGTCCTGGTCGGCCAGGACGAGGTGCTCCAGCACCCGGTAGCCGGACAACGCACCGCGCAACTCGGCCCGCAGGTACAGGGGTTGGTCCTGGCCCCGGTTGACGGCGAGGACCGTGAGCGCGCCGCTCTCCTCCTCGTACGTCACCACCGTGTCGAGCGCCGATACGTCCCCGTGCCGCGCCGTGTCGATGCGGGATCCGGTGATCTCGGTACGCAGCACCTTCCCGGTGGCGAACCGGGCCGCCTGGGCGAACGGGTGGAAGGTGGTCTGCCGCCAGCTGGCACCCCCCGGTTCGCTGCGGATCGGGGCGATGACGTTGACCAGTTGGGCGAGACACGCGATGGCAACCCGGTCGGCGTTGCGGAGGAGCGTGATGAGCAGCGAGCCGACGACGACGGCGTCGGTCACGCTGTAGGTGTCCTCGATCAGGCGGGGTGTCTCGGCGGTCTCCAGGTTGCGTTCCCCGACGAAGCGGGCGGCGTACCAGACGTTCCACTCGTCGAAGGAGAGCCGGATGTGCTTCTTGGCGCGGCGTGCGGCCCGCACATGGTCGGCGGTGGCGATCACATCGCGGATGTACTGGTCCATGTGCGCGCCGGAGGCCAGGAAGCTGGCGCGGTCGCCGTCGAACTCCTCGTAGTAGGCGTGCAGGGAGAGGTAGTCGACCTCGTCGTACGTCTGCTCCAGGACCTCGCGCTCCCAGGTGCCGAAGGTCGGCATGGCCGCGTTGGAGCTGCCGCAGGCGACCAGTTCGATGGACGGGTCGACCTGGCGCATCGCCTTGCCGGTCTCGGCCGCGAGCCGTCCGTACTCGGTGGCCGTCTTGTGTCCGGTCTGCCAGGGGCCGTCCATCTCGTTGCCCAGGCACCACAGCTTGACGTCGTGCGGATCGGGGACGCCGTGCTTGATCCGCAGATCGGACCAGGCGGTGCCGCCGGGCTGGTTGCAGTACTCCACCAGGGCGCGGGCCGCGTCGATGCCGCGGGTGCCGAGGTTGACCGCCATCATCGGGTCGAGACCGAGTTGCCGCGCCCAGGTGAGGAACTCGTTGGTGCCGACCTGGTTGGTCTCGATGGAGCGCCAGGCCAGGTCGAGCCGGCGCGGCCGCTCGGAGGCGGGGCCGACCCCGTCCTCCCAGTGGTAGCCGGAGACGAAGTTGCCTCCGGGGTAGCGGACCAGGCCGGTGCCGAGTTCTCGTACGAGGTCCGCGACGTCGGTCCGGAATCCGGCGGCGTCCGCCGAGGGATGGCCGGGCTCGTGGATACCGGTGTAGACGCAGCGGCCCATGTGCTCGACGAACGTTCCGTACAGGCGCGGGTCCACCTCCCCGATGGTGAACTCGGGGTCGACGGTGAACCGTGCGGTGTGCGGCATGCTGGAGCCTTTCTCGGTATGGCGAGGGGTGTGAACTGGCAATCAGGGATGGCTACTTGAGGCCGGTTCCGGCGATGCCTTCGACGATGCGGCGCTGGAACAGCAGGAACACGGCGAGGAGTGGGATGGCGCCGAGTACGGCGGAGGCCATCAACTGGGCGTAGGGCACGCCGAAGACGTCCTGGACGGAGGTCAGCCCGACCGGGAGGGTCATCATCTCCGGGTCGGTGACAACCAGGAGGGGCCACAGGAAGTTGTTCCAGACCCCGACGAACACGAAGACCGTGACCGCGGAGATCACCGGACGCGAGATGGGCATGACGATCTGCCGGTACGTACGCAGCCAGCCCGCGCCGTCCGCGCGTGCCGCGTCGATCAGCTCCCTGGGGATGCCGTCGAAGAACTGCTTGAAGACGAACACGGCGACGACGTTGGGGACTTGGGGCAGTACGACTCCCCAGTAGGTGTTGAGCAGGCCCACCGACTGGAGCGCCAGGAACTGCGGGATCATGAGGACCTGCCCCGGAATCATGATCCCGGCGAGGAGTACGACGAACGCGGCGCGGCGCGTCCTGAAGCGGGTCTGTGAGAGGGCGAAGGCGGCGAGTGACGCGGCGACCACGGTGAGGGCGGTGGTGAGGATCGACGTGATGAAGCTGTTCGCGTACCAGTAGGGCAGCTTCCCCGCGTCGAAGATGTCCCCGTACGCCGAGAGGGTGGGGTGGGCGGTGAACCAGTTGGTCGGGTCGGTGACGACTTCCTGCGCGGGCCGTACGGAGGTGGCAAGTGCCCAGGCCAGGGGCACCAGCCACAGCAGTGCGAAGGCGATGAGGACGCCGAGGGCCACCCGGTTGAACAGGCGCTCGGCGTCATACCTCCGAGGTGCCCCGGCTGTGGTCGTCTGCTGCTCGGTCACTGGCGGAGTGGCGATGGCGGTCATGATCAGCGCTCCTTCTCGGCGCGGCGTACGAGTGCGAACCAGACGAGCGAGACCAGCAGGATCACCACGAAGAGCAGCAGCGAGACGGTCGACGCGTAGCCGACGCGGCCCTCCACGAAGCCCGTGTCGTAGATGAGTTGGAGGGAGGGGCGGGTGCTGCCGTCGGGGCCGCCCATGGTCAGCATGTAGATCTGGTCGAAGACCTTCAGGGAGGCGACGGCCTGGAGGACCGTCACAAGGGTCGTGGTGCGGCCGAGCATGGGCACGATGATGTGCCGGATGCGCTGCCAGGGTCCGGCCCCGTCGATGGCCGCGGCCTCGTGCACGGAACGCGGGATGTCCTGCAGACCGGCCAGATACAGGACGAAGTTGAAGCCGATCGTCCACCACACGGTGGCGGCGGCGATGGAGATCATCGCCCAGTCCGGATCACCCAGCCAGGACGGCGGGGTGTCCACACCGATCCACTTCGCGGCCTGCTGGGCGAGGCCCACCTGATCGGCGTAGATGAACGTGAAGATCAGCGAGATGACCGCCGAGGGCAGCACGAACGGTGCGAAGAAGGCGAAGCGGAAGAACCAGCGTCCACGTACGAAGCGGTCGGCGAGAATCGCCAGCACCAGGCT
The DNA here is from genome assembly GCF_044456225.1 of Streptomyces sp. NPDC050988. NCBI lineage: Bacteria > Bacillati > Actinomycetota > Actinomycetes > Kitasatosporales > Streptomycetaceae > Streptomyces > Streptomyces sp. NPDC050988. The sequence goes on along the minus strand of NZ_JBITFQ010000022.1, from coordinate 111,036 downwards.
GAGCAGCACGAGTGGAACTGTGGTCAGAACGGTGAACCACAGCGTGTTCTTGAGTGTGCGCCAGAACTCGTCGTCGCCCAGCACGGCCGTGTAGTTGGACAGCCCGGCGAAGTCGCCGAGGCCCTTCTTGAGCAGACTGGCGTCGAAGAAGCCGGCCACGACCGTATAGATCAGCGGCCCCACCAGAAAGACCAGGTAGAACAGGGCGAAGGGCAACAGCATCCCCGGACCGGCCCAGCGGTCACCTCTGCCGGGGGCCTTGGTCGGTGCGGTTGTCGTGGCCATGGGTCGGCCCTTTCAGTCAGGACATGCGGAATCTCAGACGTGCGGGGCCCGATGCGGGCCGTGACAGTGGCAGTCGGCGGCCGGGCGGGGCGGCCTACAGCGGTGCGGAGTACAGGGACTCGGCTTACAGAGGCGCGGCTTACAAGGGCGCGGGCCGGCTTGCGAGTTCGCGCAGTTCGCGGCGCATGCGTGCGGCTCCGGCCGTGGGGCTGGTGGCGCCGGTGAACACGGACGTCACGGCGTTGCCGACGACGACCTGCAGGGTGCTGCCCGCGCCGCTGTACCAGGCGGCCGGGTCGTAGGCCGCGCCGTCGGCGGCAGCGGCGTAGTGGGACTGTGGTGCGAGGTCCCGGTAGCCGGGTGACTGCTGGGTGGGCAGCCACGCGGGGACGTGTCCGCCCTCCGCCCACAGCTTGCTGGAGTTGAGCAGGGCGGAGACGAACCCCAGGGAAAGGTCGAGGCGTTGCGCCGCGGCGGAGGGCGCCTTGGGCAGGACCAGGGAGTGCGAGTCGGCGGCGCAGGCGTAGGGCGCGTCGTTGAAGACTCGTGGCAGCGGCCGTACGTCGAACTTCACCTTGGCGCCCTGGACCGTGAGGACCTGCCAGACGCCGTCCATCAGGAATCCGGCCTTGCCGGTGGTGAGCATCGTGATGGCGCCCGGGCTGTCGGTGCTCGTAGGGACGACCTTCTCCTGGGTGAGGCGGCGGATGTACGCGAGGGCCTCGGCCGCGGCCGCCGTGTCGATGACGACCTTCCTGCCCTGGTCGGCGACGAGATCGCCGCCCCCTATCTGCCGGTAGAACGACCAGAAGAGCCGGAACTGCGTCGAGGCGTCCTTCACCGAGGCGACCGAGCCGCCCCAGGCGCCGGTCACCTCCTTCGCGGCGCGCAGGGCGTCGATGAACGCGTCGGGCCCGTCCACGTCCGTCAACCGGCCCTGTCCGTCGAGCAGTCCGGCCTTCTCGGCGATGTCGGTCCGGAAGTAGAGCACGAAGGGGTGGGTGTCGAGCGGGACGGCGTACAGCTTCCCGTCCACCTGGGACTTCTTCCATGGGCGCGGGTCGAACTTGTCCTCGGTGAGCCCGTGTCGGTCGAGATCGGACGTCCGCAGTTCGGTGAGCAGTCCCGCCTCGGCGAGCGTGGGCACCTTCGACAGATGGGTGACGGCGACCTGCGGGGGCCGCTCGCCGAGCGTCGCCAGGGTGAGCTTGGTGTAGTACGGGCTGCCCCAGACGAAGGTCGCCGACTTCAGGTCCGTGGCCCTGTGGCGGGCCCGGTAGACGTCCTCCATGGCCAGCAGCCGTTCGCCGTCACCGCCGGTGAAGGGATTCCAGAAGTTCAGCCGTGTCGGTGCGGGCGATCCTCCGGTGAACCCCTGCGCGAGCGTGCTGCCACAGCCGCCGAGGGCGACGGACGAGGCCGCGACGGCGCCGAGCGACAGGGTGCCGCGCAGAAGCCGGCGACGGGACGGCGGGGGCGGAGGCGGAGGCGGGGAGAGGTGCGGTGTGCGGTCCCGCATGGGCAGGCGTCCTTCCACGGCAGGGAAACCCAACGAGTACGACGAACGTCGAACGACGAACGACGAACGACGAACGACGAACGACGAACGACGAACGACGAACGACGAACGACGAACGACGAACGACGAACGACGAACGACGAACGACGACAGCGAACGAGTACAACGTTGGAATGAGTGACAGATTCAAACGGCTCAATCGATGCACGGAGGCGGTTCCAACGTTGTATCCCTGCGGAAATTCGACGTCAACACCTGTGCGGAAACTGGTTGTTCGTCAGGGAGCGGGCTCGCCATCGGGGTATATCGCCCATCCGGGACGTGCATCTCAGACGCAGGACGCGAGCCTCTTACAACGTTGCAACATGGTTTACGCTGGTCGGCACACCGGCATCGGCTCTCGTGGTGCGTCGACGACGAGGGCGGCCGGAGGAATGCCGGGGAGGGAGGGCGAGCGTCATGGCAGGTGCACGCCTCAAGGACGTCGCGGAACGCGCGGGTGTGTCGATCAAGACGGTGTCGAACGTCGTCCGGGGCGAGATCCGGGTCGCGGAGCAGACCCGGCAGCGGGTGCTGCGCGCGATAGCCGAGCTCGACTACCAGCCCAACGCCTCCGCACGCCACTTGCGCACCGGCCGCAGCGGCATCATCGCGCTGGCCGTCCCCGAGCTGGTCGCGCCGTACTTCGCGGAGCTGGCCGCGGAGGTCATCGCGGCCGCCAAGAAGCGCGGCTGCACCGTGCTCATCGAGGACACCGGCGGTGATCCCGCGGAAGAACTCCGTATCGCCTGCGGCCTGAGCGACCCGCTCATCGACGGCGTGCTGCTCAGCCCGCTCAGCCTCGACGAGGCGATGCTCGCCACTCGCGAGCGGCGCGTGCCCCTCGTACTCCTGGGAGAGCAGTCGTACAGGATCCCCGCGGACCACGTGCTGATCGACAACTCCGCGGCGGCACAGGAGGCGACCGAGCACCTGCTCGGGCTCGGCCGCCGGCGCATCGGAGTCATCGGCCAGCCGTCGGACCGGGCCCATGCGACGACGGTGCAGCGCATGCACGGCTTCCTGACCGCGCTGCACGCCGCGGGTGTGCCGCACGACCCCCGGCTGGCCCCGGACACCGTCGCGTTCACCCGCGCCGACGGAGCCTCCGCCATGCGGGTCCTGCTCGGTCTGGACGAACCGCCGGACGCGGTCTTCTGCTTCAGCGACCTGCTCGCCTCCGGCGCGGTGCGCGCGGCGCACGAACACGGCCTGCGGGTGCCGCACGACCTGGCGGTCGTCGGCTTCGACGACATCCAGGAGACCAGCTACAGCGTGCCGTCACTGACCACCGTGTCGCCCAACAAGCGCGAGATCGCCGAACTCGCGGTGGACGCGGCACTGCAGCGAATCACCGCCGACGCGGAAGCCCCCCACACGAGACTCACCGCGGGGTATTCGCTGGTCGTGCGGGAGAGCACGCAGCCGGGGTCGCCGACGGGGTGAGGCGGCACGGAGTCACCGACGGGGTGAGGCGGCACGGGGTCGCCAACGGGGTGAGGGGGCCGCACGCGGGGTCCGTCCTCCCGTCAAGCACCCGGCGGCGGCATGGTCGCCGAGGCCCCGCGAACGGCGACCGAGACGTGTAGCCGTCGCCCCCGAGAACCCGGCCGATCGACCGGCCCAAGAGGCGGACCTGACACTCCTCGCGAACGCCGACGGGGCAACCGTGGGCCGCCCCTTCCCCCGTGTCAACGCGTGTTCCAGTCATGCTCTGTCGTCTCGTGTTGCGCATGATGCCCAATTTGTGATCGTTTGAAAGTTACCTCAGGGTATGGCGTGACTTCTTACGAGGGTGGCATTAGAACCCGTTTCACTCTATGGAGAGTGAGGAGCCGCGCATGAACGACGATTCCCCACGTGGGACGCGCCTCAGAGGCGTATCTCGTCGGAGATTCATCACTGGAACTGGTTCTCTTCTTGGGTCGGCCGCACTCGCCGGCCAGGTACTGCCGGCACATGCCGCCACGGCAGCCGCAGCCGCCGTCATCGAGCCGGGGGCGCATGTACCCGCCCTCGTGATCGGCACCGGATACGGCGGTTCGGTGGCCGCTCTGCGCCTGGCCCAGGCGGGTGTCGACGTCCACATGGTCGAGATGGGCATGGCCTGGGACACCCCCGGGTCGGACGGCAAGATCTTCGCCAACACGACGAGCCCCGACTACCGCTCCTACTGGCTGCGCACCAGGACGAAGCAGCCGCTCAGCAACTTCCTCGGCTTCCCCATCGACAAGGACGTCCCTCGCTACACCGGGATCCTGGACGCCGAGGAGATGGGTGGCATCATCGTCTATCAGGGCCGCGGCGTGGGCGGCGGCTCACTGGTCAACGGAGGGATGGCGGTCACTCCGAGGCGGGAGAACTTCGGCGCCGTCCTGCCTTCGGTCAACGCGGACGAGATGTACTCCGTCTACTACCCGCGCGCCAACTCCGGCCTCGGGGTCGGCACGGTCGACCCGACCTGGTTCGACAGCGCCGACTGCTACCAGTACGCCCGGGTCGGCCGTAAGCACGCCCAGCGCTCGGGCTTCCCCTTCGTCTTCGTGCCCGACGTGTACGACTGGGACTACATGGAACAGGAGGCCGCCGGAACCGTACCGAAGTCCGCGCTCGCGGGTGAGATCCTCTATGGCAACAACTACGGCAAGAAGTCCCTGCAGAAGACCTATCTGGCCAGGGCCACGGCGACCGGCCGGGTCTCCATCTCAGCGCTGCACAAGGTCACTTCGGTCGCTCCTGCGACGGGCGGCCGCTACACGGTCGTCATCGACCAGCTCGACACCGGCGGCAACACCACCGCCACCAAGACCGTCACCGCGGACCGGGTGTTCTTCGCGGCCGGCAGCGTCGGCACCAGCAAACTGCTGGTCCAGCTCAAGGCCACGGGCGCACTGCCGGGCCTCAACAGCGAGGTGGGCAAGGGCTGGGGCGACAACGGCAACGTGATGTGCGGCCGCGCCAACCATATGTGGGACCCCACCGGTGCCGTGCAGTCGTCCATCCCGTGCTCCGGCATCGACAACTGGGCCGCGGGCGGCGCGTTCGCCGAGGTGGCGCCGCTGCCCACCGGCATCGAGACCTTCGCCTCGTTCTACCTGTCGATCACCAAGAACCCCAACCGCGCCCAGTTCTCGTGGAACGCGTCGACGGGCAAGGCCGAACTCAACTGGCAGACCGCCTGGAAGCAGCCGTCCATCGACATGGCCAAGACGATCTTCGACAAGATCAACGCCAAGGAGGGCACGATCTACCGCACCGACCTCTTCGGCGCCTACAAGATCTGGGGCGACCACCTGACGTACCACCCCCTGGGCGGCGCGGTGCTCAACAAGGCGACCGACAACTACGGCCGCCTGCACGGACATCCGGGGCTGTACGTCATCGACGGCGCGCTGATCCCCGGCAACACCAGCGTCAATCCGTTCGTCACCATCACGGCGCTCGCCGAACGGAACATCGAGAAGATCATCGCGGCGGACCTGTAGCAGCGACCCGCGCGCGTGCACGGACGAGAAGGGGGATCCGGCCGGGGCCACCCGGATCTGCCGGGCGGCCCCGGACCGGTTCAGTGCCCCGGCACGGACCGGTTCAGTGCCCCGGCAGTACGCACATGGCGTCGAGCCCCAGGACACGGTTGAGCCGTCCGAAGGCAAGCCAGGAGCCCAGGCTCATGGTCAGTTCGACGATCTCGGTCTGGCTGTAGTGCGTGGTCATCCGGTCCCAGAACTCCTCGTCCAGGCCGTGGTGGTCCAGGGCGTAGCGGTCGGCGTATTCGGCGGCCAGGCGGGTGCGGTCGTCGAACGCGTCGGTCGTGCGCCAGTGTTCGACGGCGTCGGGGAAGTCGTCCTCGACCTTGTGACCGTCCCGCTCGGTCCGCCAGTCGAGGCAGAAGAGGCAGCCGTTGATCTGCGCGATCCGAAGCCGTGCCGCCTCGAACTCCCGCAGTCCCAGGGTCGTATGGGCGTAGACGGCCAGTGAGAAGTTCGCGGCGGCGGGCCCGATGCCGGGGACCATGTCGCCCCACACGTACTCGATCGGGTTCTTGCCCTCGGGGATGTCGACGTTCATCCGGGACTCCTTCGTCCACGTTCCCGGCCTCGGCCGGGGCCGCAGGCGTCCTTGGAATGCCGACAGGGAGTGTCGGCGTCGATGTCACTTGGTTCCGAGTGCTCCGAGCGATGCGGGCGCGCCGAGTGATGCGGTTGCTCCGAGCGGTGCGGGTGCGCCGAGCGATGCGGGTGCGCCGAGTCTGCCGACCGTCGGGCGCAGCGGAACGTCGAGGGCGTCGTAGAGTCCGGGTTCCGCGTCGACGAGCCAGTCGATGGCTCCGACGAGACGGCCGACGGCGGTGGCGTTCCCGCCGGCGGAGCGGTTGTCGCCCTCGTCGGTGGCCTCGACGGTGATCTCGATGCGCGGGCGGCCCTCGATGATCACACGGTGGGCCCCGTCGCCGTTGGGTGGTGACGGCCAGTCCGGGGCGCAGCTCGGGTGGATGCGGGTGATGTGTTCGATGACCAGGCGGGGTTCGCCCTTCACGATGCCCTGCACCTCGAAGCGCACGGCGCCCTGGGTGCCGGCCTCGAAGTCGCCCATGGTCCGGGTGCTCACCGTGGTGTCGAGCGCGCGTCGCTCCAAGGTCTCGCGGATCTCGTCGAGTTCGACGCCGAGGGCCCTGGCCATCAGCCGTATCTGCCCGCCCCACACCATGGTCGGGATCGACGGCGCGAGCATCAGCGGCTGGTAGTCCATGGGATGGCCCATACCGATCAGATGCCGGACGGACTCTTCTTGCTCGTACGTCGAGTAGTCGAAGATCTCCTGGCAGCGGACGGCGTCGACGACCGTGCCGAGTCCGCTCATCAGCAGGGGCAGGACGTCATTGCCCCAGCCCGGGTCGACACCGGACACGAACAGTGACCCGCCACCGTCCGCGATCGCCGCGAGCACGGGGTCGCGGAACTCGGGCGGGGCGTTGCGCTGGTCGTAGAGCGGATACAACGAGGGAGTGACGACCACCGCGCCCGCCCGGATCGCCGCGCCGATGTCGGCCAGTGCCTCGTCGGGCCGGATATCACCCGAAGCCGCGTACACCACCGCCCCCGGCCCCGCCGCCAGCACCGCGGCGACATCGTCCGTCGCCGCGACGCCCAAGGCCCGGTCCAGACCGGCGAGTTCACCCGCGTCGCGGCCGACCTTCCCGGGACTGTGAACCAGTACCGCCGCGAGATCGAGCGCCGGATGCGCGTCGACCGCACGGATCGCCGCACGGCCGACATTTCCGGTTCCCCAGACCACCGTGGAAATCATGCGCGGAGCGTAACCTGACGAGTCGTCAGTTTCTATACCCTTGCACCGCCCGACCCGGGGACGTTCCGACCGAGACGGCCACGACGGTCGGCCACCGGACTGATCACACAGGGCCACTCCCTCGCTCGAAGTGTTGCCCTGGCCGGGCGGGCTGTCATGGAGCGGTACGAACGGGCGTACCGGGCAAGGGAGTTCAGGAGCGGCGCGCCATGGACGCACGCCGAGCCTTGTCCGGCGGACGTGCCTGGGACGTGCCTGGGACGTGCCTGGGACGTGCCTGGGACGTGCTGGTCCGGCACGCCCATCAGCGGGTGTTTGGCATCCGGCGAGGAGGAGAATGCGCGGCATGACCATGGTGAAGGACATCGACGTCCGCGGTATGCAGCACTGCGAGACGACGACGCTGGGCGTGCTGCTGCGGCACGAGGGAATCGACCTGTCCGAGCCCATGCTGTTCGGACTTGGCTCCGGGCTGTCCTTCGTCTACTGGGACAGCAAAGGCATGGACTTCCCCTTCCTGGGAGGCCGCGTCAAGCCGTTCGAACTCACCAGGAACCTGGCCTCCGCACTCGGACTTGAGCTGATGGTCGAGGAGACCACCTCCCCGCGCAAGGCATGGCACAACGTGGTGACACCCATCGACGCCGGTAGGCCGGTCGGCCTTCAACTCGACAGCTACCACCTGGACTACTTCAGCACCAAGGTGCACTTCGGCGGGCACGTCGTGGCCATGTACGGCTACGACGAACAGGACGCCTACCTGGTGGACACCGTCCCGCAGGGCGGAGGTGTCTCGACCAGCCTCGCGGGCCTGGCCAGGGCCAGGGCCGAACGCGGCCCCATGACCGCCAAGCACCGCTCCTTCACCATCACAGCGCCCAGCAGTCCGACGTCACCGCAGGACCGGATCATTCCCGCGATCAAGACTTGCGCCGGCACCTTCCTGAACCCGCCCATCGCGAACCTGGGTCACCGGGGCATCGAGAAGGCCGCCGGACAAGTGCCGAAGTGGCTGCCGCGCAGCGACAATCCCCGGGAGGACCTGCCACGGGCCGCCCTCCTCATGGAGAGGGCCGGTACCGGCGGTGCCCTCTTCCGCAATCTCTACCGCGACTTCCTCGCCGAGTGCGCCCAGCTGATCGACAGCAGCCACCTGCGCACCGGCCACAGCCTGTACACCGAGGCCGCCACGCTCTGGACGCAGGTGGCCGAACTCGTCGCGACAGCAGGGAAATCCGGCGACTCGAAGGACCTCATGCAGGCTGGCTCGATTCTCCACGACGTCTCGCGCATCGAGCGTGATGCGATGCGGGCACTCAGCATGGTCTAGGGCGGCTGTCCGGCGGGTCATGCACGGAGCGGGCGTTCCGCACTCAACGTGGACGGACCAGCAGGAACAAGAACAGGTCAGGGCAGGGCAGGTCAGGTCAGGTCAGGTGGGTTGACCGGTTCGCGAGTCTTGATCGTTACCGATCCTGCTGATTGGCTGGCCCGCATGACCGACCTCGGACCCGCCGCATGGCCACCTGCCCCGATCAGGACCAAGAGGCTGGTGCTCCGTGAGCCAGAAGCCCGGGACCGCGCGGCGTTCATCGAGCTGCTGGCGTCAACAGAAGTGCACACCTACCTCGGCGGTCCCCGGTCGCGCGACAAGCTTGAACGCGAGATGCCCAGGGTGCCCGAGCGGTGGCCCGGGAGTTTCGTCGTTGATCTCGACGGGGCGATGATCGGCCAGATCCTGCTCAGGAGAGCATCGGGGCACCATCGTCCGACTGCCGTGGGGAAGGCCGACCTCGGCTACCTGTTCCTGCCGCGCGCGTGGGGATTCGGGTACGCCGCCGAGGCGTGCGCGGCGGCGCTCGACTGGTTCGATGGCGTCCTGCCCGGCGAGCCGGTGGTGCTTGCCACCCAGACCGCCAACGTCGGCTCGATGCGTCTCGCGGCGAAGCTGGGGTTCACCGAGGTGGAGCGGTTTCGTGCCTGGGACGCCGAACAGTGGCTCGGCCTGCGGCCCCCGGTCACTCCGTCCCCTTGAGCACATCGAACAGTCGCTCACCGAAATGGAACAGACACACACCGCACCCGACCTGCGCGTGTCCGCCGCGCGCCAGACCATCAACGAATGCGACCGCAAGCTCGCCCGCCACCGGGCCACTCTGGAAGCCGGCGCCGACGTGCCTGCTGCCGTTCCTCGGCCAGGCCGACCCCTCAAACAAAGGCCGAGCTCTACCGCCAGCCCGGCCCGCGCCCGATCTACGGCAAACGAAACACGGATGGTGCCGACCGAAAACCGGCCGACACCATCCGTGCACGTAAAGACTTGTGTCCGAGGGGGGACTTGAACCCCCACGCCCGATAAAGGGCACTAGCACCTCAAGCTAGCGCGTCTGCCATTCCGCCACCCGGACTAGGTGTCTGCCGCCTGGACGGGGGTGTTCCCCGTGGCGACATGCACAACAATACCAAGCTTTCGGAGTGGCTTTCACCTGCGTTTCCTCGCCTCGGCGGGGGTCCCCGACAGGTGTGGAGGGTGCACCTACAGTCTCACCATGGGTGACTGGAAGACTACGGACGGGTTGCCGCGGAGACGGCGGCGGCACAGGGCTCTGTCGCCGTGGCGGGAGCATCTGCGGGACACGTTCTGGTTCGCTCCGACCGCCGCTCTGTTCCTGGTGTTCGTCGTGTGGTCCGCGGCGACTGCGGCTGACGACGCGATCCTGACCGCGCTGCGCGAAGCAGGCGACGAGGACGCCGTCAGTGATCTGCTGGGGATCGCCGAGGACGCGAAGACCGTGGTCACCACGATCAGCGCGGCCATGATGACCTTCATCGGTGTCGTCTTCAGCATCTCGCTCGTCGCCGTGCAGATGGCCGCCGGGCAGTTCAGCCCCCGCGTCGTACGGATCTTCGTGCGGAGCCGGATCACCAAGGCCACCTTCGCGGTGTTCCTGGCCACCTTCGTCCAGTCCCTGCTCGTCCTCACCTCGTACGACAGTCAGCGCGATCCCGCGTTGGTGGCCTCGATCCCGCTCGTCCAGTCCGTCCTCACACTGATCCTGGTGGGGCTGAGCGTCGTCCTGTTCGTGATGTACGTGAACTCGACGCTGCGGCTGATGCGGGTCGCACACGTCGTTGATCTGATCACCAGGGAGGCTTTGCGGGTTGTCGCGAGCATGCCCCTCGACGTCTCGGCGGCGGAGGAGCCCGTCGGCGGCAGCAGTACCAGCACCGACGCCAGCACCGGCACCGGCACCAGCACCGGCTCCGACCTCGGTCCCGAGACCGCCCGCGTCGCCCATCACGGCCGCGCGGGCGTGCTGCGGGACATCGACATCGCGCGGCTCGTCCGGATGGCGCGGCAGAACGGTGTCGTGCTGCGGCTCGTCCCGCGGATCGGGGACTTCGTCGTGCCGGGTACGCCGGTGTTCGCCGTACACGGCGGGCCCGCAACAAAGGGGTTGCGGGCGCTGAGTTTTCAGGTGTCCGTGGGTGCCGAGCGGACGTTCCATCAGGATCTGGGGTTCGGGCTGCGGCAGTTGGCGGACATCGCACTACGGGCCCTGTCGCCTGCCGTGAACGACCCCACCACGGCGGTTCAGGCCGCGGACCGGATCGTGCAGTTCCTGTCCTCGGTGGCGCGGCGCCCGCTCGGGGCTCTGTTGCACCGGGACCGGCGAGGCACCGTACGGCTGGTGCAACCCGTGCCGGGCTGGGCCGAGTTGGTCGATCTCGCCTTCACCGAGATCCGGGTGTGCGCGGTGTCCAGTCCTCAGGTCACCCGCCGTCTGCTGGCCGGGCTCGACGATCTCCTCGGTGCGGTTCCCGAGGACCGTCGGGCGCCGTTGGTCCGCCATCGCACGCTGCTGACCCAGGCCGTGGAACGGACCGTTCCGGAAGCCGCGGACCGCGTCTTCGCCCTCCACCCGGACCGGCAGGGCATCGGATAGGCGCGACTCGGCCGTCTCCGCCGACCCGCCGACCCGCTGGCCCGTCGGCCCGCCGGACGGTCAGTCGCGCGGGCGGGCGCAGGTGGTCGGTCCGCGTGCCGGTCAAGCGGGCGGTCCGGCAGTCGGCCCAGCCATCGGTCCAGCCATCAGTCCAGCGGGCGAACAGTCCGACGACGCGAACAGTCCAGCGGTGCGAAGAGTCCGGCGACGCGACCACCCGCCACCGACCGGACCACCGGCGATCCAATCCCCGGACCAGTGGGCGACGCCCCGCACGGCGCCGCCCACCCGCGGTCACGGCATGAGGTGGTATTCCGGGAAGTTGCCCGGCAACCGCTCCCCCACCGGTCCTCGCGTCACCGCGCGTATCAGCAGTTCGCCGCCCACGAACGCACCCCGCCAGGACGCGCCGAAGCCGCCGAAGAGCTCGTCGCGGTCGCCGCGCGAACGGGGCTTGCCGTGGCCGACCTTGAAGGCACGGATCTGCGGGGCCAGCCGGTCGTAGGTGGCCTCGTCGTCCGTCGACAGGGTCGCGACGAGCGCGCCGTTCGACGCGTTCATGGCGGCGAGCAGCTCCGCCTCGGTGTCGACCAGGACGATGGTGTCGACCGGGCCGAAGGGTTCCGCGTGGTGGAGGGGCGAGGACGGGGGCGGGTTGAGGAGCGTGACCGGTTGGACGTACGCCGCCGTGTCCTGGCCGGGCAGGAAACGCGCGTCGGTGAGCCGGCCTCGGTGCAGCGGGACAGCGCCCCGGTCGATCGCTTCGGCGACCTGGTCGTGGAGGTCCTTCGCCTTGGCCGCGTTGATCACCGGACCGAAGTCCAGCTGCGGATACGGGTCGTCAGGGTGCTCGACCGCCAACGGGTGGCCCACTCGCAGCGTACGGACCGCCGGCAGGTACGCCGCCAGGAAGTCGTCGAACAGCTCACGCTGGACGACGAAGCGCGGGTAGGCGGTGCAGCGCTGCTTGCCGTAGTCGAAGAGCTTGGGGATCACCGCCGTCAGCGTGTCCCAGTCCGTGTGGTTCCAGATGCCCCAGGTGTTCAGTCCCTCCTGTTCCAGTACATGTCGTTTGCCGAGGTCGGCGACGGCCGTGGCCACCGCGGCGCCCGTGTCGCGGCCGCCGACGAAGGAGACGCAGCCGATCTCGGGCGCGCGCACGAGCGCCTCCGACAGCTCGCGCCCGCTGCCGCTGACGAGGGTGACGGGAATCCCCTCGCGTGCGGCGAGTGCGCAGGCCAGGGTGAGACACGCGACGCCGCCGTCGGTCGGGGTCTTGGCGATGACCGCGTTGCCTGCCAATGCCTGTATCAGCATTGCGTGAACGAGCACGCTCATCGGGTAGTTCCAGCTGGCGATGTTGGACACAGGCCCGTCGAGCGGGGTTCGGCCCTCGACCATGGGCTCGATTCCGTCGACGTACCAGCGCACGCCGTCGATGGCCCGGTCGACGTCGGCCTGCGCGAGCCGCCAGGGCTTGCCGATCTCCCAGACGAGGAGGAGGGCGAGCAGTTCGCGGTGTTCCGTGAGCGCGTCGAGCGTCGCCGCGACACGGGCCCGGCGTTCGTCCAGGTGCACGTGCCGCCAGGCGCGGTGGTGGTCGAGTGAGGCGCGTACGGCCTGGTGGGCCGTCGGGCCGTCGAGGCGCGGGGGCCCCGCGATGGGGCTGCCGTCCACGGGGCTGGTGGCGGGCAGCGCCCTGCCGTCCGCCTGCCAGGCGGCGCCCCAGAGGTTGAGGACACGGTCGTCCCGGAAGGCTTCCGGTGCCACGGTGAGGCAGCGCTGCCAGGCGTCGGTCCAGGAGGTGTGGGACTTGAGGGTGAGGGTGGGTGCCATTCGGTTGCTCCGCTCTCGGTGCACAGTCGGGGGCGGTAGTGCATGGCTCGTCTCCCGTACGGGAGTGCTGGGGCGCATGAGTTCCGGAGTACGGGAATTACGACCCGGACTCCGGGCTTGTCCCGGCTCTGAGGTACTCGCGTACGGAGACGTCGTACGAAGGAAGCTAGCGATCCATCCAGGCGTCGCAAAGTAACGTCGCGTCAACTATGAGTGACATCATGCTCCTTCATCCGGACTCGCCCAGGGCGGCAAGGACCAGCCGGGCCGTCTCGGTCGGGGTGTCGCCCACGCGGACCCCGGCCGCTTCCAGGGCTTCCTTCTTCGCCTGGGCCGTGCCGGACGAGCCGGAGACGATCGCGCCGGCGTGGCCCATCGTCTTGCCCTCGGGTGCGGTGAATCCGGCGATGTAGCCGATGACGGGTTTGGTGACGTGGTCGTGGACGTACGCGGCCGCGCGTTCCTCGGCGTCGCCGCCGATCTCCCCGATGAGGACGATGAGTTCGGTGTCGGGGTCGTCCTGGAAGGCGGCCAGGCAGTCGATGTGGGTGGTGCCGACGACGGGGTCGCCGCCGATGCCGACGCAGGTCGAGAAGCCGATGTCGCGGAGTTCGTACATGAGTTGGTAGGTGAGCGTGCCCGACTTGGAGACGAGGCCGATGCGGCCCGACTTGGTGATGTCGGCCGGGATGATGCCCGCGTTGGACTGCCCGGGGGTGATCAGGCCCGGGCAGTTGGGGCCGATGATCCGCGTGCCCTTCGCCCTCGCGTACGCGGTGAAGGCGACCGAGTCGTGGACCGGGATGCCCTCGGTGATGACGACGGCGAGCCCGATGCCGGCGTCGGCGGCTTCCACAACTGCCGCCTTGGAGAAGGCGGGTGGGACGAAGACGACACTGACGTCGGCTCCGGTGGCCTCGATGCCTTCGCGAACCGAGCCGAAGACGGGCACGGCGCGGTCGTCGAAGTCGACGCTCTGCCCTGCCTTGCGCGGGTTGACGCCGCCGACGACGTCGGTGCCGGCCGCGAGCATCCGCCGAGTGTGCTTCATGCCCTCGCCGCCGGTCATGCCCTGGACGAGGACCTTGCTCTCCTTAGTGAGGTAGATGGCCATGTCCCGCTCCTTCAGCTGGCGTTGGCGAGTTGGGCGGCACGGCGCGCGGCGCCGTCCATGGTGGTGGCCTGCTGGACCAGGGGGTGCGCCCGGTCGTCGAGGATCGTGCGGCCGCGTACGGCGTTGTTCCCGTCGAGGCGGACCACCAGCGGCTTGGTCAAGTGGACCGATTCCAGGGCCTGCACGATGCCGTCGGCGACCGCGTCGCAGGCGGTGATGCCGCCGAAGACGTTGACGAAGACGGACTTCACCGCCGGGTCGGAGAGGATGACGGAGAGGCCGTCGGCCATGATCTGGGCGGAGGCTCCGCCGCCGATGTCGAGGAAGTTGGCGGGGCGCGCGCCGCAGCCGGCGACCACGTCGAGGGTCGACATGACGAGTCCGGCGCCGTTGCCGATGATGCCGACCTCGCCGTGCAGCTTCACGTAGTTGAGGTTCTTGGCGGCGGCCGCCGCCTCCAGCGGGTCGTCGTGCGTGGACTCCTGGTCGCCCCAACGGGCCTGCCGGAAGCGGGCGTTGTCGTCGAGCGTGACCTTGCCGTCGAGGGCGAGGATCTGCCCCTGGGCGGTACGGACGAGGGGGTTCACCTCGACGAGTACGGCGTCCTCGCGGATCAGTACGTCCCAGAGTCTGACCAGGACGTCGACGGTCTGCGGGGGCAGGCCCGCGGCATCGGCGATCTCGGCCGCCTTCGCCGAGGTGACGCCCTCGGCGGGGTCGATGTGGACGCGCGCCACGGCGTCCGGCCGGGTGGCGGCGACCTCCTCGATGTCCATGCCGCCCTCGGCCGAGGCGATCGCGAGGAACCGGCCGGCGGCTCGGTCGAGTACGTAACTGACGTAGAACTCGCTCTCGATGTCGACCGGTTGGGCCAGCATCACCTTGCCGACGGTGTGGCCCTTGATGTCCATACCGAGGATCTGGCGTGCCGTCAGTTCGGTGGCGGCGGGGTCCGCGGCGAGTTTCACGCCGCCCGCCTTGCCGCGTCCGCCGGTCTTCACCTGTGCCTTGACGACGACGCGGCCGCCGAGCCTGCGGGCGATCTCGCGTGCCTCCTTGGGCGAGTCCGTGACCTCCGCCCTCGGCACCAAGATGCCGTGTTCCTCGAAGAGTTCCCTTGCCTGGTGCTCGAACAGGTCCATCTCGGCTCCCTCTTAAAAGTGCCGCACGCCCCCTGGACACCACCCACTGGATGCGGGATAACAAGCTTCATACAGTATTCGTCGACTGTATGCAATGTACCGCGACGGCATCCACGAACAGTGCGCGCACCACGTATGAGCTGCACGTATGAGCTGCGCTTCGGCGCGCCCAATCCCCTACGAAGGGACAGGACTTCGCCATGCCCGACGACAACAGCCAGAACCTCATCTCCGGTGGGCACCTGGTCGCCAAGGCACTCAAAGCGGAGGGTGTGGAGGTCATCTACACGCTCTGCGGCGGCCACATCATCGACATCTACGACGGCTGCGTCGACGAAGGCATCGAGGTCGTCGACGTACGCCACGAACAGGTCGCCGCCCACGCCGCCGACGGCTACGCGCGCATCACCGGCAAGCCCGGCTGCGCCGTCGTCACCGCCGGTCCCGGCACGACCGACGCCGTGACGGGTGTCGCCAACGCCTTCCGCGCGGAGTCCCCGATGCTGCTGATCGGCGGCCAGGGGGCGCACACCCAGCACAAGATGGGGTCTCTGCAGGACCTGCCGCACGTCGACATGATGACGCCGATCACCAAGTTCGCGGCGACCGTGCCGGACACCGCGCGGGCCGCCGACATGGTGTCGATGGCGTTCCGTGAGTGCTACCACGGGGCGCCCGGCCCGTCCTTCCTGGAGATCCCGCGCGATGTCCTCGACGCCAAGGTGCCGGTCGAGAAGGCCCGGGTCCCCGCCGCCGGCCAGTACCGGGCCTCGACCCGCTCGGCCGGTGACCCCGAGGCCATCGAGAAGCTCGCCGACCTCCTCGTGCACGCCGAGAAGCCCGCGATCCTGCTGGGCAGCCAGGTGTGGACGACCCGTGGCACCGAGTCCGCCATCGAGCTCGTACGCGCTCTCAACATCCCCGCGTACATGAACGGCGCCGGGCGCGGCACGCTGCCGCCCGGGGACCCGCACCACTTCCAGCTGTCGCGGCGGTACGCCTTCTCCAACGCCGACGTCATCGTCATCGTCGGTACGCCCTTCGACTTCCGTATGGGCTACGGGAAGCGGCTGTCGCAGGACGCCACCGTCGTGCAGATCGACCTCGACTACCGGACCGTCGGCAAGAACCGGGACATCGACCTCGGGATCGTCGGTGACGCGGGTCTGGTCCTGAAGTCGGTCACCGAGGCGGCCTCCGGTCGCATCAACGGGGGCGCGTCGAAGCGCAAGGAGTGGCTCGACGAGCTGCGCGCCGCAGAGCAGACCGCCATCGAGAAGCGGCTGCCGAACCTGAAGTCGGACGCTTCGCCGATCCACCCGTACCGCCTGGTCAGCGAGATCAACGACTTCCTCACCGAGGACTCCATCTACATCGGCGACGGCGGCGACATCGTCACCTTCTCCGGTCAGGTCGTGCAGCCCAAGTCGCCCGGGCACTGGATGGACCCGGGACCCCTCGGCACGCTCGGCGTCGGCGTCCCCTTCGTGCTCGCCGCCAAGAAGGCACGGCCCGACAAGGAGGTCGTCGCCCTCTTCGGAGACGGCGCCTTCTCGCTCACCGGCTGGGACTTCGAGACCCTCGTCCGCTACAACCTCCCGTTCGTCGGCATCGTCGGCAACAACTCCTCCATGAACCAGATCCGCTACGGCCAGGCCGCCAAGTACGGCCTGGAGCGCGAGCGGGTCGGCAACACCCTCGGCGACGTCCACTACGACAAGTTCGCCCAGATGCTGGGCGGCTACGGCGAAGAGGTCCGCGACCCCGCCGACATAGCCCCCGCCCTCCAGCGCGCCCGCGAGTCGGGCAAGCCGTCACTGATCAACGTCTGGGTCGACCCGGACGCGTACGCCCCCGGAACCATGAACCAGACGATGTACAAGTGAGGTGGCACCGATGACAGCGACGACTGAGACGCCGGCCACGGCAGCGACGCCGCCGACCTCGACCAAAGCCCTCGAAGGCATCCGCGTCCTCGACATGACGCACGTCCAGTCCGGTCCTTCCGCCACCCAGCTGCTCGCCTGGCTCGGCGCGGACGTCGTCAAGCTGGAGGCGCCGACCGGGGACATCACGCGCAAGCAGCTGCGTGACCTCCCGGACGTCGACTCCCTCTACTTCACGATGCTCAACTGCAACAAGCGGAGCATCACCCTCAACACCAAGACCGAGCGCGGCAAGGAGATCCTCACCGAGCTGATCCGGCGCTCCGACGTCATGGTCGAGAACTTCGGACCGGGCGCGGTCGACCGCATGGGCTTCACCTGGGACCGCATCCAGGAGATCAATCCGCGGATCGTCTATGCCTCCATCAAGGGGTTCGGGGACGGCCCGTACACCAACTTCAAGGCGTACGAGGTCGTCGCTCAGGCCATGGGCGGGTCGATGTCGACCACCGGCTTCGAGGACGGGCCGCCGCTGGCGACGGGGGCCCAGATCGGTGACTCGGGCACGGGCATCCACGCGGTGGCGGCGATCCTCGCCGCCCTGTTCCAGCGGGAGAACACGGGGCGCGGGCAGCGCGTGAACGTGGCGATGCAGCATGCCGTGCTGAATCTGTGCCGGGTGAAACTGCGGGACCAGCAGCGCCTCGGGCATGGACCACTGGCTGAATATCCCAACGACGACTTCGGCGACGAGGTTCCCAGGTCGGGCAACGCGTCCGGCGGCGGCCAGCCCGGCTGGGCCGTCAAGTGCGCGCCGGGCGGCCCGAACGACTACGTGTACGTCATCGTGCAGCCCGTCGGCTGGAAGCCCATCACCGAGCTCATCGGGCGCCCCGAACTCGCGGACGCCCCCGAGTGGGCGACCCCGGAGGCCCGGCTCCCCCAGCTCACCAAGATGTTTCAGCTCATCGAGGAGTGGTCGTCCACGCTCCCCAAGTGGCAGGTCCTTGAGCAGCTCAACGCCCACAACATCCCCTGCGGTCCGATCCTCTCCACCAAGGAGATCATCGAGGACGAGTCGCTGGTCGCCAACGAGATGGTCGTGACGGTGCCGCACCCCGAGCGGGGCGACTTCGTGACCGTGGGCAGCCCGCTGAAGCTCTCCGACTCCCCCGTGGACGTGACCAGTTCGCCGCTGCTCGGCGAGCACAACGAAGAGGTGTACGTCGGCGAGCTGGGTCTCGGCGACGAGGAGCTGCGCCTGCTCAAATCGAACGGAGTGATCTGATTGATGGCCGAAGACCGGGTGCTGAGGGTGCGTACGCTCCTCGAAGCCGTGCGGGCCGAGGGGCGGACGGCGCTGACCGCGCCCGAGGGCAAGGTGATCGCCGACGCGTACGCGATCGCCGTCCCCGGCGAGGAACTCGCGACGGACGTCGACGAGGCGGTCTCGTACGCGGCGCGCTTCGGCGGGCCCGTCGTGATGAAGATCGTCTCCCCCGACATCCTCCACAAGACCGACGCCGGCGGCGTGATCGTAGGTGTGGAGGGCGCGACGGACGTACGCGCCGCCTTCCACAAGATCATCGAGAACGCCCGGGCGTACGACTCCAAGGCCCGCATCGAGGGCGTACAGGTCCAGGAACTCCTCCCCAAGGGGCAGGAGGTCATCGTCGGCGCGGTGACCGATCCGACATTCGGGAAGGTCGTGGCCTTCGGGCTCGGCGGTGTACTGGTCGAGGTCCTCAAGGACGTCACGTTCCGGCTGGCGCCGGTGGACGCGGACGAGGCGCTGTCGATGCTGGACTCGATCCGCGCTGCGGAGATCCTGCGCGGCGTGCGGGGCGCTCCGGCGGTGGACCGGTGGGCGATCGCCGAGCAGATCCGCCGGGTCTCCGAACTGGTCGCGGACTTCCCGGAGATCGCCGAGGTGGACCTCAACCCGGTGATCGCCACCCCGGAGGGCGCGGTGGCCGCGGACATCCGGGTCATCCTCGCCGAGGAAGTGGCCAAGCCGCGACGGAAGTACACACGCGAAGAGATCCTCACCACCATGCGCCGGTTGATGCAGCCGTCGTCGGTGGCCGTGATCGGCGCCTCCAACGAGCAGGGAAAGATCGGCAATTCGGTCATGCGCAACCTCATCGACGGCGGCTTCTCCGGGGAGATCCACCCGGTGAACCCCAAAGCCGATGACATTCTGGGCCGCAAGGCGTACAAGAGTGTCACCGACGTTCCCGGTGAGGTGGATGTGGCGGTCTTCGCTATCCCCGCCAAGTTCGTGGCCTCGGCCCTGGAGGAGGTGGGACGCAAGGGGATCCCCAACGCTGTCCTGATCCCCTCGGGGTTCGCGGAGACCGGTGAGCACGAGCTGCAGGACGAGATCGTGGCGATCGGTGAGCGGTACGGAGTCCGGCTGCTCGGCCCGAACATCTACGGCTACTACTCGACGTGGCAGGACCTGTGCGCCACGTTCTGCACGCCGTACGACGTCAAGGGCGGCGTCGCGCTCACCTCGCAGTCCGGTGGCATAGGGATGGCCATTCTGGGCTTCGCACGCACTACGAAGACGGGTGTTTCCGCGATCGTGGGGCTCGGCAACAAGTCGGACCTGGACGAGGACGACCTGCTGACCTGGTTCGGCGAGGACCCCAACACCAAGTGCATCGCCATGCACCTGGAGGACCTCAAGGACGGCCGCGCCTTCGTGGAGGCCGCGCGGGCGACCGTCCCCAAGAAGCCGGTGGTCGTCCTGAAGGCGGGCCGTACGGCGGCCGGTGCCAAGGCCGCAGGCTCGCACACGGGCGCCCTCGCGGGCGACGACGCCGTGTACGAGGACATCCTCAAGCAGGCCGGTGTCATCCGGGCGCCCGGTCTGAACGAAATGCTGGAGTACGCGCGCGCGTTGCCGGTGCTGCCGACCCCTCAGGGCGACAACATCGTGATCATCACCGGCGCCGGCGGCAGTGGCGTACTGCTGTCCGACGCCGTGACCGACAACGGCCTCTCCCTGATGGAGATCCCGCCGGACCTGGACGCGTCCTTCCGGAAGTTCATCCCGCCCTTCGGCGCGGCCGGCAACCCGGTGGACATCACGGGCGGCGAGCCGCCGTCGACGTACGAGGCGACGATCCGGCTCGGTCTCGAGGACCCGCGGATCCACTCGCTGGTCCTCGGCTACTGGCACACCATCGTGACCCCTCCCATGGTCTTCGCCGAGCTCACCGCGCGCGTGGTGGCCGAATTCCGGGAGCGCGGGATCGAGAAGCCCGTCGTGGCATCGCTCGCGGGCGACGTCGAGGTCGAGGAGGCCTGCCAGTACCTCTACGAGCACGGGGTCGTGGCATACCCGTACACGACCGAGAAGCCGGTCGCCGTCCTCGGCGCGAAATATCGCTGGGCGCGTGCGGCGGGGCTGTTGTGACGCGGCGGCGCGCGGTGGGCGCTGTTGGGGGGCGGTTCATGACTTGACCCGGTGAAGGGGCGGGCCGACGGTGCGCGTCGGCCCGCCCCGGGACCCGTGCGCACACGAAAGGAATTGGACAGGGGGCGCTGGCCAGATCTTTCGACGCAAGGGGTGCTACGCGACATGACAACCACCGACTTCACGACACCCGTCCCCTACAGGGAGGTGACGGACCGCAACGGCCGCCTGTACCGGATCGGCGAGACCGACCGGGACATCATGGGGCGACCACGCTGGACCATGGTGCTCTTCCCCTGGATGGGCATGATGGGCATCAGCTCCTCGGAGTACGCGTTCACATCCGCCGAGGACACCCTGCACGAGGCCCACCTCTGGGACAGTGGGCACATCTTCTGGCTGATGGGCGTCTGGGTGTTCTTCCAGGCGGCCGTGGCCTTCCCGGCCGGCCAGCTGCGCGAGAGCGGAAAGCTGCCCGCGCGGTACGCCATGATGCTCGGCGCACTCGGCACGATCCTGGGTTACATCTCGCTGGCGTACGCGCCGCACGTGATCGTCGCGTACATAGGCTTCGGCATGTTCAGCGGCATCGGCGCCGGCCTCGTCTACGCGACCTGCGTGAACATGGTCGGCAAGTGGTATCCGGAGCGCAAGGGCGGCAAGACCGGCATGGTCAACGGCGGTTTCGCCTACGGCTCCGTGCCCTTCGTGTTCCTGTTCACCTCGTACATGGACCTGTCCAACTACGAGACCGTGCTGGTCATGGTCGGCGTGATCTGCTGCACGGTCGTCGCCGTCGCCGGCTGGTTCTTCAAGGACCCGCCGAAGAACTGGTGGCCGGCGCACGTCGACCCGCTGAAGACCTCCGACGACCCGCGGGTCGTGCGGGCACTGGCGAAGAACCCGCCGGCGGTCAAGCAGTACACACCGCGGGAGGCGGCCAGGACGCCCGTCCTGTGGATGATGTGGTTCTGCCTGTTGTGCACGGCCGGTATCAACATCTTCGGCATCGCCATGCAGGTGCCGTTCGGAAAGGAGATGGGGTTCGCGGGCGGCATCGTGGCCACCGCGATGTCACTCAAGGCGATCGTCAACGGCACCGGGCGTGGTGTCATCGGCTGGATCTCGGACCGTTACGGCCGACGGAACACACTCGTCATCGTCTGTGTCGTCCTCGGCTGCTCGCAGTTCGGCGTGTTCCTCTCCGGGAACATGGGCTCGATGCCGTTCTTCCTGGTCTGCTCGATGGTCTCGGGCTTCGGCGGCGGCGCGATCTTCCCGCTGTTCGCGGCCATGACGGCGGACTACTTCGGTGAGAACAACAACGCCTCCAACTACGGCATGGTCTACAGCTCCAAGCTCATCTCCGGTCTCGTCGGCTCCGGCGTGGGAGCCGTCGTCGTGAGCGCCTGGGGCTACGGGGGCGCCTTCGCACTGGCGGGCGGTATCGGTCTCGGTTCCGCGGTCCTCGCGCTCTTCCTGCGCGCTCCTGGGCGTCCTACGGCCAAGCGCATCGTGCCCAACCCGCACCCGATCGGTGAGGAGATGGCCTGAACCGGTGAGGAGGCGAATCGAGCCGGTGGGGGCATGCCCCCTCATGAACCCTGCGGTGCGGAACCGTCCCGCACTGTGTCCGCCGCACACGTCCCCGAAGCTCTAGAACTTCCACGATCCGCTTCTGTCCTTGGAATTCCGTCCTTCGGAATACTGTCCTTCGGAATTCTGTCCTTGGAAACGCCGACGGTCCTCCCCACGGCACCGCGTGGGGAGGACCTTCGCTGTGTGTCCGGGGTCAGTGGCGCCTTGCGCGGAGGGCCGCGAGGTTGTCGTAACTGATCTTGGCCTCGCGCAGCGACTGTGCGGGGTCCGTGGCACTGGGCGAGTTGTCGTCCTCGACCATCGGGTTGTGGTAGTTCCGCTCCCCGACCCGCGAGAAGAACGTGGTGTAGTCGATGACGCCCGTTCCGAAGGGCACCATGTCGTAGCCCATGCCGTTGGTGGTGCTCACGACACCGTCCTTGGCGTGGAACAGCGGGTAGCGCTTGTTGTTGCGGGCGACGAGCCCCGCCGGGTCGAAGACCTTCTCGCGGGTGGAGCCGTCGTGGGCGGTGTAGGTGTGGAACTTGTACTGGGCCACGTGCGCCCAGAAGATGTCCATCTCCAGCCAGACCAGCTTCGGGTCGGTGGCCTTCAGGAAGTACTCCAGCTTGCGAATGCCGGAGCTGCGGGTGGGCCGGCCCTGCGCGTCCAGCGGGCCTCCGTCGAGCAGGAAGCCGTAGGCGGAGTCGTGGTTGTGCGTGTACAGCTTGATGCCCTCGCGGCGGGCGATCCTGCCCAGCGCGTTCCACTTGTCGGCCGCCACGTCCCAGTCGGCCGGGTAGGAGCTGCCGGTGGGGTCGCCGCCGGTGCCCATGTGGTCCATGCCGAGGATGTTGGCGATCTCCAGGTGCTTCTTGAAGGTGTCCAGGTCGGCGCTGGTCAGTGGCCAGGAGGACGGTATGAAGCCGTGGTTGCCCTGGGCGCGCAGGCCGTAGTCGTCGAGCCAGGAACGCAGCAGCCTGGCGCCCGCGACGGACTCCAGACTGGCGCCGCCGGGCGCGTTGGCGTGCTGGTTGTAGCCGGCGAACTCCACCTGTCGGTATCCGTGTCGGGCCAGCTGCTTGAACACCTCGCGGAAGCCGGAGGGCAGGTCCGAGGCGAGCGGGTCGCGGGCCGTGGCGTCGCGGACGGTGTAGAGGATGATGCCGCGCTTGCCCGGCGGAACGAGGACGTGACCGCGGCCGTGGTCATGGTCGTGGCCTCTGCCCCGGTCCTGGGCCAGGGCTGGTGAGGCGCCCACCACCGGGGCGGCGATCGCCCCGGCGGCGACGGCGGTGCAGGTGCTGAGGAAGCGGCGGCGGTTGACGCCGAGCGCGCGACGCAGGGCGTCGCCGGTTCCGGATTCGTCGTTGAACGCGGTCACGGTGTCTCTCTTTCGGGTAGGGGCCCACCGTGTTCGGCAGGGGCCCAGCCATGTTCGTCAGAGGTCCGGCTGTGACGGGTGCCGTGCGGTATGCCGGTTATCCACAGGCCGAACGCACTGTCGGTGCCGTGTGTTTCACTTTTCGTAATCGCTCGTCCGGTCGTTCCCGGGTGCTGTCACCCGAGGCCGGCCAGGTCGAGCAACAGGGATTTCACATCGGTGGCCGCGACGCGGTCGCCGACAGCGCGGGGGGTGGAGCAGATGATGAGCGGACCTTCGTCGTCGCTCAGGGGGAGGCGGCCGTGGCTGCCTCGAATAGGTGAGGGATCGAGGGGCACGACCGCCATGCGGTAGCGCATGCCGAGCTTCTTGCGGGCCAGCGCGCCCGCGGCCTTGACCTTGACGTACGGGTCGAGCGGATCCATGAAGAGTTCGACCGGGTCGTAGCCGGGTTTGCGGTGGATCTCGACGAGCTGAGCGAAGTCGGGCGCGCGGGCGTCGTCGAGCCAGTAGTAGTACGTGAACCAGGCGTCGGGCTCCGCGACGGCGACGAGTTCGCCGGAGCGCGGATGGTCGAGGTGGTGGGTCTTCTTGCCTTCGTCGTCGAGGAGTTGCTCAATGCCGGGCAGATCGGCGAGCGCCGCTTTCGTGGCCTCCAGGTCCTCGGGGCGGCGCACGTAGACATGGGCGATCTGGTGGTCGGCGACGGCGAAGGCACGTGAGGCCATCGGGTCGAGGTACTCCATGCCGTCCTGCGTGTGCACTTCGAGGAGTCCGGCGCGGCGCAGTGCGCGGTTGATGTCGACGGGACGGTCCGCGCGGGTGATGCCGTACTCGGACAGGGCGACGACGGTGCGGCCTTCCGCCCGGGCGTCGTCGAGGAGGGGGGCCATGGCCGCGTCGAGGTCGGCGGCCGCCTTCAGGGAGCGCGGGTCGTCGGGGCCGAAGCGCTGCAGGTCGTAGTCGAGATGAGGGAGGTAGCAGAGGGTCAGGTCCGGGTGGCGGGAGCGGATGATGTGCCGGGTGGCGTCGATGATCCAGCGGCTGGAGACGAGGTCGGCGCCGGGACCCCAGAAGTGGAAGAGGGGGAACGTGCCGAGTTTCTCGGTGAGTTCGTCGTGCAGGGCCGGGGGCCGGGTGTAGCAGTCGGGTTCCTTGCGGCCGTCGGCGTAGTAGATCGGACGAGGGGTGATGGTGATGTCGGTGTCGGCGCCCATGGCGTACCACCAGCAGATATTGGCGACCGTGTAGCCGGGGTGCGCGCGCCGGGCGGCGTCCCACAGTTTGTCCCCGGACACCAGGCCGTTGTGCTGGCGCCACAGCAGTACGTCGCCGAGGTCGCGGAAGTACCAGCCGTTGCCGACGATGCCGTGCTCGGACGGGTGGGTACCGGTGAGGAACGTCGACTGGGCGGCGCAGGTGACGGCGGGCAGGACCGTGCCGAGGCTGGCCTGCGAGCCGGACTGGGCGAGGGTCTTGAGGTGGGGCATGTGGTCGAGGAGACGGGGGGTGAGGCCGACGACGTCGAGGACGAGGAGGGGGGTGGGAGCCGTGGAGCCGTCGGTGCCGGCCGGCGCTGCCGGGGTCTCGTGGGTGCTCATGGGAGTTCCTTCAGGCCGAGGTCGGTCAACAGGTCCCGGGCGAGGGTGAGTTCCGCGGCGATGCCGTCGGCGAGCTGGGCGCGGGCGCGGGGGCGCAGCTCGGGCGGGAGGGCCTGCCAGGTGTAGGTCTCGACCTCGAGGTGGCTGGTCAGCGGGTGCGGGCCGCCGACCAGTCGGGTCAGCGTGTCCTTGAGTACGGGCAGCGTGGAGGTGAGGGGCGCGTCGGGGGCCGCGTGCAGCGGGACATGGAAGTGGGCGCGCCACGGGGAGGCGTCGGGCAGGGCGTCCTCCTTGACGGCCTCGCCGAGGTCGTCGGTCCCGCGGAGTCCGGCGGCGGTGAGGGTGCGGGTCTGGTGCAGGAAGCGGGGTTCGTCGAAGGCGGCGAGGGCCTCGCGGACTTCGGGGAGGTGGGGGTGTTCGGCGTGCAGGGCGGCTGACAGCTGGGACTTGACGACGGGGACGCGGGCTGCGGCCAGGGCGTCCAGGGCGGTGCTCGGATCTTCGAAGGAGGTGGCGAGGTGGCAGGTGTCGACGCAGACGCCGATACGGGGGTGGCCGATCGCGGTGAGCGGGGCGATGGCGTCGGCCGTGGTCTCGACGGTGCAGCCCGGCTCCGGCTCCAGGCCGACACGGATGGAGCGGCCGGTCAGATCCTCCAGCGCGTCGAGGCGTTCCGCGAGGGTGGTCAGGGCCGCGTGGGCGCGGGCGGCGCGGTCGTCGTCGTACACCGTGCGCCAGGCGAGCGGCAGGGTGGAGATGGTGCCTTCGGTGACGTCGTCGGGGAGGAGTACGGCGAGCACGCGGGCGAGGGCCGTGGTGTGTTCGAGCCGCTCGGGGTCGGCCCAGTCCGGCTTGTAGACGCGGTACTTGACCTCCTCAGCGCCGAACCCCTCGTACGGGAAGCCGTTGAGGGTGACGACTTCGAGGCCGCGGAGGTCGAGTTCGGTGCGCAGCCCGCGCAGGGCGGACGGGTCGGTGACGAGGGCGTGGGCGGCGTCCTTGGCGAGCCACAGGCCGATGCCGAGACGGTCGCGGCCAAGGCGTTTGCGTACGGGTTCGCAGTGGTCGCGGAGCTGGGCGAGGACGCCGTCGAGGGTCTCGGCCGGGTGCACGTTGGTGCAGTAGGCGAGGTGGACGGTGGAGCCGTCGGGGTGGCGGAAGCGCATGGGTCACGCCTCCGTCGTCGTCGGGACAGGGGCCGGGGCGGTGTTCGGGTCTGCGTCCGGGACCGTCTTCGGGACGCCGCGGAGGATGGAGTTGCCCTCGTGGGTGGCGTCCGTGTCGGCGACGTCCAGGTCGAGGCGGCCGCTGAGTCCGTAGAAGGCGACGGGGTTGCGCCAGAGCACCTGGTCGACGTCGTCCTCGGTGAACCCTGCCTTCAGCAGGGCGTCCGCGACCTTGCGGGTCTTCAGCGGGTCGCTCTTGCCCCAGTCGGCGGCGGAGTTGACCAGTACCTTCTCCGGTCCGTACTCCCGCAAGACGGCGACCATCCGTTCCTCGTCCATCTTGGTGTCCGGATAGACGGAGAAGCCGAGCCAGCAGCCGCCGTCCTTGGCCTCCTTGACCGTGGTCTCGTTGAGGTGGTCGATCAGGACGTGGTCCGGGGGCAGTGCGGACTCCCGGACCACGTCGAGGGTGCGGCGCAGACCGGCTAGCTTGTCGCGGTGCGGGGTGTGGACGAGCGCGGGCAGCTCGTAGGTGGCGGCGAGCTGGAGCTGGGCGGCCAGGGCGGTGTCCTCGGCGGGGGTCATCGAGTCGTAGCCGATCTCGCCGACGGCCACGACGTGGTCCTTGACGAGATACCGGGGCAGTTCGTCGAGGACGGGGACGCAGCGGGGGTCGTTGGCCTCTTTGGGGTTGAGGGCGAGGGTGCAGTGGTGGGCGATGCCGTACTGGGCGGCGCGGAAGGGTTCCCAGCCGAGGAGGGAGTCGAAGTAGTCGAGGAAGGAGGCGACCGAGGTGCGGGGCTGGCCGAGCCAGAAGGCGGGTTCGACGACGGCTCTGACACCGGCGGCGTGCATGGCTTCGTAGTCGTCGGTGGTCCGTGACGTCATGTGGATGTGGGGGTCGAAGATGCGCATCAGGACTCCTTGCCGTCGCTGCCGTGGGGGGCGTCGGTGCCGGGCGGGGTGGCCGGGTGCTCGGTCAGGGCCAGGACGTGGTGCAGGTCCTGGGGTACGGGACGGCCCGCGGCGGTGCGTTCGTCGGCGTAGTCGGCGAGCATGCGGGCGAGTTCCGCGTCGGCGCGGGCGCGGCGGGGCAGGTCGGCCACCGCCTCGACGGGGACACCGGTGAACAGGCACTTGAGCACGGCGTGCCGCCAGTTGTGGGCGTCCAGGTGCAGGGCGGCGTACGGGCCGACGGCGGCGGCCACGAGCCGGGTGTCGTTGGTGCGCAGCGCGTCCTCGACGATCGGCAGGGCGTCGGGGCCCGGCACGATGTGGGGCAGGGCCTGGAGGACGGCGCGGCGTTCGTCGGCGGTGCCCTGGCGGTAGACGCGGGTGAGGGTGGTCGCGTCGGCGCGGGCCGCGTGCAGGAGGAGGACGCGGGCCGCCTCCGCGTGGTCGGGGCCGCAGCGGCGGCCGGCCTCGGCGATCCTCAACTCCCAGACGGAGATGGGCCCGTGGGTGCCGGGGTGGGCGGCCGCCTCGTCGAGGGCCTGGTCCAGCCAGGCACGCGCGGCGCCGTCGAGCCGGCCGTTCAGGCGGGTGTGCAGGGCGGTGAGGGCCGGCGGGGTGACGTCCGTCGGGGTGCCGAGGTCGTCGTGGAGGTCCTTCACGGGGTTCTCCCGTCGGAGTCGGTGGAGCCCTCGCCGGGGTTCGGCGGCCGGTCGGCGTCCGGGGGTGTGGAGACGGCGGCCGCGTGATGGAGGAACGGGAGGGACTGCTGGGCGAGTTGGGGGCCGGCGTGGGAGTGGCGGGGCAGTTCGACGGAGACCAGGCCCTGGTAACCGACGGCGGCGAGGGCTTCAAGTACGGGAGGGAAGTCGATCTCTCCGTCGCCGAAGGGGAGGTGTTCGTGGACGCCGCGCCGCATGTCCTCGATCTGGACGTGGCGCAGCCAGGGGGCGGCGGCGCGTACGCAGTCGGCTGGTGAGAGTGGTTCGAGGCACTGGCAGTGGCCGATGTCGAGGGTGAGACCGAGGGCGTCGGGGCTGCCGAGGGCGGTGCGCAGACGGTGGAAGTCGTCGAGGGTGGCGAGGAGGTGACCGGGTTCGGGTTCGACGGCGAGGGGGATTCCGGCGGCGGTGGCGGCGTCGAGGACGGGGGTGAGGGTTTCGGCGAGGCGCTTCCAGGCGGCGTCCTCGGCCTCGGCAGCCTGCCCTTCGGTGCCCGCTCCGTTGTCCGCTTCTCCGGCCGTGTCCTTCGGGAGGATGCCGCTGAAGCAGTGGACCGCGTGCGCGCCGAGGTCCGTGGCGATCTGGACGGCCCTGACGAGCAGGTCGGCGCGGCGGGCGCGTTGGGCCGGGTCCGGGTCGAGGAGGGACGGGCCGTGCTTCCGCCTCGGGTCGAGTACGTAGCGGGCGCCGGTCTCGATGGTGACGCCCAGGCCCAGCTCGTCCAGTCTGCGGGCCAGTTTGTGCGTGCGGGCCGCGAGGTCGGGGGCGAGGGGGTCCAGGTGCATGTGGTCGAGCGTCAGGCCGACGCCGTCGTAGCCGAGGTCTGCGAGAAGGGAGAGGGCGTCGTCCAGGCGGAGGTCGGTGAGGCCGTTGGTGCCGTAGGAATAGCGGAGGGGGTGCGCGGTGGGGTGGGG
The DNA here is from genome assembly GCF_044456225.1 of Streptomyces sp. NPDC050988. Lineage (NCBI taxonomy): Bacteria > Bacillati > Actinomycetota > Actinomycetes > Kitasatosporales > Streptomycetaceae > Streptomyces > Streptomyces sp. NPDC050988. The sequence goes on along the minus strand of NZ_JBITFQ010000022.1, from coordinate 82,221 downwards.
GCTCGGCCGAGGGCTCATGTCATGCTCACCTTCCGGCCGAACCGGCGGGCGGCCGGCGCGAGCGCGGCCGTCAGCAGGGCGGTGACGGGAGCGCCGGAGCGGGCCGCGAGGGCGGCCTGCAGAGGGATCATGGCGCGGATGCCGCCGCCGACGGCCCGCTGGGTGAGTTGGGGGGACGGGTTCAGGGCGGCGTGGAAGAGGGGGCGGGCGGCGGTCGCCGCGTAGACGGCGGCGAGTGCTCCGCGCAGGGACACGAGGTTGGTGGCGGTTGCCGCCGCGCGACCTGGTTGCCAGTCCCCTCCTGACTGCCAGTCCCGTCCCGGCTTACGATCCCGTCCAGGCTTCCGGGTCTCTCCCGGTTGCCGGTCCTGTCCTGGCTGTCGGTCCCGTTCCGTGCCGTCGCGGGTGATGGACCAGGCCAGTGCCGCCGTCGTGGCCAACCCGCTCAACGGGGCCCATGGTGAACCGCCCTGCGTTTCGTGGCGGGAGACCGTGGTGACGGCCAGGGTGTGGGTGCCCAGGGCCAGCGCGGAGGGCAGGGCCCTGCGGATGTCGCCGTTGGCGGCCACCCCGCCGAGCAGGAGGTCCAGGGAACGGGCCGCCGCCATCGCCACGGGGCCCGCGGGCGTGCGCTTGAGGAGCAGGTCGTACGACCAGACCGTGGCGGCCAGCGCGCCGGCGACCGCGAGGGGGCGGCGACCCGCTGTGGAGGCCAGGGCCAGGCCCGCCGCCGTCAGGCCGCCGGCCGCCGCAAGGGCCGCGGTCGGACTGATGCGGCCCGAGGGCAGGGGGCGGTGTGGGCGGTCCACGGCGTCCTCCGCGCGGTCCGCCCAGTCGTTGAGGGCCATACCGGCCTCGTACAGGCAGAGGGAGGAGGCGATGGCCACCAGGGTTCGGGGGTTCGAGCGCGCCCCGGCCGCGGCGGCGCCCGCGAGCGCGTCGCCGGGGACGGTGAAGAGGGCGGGGAGGCGCAGGAGTTCCACCCAGGCGTTCACGTTCGCTCCCTGCCTCGCGGACCGTGGCGATGTCGCCCTCGCGGTGTCGTGAGGTATCGGGCTCGCGTGCAGCTCGGTCGGGCTCTCGTGCAGCTGGCTCGGGCTCTCGTGCGGCTGGCCCTGGCTCGCCTGCGGCTGGCTCAGGCTCGCGTGCGGCCCGCTCGGGCTCGCGTCCTGCGACACCGGCCACCCGTTCCCGCTCATCGCCGCTCCCCCGGAAGGCTTCGCCGCTCGGCCGGAAGCCCTCGACGCTCACCCGAAGAGCCCGGCCGCTCGCCCGAAGGCAGTTGCGGATCCCCAACGCCCCGCAGCGGACCCTCCGCTCCCGCCCCGGCCCCGCGCAACCGCCCCGCGAACCCCACCAGTTCCGCGTACTGCTCGCCCAGGGCCGCCGGCCCATCCCCCACCGGGTCCTTGAAGTAGAAGCCGAGTTCGGACAGGGGGCCGGACAGGCCGGTCTCGTGGGCGCGGGCGACCAGGCGGGCCAGGTCGAGGATCAGCGGGGCCGCGAGGGCGGAGTCGCAGCCCTGCCAGGTGGTCTGGAGGACCATCCGGGTGCCGAGGAAGCCGTCGAAGGCGATGTGGTCCCAGGCGGTCTTCCAGTCGCCGAGGGACGGTACGTCGTCGATGTGCGTCTCGCCCTCGGGAACCCCGCCGAGGGTGTCGGCGAGGACGCGTTCCTTGCCCGCGTTCTTCGCCGCCGCGGCTCCCGGGTCGGCGAGGGCCGCGCCGTCACCGCCGCCCAGCAGGTTCGTACCGGACCAGGCGCGGACCGCCAGCGCGCGCTGCGCGAACATCGGGCCGAGGACCGACCGCAGCAGGGTCTGGCCGGTCTTGCCGTCCCGGCCCGCGTACGGCAGCCCGGACGCAGAGGCCGCGGACGCCAGTGCCGGGTGGTGCAGGCCCATGGAGGGGGTGAAGTTGACGTACGGGCAGCCCGCCCGCAGCGCGGCCGCCGCGTACAGGGAGCTGGCCGGGAGTTCCGTACCGGTGGGCACCGGCTCCGTGGACGCCACGTTGACCACGACCGTACGGGTCAGACCGCATCGGCTCATGAAGTCACGGATGTCGGAGGCCAGGGCCTCGACCAGTTCGTCCTCGTCGCGCGTCTCACCGGAGAGCGGGCCGCCGAGCCTGATCTCCCGGTCGGCGGCGGCGAGTTCGGCGGTGACGGCCGCCGGAAGTCCGGGCGGCAGCACGCCCCCGGCCGCGAGCGCCTCCGCCCGCTTGGGCAGGGGGCAGTCCACCGTGTCGTGACCGCCGAAGACGAGAGACGACAGCGGGGGCAGTCCGCAGTCGGCGAACGCGGGGGTCTCGGTGACCATGCCCGTCGGTGGGTGCAGCCCCGCGGTCACCGCGGCGCACCCCGTGACGGCCGTGGTGGCGACAGAGCCACGTGCTCCGATCAGCCACACTCCCACCCGCGGCGGGGAGACGGAGGATTCGGCGGACATGGGCAGCCTCCTTGTCGTACGTGAGGTCGTTCGCAAGACGGAAACGCAAGCCGGAGACGCAAGCTGGAAACGCGAGCCGAAATCGGCAGCCGGGGAAATCAGCTGCCACAGAGGGGACAGACAGAACAGGAAAAGAAGGGACAAGACGGCGGGCGGAGGTCCGGCGTCCTCCGCCCGCCGCCGCTCAATCGCCCTGCGCGCCGGATCGCGCCGGCAGTTCCTTGATCCGGATGTCACGGAAGGACACCTGGTCCTCGGCTCCGTGGTTCTGGATCCCGACATGACCGTCGCGCAGGCTGCGCGCCGGATCGGTGTTGGTGAAATCGTTGATCTTCACGCCGTTGAGCCAGACGCGGAGTCGTTCGCCCTCCACGCGGATCTCGTACGTGTTCCACTCCCCCGGCGGGTTCAGCGCACGGTCGCGCTTCCCGATGTCGGCGGACTGGAAGCTGTACACGGCCCCGGTGGTGCGGTCGGGGGCGTCGGACGCGTCGATCTGGACCTCGTAGCCGTTGTTGACGGCCGACCAGGGGTCGTCGGAGGCCGGGAAGCCGACGAACACACCGGAGTTGTCGTCCCCGGAGGCACTCGCCATTCTCCAGTCGAGTTTCAGCGAGTACGAGCCGAGGCCGCGGTCCGCGTACCAGAGCATGCCCAGGCCGCCGGACGACGTGAGTGTGCCGTCGTCCGAGAGCGAGAACGAGCCCGGTCCGGCCTGCTTCCAGTCCACCAGCGACTCGGCGGTCCCGTCGAAGAGGGGTGAATACCCCTTCTCCGGGCGGCAGTCGGCCTCCGCGGCGCCGACGGCCCACCGGATACCGCCCAGCAGATGCTGCCGGAAGGCGGGATCGGCGTACGACTCCTTGGTGTGACCGCTGCCGGTGTAGAAGGCGCGGCCGCCCCGGTACTCCTGGCACCAGGCGATCGGATGGTCGCCGCTCATCGTGCCGCCGCTGTACGACGACTCGTCGAGCGAGGCCAGGATGTGGGCCCGGTCCCGGGGATTGGAGCGGTAGTTGTACCACTCGTCCGTACGGTTCCAGGACTCCCCGAGGTGCGAGGTGGCCGGGTGTGCCCGGTCCTCGACCTCGATCCGCGCGGGCTGGATCGCCGGGTGCGACTGGAAGTAGGCGCCGGCGAGGCCGCCGTAGAACTCCCAGTCGTACTCGGTGTCGGCGGCCGCGTGGATGCCCACGTAACCGCCGCCGCGCTTGATGTAGCCCTCGAAGGCCCGCTGTTGGGCCCCGTTGAGGACGTCCCCGGTGGTGGAGAGGAACACCACGGCGTCGTACCGGGAGAGGTTGCGCGAGGAGAAGGCTCCCGCATCCTCGGTGGCGTCCACCCTGAACCCGTTCGCGGCGCCGAGGCTCTTCACCGCGGCGACCCCTTCGGGGATCGAGTCGTGCCGGAACCCGGCGGTCTTGGAGAACACCAGGACCCGCTCACCCTCCGAGGGCTTCTTCGACACGGAAGTCCCGGACGGCGCCGACGAGTCGGAGGAGGATCCCTTCGACGCCGCCGGCCCCGACACGCACCCGATGAGCAGGGCGGCGCCGACGACAGCGGTCACTGTTCGGCCAGTTGCTCGCATGGCGCACCTCCCTCAGCGGGTTGTGAAGGTGAAGTCGTCCACGTCGTACAGGGCTCCGGTACCGCTCCCCTTGAAGACGAGGTAGAGCGTGGTGGTGCCGCGCGGCGCGTTCCTCAGATTGGCGCTGACGTCCTGGAAGTTCTCCCAGCCGCCGGTCACCGGGACGGTCGCGGTGCCGAGCAGGCGGCCGGTGGGCGAGCCCGCGCGGACCTCCAGCTTGCCGCCGGTGCCGCCGGAGGAGATGCGGGCCGTGATCTTCGTGGCGTTGCTCAGGACGTACGGCTCGAAGGAGATCCAGTCGCGGTTGTTGATGTCACCGACGGTCCTTCCGCCGTGTGCGGTGGCCTTCGTCTGGATCGTGACGCCCTCCGACTTGCCGTAGTGCTCGGCCTGCCGGTGCCTGGGCTGGACGACGTTCTGGTCGTGCGTGGTGAGGGCCTCCTGGCCGCCGCCTCCGTTGTCGGTGTACTCCGCGTCGAAGACACCGAAGATGTTCGCGTCCTCGTCGTGGCCGCCGTCGGCGCTCGTCTGGATCGTGCCGGAGCAGCCGTTCGCGGTGGTCAGCGGGTGGCCGTGGCTGTCGTGGCCAAGGACGAAGCTGACCTTCACCTTGGCGCAGTCGATCGACCTGCCGTCCTCCGGGTCGGTCACCCTGACCTTGAAGGGCACGGCGTCACCGAAGCTGAACAGCTGTCCGTCCTCGGGGAGTTGGAGGGTCACCTTCGGCGCGGTGTTGCCGACGACGACCCGGACGCTCGCGCTGCCGGTCCGGCCGGTGGCGTCCTTCGCGGTCAGCGTCGCCGTGTAGGTGCCGTTCTTCTTGTACGTGTACGTGGGGTTCGCCGCCGTCGACGTGCCGCCGTCGCCGAAGTCCCAGCTGTACGTGAGGGCGTCACCGTCGGCGTCCGTGGTGCCGGCCGAGGAGAACTTGACCTTCAGCTTCGCCTGTCCCGAGGTGCGGTCGGCCGCCGCCTGTGCCACGGGCGAGTGGCCGTCGGTTGCGTTCTCGATCCGGTAGAGGGCCGAGTTCTCGTCGCCGCCGAACCACGCGAGGCCGTAGTCGAGGACGTACAGCGCTCCGTCCGGGCCGAAGGCCATGTCCATCACCTGGGTGCCGGTCCACGGCACGTCGTTGATGGCCTGCACGGTGCCGCTGTCGTCCGACGCGATCCGCTTGATCCAGCGTCGGCCGAACTCGCCGGCGAAGAAGTCCCCGTCGTACGCCTCCGGGAACTTGACCGGGGAGGCGAGCGAGGCGTCGTAGTCGTAGACCGGGCCGCCCATCGGGGACTCGGAGCCACTGCCGAACTCGGGCACGGAACCGCCGTCGTAGGGGATCCACGCGGTCTGGGCCGGGGGCAGATCCGTCAGGCCCGTGTTGTTGGGCGAGGTGTTCTTGGGCGCGGAGCAGTCGAAGGAGGCCCCCGACGCGCCCGTGCCGAAGTCGTAGTCCACGTAGGCGTCGTTGTCGCCCGTGCAGTACGGCCAGCCGAAATTGCCGGGCTCGGTGACGCGGGCGAACTCGACCTGGCCGGCCGGGCCGCGCGCGGGGTCGGCGGCACCGGCGTCCGGGCCGTAGTCGCCGACGTAGAGGATGCCGGTCTTCTTGTCGACGCTGAAGCGGAACGGGTTGCGGAAGCCCATCGCGTAGATCTCGGGCTTCGTCTTGTCCGTGCCGGGCGCGAAGAGGTTGCCGTCGGGGACCGTGTACGAACCGTCGGCGTTCACCTTGATGCGCAGGATCTTGCCGCGCAGGTCGTTGGTGTTGCCGGAGGTGCGCTGCGCGTCGAAGACGGGGTTGCGGTTGGCGCGCTCGTCGATGGGCGTGTAGCCGTCCGACTGGAACGGGTTGGAGTCGTCACCGGTCGACAGGTAGAGGTTCCCGGCCGCGTCGAAGTCGATGTCCCCGCCCACGTGGCAGCAGATGCCGCGGGTCGCCGGGACGTCGAGGATCTTCTTCTCGCTGGCGTTGTCGAGAGTGCCGTCGGCCTTCAGGACGAAGCGCGAGAGCCGGTTGACGCCGTCGAAGGGCGCGAAGTCGGCCGCGGTGCCCGTCTCGGGGGCGTCGCCCGCCGGGGTGTCGAGCGGCGGGGCGTAGTAGAGGTAGATGAAGCGGTTGTCGGCGAAGCCGGGGTCGATGCCGACGCCCTGGAGGCCTTCCTCGTCGTGCGAGTAGACGGCGAGCTTGCCCGCCAGCCTGGTGTTGCCGGCGCTGTCGGTGATCCGCAGTTCGCCGTCGCGCGAGGTGTGCAGGACCGAGCGGTCCGGGAGGACGGCCAGCGACATGGGCTCGCCGACCTCGGGTTCGCCCTTGGCGAGGGTGACCTGCTGGAAGTCCTCGGCGGCCGCGGGCGCGGCCGGCGCGGCGGCCGGGTCGGCGACGGCGGCGCCCGCCGGCGGTGCGGCCAGGGTGAGCGAGGCACCCGCGAGGAGCGCTCCGGTGAACAGGGCGAGCGCCTTGCGCAGTCGGAGTCTCGGGCGTCGTCTGTGGCTCTCGGTTCTGGTGGTGCTTATGTGGTCGTTCCCGTGCACGGAATGCCTCCAGAGTGGGGCTGGTTGTACATGCGGGTGCGATGCGCCGGGGTGCGCCGTCACCCCGGAACGAACTCTGTGAGGGGGGTGGCTAGTCGTTGCCGCCGAACGCCGCGTCGAAGGACGCCGTCGGAGGTTCGAAGTCGTAGGCCTTCAGCCGGGTGAGTGCCTCGGGTGCGCCCTGGAGGCGGTCCATGCCCGCGTCCTCCCACTCGACCGAGATGGGGCCCTTGTAGTCGATGGAGCGCAGCATCCGGAACACGTCCTCCCAGGGGACGTCGCCGTGGCCCGCGGACACGAAGTCCCAGCCGCGGCGCGGGTCGCCCCACGGCAGGTGGGAGCCGAGCCGTCCGTTGCGGCCGTCGAGGCGCTTGCGGGCCTCCTTGCAGTCCACGTGGTAGATCCGGTCGCGGAAGTCCCACAGGAAGCCGACCGGGTCGAGGTCCTGCCAGACGAAGTGCGAGGGGTCGAAGTTCAGCCCGAAGGCCGGCCGGTGGTCAACGGCCTCCAGCGCGCGCTGGGTTGTCCAGTAGTCGTACGCGATCTCGCTGGGGTGGACCTCGTGCGCGAACCGCACGCCCTCGGTGTCGAAGACGTCGAGGATGGGGTTCCAGCGCATGGCGAAGTCGTCGTAGCCGCGCTCGATCATCGACTCGGGGGCGGGCGGGAACATGGCGACCAGGTGCCAGATCGCGGACCCGGTGAAGCCGATGACGGTGTCGACGCCGAAGGCCGCCGCGGCGCGCGCGGTGTCGGCGATCTCGGCCGCCGCCCGCTGCCGTACGCCCTCGGCCTCGCCGTCTCCCCAGATACGGGAGGGCAGGATCGCCTGGTGGCGCTCGTCGATGATGGCGTCGCAGACGGCCTGGCCGACCAGGTGGTTGGAGATGGCCCAGCACTTGAGGCCGTACTTGTCGAGCAGTTCCCTGCGCGAGTCGAGGTAGGTGGAGTCCGCGAGGGCCTTGTCGACCTCGAAGTGGTCGCCCCAGCAGGCGAGTTCGAGCCCCTCGTAGCCGAAGTCGCGGGCGAGCCGGCAGACCTCTTCGAGCGGCAGGTCGGCCCACTGGCCGGTGAACAGCGTGAAGTTGCGCGGCATGGGACTGGCCCTCCTCTAAGCGGGACTGGTGAAGTCCGGTGCGGTACAGCGCCCCATGAGGGGCGCGGGGAACTGCGCGACCAGCCCCCGCCGGTCCGCGGCAAATGAACCGCGTGTCCAGCGGAGCGCTCAGCTCGCGATGGGGGTGTAGACGGAGTTCTTCTCGGCGCTCTCCTCGACCGCCGCGAGGACGCGCTGCACCTGCAGCCCGTCGGCGAAGGAGGGCAGCGGCTGCGCGCCGTCCGCGATCGCGTGCACGAGGTCGCGGGCCTGGTGGGTGAAGGTGTGCTCGTAGCCGAGGCCGTGGCCCGGCGGCCACCAGGCCTCCAGATAGGGGTGGTCGGGTTCGGTGACGAGGATGCGGCGGAAGCCGGCGTGGGTGCCGGGCTCGGTCGCGTCGTGGTACGAGAGTTCGTTGAGGCGTTCCAGGTCGAAGGCCAACGAGCCGTTGTCGCCGTTGAGTTCGATGCGCAGGGAGTTCTTGCGGCCGGTGGCGAACCGGGTGGCCTCGAAGGACGCGAGGGCGCCCGAGGCGAACCGTCCGGTGAACAGGGCTGCGTCGTCGACCGTGACGGCCCCGAGTTCGCTGCCCCCGGCTGCCGAGAGGCCGCTGGAGGATCCGGACAGCAGCGGCCGCTCCCGTACGAAGGTCTCGGTGAGCGCGGACACTCCCACGACCGGCTCCCCCGCCACGTACTGGGCGAGGTCGACGATGTGCGCGCCGAGGTCGCCGAGCGCTCCCGAGCCCGCCGTCTCCTTGCGCAGCCGCCAGGTGAGCGGGAACTCCTTGTCCACCAGCCAGTCCTGAAGGTATGTCACCCGGATGTGCCGCAGGGTGCCGAGGCGCCCCTCGGCGACCATCTTCCGGGCGAGTGAAGTGGCGGGCACCCGGCGGTAGTTGAAGCCGACCATCGCCACCTGGCCGCGCTCGGCGGCAGCTTGGGCGGCCTCGGCCATCGCCTCAGCCTCCTCGACCGTGTTGGCGAGGGGCTTCTCGCACAGCACGTGCTTGCCCGCGGCGAGCGCGGCGACGGCGATCTCGGCGTGGCTGTCGCCGGGAGTGCAGATGTCGACCACGTCGACGTCCTCGCGGGAGATCAGCGCCCGCCAGTCGGTCTCGGCGGCCGCCCAGCCGAGCCGGTCGGCCGCCGCTCGTACGGCTCCCGCGTCACGGCCGCAGACGGCGGCGAGGACCGGTCGGCGTGGCAGGTCGAAGACACGGCCCACGGTGCGCCAGCCCTGTGAGTGGGCGGCGCCCATGAACGCGTATCCGACCATGCCCACGCCCAGGGGCGGCCTTCCGGCCGCTGCCCCGGCCTGTGCCTCGTCGGGCTGCTGCGGCTGTCCCATGCGGAGGTCCTCCTCTTCGTGGTGGCGCGGTGGGGGGTGTCGTGCGGGGGCGCTCCGCGGGGTGCGTGGGTTGTCTGCGGGTCCGTTGTGGCTGGTCGCGCAGTTCCCCGCGCCCCTGACGGGGCCGCCCCTGATGGGGCGCCCCTCGCGGGCACGGACTACTTGAAGCCTGTGGGCAGGTACTGCTTGACGTTGGCCTTGTCGACGACCGCCGAGTAGAGGGTCAGGGACGCCGGGATCTCGAACTCGGCGAGGCCGCCGATGCCCTTGCTCTGGCCGAGGGCGCGGGCGAGGTCGATCGCGGACGCGGCCATGGTGGGCGGGTAGAGGACGGTGGCCTTGAGGACGCTGTTGTCCGACTCGATGGCCTGCATGGCGGACAGGGCGCCCGCGCCGCCGACCATCAGGAAGTCGTCGCGTCCGGCCTGCTCGATGGCGCGCAGGGCGCCGACCCCCTGGTCGTCGTCGTGGTTCCACAGGGCGTCGAAGTTCGACTGGGCCTGCAGCAGCTGGGACATCTTGGCCTGTCCCGACTCGACGGTGAACTCGGCGGCCTGACGGGCGACCTTCTTGATGTTCGGGTAGTTCTTGAGGGCCGCGTCGAAGCCCTGCGTGCGCTGCTTCGTCAGCTCCAGGTTGTCGAGCCCCGCGAGTTCGATGACCCGGGCGCCCTTCTTGTCCTTGAGCTGCTCGCCGATGTAGTGGCCGGCGTTGAGGCCCATGCCGTAGTTGTCGCCGCCTATCCAGCAGCGGTACGCCTGCGGGGAGTTGAAGATCCGGTCGAGGTTGACGACGGGGATGCCCGCGCGCATGGCCTGGAGGCCGACCTGGGTGAGCGCCTTGCCGTCGGCGGGCAGCACCACCAGGACGTCGACCTTCTTGTTGATCAGCGTCTCGATCTGGCCGATCTGCTGGGCGGTGTCGTTGGAGCCCTCCGTGATCTCCAGCGTCACGTCCTTGTACTTCTTGGCCCGGCTCTTGGCGTTGTCGTTGATCGCGTTGAGCCAGCCGTGGTCGGCCTGCGGGCCGGCGAAGCCGATGGTGACCTGCTTGCCGGGCTTGTCGTCGGCTGCGGGCTGGTCGTTGGAGGCCGGCTCGTCGTCGGATTCGTTGCTGGTGCAACCGGCGAGGAGGACACCGGCCGAGACGGCGGCGGTGCCGAAGAGCAGTCCTCTGCGGCTCGTGATCTCTGGCATGGCGGTGAACCCTTTCCTCAGGTCGTGCTGGCGGTACGGCGCTGGACGAGCACGGCGGCGACGATGATCGCGCCCTTGGCGATCTGCTGGACGTCGCTCTGCAGGTTGTTCAGGGCGAAAATATTGGTGATCGTGGTGAAGATCAGGACTCCGAGCACCGAGCCGACGATGGTGCCGCGTCCCCCGGTGAGCAGGGTGCCGCCGATGATCGCGGCGGCGATGGCGTCGAGTTCGTACAGGTTGCCGTTGGTGTTCTGGCCCGAGCCGGACAGGATGATCAGCAGGAAGGCGGCGATGCCGCAGCACAGTCCGGACAGCAGGTAGAGGTAGAGGCGCTGGCGGCGTACGTCGATGCCGGCGAGCCGGGCCGCCTCCGCGTTGCCGCCGACGGCGACCGTGCGGCGGCCGAAGGTGGTGCGGTTGAGCACGAGCCAGCCGATGATCGTCACGACCGCGAACACCATGACGAGCGGCGGGACGCCGAGGACGTAGGAGTCGCGCTCACCGAGGTCGAGGATGCCGTCGACGGTGACGACCTGGGTGTTGCCGTCGGTTATCTGGAGGGCGAGGCCGCGGGCCGAGGCGAGCATGGCCAGTGTCGCGATGAACGGCACCATGGTGCCGTACGCGATCAGCACGCCGTTGACGAGGCCGCAGCCGACGCCGACGATCACCGCCGTGAAGAAGATTCCGACGAAGCCGTAGTCCTGGGTTGCGACGGTCGTCGCCCATACCGAGGCGAGTGCGACGATCGCGCCGACGGAGAGGTCGATGCCGCCGGAGATGATGACGAAGGTCATGCCGACCGTGACGACACCGATCACCGAGGCCTGGGTGAGGACGAGTTGGAGGTTGCGGGTGTCGAGGAACTCGTCGGGCTTGGTGATGCCCCCGATGAGGATCAGGGCGGCGAGCACACCGAGCAGCGAGAGCGTGCGGACGTCGGCACGGGCCACGACCGCCCGCCACGGACTGGGGTCCACCTGTGGTGACAGCTTCGGGGTGTCGTCCCGGGGCGGGGACACGGGCTGCGTCATGACGCCGGGCTTCCTTCCATGACGAGGTCGAGTACGCGGTGTTCGTCGAGCTCCCGGGCGGGCGCCGTGTGCACGACCCGGCCCTCGCGGAGCACCAGGACGCGGTCGGCGAGGCCGAGGACCTCGGGTACTTCGCTGGAGACCAGGAGCACGGCCAGGCCTTCGTCGGCGAGGCGGCGGATCACGGCGTACAGCTCGGCGCGGGCGCCGACGTCGACGCCGCGGGTCGGTTCGTCGAGCAGCAGCACCCGGCAGCCGCGCAGCAGCCAGCGGGCCAGTACGGCCTTCTGCTGGTTGCCGCCGGAGAGGGTGCGCACAGGGGCGGACGGATTGTCGGGGCGCAGTGACAGTTCGCGGGTCGCCTTCTGCGCCGCGTTCCGCTCGGCACTCCGGTCGAGCCAACCCCCGTACGAGAAGCGGGACATGGAGGACACCGAGACGTTCCGGGTGACGGACTCCAGCATCAGCAGGGCCTGTGCCTTGCGCTCTTCGGGGGCGAGGCCAAGTCCGGCGCGGACGGCGGCGCGTACGCTGCCAGGCTTCAACCGCTTGCCGTCGACGAGGACTTGACCCGTGCTGGGCTTGCGGGCGCCGTAGATGGTCTCCAGGATCTCGGAGCGGCCGGAGCCGACGAGTCCCGCGAGGCCGACGATCTCGCCGGGGCGCAGGGTGAGGTCGAGCGAGGCGAACTCACCGTCCCGGGCGAGGCCTTGGACCTCCAGCACCGGGTCGGGCAGCGCCTGGTGCGTGGGCCGCTCCGGGAAGACGTACTCGACGTTGCGCCCGGTCATCAGCGCGACGACCTCGCGGGTCGGCGTGGACTTTGCGGGCAGTCCGCCGGCCACCGCCCGGCCGTCCTTCAGGACCGTGACCCGGTCGCCGATGCGGCGGATCTCCTCCAGCCGGTGGGAGATGTAGACGACGGCGACGCCCTCCGCGGTCAGGTCGCCGACGATGCGGAAGAGGTTGTCGACCTCGTCGGGGTCCAGGGCCGCGGACGGTTCGTCCATGACGATGAGGCGTACGTCGTGGGAGAGCGCCCGGGCCATGGAGACGATCTGCTGCTGGGCGGCGGACAGGTCACCGACGAGCCGCGCGGGATCGATCTCGGAATGCCCAAGTCGCTTGAGTAGAGCGCCAGTTGAGGCTTTGGCGTCCTTGCCGCGTACGACGAAGCCGGCGGTCGTCGGTTCATGGCCGAGGTAGACGTTCTCGGCCACCGACAGGTGCTCCACCAGGTCGAGTTCCTGGTAGATGGTGGCGATGCCGAGGCGCATGGCGGCGATGGGCGAACGCAGGATGACCTGTTCGCCGCGCCAGGTGATCGTGCCGTCGTCCGGCTGGTGGGCGCCTGCCAGGACCTTGATGAGCGTGGACTTCCCCGCGCCGTTCTGGCCGAGCAGGCAGTGCACTTCGCCGGTCTGGACGTCGAGGTCGACGCCGTCGAGGGCCCGGACACCGGGGAACGACTTGGTGATGCCGGACATGGTGAGCAGGGGTGGTTCTGGAGCCATGACGGTTCCCCTCGGCGTGCGGGCCGGTCTCAGGGCAGGGCGGAGTGAGGGCAGGGCGAAGCAGGGTGTGTGCTATGAGGTGATGTGAGGCGTGGTGCGGGAGCGCCTCGGGAAGAGGCGCTGCTCTTGCGGCTCGGGAGAAAGTTGCGCTCTTGCGGCTCGGAGATGTGGCGCTCGTGCGACTCGTGGAGATGGGGCGCTCGTGCGACTCGTGGAGAAGTGACGCTGTTTTGCGGCTCTGGAAGCAGGCGTTACGCGGGTGAGAAGAGGTGGTCGCTGATGAGCCGGGCCGCGCCGATGACGCCGGCGGTGGGGCCCAACTCCCCCAGGACAATGGGCAGGTTGCCGGTCGCCAGGGGCAGCGACTGGCGGTAGACCTGGGTACGGATCGCGGCGAGCAGGGTGTGGCCGAGTCCGGTCACCCCGCCGCCGATCACCACCAGGCCCGGATTGAAGAAGCTGACGAGTCCGGCGATGACCTGGCCGGTGCGGTTGCCGCCCTCGCGGATCAGATCGAGCGCGGTGGCGTCGCCCGCGGCGGCCGCGGCGGCGACGTCGACGGCGCTCAGGGCGCCCGCCGCCGCCAGCCGTGCCGCAAGTTCCTGGGAATGCCCCTGCTGGGCGGCCTCCGTGGCGTCGCGGGCGAGCGCGGCGCCACTGAAGTGGGCCTCCAGGCAGCCCCGGTTGCCGCACGCGCACGGGCGGCCGTCCGGCACGGCCTGGATGTGGCCGATGTCGCCCGCGCTGCCCGTCGTACCGCGGTAGACCTCACCGCCGACGACGATCCCGCAGCCGATACCGGTACCGATCTTGACGCAGAGGAAGTCGCCCACGGAACGGGCCACGCCCGCGTGCTGCTCCCCCATCGCCATCAGGTTCACGTCGTTGTCGACCATGACGGGGCAGCCGAGGTCCTGACTCAGCGCCTCGCGGACCGGGAACCCGTCCCAGCCCGGCATGATCGGCGGGGCGACCGGAACACCCTCGGGGAAACGGACCGGACCGGGTACGCCGATGCCGGCGCCGTCGAACCCCTCCGCGAGCCCCGAGGCCCTCAACTTCGCTGCCATGGACAGGACTTGCTCGAAGACCGCGACCGGGCCCTCGCGTACGTCCATGGGCTGGTTGATGTGCCCCAGCACCTCCAGCTCCGCGTTGGTGACGGCGACATCGACCGAGGTGGCGCCGATGTCGACCCCGAGGAAGCGCAGCGCGGGAGCGAGCCGGATGTTGTGGGAGCGGCGGCCGCCGCGCGAGGCGGCGAGTCCGTCGGCCACCACGAGGCCCGTTTCCAGCAGCCGTTCGACCTCGACGGCCAGTTTGGACCGTGAGAGGTCCACCTGATCGCCCAGCTGGGCCCGCGAGTTGGGACCCCCGTCACGCAGCAGCCTGAGCAGCCGCGCCTGGTGGGCGTTTCCGGGTCGCGCCGTCATGCGTCTCACGAGCCCCTCCCCGCCTCATCGGCACCGCCGTCGTTGGCTTTCGAGTGGAACGTAGCAGCGGCTGCCCGAGCTGGGAAGAAGTTGCGCACGAATTACTGACCACTTCTTCCACTCAGAGGACAAAGCGAGTTGGGGCGGTGGCCACGCGCGGAACGACACAGCAGGATGGGCACCCTGTGCTCCGGGCTGCCGTGGCCCGGGGCGGGAGAGGGGGGACCCATGATCCTGGTGACGGGTGCCACGGGGAACGTCGGCGCCGGTGTGGTGCGCGCGGTGACCGCCGCGGGTGAGCCGGTGCGGGCGATGACCCGTTCGGGCGAGGGGGCCGGACTGCCGCAGGGTGCCGAGGGGGTGGCCGGCGATCTCAACCGCCCGGAGACCGTGCGGGAGGCGCTCGACGGGGTGCGGGCCCTGTTCCTGATGCCCGGGTACGAGGGCCAGCGGGCCGTCCTCGCCGACGCGCGGGCCGCGGGTGTCGAGCGGGTCGTGATGCTCTCCGGAAAGTCGGCGGCGATCGACGACGGAAACGCGGTGACCCGCTATATGCGGGCGTCGGAGGACGGGGTGCGCAAGTCCGGACTCGCCTGGACCTTCCTGCGTCCCGTGAGCTTCATGTCCAACGCGGTATCGCTCGCGGACCAGATACGCAAGGGCGACGAGGTGCGTGTGCCGTTCCCCGGCGTCCGCACGGCGGACATCGATCCGTACGACATAGCCGAGGTCGCCGCCCGGGCCCTCCTCTCGCCCGAACACGCGGGCCACGTCTACACCCTGACGGGCCCTCAGTCACTGCTGCCCGCCGACAGGATCGCCGTCCTCGGTGAGGTGCTGGGCCGCGAACTGCGTACCGTCGGCCTCTCGGACGAGGAGGCCCGCGAGGCACTGGGGGCCGCCTTCCCGGCCCCGTACGCCGAGGCGTTCCTCCGCTTCTTCGCCGACGGGATCCTGGACGAGTCCCAGGTCCTGCCCACGGTCGAGGAGGTCACGGGCCGCCCACCACGCACGTTCCGCGAGTGGGCAACGGAACACGCGAACGCCTTCTGACGCCCCCTACCTCCGAAACGGGGAGCCCCTTAAGGGGCGCGGGGAACTGCGCGCCCAGCCACAACGGACCCGCGGCTGCGCAAGCTCACCTGCAGTGGGCACTCAGTCGCGAGGGCGGGCGTGATAAGTCCGGCGGGTGTGCTCCGTGTGGGCACGCATGACCTCGGTCGCCCGCTGCTCGTCGCGGGCGGCGATCGCGGCGATCAGGTCGCGGTGCTCGATCCAGGACTGGTGGCCGCGCTGCCGGGCGACCGGCGTGTAGTACCAGCGGACCCGCCGGTCGACCTGGGCGGCCAGTTCGGCGAGGACCGTGTTGCCGGCGAGCTCCATGACCTTCGCGTGGAAACGGGCGTTCATCGCGACCGCCCCGTCCACGTCGTCGGCGCCGACCGCCTCCTCGCCCTGGGCGCACAGCTCCTCAAGAGCGGCGATTCCGGCCGTGCCCGTGTTGGCCGCCGCCAGCCGGGCGGCCTCGGCCTCCAACAGCGTGCGTACCGTGAGGAGTTGGTCGGCCTCGGCCTCCGTCGGTTCGTGCACGAAAGCGCCCTGGGCGGGCCGCAGATCGACCCATCCCTCGGTGTTCAGCCGCTGCAGCGCCTCGCGCACGGGCTGCCGGGAGACCCCGAGGTGCCCCGCCAACTCGCTCTCGACCAGATGCTGGCCGGGCTGCAGGGCACGTGTCGTGATCAGTTCTAGCAGCGCTTCGTAGACACGGTCCCGGAGCGGTCCCGGCCGTTCGAGCTTGGGCACCGACCCCTGCGGCAGTCCGGTCGACAACATCGCGGTCCCCCTCCTGGGCAGTGGCGGCGTGCGCGCCGGCAGCACGACAGCACAGCAGCACGACAGCCTCGAAGCCAGTATCAATTGTCTTTCGTCTACAGTCTACGGCGCACAATGGCCAGGCCGGAGGGGAGTTGGCCTCGTCACACGCCCGTCGCGAGGGGCTCGCTCGACGGCATACGCGCACGTCACGGGCAGCGGATGACCTGTCCCGCGTACGAGAGGTTGCCGCCGAAGCCGAAGAGCAGGACCGGGTCGCCGGTGGAGATCTCGCCGCGTTCGACGAGCTTGGACAGCGCGATCGGGATGCTGGCGGCGGAGGTGTTGCCCGACTCGGTGACATCGCGTGCCACGACCGCGTTCACGGCACCGATCTTCGCGGCGAGGGGCTCGATGATCCGCAGGTTGGCCTGGTGCAGCACGACCGCGGCGAGTTCCTCGGGGGTCAGGCCGGCGCGCTCGCAGGCCGCGCGCGCGAGGGACGGGAGCTTGGTGGTCGCCCAGCGGTAGACGCTCTGGCCCTCCTGCGCGAACCGCGAGGGGGTGCCCTCGATGCGTACCGCGTGTCCCATCTCGGGCACCGAGCCCCAGAGCACGGGCCCGATGGCGGGCTCCTCGGCGGCCTCGACGACGGCGGCCCCCGCCCCGTCCCCGACAAGCACACAGGTCGTACGGTCCGTCCAGTCGGCCACGTCGGACATCTTGTCGGCGCCGATGACCAGCACCCGGGTCGCGGCACCCGCGCGGACGGCGTGGTCGGCGGTGGCCAGGGCATGCGTGAAGCCCGCACAGACGACGTTGACGTCCATGGCGGCGGGCGACGGGATGCCGAGGCGGGCGGCGACCCGGGCGGCCATGTTCGGCGACTTGTCGACGGCGGTGGAGGTGGCCACCAGGACGAAGTCGATGTCGTCGGGGGCGAGGCCGGCGGCCGCCAGGGCCTTGGCCGCCGCGTGCGCGGCCAGCTCGTCGACCGGTTCGTCGGGGCCCGCGATGTGCCGCGTACGGATGCCCACCCGGCTCGTGATCCACTCGTCGCTGGTGTCGACCAGTTCCGCCAGGTCCTCGTTGGTGAGGATCCTGGCGGGCTGGTAGTGGCCGACAGCGGCGATGCGCGAGCCGTTCATGGGCGGTCCCCTTTGTTGCCTGGGTAACGGGACTCACCAGTCTGATCAGGTACTCACGGGTACGAGGGCACGTGATGCCACAGGATTGGTGTGCCACCCTTGTCGGCTTCTGTCAGGCCCTCGGACACCCGAACACCTACCCTGTGAACAATTGGGTGGCCTTCTGCACCAGCTCGTACAGACCATAGGCCAGCGGCGCCCCCACCCAGAGCCAGGCGAAGGCGATCAGTGGGCGGCGGTCGGGTGTGGCGCCCTCAGGCGGACTGCTGTCGCTCGTGGACATCGGAGGCCTCCCTCTGGGCGGGGATGTGATGGCGGGCGTTGACCGGGCGGACCAGTTCGTTGGCGACGAAGCCGATCACGAGCAGCCCGATCATGATGATCAGTGACACTCCGTAGAGGGACGCTCCGGATTTGCCGGCCTCCTCCTGGCGGTCCGCGATCCAGTTGACGATCAGCGGTCCGAGGACTCCGGCGGTCGACCAGGCGGTGAGCAGCCGCCCGTGGATCGCGCCGACCTGGTAGGTCCCGAAGAGGTCCTTGAGATAGGCGGGGATGGTCGCGAAGCCGCCTCCGTAGAAGGAGAGGATCACCAGGGCGCAGCAGATGAACAGCGGCTTCGAGGAGTCTCCGACCCAGGCGATGAGGGCGTACATCAGCGCGCCGACGCCCAGGTAGACGCGGTAGATGTTCTTGCGCCCGATCAGGTCGGACGTCGACGACCAGCCGATACGGCCCGCCATGTTCGCCGCCGAGAGCAACGCGACGAACCCGGCCGCCGCCGACACCGAGACGGGTGTGGAGGTGTCCGAGAAGAAGTCCGTGATCATCGGGGCGGCCTTCTCCAGGATGCCGATGCCCGCGGTCACGTTCATGCAGAGCACCACCCACAGGCACCAGAACTGCGGCGTGCGGATGGCGCTGTTCGCGGAGACCTGTACGCCTTCGAGTGGCGCCGGAGCGCCGTCGGCCGCGGTCTTCGTGGGGCGCGGCACGCGGACCAGGAACACGCCGAGGGACATGAACAAGGCGTACGTCAGTCCGTGCACGAGGAATGCCTGGGCGATGCCGGAGCTGTCGGAACCGAAGGACTCCAGCATCTGCGCGGACCACGGCGAGGCGATGAGCGCGCCGCCACCGAAGCCCATGATGGCGATGCCGGTGGCCATGCCCGGCCTGTCCGGGAACCACTTGATGAGCGTGGAGACGGGCGAGATGTAGCCGATGCCCAGGCCGATGCCGCCGACGAATCCGTAGCCGAAGACGATCAGCCAGTACTGCTCGGTGGCGGCGCCGAGCGCGGAGAGCAGGAAGCCCGATGAGAAGCAGATCAGGGCGACCGTCATCGCCCAGCGCGGGCCGTTGCGCTCGACGAGTGTGCCGCCGAACGCGGCGGACAGGCCGAGCATCACGATGCCGAGCTGGAAGGGCAGGGCGCTCTGGGTGCCGCTGAGGTCGAGCGCGGACTCCAGGGACGGCTTGAACACGGACCAGGCATAGGCCTGTCCGATGGAGAGGTGGACCGACAGGGCCGCGGGCGGGACCAGCCAGCGGCTCCAGCCCGGTGGGGCTACAGGGGGACTCATGATCCCGGACGATAGGAACCGGTCGGCCGGTTGGGAAGACGGCCACACGAACGCGTATCCCGTGTGCGGTGAACGGTATGCGGTGCGCGACGAACGGTCGGTTCGGTCCGACGAACGGCATTCGGGCGCTGCGCTCATCGGGACGTGGCCGAACTCGACTGCTCCACCAAGGGTGTTCGGGGCGCGACGCTCTGCGAACTCCTGAGCCGTGTCCGGCGATACCTGGTGGATCCCCGAAGCCTGTCGCAGGTGCTGCGCGAACCCTTGCTGCCCCAACTCCCATACTGTAGACAATATTCAGTCGACATGGTTCAACGCTGTTCAGCGTCTCCTCGGTACCCTCGACCGAACGGAGCCCCTCCCGTGAAAGTGGCAGTTCTCGGCGCCGGTGCTATCGGCGCCTACGTCGGTGCCGCGCTGCATCGCGCGGGTGCCGATGTGCACCTCATCGCCCGTGGACCGCATCTCGCGGCCATGAGGCAGCACGGAGTGCGAGTGCTCAGCCCGCGCGGCGACTTCACCGCGCGGACGCACGCCACCGACGACCCGGCCGAGGTCGGCCCGGTCGACTTCGTCTTCCTGGGCCTGAAGGCCAACTCGTACGCGGCGTGCGGGCCGCTGATCGAGCCACTCCTGAACGACACGACAGCGGTGATCGCCGCTCAGAACGGCATCCCCTGGTGGTACTTCCACCGGCACGGCGGCCCGCACGACGGCCACCGGGTCGAGAGCGTGGACCCGGGCGGCGCGGTCAGTGCGGTGATCGCGCCCGAACGGGCCGTCGGCTGCGTCGTCTACGCGGCGACCGAGCTGGAAGGACCGGGCGTCGTCCGCCACTTGGAAGGCACCCGGTTCTCCATCGGGGAGCCCGACCGCTCGGTCTCGAGGCGCTGTGCGGCGTTCAGCGAGGCCATGGTCGCGGGCGGACTCAAGTGCCCCGTCGAGCCGGACCTGCGCAACGACATCTGGCTCAAGCTGCTCGGCAATATCTCCTTCAACCCCATCAGCGCCCTGGCCCGCGCGACCATGCGGCAGATGTGCCTGCACGGCGGTACGCGCCGGGTCATCGAGATCATGATGACCGAGACGCTCGCGGTCGCCGAGGCGCTCGGCTGCGAGGTGGGCGTCTCCATCGAACGGCGGCTGGCCGGCGCGGAGCGCGTCGGCGACCACCGCACCTCGACGCTCCAGGACCTGGAGCGCGGCAAACCGCTCGAACTCGACGTGCTGCTCGCCGCCGTCGTCGAACTCGCGGAGATCACCGACGTCCCGGTGCCCACGCTCCGTACCGTCCACGCCATCTCGGACCTCCTCGCCCTGAGGACAGCCGCATGAGGACCGCCGCATGAGGACCCGCCGCATGAGGACCGCCAAAAGCACCCGCATGAGGACCGTGAGGACCACCGCATGAGGAAGCGCGACCGAACTCCCAAGACTTACACCCGACTTGAGTATCCGCTGGTCCGCGACTCGCGCGACGAGCCCTTCCGCAGGGCGAGTTGGGACGAGGCCCTGGACCGCGCCGCCCGGGGCCTCGGCGCGGCACGCGACGCGTTCGGCATGTTCTCCTGCGCCCGCGCGACCAACGAGATGAACTACGTGGCGCAGAAGTTCGCCCGCGTGGTCATGGGCACCAACAACGTCGACTCCTGCAACCGGACCTGTCACGCGCCCAGCGTGGCGGGCCTGTCGGCAGCCTTCGGATCCGGCGGCGGGACCTCCTCGTACGCGGAGGTCGAGCACTCCGACCTCATCGTGATGTGGGGCTCCAACGCCCGCTTCGCGCACCCGATCTTCTTCCATCACGTGCTGAAGGGGATCAGGAACGGCGCCCGGATGTACGCGGTCGACCCGCGCCGCACGTCCACGGCCGAGTGGGCGGAGAGCTGGCTCGGGCTGAACGTCGGCACGGACATCCCGATGGCGCACGCGATCGGCCGCGAGATCATCCGGGCGGGGCTGGCCAACGACGCGTTCATCGAGCGGGCGACCACCGGCTTCGAGGAGTACAAGCAGCTCGTAGAGCCCTGGACGTTGTCCCTCGCCGAGAAGGTGACGGGCGTACCGGCCGCCGCGATACGGGAGTTGGCGCACGCCTACGCCCGCGCCGAGCGCGCCCAGCTGTGCTGGACGCTCGGCATCACCGAGCACCACAACGGCACGGACAACGTCCGCGCGCTCATCAACCTGTCGCTCCTGACGGGCCATGTCGGGCGGTTCGGCTCGGGATTGCAGCCGCTGCGCGGGCAGAACAACGTGCAGGGCGGCGGCGACATGGGCGCCATCCCGAACCGGCTGCCCGGCTTCCAGGACATCCTCGACCCGGACACCCGGCTGAAGTTCGAGACCGCCTGGGACACCGTCATCCAGCCCCACTACGGGATGAACCTGACCGAGATGTTCGAGGCCATGGAGGAGGGCACGCTCAAGGCCGTCTACTGCATCGGGGAGAACCCGGCGCAGTCGGAGGCCGACAGCGAGCAGGCGGTACGCCGTATGCGCGCCCTCGACTTCCTCGTCGTCCAGGACATCTTCCTGACGAAGACGGCCGAGCTGGCGGACGTCGTCCTGCCCGCGACGGCCGGCTGGGCCGAGACCGAGGGCACGACGACCAACAGCGAGCGGCGCGTTCAGCGGGTGCGCCGGGCGGTGATCCCGCCCGGTGAGGCCCGCGAGGACATCGACATCCTCTGCGACCTCGCCGCACGGCTCGGGCACGAGTGGAAGTACGCGGACTCCGAGGCCGTCTGGAACGAGTTGCGGTCGGTGTCCCCGGACCACTTCGGGATGACGTACGAGCGGCTGGAGGAGCACCAGGGCATCCAGTGGCCGTGCCCGGAGACGGACCGACTCGAACCGACCTATCTGCACGGCCGGTTGTGGGCGTCCGACCCGGCCGAGCGGGGCCGGCTCGCGCCCTTCGGGCTGGTCCAGCACGATCCGCCGGTCGACCTGACGGACGAGGAGTACCCGATCCGGCTGACCACCGGGCGGCGGCTCGACTCGTACAACACCGGGGTGCAGAGCGGCGGTTTCGCCTCGCCGATGCGGCGCGGTGAGTACGTCGAGCTGTGCCCGGAGGACGCGGAGCGCTACGGCGTGGTGGTCGGCGAGGAGGTCCAGGTCTCCTCGCGGCGCGGGGCGGTGGTGGCGCCGGTGTGGATCGACACCGCGCTGCGGCCCGGGCTCGCGTTCATGACCATGCACTTTCCCGACGAGGTGGACACCAACCAGCTGACGATCGAGGCCAATTGCCCGATCGCGGGCACGGCTGAGTTCAAGGCGTCGGCGATCCGGATCGAAAAGCTGCCGGTTGCTATTCAAGTGAGGTGATGTGTGGTGGACCTGCGCTTCGGTGACAGCAAACCGACGGACGAGGAGCGGGCGGCCATCGACACGCTGCTCGGTCCTCCGGAGTCTTCGTGGGAGGGCGCCGACCGTTCCGACGCCGACCTGAGGTGGGCACGCGGCGGGCGTGAGGCCCGGGAACGCCGTGACCTGCTGTTGCCGGGGCTGCACGCCGTCAACGACCGGATCGGCTGGATCAGTGAGGGCGCCCTCGACTACCTCTGCCGACGGCTGACCGTGCCGCCGGCGGAGGCCTACGGGGTCGCCACCTTCTACGCGATGTTCTCGGTGAAACCGCGGCCCGCGACGGTCCTGCACGTGTGCACGGACCTCGCGTGCGCGGCGGCCGGGGCATCGGAGCTGTGCGCGGGCGTCGAGGCCCGGCTCGGCCTCGGCAGCGGTGTGAGCGTCGAGCGCAGCCCCTGCCTGGGCCTGTGCGAGCGCGCTCCGGCCACGCTGGCCATCAAGGCCGGCGATCCCGTGCGTACGGCCGTGTCGGCGCCCGCGACCGTCGAGCGGGCCGTGCTCGCGGCGAGCGCGCCCGACTCGGCGCCCGAGGAGCCGCCGGCGGCCCTGGCGGTACCGCAGGCGGGCCGGGCGGGCCGTGAGGAGCTCGTGCTTCTGAGCCGCGTCGGCGTGGTCGATCCGGTCTCGCTGGACGATTACCGGGCGCACGGCGGCTACACGGCCCTGCGGCAGGCCTTCGCGATCGGCCCCGCCGGGGTCATCCGCGAGGTCACGGACGCAGGCCTGGTCGGGCGCGGCGGCGCCGCCTTCCCCACCGGCCGCAAATGGCAGGCCACGGCATCGCAGCCCGACCGTCCGCACTACCTCGTCTGCAACGCCGACGAGTCCGAGCCGGGCACCTTCAAGGACCGCGTGGTCATGGAGGGCGACCCGTACTCCCTCGTGGAGGCGATGACGATCGCGGGCTACGCGGTCGGGGCGCACAAGGGCTATCTGTATCTGCGCGGCGAGTACCCGAGGGCACTGGAACGCATGGAGCACGCCATCGGACAGGCACGCGCGCGTGGGCTGCTCGGCGACGACGTGCTCGGCCAGGGGTACGCCTTCGACATCGAGATCCGGCGCGGCGCGGGCGCGTACATCTGCGGCGAGGAGACCGCCCTCTTCAACTCCATAGAGGGGTACAGAGGAGAGCCCAGGTCGAAACCGCCCTTCCCCGTAGAGAAGGGTTTGTTCGGCAAACCCACTGCCGAGAACAACGTCGAGACGCTGATCAACGTGCTGCCCATCCTCACGATGGGGTCGCAGGCGTACGCCGCGATCGGCACCGGCAAGTCCACCGGACCGAAGCTGTTCTGTGTGTCGGGCAGCGTGGACCGGCCCGGCATCTACGAGCTGCCGTTCGGCGCGACGCTCGGCGAGCTGCTGGATCTCGCGGGCGTACGTAAACGTTTGCGCGCGGTGCTGCTCGGCGGCGCGGCCGGCGGTTTCGTACGGCCCGACGAGTTGGACATCCCGCTCACCTTCGAGGGGACGCGGGAGGCGGGCACGACGCTCGGCTCCGGGGTCGTGCTGGCCTTCGACGACACTGTGCCGCTGCCGCGTCTGCTGCTGCGGATCGCCGAGTTCTTCCGCGACGAGTCCTGCGGGCAGTGCGTGCCGTGCCGGGTAGGGACCGTGCGCCAGGAGGAGGCGCTGCACCGCATCGTCGACCGGACGGGCGCGGCGGCGGCCTCCGACATCGCCCTGCTCCGCGAGGTGGGCCGCGCCATGAAGGACGCCTCGATCTGCGGTCTCGGGCAGACCGCGTGGAACGCCGTGGAATCCGCCATCGACCGCCTGGGGGCGTACGAATGACCTTGATACCGCTGGGGATCCCCCGCCGTCTGCTGGAGTTCACGATCGACGGTGAGCCCGTGCGGGCCCCGGAGGGGTCGACGCTCCTCGACGCCTGCCGGTCGGTGGGCAAGGACGTCCCGACCCTCTGCCAGGGCGACACCCTCACCCCCAAGAACGCCTGCCGCGTCTGCGTCGTCGAGGTCGAGGGCTCGCGCACCCTCGTCCCGGCGTGCTCCCGCAAGGCCGAGGCGGGCATGCAGGTGCGGACGGACAGCGAGCGCGCCCGCCACAGCCGCAAAATCGTCCTCGAACTCCTCGCGTCCTCCGTCGACCTGTCGACCACACCGGAGGTCGCCGGGTGGCTCAAGGAGTACGAGGCGAAGCCCGACCGGTTCGGCCCGGACGCGGCCCGTCTCAACGAGGAGCCGAAGGTCGACAACGACCTGTACGTGCGCGACTACGACAAGTGCATCCTCTGCTACAAGTGCGTGGACGCCTGCGGCGACCAGTGGCAGAACACCTTCGCGATCTCGGTCACCGGGCGCGGCTTCGACGCCCGGATCGCCGTCGAGCACGACGCCCCACTGACCGACTCGGCGTGCGTGTACTGCGGCAACTGCATCGAGGTGTGCCCGACGGGCGCGCTGTCGTTCAAGTCCGAGTTCGACATGCGGGCGGCGGGTACGTGGGACGAGCCGGCGCAGACCGAGACGACCACGGTGTGCGCCTACTGCGGAGTGGGCTGCAACCTCACCCTGCACGTGCAGGACAATGAGATCGTGAAGGTCACCTCGCCGCACGACAACCCGGTGACCCACGGCAACCTCTGCATCAAGGGCCGCTTCGGCTACCAGCACGTACAGAACCGGGACTGATCAGGACATGGGACGAGTCACGGAACGACGCAAGGTGATCCGCATCCGGGACGGGGCGGTCTCCGCCCGTCCGGACACGCTCGTCGCGGAGGAGCCACTGGAGATCCGCCTCAACGGCAAACCCCTCGCGATCACGATGCGCACCCCGGGCGACGACTTCGCGCTCGCGGCGGGCTTCCTGGTCAGCGAGGGGGTGCTGGGCGCGGCCGAGGAGCTGCAGAACATCGTCTACTGCGCGGGCGCCACCGTGGACGGCTCGAACACGTACAACATCGTCGACGTGAGGACCGCGCCCGGCGTCGTCATCCCCGACATCACCCTCGAACGCAACGTGTACACGACCTCGTCCTGCGGCCTGTGCGGCAAGGCGAGCCTGGACGCGGTCCGTACGACCGCCCGCTGGTCGATCGACGACACGGCGGGCGACACGGCTCCCCCGGTGCGGCTCGAACCCGAACTGCTCGCGAGCCTCCCCGACCGGCTGCGCGCGGCGCAGCGCGTGTTCGACCGGACCGGGGGTCTGCACGCGGCGGCGCTGTTCACCGAGGACGGCGAACTCGTCGACATCCGGGAGGACGTGGGCCGGCACAACGCGGTCGACAAACTGGTCGGCCGCGCCCTGCAGAACGGCTCGCTGCCGCTCTCCCGCACGATCCTGCTCGTCTCGGGCCGGGCGTCCTTCGAGCTGGCCCAGAAGGCCGTGATGGCGGGCATCCCGTTCCTCGCGGCCGTCTCGGCGCCGTCCTCGCTCGCGGTGGACCTGGCCGCCGAGTCGAACCTGACGCTGGTCGGCTTCCTGCGGGGCACCTCCATGAACGTGTACGCGGGCGAGCACCGCATCGCCCTGCGGGCCACGGCCACCCAGGGCTGACCGGTCTCCCCGCTGCACGGCGGCGGGGCCCCCTTCCGGCGGGGAGCGCCCCCTGCGCCGGAGGGGCCCTGCTGTTTCAAGTGCTCGGTTCGCCTCCGGGGCGCAAAAGCCTGTGTCGAGACCGCGACCGTGCTCGACCCGCCTTGGCAGGCCCCCTTGCCCGTCAGCCCCTTGCGAAGCGCACGTCATCGGCCGTGACGACCGTGCCCAGGCGTGGGAAGTCCAGCTTCACCGAGGCCTCGTGTTCGGGGCCGGTGAGGGCGGCCATGGCGTTCTCGACGAAGACGAGGTCGTAGCCGAGGTCGCCGGCGGCGCGGGCGGTGGACTCGACGCCGAGGTTGGTGGCGATTCCACCGAACACCAGTGTGGAGATGCCGTGTTCGCGGAGCCGCTCGTGCAGCCCCGTGCCCTGGAAGCCGCCGATGGTCCGCTTCACGATCTCGACGTCGCCCTCCGCCGCGAGCCCCGCTACCAGACCGCTGCCGGGCGGCTGCTCGTGGACACCGGGCCGCTCCACGCGCACGAGTACGACGAGCGCGCCCACCTGCCGGAAGACGGCCGCCAACTCCTCAGCGACGGCGAGGACTTCGATCCCCTTGTGGGGCTCCAGGGGCAGTCCGACGATGCGGTCCATCAGGTCGACGAGCACGAGGGCGGTGTGCGCGGGGTCGAGGGCCAGGCGGGGTTCCATGTCCGGTGCGTTCATGACGGAACGTTAGCCCGCATCAGCCGTCCGTACCGGAAATCCGGATCAACAGGCCCGTGAACTGCTCGGGTTGGACCCGTTCGTCGCCAACCGGTGGTACAGCCGGATATGACGCTCCATCAGCACCCGTCCGGAGGTACGACCGGGGCGGGCGCGTACCCCGCAGGCACTTGCCTCGTTGCTCCGGACAACCTCGAACGGGCCCCGTAGGCACGGCCCGTCGTCCAGGTAGGAGGCAGTTACTTGGATGCCGGCACCACCCTGCTCGGCTCATTACTTGCCTGCGCGGGCGTGCTGGGCGCGGCCGTCGTGGCGTACTTGGGGAAGCGGGGCGAGAACGCCCTGAACGGCTACTCGAGCCTGACCGAGAAGCTCCAGTCCGAGCGCGACCGCCTTGAGCGCCAGATCGCCGAACGCGACACGCGCATCGACGAGTTGTCGACGATGCACACCGCCGACCAGTCGGAGATCGCCCGTCTGCGACTCGACATCCACCGACTGGGAGGTGCGCCGTGACCCGGTTCCAGCGGCTGCTCGCCCTGCGCTGGCGCAGCGTCTTCCTCGTCTGCGTGCTGATCGCGCTCTGCGGCATCGCGGTCATCCTGTGGGCGCGGATCGACGCCGGTGACCGCCGGGCCGACGAGTTGCGCGCCGAGGCCGACCGGCGCGGCGAGGCCGTGTCGACGCTGGCGCAGGACGTACGCGATCTGCGCGCCCAGGTCGAGGCCGGCGGCGGCACCCCGGCGGCACCCGATCCGTCCGACGCCGTCGACGACCTGCTCGACCGCGTGCGCGTACCGGCCGCCGCCCCCGGCGAGCCCGGCGCCAAGGGCGACCGAGGCGCGACCGGAGCGGGCGGTGCACCCGGTCCCGGCGGTCAGCGCGGACCGCGCGGCGAGAGCGGCCCGCCCGGACCGTCGGGCTCCCCCGGCCCGGCCGGACCCTCCGGAGAGCCGGGCGAGCCGGGTCCCGCGGGCGCCGACGGCCTGAACGGGGCGAACGGCGCGGACGGCGCGGGGGGCGCCGCAGGGCCGCCCGGTTCCGACGGGGCGCCGGGCTATCAGGGCCCGAAGGGGGATCCCGGCCCCAAGGGCGAGAAGGGCGACCCCGGCCCCTCCTGCCCAGACGGCTACACCCTCCAGGCACCCGCGGGCGACCCGGACGCCCTGGTCTGCCGCCGAAGCGGCGGAGCCGCCCCCGCCCCCGAACCCGCGGGGCTCCTCCCGGTGCCGCCGCCGCTGCTCCGACGGAGGGAACTCGCCTAGCCCGGCCCGCGTCGTCGCCCGCCCGCGGCACCCGGTGTTCCACAGTCGCCGGGCACGCTCCCGGGACCACGGAACGGACCCGCCCGACCACTGGAACGCGAACCGCCCGACCGCCGAGGGGAGGCGCACACCACCAAGCGGCACCGAGCCCTCGTCCGCCGTGCGCCAACTTCCTCCGGCACGACCCGTGCACGCTTCTTGTGGGGTGCCTGAGAGCCCAAGTAGCGTCTGTGGCGCGCACGTTGGACGTGGGATGTCCAGATGTCCAGACCTATCCAGACGTCCTGATGTATCCAGATGTCCAGACGCATGAAGGGCAGGTCGCACCATGCCGTCAAGCATTCGCGCACGTCTCAGATCCACTCCTCGCTCGCATCTCGAATCCATGGCTCGCGCACGCCTCGGCTCCGCCCTGGCAGCGGTGCTCGTCTCGACCGCGCTGCTCGGGCTGCCGGGCACCGCGCACGCCCAACCGGCCGACGGGCCCGCCGAATCCGCGAGGTCCACCGCGTCTTCCGCGTCTTCCGCGTCTTCCGCGTCCACCGCGACGGCCGCGTCCGCCGCGCCCACCGGGTTCGAGCAGCAAGTACTCTTCAAGGCCTCCCAGGATCCCGGTTACGCCTGCTACCGCATCCCGGCCGTCGTGAAGACCACGAAGGGCACGCTGCTCGCGTTCGCCGAGGGCCGGGTGAACGACTGCAGCGACGCCGGTGACATAGACATCGTGCTCAAGCGTTCCACCGACGGCGGTCGCACCTGGGGCCCGCTCCAGGTCGTCAACGAGGGTGGGGGCGACACGCACGGCAACCCCGCCCCGATCGTGGACCGCGAGACCGGCCGTGTCGTACTGGCGGAGACGTACAACACGGGCCGTACGGACGGCCGCAACTGTGATGTGCCGTGCGACCGCACCCCGCACATGCAGCACAGCGACGACGACGGCCGCACCTGGTCCGAGCCGCGCGACCTCAGCGACGAGATCCTGCCCGCCCACTGGAACTCCTGGTACGCGACCGGTCCCGTCCACGGTATCCAGCTGACCCGGGGCAGGCACGCGGGCCGGCTGGTCTTCGGGGTCAACACCGAGACGTGGAACGGCAGTCGAGTGAGCGCCAACCATGCCGCGCTCATCGTCAGCGACGACGGCGGCGACCACTGGCGGATCGGGGCGAGCGACTCGTGGCCGATCGCGGACGACGGCACGTTCCGGCAGAAGCCGTCCGAGATGACGATGACCGAGGGCGCCGACGGGACGATCCTCGTCAGCGGCCGCGAGCAGGACGGCACCGATCTCGGGCACCGCACGCAGGCGTTCAGCCGCGACGGCGGCGACAGCTTCACCTCGCCCTTCCGTGCGCTCCCAGATCTCTACACGCCCCAGGTGCAGGGTTCCACGCTGCGGTTGGGCAACCGGATCCTGCTCGCCTGCCCCGGCGACCCGGACCGCCGCCGCACGATGATGGTCCGCTCCTCCTACGACGGCGGGCGCACCTGGGACAGCGTGGACCGCGGCACGGTCGTCACGACCGACTGGTCCGGCTACTCGGACATGGTGGGCATCGGCGGCAGCACGGTGGGCCTGCTCTACGAGGGCGGAGCCGTGGACGCGCGCGACGAGATCCGGTTCGCGCGGTTCACCGAGGACTGGCTGGAGCCCCGCCGCGGCCCGGACCCGACCACCGTCGACCGCGCCCCGCGAGCACCCCGCGCGGCGGTCCTCGGCGGGGCCGGCGAGACGGACGGCGTCTTCGGCGGCGCCCTTGAGTTCGACGGCACCGACGACGCCGTACGCCTGCCCTACCGCGACCAACTCCCGCTCGGGACGAAGGACTTCACCGCGTCGCTCTGGTTCCGCTACACCGCCACCACCGGTGAGCAGCCCCTGCTGTGGATGGGCGGGGTCGGCGGCACCCAGCCGCAGGTGTGGCTGCGCGGCGAACCCGCGAGCGGACGTATCCAGGGGCTGATGACCGTGCGGGACGGCGCGAGCGCCCCGCGGTCCGCGTCCGTGCGCACGACCGGCGCGTACAACGACGGCCAGTGGCACCATCTGGCCCTGCGCCGCGGCGGAGGACAGCTCACGCTGTTCATCGACGGGACCTCGATCAGCACCACCGATGTGCCGGGTTCCGTGAGCCGCAACGCGCCGTTCGGTGTGCACATCGGGCAGAAGCTGGACAGCCGGGCGCACTTCACCGGCGCGATCGACGACGTCCGGGTCTACGACCGGGCGCTGAGCGACGCCGAGTTGACCGGTGTCCGCACGAGCGACGCGCCTGTGACCCGGGACACCGTGCTGTGGCTGCCCATGGACCGGGTGAGCGGCAGCCACTAACGTCCCGGGCGTGCCCGACGACGCACGAGCACGACAGCGCACGGGGACCGGGCTGGGCCTGCTCCTGGCCCTGGTCCTCGGCGCCGTGCTGCTCACCGCCCTCCCGGAGGACGACGACCGGGAGGGCGCCTGCCAGGCCCGTAGGGTCGCCTCCTGGGCGGCGGACCGGGATCTCACGGGCGAGTTCGCGCGGTACGGGGACGACGCCTCGCGGGCCGACGACTGGACCGGCGGCGACGGCACGCACTCGGTGCGGCTGCCGGACGGCCGGGTGCTGTGGCTGTTCTCGGACACGTATCTCGGCCAGGTGTACCGCCCGCCGAACCCGGCGGGTGAGTCCTACGCGTGGCGGGACACGACCGCGCCCCTGGTGCGCAACTCGGCCGTGGTCATGGACGACGGCCGTCTCCAACGCACGCTGCCCGCACCGCTGTTCGCCGACCCGGCCCCGGGCCAGTGGCGCTGGCCGGTGGCCGCCCGCGTCGAGCCACGCTCCCCCGGCTCGCCCGAGCAGGTCGTCCGGGTCGTGCTGTGGACGCGTACGACCGGCACGTACCCCTGGATCTACGGGGTGCCGACGGCCACCGAGGTGGCCACGCTCTCGCTGCCCGACCTGCGGCTCGAAGGCATCGTGCGGGTCCTCGACCAGCAGCGGGTCCAGGACCCGGCGCAGCGGGTGCTGTTCGGCACGACCGCGCTGACCGACGACGGGGACTGGACGTACGTCTTCGGCGGCGACGACGCGCGGGCCGCTGCCCAGCCCGCGTCGAAGGCGTACGTCGCGCGGGTGCCCCGGGGCCGCCTGGCGGATCCCGGCGCGTGGCGGTACTGGGACGGCGAGCGGTGGACCATTCCCTCGCTGATGAAGCCCGTGCTGGGCGACGGGGGGCGCAAGGGGGTGGGCAGTGCCTTCACGGTCGCCCGGGACGGGGGCACATATGTGCTGTTCACGATGGCGGCGGGCGCCGAGGGGCTGACGACCATCACCTCGTACTGGGCGTGCTCCCCCACCGGACCCTGGTACGGGCCGGGCAAGGGCTTCAGCCCGCCGCTGCCGGAGCAGGGGGCGGGCGTGGCCGCGTACAACCCGCAGGTCCATCCGACGATGAGCCGGGGCAGGCTCGTGCTCAGCTACGACGTCAACTGGCTGGACGCGAACGGCGGGGTCTCGGCGCAGGCCAACCTCAGCCGGAACGTGTCCCTGTACCGACCGCGATTCGTGACTCTGCGGCTGGGGCCGGGCTGACGGGCTGTTCCGCCTCGGGGTCGCGGGAGCGGCGTTTGGCGATGACCGCGCAGACCATGAGCTGCATCTGGTGGAAGAGCATCAGCGGCAGGACGGCCAGCGAGGCGTGGGCGCCGAACAGCACGCTCGCCATGGGCAGTCCGGACGCCAGGGACTTCTTCGACCCGGCGAACTGGATGGCGATGCGGTCCTCGCGGTTGAAGCCGAGCGCCTTCGAGCCGTACCAGGTGATCGCCAGCATCACGGCGAGCAGCACGGCCTCGACCGCGAGCAGACCGCCCAGGCGCAGCGGGCTGACCTGGTGCCAGATGCCCTGCACCATGCCCTCGCTGAACGCGGTGTAGACGACCAGGAGTATCGACCCGCGGTCGACGTATCCGAGGACCTTCTTGTGGCGCGCGATGAAGCCGCCGATCCATCGGCGCAGCAACTGCCCGGCCAGGAAGGGCACCAGCAGCTGCAGCACGATCTTGAGCAGCGAGTCCGCCGAGAAGCCGCCCCCGCTGCTGCCGAGCAGCACCGCGGCGAGCAGCGGGGTGAGGACGATGCCCACGAGGGAGGAGAAGGAGCCCGCGCAGATCGCGGCGGGAACGTTTCCGCGCGCCATCGAGGTGAAGGCGATCGAGGACTGGACCGTGGACGGGACCAGGGTGAGGAAGAGCAGACCGGTGTAGAGCGAGTGGTTCAGGAGCACCGGTTCGAGGCCGCGGGCCGCCAGACCGAGCAGCGGGAACAGGACGAACGTACAGGCCAGGACCGTGATGTGGAGCCGCCAGTGCCGTACGCCGTCCATCGCCTCACGGGTGGACAGGCGGGCCCCGTAGAGGAAGAAGAGGAAGGCGATCGCCGCGGTGGAGGCGCCGGACGCGACCTCGGCTCCGGTCCCCCGGGCGGGCAGCAGGGCGGCCAGCCCCACCGTCCCGAGCAGCAGCAGGATGTACGGGTCGATCGGCAGCCAGGACGGCCACTTCAGGCGTTTCACGGTGCTCCGTTGCTCAGTCGATCAGTCGGTTCAGTGCCGGCAGTGCGGTACCGGCGGTTCAGTGCTGGCTCGTGCCCTCTCCATCGTCCTCCCCGGACCCTTGATCGGGAATCCGGCATACCACTCTGACTGTCATCACAAATCGCGATAGCCTGAGGGTGTGTACGACCCTTCACAGCTGCGTACGTTCCTGGCGGTGGCCCAGACGCTGAGCTTCACGCAGGCGGCCCGGCGGCTCGGGTTGCGCCAGTCCACGGTCAGCCAGCACGTGCGGCGCCTGGAGGACACCGCCGGGCGGCAGCTGTTCACGCGGGACACGCACTCCGTGGAGCTGACGGAGGACGGCGAGGCGATGCTCGGTTTCGCGCGCCGGATCCTGGAGGCGCACGAGCAGGCGGCGGCGTTCTTCACGGGGACGCGGCTGCGCGGCCGACTGCGCTTCGGCGCCTCCGAGGACTTCGTCCTCACCCGCCTCACCGAGATCCTGGAGGGCTTCCGTCACGACCACCCGGAGGTCGACCTGGAGCTGACGGTCGAGCTCTCGGGCACCCTGCACGAGCAACTGGCCGACGGAAAGCTCGACCTGGTGCTGGCCAAGCGCCGCCCCGAGGACCCGCGCGGCGAACTGGTCTGGCACGACCGCCTGGTCTGGATCGGCGCGGAGAGGCTACGCCTGGACCCCGAGCGTCCGGTCCCGCTGATCGTCTACCCGCCGCCGGGCATCACCCGCGCCCTGGCCCTGGAGGCGCTGGAACGCCGGGGCCGCGCCTGGCGCATCGCCTGCACCAGCGGCAGCCTCAACGGCCTCATCGCGGCCGCCCGAGCGGGCCTCGGCGTCATGGCCCACTCCCGCGGCCTGATCCCGCCGGGCCTCGTCCGTATCCCCGACCGCGCCGGCCTCCCCGAACTGGGCGAGGTCGACTTCGTCCTCGTACACGCCAAACGCCACACGGCCGCGAAGAGCGCGGCGGACGCGTTGGCGTCGTCGATCCTGGCGGGCGGAAACAGGCTGTACCGAGGCGCCCCGTAAGGGGCGCGGGGAACTGCGCGCCCAGCCACAACGCACCCGCAGACTCACAACGCACCCCGCGGAGCGCTACCGCGTCCGCTGCTGATACGTCAGCTGCTTCACCCGCCGCAAGAACGGCGACGTCTCCACATGCTGCACACCCTCAAGCCGCCCAAGCTTCCCACTCACATACGCATAGAGCGCGGCGGTATCCCGCGCGACAACCGTGGCGACCAGATTGGACGGGCCCGCGGTCGCCGCCGCATGGGCGATCTCCTCGTGCTCGGCCAGCGCACCCCCCACCGCGTCCATCGCCCCCGGCGCCGCCGTGATCCACAGGATGGCCCCGACGGAGAACCCGACCAGCGCGGTGTCGTACTCGATGTCGACGAACAGCGCGCCGGAGCCGAGCAGTTGGCCGAGCCGCCGCTTGACGGCGGACTCCGACCGGCCGGTGGCCCGCTGCAACTCCGGGTACGTGGCACGGCCGTCCCGTTCGAGGGTGGCGACCAGTGGCTCGTCCTCGGCGGTGATGCGGGCGGGCCCGGCATCGGGAACCGGCGCCGGTCGCAGCGCGGCGACCTGCTCACCGGTGAGCGGCCCGTGCTTGACCAGCCAGCCCACCGGGCCGCCGAAGAACGTGTGCAGCAGCTGGAAGGCCCGGATCTCCACGATGTGCGGCGTCCGCGGAAGCTTGCCGAGCAGCAGGTCGTCCTGGTCGCCCGCGGTACGCGGCCGGGTCATGCAGACGACCTCCGTGCCGCCCGAGGTGAGGCCGATCCAGGCCGTGTCGGGGCGGCGCGCCAGGGCGTTCGCGATGGTCTCCGCGCCGTCCGGCGCGCAGCGCAGCCTCAGAATCCAGTCCTCCCGGCCGAGCTTCCTGTTGTCGCGTACGGCGACGACCCGCAGCCCGCCCTCGGAGAGCAGCCTGCGGTAGCGGCGGGCCACGGTCTGGTCCGAGACGCCGAGGACGGCGGCGATGCGGCTGAAGGGGGCGCGTCCGTCGACCTCCAGCGCGTGGAGGAGTTGCACGTCGAGCTCGTCAAAAGTGGGGGATTCCATGGGCGGACCGCATTTCTGTGTCGGTATCCGGCGTCATTTCGTCGCCGATCACCTGGATCGTCCGGCGGCGTCTCATCGTACGAGTGACGGATGCCGAGGCACGCCGGACGCGTGCCGTGGGACGAGGAGTTGCCGAGGATGCGTACATGGGGACCGCTCACCGCGGTCTGTCTGGGCACGTTCATGCTGCTGCTGGACGTGACGATCGTGATCGTGGCGCTGCCCGACATCGCGCGGGCGCTGGACGCCTCGCTGAGCGATCTGCAGTGGGTCGTCGACGGGTACGCGCTCGCGCTGGCCGCGCTGTTGCTCGCGGCGGGCGCGGCGGCCGACGTGCTGGGCCGGCGCCGGGTGCATGTGGCGGGTGTCGTGCTGTTCGCGGCGGCCTCGCTGTGGTGCGGGCTCGCGTCCGGGCCCGGGATGCTGGTGGCGGCGCGCTCGGTGCAGGGGGTGGGCGCGGCCGCGATGTTCGCGACGACGCTGCCGCTGCTGGGCTCGGTGTACCAGGGGCGGCAGCGGTCGGCCGCGCTCGGCGTGTGGGGCGCGGTGAGCGGTTCCGCGGCCGCGGTCGGGCCGCTGGTCGGCGGGCTGCTCGCCGAGGGGCCCGGCTGGCGGTGGATCTTCTTCGTCAACCTGCCGGTGAGCGTGGCCTCGGTGTGGCTGACCCTGCGGGTGGTGCCCGAGTCGCGCGGCCCACGGGAGATGCGGGTGGACTGGGCGGGTACGGCGACGTTCGCGTGCTTCGCGGGGGCGACGACGTACGCGACGGTGCGGGCCGGGTCGGACGGCTGGACGTCGATGCCCACCGCCGTGGCGTACGGGCTCGCGGCGCTCTCGCTGCTCTGCTTCGTCCTCGTCGAGCGGCGGACGGCCCATCCGCTGCTCGACCTCGCGCTGCTGCGCAGGCCAGCGTTCGTGGGCGTGATGCTGGGCGCGCTGGCCTTCAACGCGGCGGCGTTCGGCGTGATCCCGTATCTCTCGATCTGGCTGCAGACGCTGCAGGGGATGAGCCCGGTGCGGGGCGGTCTTGTGCTGCTGCCGCTGACCGAGGCATCGGTCGTCGCGTCGGTGCTCGTCGGCAAGCTGCTGCACGGCGTCCCGGCCCGAATCACCGTCGGCGGCGGGCTGCTGCTCATCGGGGCCGGCATGTTCTGCCAGGCCGTGCTCGACGCGGGCACCACCTGGACGGTCCTCGTGCCGGGTCTGGTCCTGGTGGGCCTCGGTACGGGTCTGGTGGCGCCGACGCTCGCGGGCGCCGCGCTGGCCACCGTACGGCCCGAACGCGCGGGCATGGCGGGCGGTGCGGTCAACACCTCGCGGCAGCTCGGGTACGCGCTCGGCGTCGCCGTCTTCGGCACGGTCCTCACGTCCCGGATGCGGGACACCCTCCCGCACGAAGCCGCCCACACCCTCGCGGGCGGCGGCGCGGAGGCCCTGCGAGGCGCTTTCTCCTCCCACACCCTGAACGCGGCCTTCACCTCGGGCCTGAACACGGCGGCCGTGGTGGCGGGTGTGACGGGAACGCTCGCAGGTGCGCTGGTACTGGCCCTGGTGCGAGCGCCTCGCCCACACCAGACCTCGCCGCTCGACAACCCGATCCCTGAGGTGAGGGTTCAGGCCCCGCGCCCCTAGGAGCGCGGGGAACTGTGCGACCGGCCCACGAACCCGCAGGTCACAGCCGAGAAACCCGCGGGAACGGCCGTCTGCCATGCGTGCCCGGTCGTGGGCTGGGCACGCAGTTCCCCGCGCCCCTGACGGGGCACAGCGAGCCGTAATCGGGTCGTACAGATTCCGTGGAGATTACGGGTCCGAAACTTACGGAAGAGTAAGGATTCTGTCCCGGCCAGCACCCTTGTGGCCGTATTTCAACGGTTGACCAGTGCGTACACCCGCCCTCACACGGATTCGGCGCCCCTCCCGCCGAGGAGCGTGGTGGGGTAGCTTTCACGGCGCTGTGGAGCACCACAAGGAGCGGGGATTGCGCGAGTTCACGAACCCTCCCCTGGCGTCGGCACCGCCGGTGGGCGGCCTGGCCGATGCCGTGTTCGAACATGCCCAGGAGGATCCGCTCTACATCGCGCTCGGCCGCAAGGACGACGAGGGCCAGTGGCGCGATGTGACGTCCGCCGAGTTCCGGGACGAGGTCCTGGCGCTGGCCAAGGGTTTGCTGGCGCACGGCATCCGGTTCGGCGACCGGGTCGCGATCATGTCCCGTACGCGCTACGAGTGGACCCTCTTCGACTTCGCGCTGTGGTCGATCGGCGCGCAGGTCGTGCCCATCTACCCCACCTCGTCGGCGGAGCAGGTCTTCTGGATGCTGCACGACGCGCAGGTGTCGGCCGCGATGGTGGAGCACGAGGACCACGCGATGACCATCGCCACGGTCATCGACCGGCTCCCGACGCTGCACAAGCTGTGGCAGCTGGACACGGGCGCGGTGCAGGAGCTGTACGAGGCCGGCGGCCACATCGACGACGAGGTGGTGCACCGGCACCGGCGGGCGGTCACACCCGAGTCGACGGCGACGATCATCTACACGTCCGGAACGACCGGCCGCCCCAAGGGCTGTGTGCTCTCCCACGCGAACTTCATGTCCGAGTCGGACACGGTCACCGAGCGCTGGGAGCCGCTGTTCCATTCCAAGCGCGGCGACCAGGCGGCCACCCTGCTGTTCCTGCCGCTCGCGCACGTCTTCGGGCGGATGGTGCAGGTCGCGGCGATCCGCGGGCGGGTCAAATTCGGCCATCAGCCGCAGCTGAACGCGGCGGCCCTGCTGCCGGATCTGGCCGCTTTCCAGCCGACGTTCTTCCTCGCGGTGCCGTACATCTTCGAGAAGGTCTTCAACGCGGCGCGCAGGAAGGCGGAGCGGGAGGGCAGGGCGGGCCCGTTCGAGAAGGCCGTCGAGGTCGCCGTGCGCTACGCGGACGCGGCGGAGGCGAAGGCGTGGGGCATCGGCCCCGGGCCCTCCGCGTCGCTCCGGGTGCAGCACCAGCTGTTCGACAAGCTCGTCTACTCCAAGATCCGTGCCGCGATGGGCGGTCGCGTGAAGCACGCGATGTCCGGCGGCTCGGCGATGGACCGGCGGCTCGGGCTGTTCTTCGCGGGCGCCGGAGTGCAGATCTACGAGGGGTACGGGCTCACCGAGTCCACGGCGGCCGCGACCGCCAACCCGCCCGAGCGCACCCGGTACGGCACCGTCGGGCAGCCCATCCCGGGCACGACCGTGCACATCGCGGACGACGGCGAGATCTGGCTGAGCGGCGCCAACGTCTTCCAGGGCTATCTCAACGACCCGAAGGCCACCGACGCGGCGCTGCACGACGGCTGGCTCGCCACCGGTGACCTGGGCGCGCTCGACGAGGACGGCTATCTCACCATCACCGGGCGCAAGAAGGAGATCCTGGTGACCTCCGGCGGCAAGAGCGTCTCGCCGGGGATCCTGGAGGAGCGGGTGCGCGACCATCCGCTGGTCGCGCAGTGCATCGTCGTCGGCAACGACCGCCCGTACATCGCGGCGCTCGTCACGCTCGACGGGGAGGCCGTCGAACACTGGCTGCAGATGCGGGACAAACCCCAGCTGTCTCCGTCGGAGCTGGTCCGGGACCCCGACCTGGAGACCGAGGTGCGCCGCGCCGTGGTCGCCGCGAACACCCTCGTCTCCCAGGCCGAGTCGATCCGCACGTTCCGGATACTGGCCCACCAGTTCACCGAGGAACACGGGTTGCTCACGCCCTCCCTGAAGCTGAAGCGCAAGGCGATCGAGAACGCGTACGGGGCGGAGGTCGAGGCGCTTTATCGGGCCTGACGGCCGATGCGCGCCGGGCGACCGCGTCGTGTGTGCGCTGCGGGTCGAGTGTGGCTGATCGCGCAGTTCCCCGCGCCCCTGAAGGGGCACTCCTCAGCCTACCCACTCCTGATGGATCGTCAGGTATCGATGTGTCAGATATTGACGGGTCGTCAGATCGCACGGATTATTTCGGTCACCCGACGGAGGGGGACCGACCGTGTCGCGACCGATCCGAACCATCGCCGCCGCTGCGGCCGCAACCGCCCTGCTCCTGGCGAGCGCCTGCAACTCCGCCTCCACCACAGGGAGTTCGGAGAACGAGGATTCCGTACGCGGAGTCTCCGACACCTCCGTCAAGGTGGGCGGCATCGTGTCGATGACCACCGCCAGCGGGTACTCGAAGAAGGACACCGACCTCGGGGCCAGGGCACGCTTCGACCGGGCGAACGCCGAAGGCGGTGTGAACGGGCGGAAGATCGACTACCTGGGTGCCGAGGACGACGGCCAGGATCCGGCCAAGAACCTCACGGCGGCCCGCAAACTCGTCCAGCAGGACAAGGTGTTCGCGATCGCGCCGATGAGTTCGACGACGTTCTCCGGCGCGGACTTCCTGCAGAAGCAGAAGGTTCCGACGTTCGGCTGGGGCACGCTGCCGTCGTTCTGCGGGCCGACGTACATCTACGGCTTCGGCGGCTGCATGGTGCCGATGCCGGGCGGCACCATCTCGCAGACCTGGCCCGAGGGCCTGAAGAAGGTGCTGGGCGGCTCGGCGGGCAAGAGCGTGGCGATCCTCGCCAACGACAGTGACGCCGGGACGTTCGCCATCCGCACGTACAAGCAGAGCTTCGCCTCGGCCGGATTCAAGGTGACGTTCGCGAAGCCGTCGGTGCCCGCGACCTCCGTGCCGAACGACTGGTCGGCGTACACGAAGGAGATCCTGCGCAGCAACGGCGGCAAGGCGCCGGACGCGGTCGTCTCGGTGATGCAGACCCCTTACAACATCGGCCTGTTCACGGCGCTCAAGCGCACGGGGTACTCCGGACTGCTCACCGATCCGACCGACTACGACCCCGGGCTGCTCGCGAAGAGCGCGACGAAGAAGGCGCTCGACGGGGTCCATGTCCTGCTGTCGTTCCAGCCGTTCGAGCAGGACAGCGCGGCGATGACGCAGTTCAAGGAGGACATCGGGAAGGCGGCCGGCAAGGACGTACCCCTGAACATGCACATGATGACGGGCTATATGTCGGCCGATCTCTTCCTCGCCATCGCCGAGAAGGCCGGCAAGGACCTGACGGTGGCGTCCTTCCAGAAGGCGGCGGACGGGTTCTCGGACACCGGCACGATGGTCGGCGACCGGGCGGAGCCCAAGGGGCAGAAGGAGTCGTTCGGCTGCGGGGCGCTCGTCCAGCTCAAGGCCGGGAAGTACGCCGTCTCGTCGCCCTTCGAGTGCTACCCGCCGATCCCCTTCAAGTAGACCCGCCTTCAAGCGGGCGCGACTTCAAGCGGGCACGACCTCAAGCGGGCGCGATCGAAGGCGACTTGACGACTCAGGTATTTGGTGATTTGAGGACTCGGCATGGCGGACCTTCTCGGATTCGTACTGAGCGGACTGGTGTCGGGTGCGCTGTACGCGCTGCTCGCCACCGGTCTGGTGCTCTCCTACTCGGCCTCGGGCCTCTTCAACTTCGCGCACGGCGCGACCGCCTACCTGTGTGCGCTCGCCTTCTACGAGCTGCACTCGGGCTTCGGCTGGCCCGCCGTACCGACGGCCGTCCTGCTGGTGTGCGTGGCGGCACCCGCGCTGGGCTGGGGGCTCGACCGGCTGATGTTCCGCAAACTGGCGCGGGTCGGTGAGACGGCCCAGATCGTCGCCACCATCGGGCTGTTGGTGGCGTTGCCCGCGCTCGGGCTGTGGATCGTCGAGCTGCTGGAGGACGCGGGCGCGTCGGTGAAACCGGCCGAGAACCAGTTCGGGCTGCCCGGTGTCGGGCCGAGTCCGGCCAGGTCCTGGCAGCTGACGGACGGCGTGGGGATCGACTCGGACCAGCTGATCACCTGGGTCGCGACCGCGGTGGTGGCCGTCGGCCTCTGGATCCTGATGCGGCACACCCCTCTGGGGCTGAAGCTCCGGGCGGCCGTCGACGACCGTTCGCTGGTGGAGCTGCGCGGGCTGAGCGCGGACCGGCTGTCGTCGATCGCGTGGATGCTGTCGTCGGCCCTCGCGGGCCTGGCCGGTGTCCTGGCCACCCCTCTTCTCGGCCTGTCGGCCCACGACTTCACGCTCTTCCTCTTCGTCTCGGCGACGGCGGCGGTGCTCGGGCGCTTCGTCTCCATCCCGTTGGCGTTCGCGGGCGGGCTCGGGCTGGGGGTGCTGCAGAACCTGGTCGCCGGGTACGCGAACTTCGCCGAGCGGATCACCGGATTCCGTACCGCCGTGCCGTTCCTGATCCTCTTCGCCGGGCTGCTGCTGATGACACGCCGCAGCCGTACGGCGGGGACGGCGGCCGTGGACGCGCCGCCGGTCGACTATCTGGCGGGCCGTTCCCGGCTCCGGCGGTGGGGCCCGTGGGCGGCGGCCGCCGTGTTGCTCGCGGCGGCCTTCTACACGGTGACGACCCCGTTCTGGAGCGGCATCCTCGCCCAAGGGCTCGCTCTGTCCCTGGTGTTCGTCTCCTTCACGGTGGTGACGGGGCTCGGCGCGATGGTGTCGCTGGCGCAAGCGACCTTCGTGACCGGGGCGGCGCTGGTGGCCGGGCTGCTGATGAGTCACGGCTGGCCGTTCGTGGCCGCGGCCGCCGTGGGGACGTGCGCGGCGGCCGTACTCGGTGCCCTGGTGGCCCTTCCGGCGCTGCGGCTCGGCGGCCGTTCGCTCGCCCTCGCGACCCTGGCGCTTGCCTTCCTGGCGGACCAAGTCCTGTTCCAGATCGGCTGGTTGAGGAACGGCGACACGGGATGGTCGATCCCCCGGCCGGTCTTCGGTCCGGTGGACCTGAACGACGACCGGGCGTTCGGTGTCGCGCTGCTCGTGCTGGTCACCGCCGCCGTCGCCGCGCTCAGCGCGCTGCGCGGCTCGCCGTCCGGGCGGGCCATGCTCGCGGTCCGCTCGGCCCCCGCGGCGGCGATGGCCTCCGGGGTGTCGGTCGTCCGCACCAAGCTGGTGTTGTTCACCCTGTCGGCCGGGCTCGCTGGGTTCGGCGGCGTGATGTACGCGTCCTACAACACCCGTGTCACCGCTACCGACTTCACCGCGATGACCGGACTGATCTGGCTCGCGGTGGTCGTCGCGGCGGGCCTGCGTCGCCCGCAGTTCGCGGTCGTCGCCGGGCTCGTCTACGCCCTCGTACCGCACCTCGTCTCCGACTACGTCACCGAGTCCGTCCACCTCCCCGTGATCCTCTTCGGCCTGGCGGGCCTGGCCCTGGCGAACGACCCGGACGGGTACTGCGCGGCGGTGTCTGTGCGGGTGCATCGGAGGCGGTTGGTGCGTGGGGGTGCGGCTGGGGCCGCGTCCGGGTCAAGTGCCATGGCTGGGGCAGAGGGAGGCGCCGTAGCGGAGGCTGGAGCTGGGGCAGAGTCGCGGCCGGCGGGTGGCGGGACGGGCTCCGAGCCCGTATCGGCGACTGGCGTGAGGGGTGGCCCGGTCGAGGCGCGGAGCGGCGACGGGGTGGGGGTGCCCGGGGTGGGGGTGCCCGGGGTGGGGGTGTCCGGGGCGCCGAGTGGGAGCCGGGCCGAGGCGTCCGAGGCTTCCGACGCGTCCGAGGCGTCCCGCGGGAGCCTGGCCGGCGTGTCCCAGGCCCCGAGCGGGGGTCCGGCCGTCGCCCAAGCCAGTGCCCCGCCGACCGCATCCCCCTCCCCCGCCGAACCGCCCGCCCTCGAACTCCGCGCCGTCCGTGCCGGATACGACGGCGCGCCCGTCCTGCACGGGGTGGATCTCGCCGTACACCCCGGCGAGATCGTCGCGCTCCTCGGCCCGAACGGGGCCGGGAAATCGACGACTTGCCGTGTCGCGGCGGGCCTGATCGGTCCGCTCGGCGGCCAGGTGTACGTGGCCGGCCGCGACGCCACCCGCGAGGGAGCCGTACGCAGGTCGCGCGCCGGAGTGGTCCTGGCACCGGAGGGGCGGGGCATCTTCCCGGCGCTCACCATCGAGGAGAACCTCGCCCTGTATCTGCGGGAGAAGGACCAACGCGAGGCCGTGTACGAGCGGTTCCCCGGCCTCGCCGGACGACGTGGCGTGCCCGCCGGCTCGCTCTCCGGCGGCGAACAGCAGATGCTCGCCCTCGCCCCGCTCCTCCAACGCCCCCCGAAAGTCCTGATCGCGGACGAACCGTCCCTCGGCCTCGCCCCGCGCATCGTCGAGGAGGTGTTCCGCCTCCTCACCGAACTACGCGACGCCGGAACGGCGTTGCTCCTGGTCGAGGAGAAGGCGACCGAGGCGCTGGGGGTCGCGGACACGGTCGCGTACCTCGCGCAGGGCCGGGTGACGTGGTGCGGTCCCCGGGCATCCGTGGAGACGACCCGGCTGACGGAGGCGTATCTGGGCCTGGTGGCGTCGCCCGAGGCGGCAGCCCGTCCCGACCCGGGTTCCGAGGCCGGGCCCGACCCCGCTCCCGACCCCGCTCCCGATCCCATTCCCGGTGCCGATCCCAGCCCCACGTCCCTCAAGAACCCGACCATCCCGTCCCAGACCCGGGGAGGGGTCCGGCCATGAGCAGCACCCCCGCGCCCTCCGCGCCCTCCGTACCCTCCGTACCCTCCGAACCCACCGCACCCCCAGCCCTCCAGGCCACCGGCGTGGGCGTCCGTTTCGGCGGCATCCGGGCGCTCGACGACGTGAGCCTCGCTCTCCGTCCCGGGGAGATCTGCGGGCTCATCGGCCCCAACGGCGCCGGAAAGACGACCCTCTTCGACGTGCTCTCCGGCATCCGGCGCCCCGACGAGGGCCGCGTCCGTCTCGACGGAACGGACGTCACCCGCCGCTCCCCCGTATGGCGGGCCCGCCGCGGAATGCGCCGTACCTTCCAGCGGCAGCAGCTGTTCGGCCAGCTCACCGTGGCCGACAACCTGGTGGTGGCCCAGGAGTGGCGCGGCGGCGGAGGCGGGCTCGCGGCCGATCTGCTGGCGTCCCCGACACGGCGTACGTACGAGCGGGACCGCCGCGCCCGGGCGGCCACCGTCCTGCGCACCTGCGGGCTCGACGACCTGGGTGAGACCTACGCCGGCGCCCTGCCGGTGGGCCGGGCCCGCATGGTCGAACTGGCGCGGGCGGTCGCGGACCCGCCCAGGGTGCTACTGCTGGACGAGCCCGCGTCCGGGATGACGGCCGACGAACGTCGTCATCTGTCGTCCGTCATCCGCCGGCTCTCCGAGGAGGAGGGCTGTGCCGTCCTCCTCGTCGAACACAACGTCGCCTTCGTCATGGAACTGTCCGCCCGGATCGTCGTACTCGACCTGGGCCGCGTCCTCGCCGAGGGCACCCCCGCCGAAGTGCACGCGGACCGGCGGGTGCGGGACGCGTACCTGGGCACGACCACGAACTGACGGCCCGCACCGGCCACAGACACGCGGCCCGCACGAGCGGCTCACACCAGCTGGTAACCCCGCATGTTCGAAAGCAGCAGATAGCAGTCCTGGAGGGACCCGGACGTGTCGCCGAGGGAGCGGTAGATGCCCCACTTGGGGCGTACGCGGTCGGCCAGAAACGTGTCCACGCCTGTGCGTGACGCGTCGACGACCGTCGTCGAGCCGTTCTTCAGGATCCAGCGGACCGAACCGGCCGAGCCGTTGCCGACCTTGATCTGGAAGTCGACGTCGATCCATTTGTTGTGCAGGGGTTCGAGGTTCGTGCGGCCGACGAGGATGTCGCT
Organism: Streptomyces sp. NPDC050988; assembly: GCF_044456225.1. Taxonomy (NCBI): domain Bacteria; kingdom Bacillati; phylum Actinomycetota; class Actinomycetes; order Kitasatosporales; family Streptomycetaceae; genus Streptomyces; species Streptomyces sp. NPDC050988. The sequence continues at coordinate 38,318 of NZ_JBITFQ010000022.1, read as the reverse complement.
CTCGAAGAGCTTGAGCTCGATGGTCTGCACGCCGTTCACCCGCCGGAGCGACTGCACGACGATCGGCGAGCTGCCGGTGCCGGGCTGCTTCATCTGCATGATGTGGGTGAAGGTGGTGGTCGCCTTGAGGGAGCTGGGGATGTACATCGAGTACGTCACCCGCCAGGTCTGGCCCTCGGTCCACTTGAGGTAGTTGCTGCCGGAGCCGTTGCGCAGGCCGGTGACCTCGTGCCGTTGGCGGTCCGTCGACGTGTCGCGGTCGACGGTGTGCATGTTGAAGCGCCAGTTGTCGCCCGTGGCGTAGATGTGCGGGGAGGCCGCGGGGTGCGAGCCCGCGCGGTCGTCCTCCAGGGTCTCGAAGGCGCCCAGCCCGTTGGTGCGCGCCGACGGGGACCACTTGAGCTGCCAGGACGCGGCGGGTGCCGCGAGAGCGGGTGAACCGACGGCCGCGGCGGCCACGCCGCCCAGTGCCGCACCGAGCAGGTTCCTACGTGTGGGGGTCATGGGTCCCTCATCCTCGTCGTCGAGTTCATATACGTGCACTCCGTTCACCAACATGCAAAGAGTCCTCGGCCTGACGAGACGCGGTCAATGGTTCGGACCTATGAACCCGGGTAGGTTTCCGGCCAATCTCCCGTTCGTTCGGCGCGGGCACGGGACCGAAAAGACCGAAAAACAGGACAGGAATGCGCGACGGCCCGTGATCGTTGACGATGGGAGTACCACCCGACGACTGAAGGATCGAGAGCTCGTGAGCAAGGTCCCCCCGATCATCCTGAACAACGGCGTCGAGATGCCCCAGCTGGGCTTCGGGGTCTGGCAGGTGCCGGACGACGAGGCGGAGCGGGCGGTCGCCACCGCGCTGGAGGCCGGGTACCGCAGCATCGACACCGCGGCGATCTACGGCAACGAAACCGGCACCGGCCGGGGCCTCGCCGCCTCCGGCGTCGCCCGCAAGGATCTCTTCGTCACCACCAAGCTCTGGAACGCCGACCAGGGATACGACTCGACACTGCGCGCGTTCGACGCGTCCCTGGAGAAGCTCGGCCTCGACTACGTCGACCTGTACCTCATCCACTGGCCGATGCCGGCCAAGGAGAAGTACATCGACTCGTACAAGGCCTTCGAGAAGCTCTACGCGGACGGCCGTGCCAAGTCGATCGGTGTCTCCAACTTCCTTCCGGAGCACCTGGAGAAGCTGATCGACGCGACGTCCGTCATTCCGGCCGTCAACCAGATCGAGCTGCACCCGCACCTCCAGCAGCACGCGTCCCGCGAGTACCACGCGCAGCAGGGCATCGCCACCGAGGCCTGGTCCCCGCTCGGTTCGGGCAGGGGCCTGCTGGAGGTCCCGGCGATCGTGGCCATCGCCCAGAAGCACAACCGCACGCCGGCCCAGGTCGTCCTGCGCTGGCACGTCCAGCTCGGAAACGTGGTGATCCCCAAGTCCGTGACCCCGTCCCGGATCAAGGAGAACATCGACGTCTTCGACTTCTCCCTCGACACCGAGGACATCGCCGCGATCAGCGCGCTCAACGAGGACCGCCGGCTCGGCTCGAACCCGGCGGACGTCAACGACTGACCGTACGGCCGCACGACACGGTCGTACGCCACAGCCGCACAACCCGGGGTACCGGAAGCCGCCGCCCGACATGCTCGGGCGGCGGCTTTGTCGTGTGTTCGGTGTGTTCGGGGCCGACACGGTGTCGTGGATGCGGCGGGCGGGTGAGAAAAGGCGCGGCATCCTCGCCGATGGGAGGGGGATCGGTCAGGCTCGCCCGAGTACCCGTTCAGCGAGCACACATATGTCCCCGTCGATGTCCCCCCACACGTCGGATGCACGTCGCCCCGCCGCGTGACGTCCCCAAGGCCCAGAAGGGTCCTCCCACAGTGCGCACTCGAACACTGACCCTCGCCGCCGCCGCAGCAGGCACCGCGCTCCTCGCCGCCGCGACCCTCCCGGCGGGCGCCGCTCCCGTACAGGCTCCGGAGGGTACGGTCACCGCGGCCGACCTGCTCGCCGAGATGACGTCCTGCTCGCAGATCTCGAACGGCAAATACAGCCTCGACGTGGGGGCGCCGGCCACCGTCCCCGTGTGCGGCATGAACGGCGCGGTCTTCTGGAAGGCCGACATGGACATCGACTGCGACGGCCAGGTCACCACCGAGTGCAACAAGCGCACCGACCCGTGGTTCCAGGACCAGACGGCCTTCCACCAGTCCGACGGCAGACCGCTGAACTCCGAGGAACTCCCGTACGTCGTGGTGCCCGGCCCCAGCGACATCTGGAACTACACGGCCTCCGGCATCAGGGGCGGCAGCGTGGCGGCGGTGATCCACGGCGACGAGGTCCAGTACGCCGTCGTCGGTGACACAGGCCCCACGAAGATCATCGGCGAGGCCTCGTACGCCACCGCGCGCGCCCTCGGCATCAATCCCGACCCGGCGACCGGCGGCGCGGCCTCCGGAGTGACGTACATCGTCTTCACCAACTCCCAGGTCTCCCCCATCGAGGACCAGGCAGCGACGGTGTCCCTCGGCGAGGAGCTGGCGGAGCAGTTCCTTGACGACAACCAAGATTCAAACAACTGAGGACCGGCGAACCTCTCATGTCCCCCGACTCAGACCGGATCAGACCGGCTCGACCTGACGCTCAGACCGGCTCGACCTGGCTGCTCAGACCGGCTGGCCGATCGGCCGTACGACGACGGTGTTCACATCCACCCCGCTCGGCTGCCGGATCGCCCAGACGACCGACTCCGCGATCTGGTCCGAGGTGAGCAGATGTCCGGGCGGCAGGCTGCCGAGGCCGTCCCAGAACGGTGTCTCCACCCGGCCGGGCGAGATCAGAGTCACGCCCACGCCGTACTCGGTGACCTGCCGCCGGGTGTTCTCGGCGAGCCCGGTCACGGCCCACTTCGTCGCTCCGTAGATGTTGCCGGGACCGTGGATGTGGCCCGCGACGCTGCCGACGAGCACGATCCGCCCCCGCGTCTCCTTCAGCCGGTCGATCGACGCCCGGATGAGCAGCGCGGGGCCGAGCACATTGGTCAGCACCATGTCCCGCCACCCGGCCGGATCGCCCTCGGCGACGGTGTCGTGCGTGGCGTACCCGGCGTTGGCGACGACGGTGTCGAGCCGTCCGAACTCCTTCACCGTCGCCTCGACGGCAGCCTGGACGTGGTCGTAGTCCGCCGCGTCACCCCTGATCGTCAACAGCCCCTCGGGCTTGCCGAGTTGTTCCGCGAACCCGCGCAGCCGCTCCTCCCCGCGCCCCGTCACCGTCACCCGGTGCCCGGCGTCGAGCAACTGCCGCGCCACCGCCGCGCCGATCCCGCTGCCGCCGCCGGTGATCAGCGCCACTGGTGAGTCAGTCATACGTTCCCCCAAGCCGTACTCGCGTCATGTCCGTGTCGTGTCCGTCACGAAGTGCCTGGAGTCCATCACTTGGAGAGCACTCGATGTCAACACGTCCCGGCGGACGCCATCGTCAGCACGTTCGCCGGTAGGACACGTTGGGCAGGTACAAACGCCACTGCTCCTCGGTCGCGCCACCACCCGCCCGGGCGCACACAGCCGTGGCGGCGCTCTCCGGGGCCAGCGCGTACCCCCGCGGGGGCAGATGTGGCGTGGCCAGCCTCAACTCCCGGTTGCCGGTGGTGAATCCGACCGCAAGCACCGGGCCGTCCCCCACCTGCACCGACGCGGGCGCCTGTCGGGACGACGCGGTCTCCCAGACGCGTACGGAGCCGTCCTCGTCGCCCACCGCGAGCAGTGAGCCATCGGCGGAGAAGGCGAACACCGGGGGTGACATCGCATCGTCGGTGTCGACGAGGACGGCGATCCGGTGCCGCCCACGGACGTCCCACAGGGAGGTCCGCCCGTTGGTGGTCGCGATGGCCAGGTAACGCCCGTCGGGGCTGAAGGCCGCCGCGTCCACCGTGTCCTCTCCTCGAACCGCCTTGCTCCTACGGCCCGTCGGCACGTCGATCAGCTCGCCGTCCATGTCGAGGACGGTGCGTCCGGTGGGGGCGATGGCCACCGCGTCCATCTGCGGCGTCCCCACCATCCAGCTCCTGGGCCGGTCGCCCCTCCGCCGGACCTCCAGGCCGCTGGCCGTGTTGATGGCGGTGAAGAGTGTGCCGTCCGGGGACACGGCCCGGGCCATGTACGCCGGCCCCGGGGACGATATCGCCCTCCCGCCCTGGTCGAACACCGCGTGGGTGAGTGCCTTCTGACGCCACGTCACATCACCGACGAGGCCGTCGAGCGAGAGCGTACGGACGCTGTTCGTCTGACCGCCCTCGCGGTAGCGCAGCACCGCGTCCTCCGTGTCCAGCCGGTACTCGCTCACGGTGCGGTTGGAGACGGGAAAGGTGATGAGCGGTCGGTCGGAACTGTCCGTGCGCCAGACCGCGAAGAGGCCACCGGACCAGGTCAGGGCGTAGTCGCCCGTGCTGTCGAAGCGCACGGCCGTCTGACCGACGCCGTTCAGCGGCAGGGCCTCGCGCTCACGCCCTGCACGGAAGTCCCAGGTGTGGACACCGTCCGTGTTCACGACGGCGACAGCCCTGCCGTCGGGTGTGAAGTCGAACTCGTCCCCGGTGGGGCCGCAGAAGCGCTGCGCCATACGGCGCGGCCAATTGGGCATCACACGACGGCCGGTGACCACGTCGTGGATCTCCAGCCTGGCCTTGGGGCGGATGCACCAGGCGACCAGCCGGTCGTCCGGGCTCACCACCGGCATATGGCCGCCGTCCTCCGCGCGCCCGTACGTGAAGAGGCGCTTCTGCCGCCGCACGTCCCATACCTGGACCCGTGCGCGGTCCCCGCCCATGTGCCGTTTGTCGACGAACAGGCGGCTGCTCGGTGAGAACACCCCGTCGTCGTCGCGCCAGTCACCGGTCGGGACGTGCCGTGTCGTCCGGCTCGTCAAGTCCCGTACGGTAACCCCTCCTTCGGCGTGGTGGGCGATCCACCGTCCGTCCCTGGACACATCGGTGACGCCTTTGGAGATCCCGGGCACCTTCACGGACCGGACCTCGCGCTCCGCGCGCACGTCCCACTGTGTGACCCGGTCGCGCGACACCGTGGTCAGCAGGCGACCGTCCCCGCTCAGCCACGAGGGCGCGTTCTGGGGCAGTTCGCCGGGCGGGGTGTACGCCGTCTGTTCCCGCCGCCCCGCGGCCGTCCGGACCGCCGCCCGTGTCTCCGGCAGATCCGCGATTCGCCAGGCCGCGACGGACAGCCGCATCGCGGTACGCGGGTCGGACGTGCGCAACTCCCCCGCCACGTCGGCGATCCGGCGGGCCTCGGCCTCGTCGCGCTGCCGGGCGTTCGTGCCACTCTGGCGCCAGGCGGACAGGCCGGCCAGGACAGCGACGCACAGCAGCGCCGCCAGCGCGGCCGTGAGGGTGCGCAGCCGCCGGGTGGTACGCGTGGCCGCGCGCACCCCGCGCTCGTACGACTCGATGCTCGCGGTCAGGAAGTCGCGCTCCAGCGGGCTCAGGCCCGCGGGGTCGGTGAAAGTCTCGCGGGCCGCGGTGAGCCGGGTCCCGCGGTACAACGCGCCCGGGTCGTGAGCGAGTTCGGACCACGCCTGGGCCGACTCGGTCAGCCGCCGGTGCAGCCGCAGGCGCTCCCGGTCCTCGTCGATCCAGCTTTTCAACCGGGGCCAGCCGTCGATGAGCGCCTCGTGGGCGAAGTCGACGACCGTGCCGTCGACCGTCAACAGACGGGCGCGGACGAGGCGTTCGAGTACCCGCTCCGTGGCGGGGTCGGCGGCGAGTTCGGCGCGCTCCACAGGGCGGCGGGTGTCGGAGGTGCCGTCACCCGGCGACACCATGCGCAGCAACAGGGCTCGGGCAGCGGTGGCTTCGGCCGCCGTGAATGTGCCGTGGATCTCCTCCGCGGTGTGGGCGACGGCACCGCGTACGCCCCCGATCGCGTCGTACGCGGCCTCGGTGAGCGTCTTGCCGGAGCGGCGCCGCCAGACCTCGCGCAGGGCGTGCGCCATCAACGGCAGTCCGCCCGGTTCGCCCGCCACATCGGCCATGATCCGGGCGGTCAGAGCGCGTTCGACGACTAGCCGGGCGGTGACGGCGGGCCGGACGATCGCCTCGCGCAGGCGGTCGGGCGGCATGGGTCCGACGAGGATGTTCGCGTCGGACAGCGCCTCGGCGAGCGGGCCGTGCTCGGCGCAGCGGCCGTAGAAGTCCGCGCGGACGGCCAGGATCACACGGAGCCTGCTGTCGGGGTCTCGCGCGGCGAGCAACTGGTCGAGGAACGCGGCCCGTTCGCTTGGATTGCGGCAGAGCGAGAACACCTCCTCGAACTGATCGACGACGAGCAGTGTGTCGCCGGCCGTTTCCCCGGCGTGCTCTCCGCCCTCACCCCTCGCCCCGTTGCTCGCGCCGCCCCTCTCCCCGCTGCCGTCCGTGGCGCGCGGAGTGAAAAGGGCACGGTGGGTGCGGGCGGGACGATCCCCCGGGGTGAGGATCCTGATGGCGGCGAGCCCGTCGCCGGATGCACGCAGGGCGGGTATCAGTCCGGCGCGCAGTAGCGACGACTTGCCGCTGCCGGAGGCACCGATGACGGCCAGGATCCGTCGCCTGCCGGTCAGTTCGAGGAGTTCCGCGACCAACTCGTCGCGCCCGTGGAACGCGTACCGCTCGTCCGTCCCGAAGCGGGCCAGCCCGGGATACGGCGAGTCGCCGTCCTGCGGCGCCCGGTCGTCTGCCTCCTCGGCGAGCGCCTCGCCCCACCGGCGCTCCCACTCGCGCGGATCACCGCCACACGCGGTGACGTAGGCGAGGAGCACCGGCAGCGAGGGCAGCCGTTCGCCGGCCGCCGCGGCGGAGAGCGTCGGTGCCGAATAGCGGACGTCCCGGGCCATGTCCCGGTAGGTGGGTGCGCCCGCCCCGTCCCGCAGCTTGCGCAGTTCGTACGCGAAGCGCTGCACGGGCCCCGCGGCCGGGTCCAGCGGTTTCTCCCGGCGTCCCACAGGTGTCTCCCCCCGTCCCCCGGACACAACCGTTTCCCACGGCACGGTAGCAAGCGCCGCAACCGCACCGGCCGGCGTCCGACCACGCCAGGAGCCGCCGGATCCGATTGATAGGCGCCCGGAACGGGCCTGCGCATCAATCCCGCGACGGCTGGACTCGACGTCTCCGAGTCCCTCCGTCGTCACCCCGTCGGCGACGCCCACGTACGGGAGCCCGTCATCGCCACCGCGCAGTCCGCCCGCCCGGCCCCCACAACGATCGTGCGCCTCCAGGGCGTCGCCCCCCGGCGCCCCGGACCGCTCCTCTTGCTGCTGCCCGTCCTCGTCACCCTCGCGCTCGGCCTGTGGGGTGTCCGCCGGGGTGGTTCGCTGTGGCGGGACGAGGCGGTCACGTACGACATGGCGCACCGGAGTCTCCCCGACCTGTGGGCCACGCTCGGCAACGCGGACGCGGTGCACGGCGCGCACTACCTCCTCGTTCACACCCTGTATGCCGTGTTCGGCGGCGCCGACCCGCTCCTCGTGATGCGACTGCCGTCGGTCCTCGCCACAGCGGCGGCTACAGCGGGAGTGATCCGGCTCGGGAACCGATTGGCGGGCCCGCGTTCGGGACTGCTCGCGGGCCTCGTCTTCGCGCTCCTCCCGCCTGTCCAGGAGTACGCGCAGGAGGGCCGTTCGTACGCGCTCGTGTGCGCGCTGGTCGTGTGGGCCACGTATGCGCTGGTGTCGGCGGTGACCGCGCGGAACGCCAAGGTCTGGGCCGGCTACGGCGCGCTGATGCTCGCGGCCTGTCTGCTGCACGAGTTCGCGGTCCTCGCCCTGGCCGCGCACGCGCCGGCCGTCCCGCGCGCGGCCCGGCGCGGCTGGGCGGTCACCGCGGCCGCCGTGGTCCTCGGGCTCGCGCCTGTCGCGGTACTGAGCGCGGGCCAGTCGCAGCAGGTGGGGTGGATCGGCTTCGACGTCGTCTCGTACATCACGTTCGGGAGCGTGGCGGCCCTGGGCCTGGCCTGCGCGCGCGTCCTCCCCCTGGGTACCGGCCGGACCGTGGATCTCAGGACACTCGCGCTCGCCCTTCTCATCGCACCCGCGGCCCTGCTCATGCTGACGTCCGTGCTCCAGCCCCTGTACGTGGACCGATACGTCCTCTACGGCAACGCCGGACTCGCCCTGCTGATCGGCGCCGCGCTCCATCGGCTCGGCAGGCTGGGCTGGATACGGGTTGCTGCGGCGGCGACCGTCTGCGCCCTGGTCCCCGGCACCCTGCACCTGCGCGACCCCGCGAGCCGCACCGACGACGTCACGGCCATCGCCCGCGCCCTCCAGAAAATGAGCGAGCCTGGAGACGGCATCCTCTACATGCCGCTGCGACGCCGCGTGTGGTCCCTGCCGTATCCGCAGGCCGTCGCGGGCCTCCGCGACCTCGCCCTCGACCGCGGTCCGCACGCCTCCCGCACCTTGTACGGCACGGAGGTGTCCCCCTCCGCCATCCGCACCCGCATGCTCGCCACCCCCAGGATCGTCACGGTCCGCGACCCGGCGGGCCAGCCACTGGACGCCTTCGCGGGGGAGGCCGTGAAACGGAACGTGCTCCAGGCCCACTTCGAGGAGTGCGACACGCGCGAGGTACACGGAGCCCAGGTCACCGCATACGCACGCCCGGGCCAATGCTGAGGGTCCGCACCCGGGTGCGCAGCCCTTCAGAGGCGCGGGGAACTGCGCGACCAGCCCCCACCACCCGCACGATGACGACGACATCGTGCGAAAAGCTAAGCCTTCACCCCGACATACACAGTCATCGCGGCAAGCACGAACACATCGGGCCGCTGATACACGCTCGCCTTGTCGTCCGCGTCGAGGAGCCGGTCGAGCAGAGCGAGATCATCGGGCTCAAGGCCCTCCGCGAGCCCGGTCCGGCGGTGGCCGAGGCTGGTCGCGACGAAGGCGCGGCCCTCCTCCGACAGAGGCGCGGGCAGATCGAGCAGGAACGTACGGGTCGCCGCGTGACGCAGGCCGACAGCCGTCAGGAGGCCGGCCCAGTCCTCGGTCTCCTCGGCCGCCCCCGGCAGCTCGCCCCGCATCCGCGTGAACCACTCCTGCTCCACCGCGTCCAGCCGGGCCTGCAGACCGGGCCGGCCGATGCCGATGTCGCGTGGAAGGTAGCGCGAGGGCAGGCCGCCCTCCAGCAGGGCGAGGACACCGCCGGGCGCGAGCCGCTCGGCGAATCCGGCGAGGGCGGCCCGCTGGTCACCGACGTGGTGCAGGGACCTGCTGGCCCAGAGAAGATCGGCCGGGTACTCCAAGTCGCCGAGCCCGTCGCCGAGTTCGGCCTCCAGTGTGCTGAAGCGGTCGGCGATCCCGAGGCGGGCGGCACGGGCGCGGGCCGCCTCCAAGAGGGGCCCGGCGCCGTCCACGGCGACGACCCGCGCCTTGGGGAACGTGTCGGCGAGCAGACAGGAGATGACACCGGGACCGCTGCCCACGTCCACGATCATCTCGGGCTCCGGCTGCCGCTCCCGCAGCCAGCCCGCCGCCTCCGCGTAGAGCGGCGTGAACAGCTCGGCCTCCTGCTCCAGCATCGGAAGCATCTCCGCGAAGTCGATGTGGGTGTGCGTGTGGCCGTGCCCGTAACCGTGTTCGTGACCCTGTTCGTCGTGCTGCCCGTGGTCGTGTGCCATGGTTCCAAGCCTCTCGTCCGGGATACGGACAGCGTGCTACCACCTCCCCAGAACAGCTACTCGCCTTGCGGAAACAGCAAAGAGTTCCCCACGCCCCTGTCAGGGGGCGCGGGGAACGGCGCAATCTTGTGGCTTTTAGGGGCGCGAGGAACTGCGCGACCAGCCCCCACTCAGCCGCAGACAAACCACCCGCTCAGGCGACCCGCACCAGCGGAAGGTCACAACGCCGGATACGCGTTCTTCATGAGCTCCTGGAACTGCGCCGAGAACCAGTGCCCGGACAGCGGCGCGTTCGGCAGCGCGCCCGACATGTTGTTGTTGTTCCGCGGGTTGCCGGTGTACGTCGGGTCGCACATCCGGTCGAAGCCCTTGCCCTCGTCGTTGGGGATGGCGGTGCTCGACCCGTCCGACTCACCCGGCGGCTTCATCCACACGTACGCGTCGATGCCGGTCGCCGGTGATGCCTGCGGCCGCTCGCCGAGGCCCGCGCCCGACTGGTTGCACCAGTTGCCGAGGTGGATGCGCCGGTCGTAACGGCCTCCGTCGACGTAGGTGTCGACGTTGGTCGTCGCCCCGGGACCGGTGGGCCGTGCCGTGCCGCCCCAGCCGTTGCGAGAGGTGTCGATCAGCATGCCGATCCCGGACGGGAAGCCGATCGAGACCAACTGGCTGCGCATGGCCTGCGCGTACGACTGCTCGTCGACGTACCGGTTCCAGTCGATCCACTTCGACGTACGGACCGACGCGCCGTTCACGGAGTCGTTGATCGTGAAGTGGTTCTCCTTGAGGGCGCTGTAGTTGGCGGTGTTCACGATGAAGCCGTGCACATCGGCGACGGTCGCGCCCTCGGCGGTGGCCGCCTCCTTGAACAGGGCGGCCGAGGGCGCGAAGTTGTCGTCCCAGCCGAGCCAGCCGTGGTGGCCGGCGTCCACGTAGTTGTAGACGTTGGGCGCGTCGCCGAGCTTGTTCAGCGCGTAGCCGACGCCCTTCACGTAGTTGCCGTTCGCCTTCATCGTGTCGCAGTTGGCGGTGGCGGTGACGCGCGGCGAGACGTTCGTGACGAGGTTCGGCAGCGAGTCGATCTCGACGGTCGTGACGATCCGCAGACCCGCGTACTTGGTGTCCTTGAGGATGGCCGCGATCGGGTCGATGTACTGGGTCCTGTACTTGTCGATCTCCGTCGGGCCGAGTTCGCCGTTGGAGGCGAGGGCCGCGCAGTCACGGCCCGGCAGGTTGTAGATGACCAGTTGGACGACCAGTTCGTCGGAGCCCTTCTGCGCGAGCGCCGCGTCCAGGTGGGCGCGCAGGCCCATGCCGCCGTTCACGCCGTTGATGGCGGCGATCCGGTCGAGCCACACGCCCGTCGGCTGGTTGGCTATCCGGCTGCCCCCGGTCTCCACGGTGGCCTTCGCCTTCCACTCCGGGTTCACGTACACCTTGGCGCCCGCGTACGGGTTGTCGACCTTGGCGCCCGGGACCGGCGGGTCCGTGGGTCCGGGGCCGCCGCCACCGTCGTCGACGTTGCAGGTCACTCCGTCCAGGGTGAAGGTGGTGGGCAGCGCGTTGGTGCCGCTGTAGGTGCCGTTGAAGCCGAAGCTGACCGAACTCCCTGTCCCCAGCGTGCCGTTGTAGCTCTCGTTGGCCGCGGTGACGGCGGTGCCGCTCTGGCTGAGCTTCGCGTTCCAGCCGCTGGTGACCTTCTGGTTTCCGGCGTACGACCACTTCACGGCCCAACTCGACTTGGCCGCGCTGTTGTTGGTGACGGTGACCGCGGCGGTGAAGCCGGAGTCCCACTGGTTCTGCACCTTGTAGTCGACAGTGCAGGGAATGGCGGCCACGCCGACGTCCGGCGGTATCGCCGCGACGGCGGCGCCCGCGGTGCCGGCCACGAGCGCCATCGCCGCGAGGATTGCTGTTCTGGTACGGCTCATGTGCGGGGTGTCCTATCCGTCGAGGGAGCGCGGACGATCGCGCAGCCCGATGCCGTACGACGGCGTGGGAGTGCCGTCGTCATGGGGGATGAGGGTGAGTTCGGAGCACTCCACCGGGCAGGCGGGCGCGACTCCCGTAGCGGTGACACGAGCGATGCACTTGCGGTGCTCATGACAGAGATCCGCAGCGCAGGCCACTAAAAGAGATGAACGCGGGGGATGTCGCATGAGCGACTCCTTGCAGCTCTGACACGTCGTGACGGACGTGTCGACTGATGGAACCGCTCCCACTGGTGCCGAAGAAGGTAGCGCCAAGTGTTGGTAAAGGACAGAGGAGTTGCACTCTTGATCTATCGAATCATTTCGACTCTTCAAGCACCTTGACCCCTTCGACCCTCATCCCCACTATGGGAGCGCTCCCACTGGTTCAAGGCTTGTTGCCCCTCCCCCCATCTCCGAGCCGCATGGAGAGGAACCAGAACATGGCATCCAGACGGAGACGCCGCCTCGCGCGGCGGATGTGGACCGCCGTGGTGGCGGCCCTCGCCCTTCCGTTGACCACACTGGCCACCGGCGCGACCCCCGCTCAGGCGGCGGCCGTCCAGTGCAGCGTCGACTACAAGACGAACGACTGGGGCTCCGGCTTCACCGCCGAGCTCACCCTCACCAACCGCGGCACGGAGGCGATCAGCGGCTGGACCCTGACGTACGACTACGCGGGCAACCAGCAGCTCAGCAGCGGCTGGAGCGGTACGTGGTCGCAGTCCGGCAGGACGGTCACCGCGAGGAACGCGTCCTGGAACGGGACGATCGGGGTGGGTGCCGCGGTGACGACCGGCGCCCAGTTCACGTACAGCGGCACCAACGCCGCGCCCACGTCCTTCGCGATCAACGGCACGGCCTGCGCCGGCGCCCACCAGCCGCCGATCACCGTGCTGACCAGCCCCACCGCGGGCGCCGTGTACTCCCAGGGCGCCACGGTCCCGCTCGCCGCGACCGCCGCGGCGGCGGACAACGCGACGATCAGCAAGGTCGAGTTCTACGACAACACGACGCTGCTGGGCACCGACACGAGTTCGCCGTACTCGCTCTCAGCCTCCGGCTTGACCGTGGGCAGTCATTCGCTGCTCGCGAAGGCGTACGACAGCCTGGGCGCGTCGGCGGAGTCCACGCCGGTCGGCATCACGGTCGCCTCGGGTCCCGCCGTGGTGGTCTCGCCGACCCAACTGGGCGTCCAGCAGGGCAAGTCGGGGACGTACGACGTGAAGCTCTCGACCCAGCCCTCGGCGAACGTGACCGTGGCGACCGCTCGAGCGAGCGGCAACACGGGCCTGTCCGTCACCGCCGGGGCGTCGCTCACCTTCACCCCGTCGAACTGGAACACCGCCCAGAAGGTGACCGTCACGGCCGCCGCCTCGGGCACCGGTTCGGCGACTTTCGAGTCGACGGCCACCGGGCACGCGAAGGGCGCGGTCACCGTCACGCAGCTCGCCGCGTCGAAGGAGTACGACGCCCGCTTCCTGGAGCTCTACGGGAAGATCACCAACCCGGCGAACGGCTACTTCTCGCCGGAGGGCATCCCGTACCACTCGGTGGAGACGCTGATCGTCGAGGCGCCCGACCACGGCCATGAGACGACGTCGGAGGCGTACAGCTATCTGCTCTGGCTCCAGGCCATGTACGGCAAGGTGACGGGCGACTGGTCCAGGTTCAACGGGGCCTGGGAGATCATGGAGAAGTTCATGATCCCCACGAAGGCCGACCAGCCGACGAACTCGTTCTACAACGCCTCGAAGCCGGCGACCTACGCGCCCGAGCACGACACCCCGAACGAGTACCCGGCGCAGCTCGACACCGGTGTGTCGGTCGGCTCCGACCCGATCGCCGCCGAGCTGAAGAGCGCGTACGGCACGGACGACATCTACGGCATGCACTGGCTGCAGGACGTCGACAACGTCTACGGGTACGGCAATTCGCCCGGCAAGTGCGAGGCGGGTCCGACGGACACCGGTCCCTCGTACATCAACACCTTCCAGCGCGGATCGCAGGAGTCGGTGTGGGAGACCGTGCCCCAGCCGACGTGTGACGCCTTCAAGTACGGCGGCACGAACGGGTACTTGGACCTGTTCACCAAGGACGCCTCGTACGCCAAGCAGTGGAAGTTCACCAACGCCCCCGACGCCGACGCGCGGGCCGTGCAGGCCGCGTACTGGGCCGACATCTGGGCCAAGCAGCAGGGCAACGGCTCCGCCGTCACGGCGACCGTCGGCAAGGCCGCGAAGATGGGCGACTATCTCCGCTACTCCATGTACGACAAGTACTTCAAGAAAATCGGCAACTGCGTGGGGCCGTCGACCTGCCCGGCCGGCACCGGCAAGGACGCCTCGCACTACCTGCTGAACTGGTACTACGCGTGGGGCGGCGCCACCGACGCCTCGGCGGGCTGGGCCTGGCGCATCGGCTCCAGCCACACCCACGGCGGCTACCAGAACCCCCTGGCGGCGTACGCGCTCAGCTCGTACGCCGACCTGAAGCCCAAGTCGGCCACAGGGCAGGCGGATTGGGCCAAGTCCCTCGACCGGCAGCTGGAGTTCTACCGCTGGCTGCAGTCCAGCGAGGGGGCCATCGCGGGCGGCGCGACCAACAGCTGGCAGGGGCGGTACGCGACGCCGCCTTCCGGGACGCCGACCTTCTACGGCATGTTCTACGACGAGAAGCCCGTCTACCACGACCCGCCGTCCAACCAGTGGTTCGGCTTCCAGGCGTGGTCGATGGAGCGGGTCGCCGAGTACTACCAGCAGACGGGTGACGCGGACGCCAAGGTCGTCCTCGACAAGTGGGTCGACTGGGCGCTGTCCAAGACCACGGTCAACCCGGACGGCTCCTTCCGCATCCCGAACACCCTCCAGTGGTCGGGTAAGCCTGACACCTGGAACGCGTCAAGTCCCGGTGGGAACACGGGACTTCACGTCACCGTCGCCGACTACACGGACGACGTCGGCGTGGCGGCCGCGTACGCCAAGACCCTGACGTACTACGCCGACCGCTCCGGTGACACACAGGCCGGGGCCACGGCCAAGGCGCTGCTCGACGGCATGTGGGAGAACAATCAGGACGCGCTGGGCATCGCGGTCCCGGAGACCCGCGCCGACTACAACCGCTTCGACGACGGCGTGTACGTCCCGAGTGGCTGGACCGGCAGGATGCCGAACGGCGACACGATCAACTCGTCGTCGACCTTCGACTCGATCCGCTCGTTCTACGAGGACGATCCGGCCTGGTCGAAGATCGAGGCGTATCTGGCGGGCGGGGCCGCGCCCTCGTTCACGTATCACCGGTTCTGGGCCCAGGCGGATATCGCTCTCGCGATGGGTTCGTACGCGGAGCTCCTCGAATAGCCCCGTTGCCGCTCCGCGTGGCGCTCCGCGGGTTGGGCGGTACGTAGGCTGCGGGCCTGATGTGGCTGGTCGCGCAGTTCCCCGCGCCCCTGAGGGGCTCGGGGCGCCCAGAGCTTCGCGTGCGCCGGGCCGGACGGTCCCCCCACTCCACCGGGGGCCGTCCGGTCCACACGCGCCTTTCGCGTCTTCGTCCCCCCACGCAAGGAGAGTCACCGTGCGAAGAACCCCCGTCCTCACCGCCGTGCTCGGGCTTGCCGCCGGGCTGCTCGCCGGCACTCCTCCCGCGCTCGCCGCGCAGGCCGTCGAGAAGGAGGCCCCTGCGGCGTCCATCGCCGCCGACACGTACACCTGGAAGAACGCGCGCATCGACGGTGGCGGGTTCGTTCCCGGCATCGTCTTCAACCGGTCCGAGAGGAACCTCGCGTACGCCCGGACCGACATCGGTGGCGCCTACCGCTGGCAGGAGTCGTCGAAGAGCTGGACCCCGCTGCTCGACTCGGTGGGCTGGGACCGCTGGGGCCACACCGGCGTCGTGAGCCTGGCCTCCGACGCGGTCTCGCCGAGCAAGGTGTACGCGGCCGTCGGGACGTACACGAACAGTTGGGACCCCGGGAACGGGGCCGTGCTCAGGTCCTCCGACCGGGGCGCGACCTGGCAGAAGGCCGATCTGCCGTTCAAGCTGGGCGGCAACATGCCCGGGCGCGGCATGGGTGAACGGCTCGCTGTCGACCCCCACAGGAACAGCGTGCTGTATCTGGGCGCCCCGAGCGGCAAGGGGTTGTGGCGGTCCACGGACTCGGGTGCCTCCTGGTCGCAGGTGACGAATTTCCCCAACGTCGGCAACTACGTGCAGGATCCGACCGACACGAGCGGGTACGCCTCCGACAACCAGGGCATCGCCTGGGTGACCTTCGACGAGTCGACCGGCACGGGCACCAACGCGACCGGGACCATCTACGTCGGTGTCGCCGACAAGGACAACGCCGTCTACCGCTCCACCGACGCGGGCGCGACCTGGTCCCGGCTCGCCGGGCAGCCCACGGGATACCTGGCCCACAAGGGCGTCCTCGACGCGGTGAACGGCTACCTCTATCTCGCGTACAGCGACAAGGGCGGCCCGTACGACGGCGGCAAGGGTCGGCTGTGGCGGTACGCGACGGCGACCGGCACCTGGACGGACATCAGCCCGGTCGCGGAGGCGGACACCTACTACGGCTTCAGCGGGCTGACGGTCGACCGGCAGAAGCCGGGCACGGTCATGGCGACGGCGTACAGCTCCTGGTGGCCGGACACCCAGATCTTCCGCTCCACGAACAGCGGCGGAACCTGGACGAAGGCCTGGGACTACACCTCGTACCCCAACCGCTCGAACCGCTACACGATGGACGTCTCGTCCTCGCCGTGGCTGAGCTGGGGCGCCAATCCGTCACCGCCTGAGCAGGCGCCCAAACTGGGCTGGATGACCGAGGCGTTGGAGATCGATCCGTTCAACTCGGCCCGGATGATGTACGGGACGGGCGCGACGGTCTACGGCACGGAGAACCTGGGCCAGTGGGACAGCGGCGGCCAGTTCACCATCAAGCCGATGGCGCAGGGGCTGGAGGAGACGGCCGTGAACGACCTGGCCGCTCCCCCGTCCGGCGGGGCCCAACTCCTCAGCGCGCTGGGCGACATCGGCGGCTTCCGGCACACGGATCTCACCAAGGTCCCCCCGATGATGTTCACTTCGCCGAACTTCACCACGACGACGAGCCTCGACTTCGCGGAGTCCAACCCGGGCACGGTGGTGCGGGCCGGCAATCTCGACTCTGGTCCGCATGTGGCGTTCTCCACGGACAACGGCGCCAACTGGTTTGCGGGCACCGACCCTTCGGGGGTCAGCGGCGGCGGCACGGTCGCGGCGGCGTCCGACGGAAGCCGCTTCGTGTGGAGCCCGGAGGGCGCGGGCGTCCACCACGCGACGGGGTTCGGCACGTCGTGGTCGGCGTCGACCGGCATCCCGGCCGGCGCGATCGTCGAGTCGGACCGGGTCGACCCGAAGGTCTTCTACGGCTTCAAGTCCGGCAGGTTCTACGTCAGTTCGGACGGCGGAGTCTCCTTCACCGCCTCGTCCGCGACCGGGCTGCCGAGCGGCGACAGCGTACGGTTCAAGGCGCTGCCGGGCACGAAGGGTGACGTGTGGCTGGCGGGCGGCGCGAGCGACGGCGCGTACGGGCTGTGGCACTCCACCGACGGCGGCGCGACCTTCACCAAGCTGTCGGGCGTCGAGCAGGCCGACACGATCGGCTTCGGCAAGGCGGCGGCCGGCGCCTCCTACCAGAGCCTCTACACGAGCGCGAAGATCGGCGGCGTCCGCGGCATCTTCCGCTCCACGGACAAGGGCGCGACCTGGACCCGCATCAACGACGATGCCCACCAGTGGGGTTGGACGGGCGCGGCCATCACCGGTGATCCGCGCGTCTACGGGCGCGTGTACGTGTCGACGAACGGCCGGGGCGTCATCTACGGCGACTCGTCCGACGCGGACGGCGGAGGCGGGGGCGGCGGCACGGACCCGACACCGACCGGCGCCTGCGCGGTGACGTACAAGATCACAAACCAGTGGTCGGGCGGTTTCCAGGCGGACGTCCGGCTCAGCAACACCGGCTCAACCGCCTGGAACGGCTGGGCACTTGGCTGGTCCTTTCCCAACGGCCAGGGTGTCACCCAGGTGTGGAACGCCGAGCACACACAGTCCGGAGCGGCGGTCACGATGAAGAACCTGGGCTGGAACGCGAATGTCGCGGCCGGTTCGTCGGTGAGCTTCGGCTTCACGGGGAGCTGGTCGGGGACGAACGGGACTCCGGCGGCGTTCAAGCTCGGTGACCAGTCCTGCACGGTGACCTGACACCGGGCCGGACGAACGGGAGGGCGCGGGCCGGAAGCGGCCCGCGCCCTTCCGCAGCAGAGACCCGTCCACCTTGGTTCAGATCACAACTAAGTCACCACTCGCGCACATCCCTCACACTTTCTCCATCCCTCCCGTTACGGTCATTCCTCCACAACCCTGGGGGGACCCATGTCTTTCGGACCGCCGCCGTCCACGCCTCCGCAGCCACAGTGGGGTCCTCCCCTGCAGCCGCCCGTGCCTCCCCGGCCGGGCTGGGCGCGCAAGCGCGTCGCGATCCCCGCCGCAGCCGTCCTGTTGCTCGTCGGGGCCGGCATCGGAGCGTCCGGCGGGGAGGATTCCGGCAAGAAGGTCTCCGCACGGCCGACCGTCACCGTGACCGCCACCCCCGCCGAGCTGAAGGCCGACGCCGAGCCGGCACCGGAGGTCACGGTCACCGAAACGGAGACCGTCACGGCGAAGCCGTCGAAGAAGCCCGCGCCGAAGGTCGCCACCATCCCCGGCGACGGAACCTTCGTCGTCGGAGACGACATCAAGGCAGGCACCTACAAGACTGCGGGCGCCGAGGATTCGGTGATCCCGAACTGCTACTGGGCACGGCTCAAGGGCACGTCGGGCGACTTCGAGGACATCATCACCAACGGCAACGTCAAGGGCCCCACCACGGTCACCATCTCCAGCGGCGACGGGGCGTTCCAGTCCACCGGATGCCAGACGTGGAAGAAGGTCGGCTGACGGGCCGTGCGCGAGTTCGGCGGCCGCCCCATGAGCTCGGACGGCCGCCCATTCACCTCACCCTGGAACCCGTTTCAGCAGGTCACGGAGTGTAAACCGTCGGCCGCGGAGCCGCCGGCATGCCGTTGCCGATGTAGAAGCTCGGGTGTGGCGGCTGGTTGTACGCGGTGTTCTGCCAGGCGATGCCCGTGCGGTACATCGTGTCGTGGAGGAGAGTCGTGATCTTCGTGGTGGTCTCGTTCGGGGTGGAGTAGACGCGCAGGGCCGTGTTGTCGCCGGTGGCCCAGACGACCTCCTCGCGCCAGTCGCCGAAGAGGTCGCCGGACAGCGCCGGGGTCGCCTTGGTGCCGTTGTTGGAGTGGACCGAGGCGCCGGTCAGCAGGCGGGTGTCGGCGGATGTGCCGTACTTGTCGATGCGGGTGCCGTCCAGGAGTTCGCGGATGGTGTCCCCGTCCCACCAGGACAGGAAGTTGACGGAGGAGGGCTCGCGGCCCTTGGTGGCGCCGGACTTGTCACGGATGCTCGTGTCGGAGGCGGACCACATCTCGGCGCCGGCGTTGCCCGCGTAGATGTCCCCCGCCACTCCCCGGCCGTTGTCGCAGCAGGCGGCGAGCTGCCAGCGGATCGCGCCGTTGGCGGGGTTGATGTACAACTCGGCGGGCTGGGAGGTGGATTCGGAGACCTTGAAATACTCAAGGCCCGATGTCCCCGGGTCCAGGTCGCCCAGGTGCTGGGCGTCGCCGTGGCCTGTCCTCGTGGTCCACAGGCCGTTGCCGTTGTCGTCGACGGCCATCGCCCCGTAGACGATCTCGTCCTTGCCGTCGTTGTCGACGTCGCCGACGGACAGACTGTGCGAACCCTGGCCGTCGAAGCCCTTGCCGGTGTTGGTAGAGGAGTTGGTGTCGAAGGTCCAGCGCCGCGTGAACGCCCCGTTGCGCCAGTCCCAGGCCGCGATCACCGAACGCGTGTAGTAGCCGCGGGCCATGATGAGCGAGGGCCGGGCGCCGTCCAGGTACGCGGTCCCGGCGAGGAACCGGTCCACGCGGTTGCCGTACGAGTCGCCCCACGACGAGACCGTGCCCCGCGCCGGGACGTAGTCGACGCTCTGCATCGCCCTGCCCGTCTGGCCGTTGAACATGGTCAGGTACTCGGGTCCGGCGAGAACGTAGCCGCTGGAATTGCGGTGGTCCGCGGAGGAGCTGCCGATGACCGCGCCCGTTCCGTCGACCGTGGCGTCGGCGGTCTTCGCGGCCACCTCGGCCTTGCCGTCGCCGTCGTAGTCGTACACCTGGAACTGCGTGTAGTGCGCGCCCGAGCGGATGTTGCGGCCCAGGTCGATGCGCCACAGCCGGGTGCCGTCGAGCTTGATTCCGTCGACGATCGTGTTGCCGGTGTAGCCGGACTGGGAGTTGTCCTTGGCGTTCGTCGGCTGCCACTTCAGGACGAAGTCGAGCGCGCCGTCGCCGTCGAGATCGCCGACCGAGGCGTCGTTGGCCTCGTAGGTGTACGCGACGCCGTCGGGGGTGGTGCCGCCGGCGGGCGGGCTGATGGGCACGTCCTTGTATCCGGTACGGAACTGGATCGCGTGGACCGAGTCGCCCTGCTCGACGCCGCCCACGACCGCGCGGACCGTGTAGTCGGCCTGGGAGGGCGCGCCGGAGTGGAAGTAGTTCGTCGAGCCGGTGACCGGGGTCGAGTTGACCTTCGTACCGGCCCGGTAGACGTTGAACGAGACGTCGTTCGGGTCGGTGCCGAGCCAGCGCCAGCTGACGAGGTTACCGGCGTCGGTGTGGACGCTGACCACACCCCGGTCCAGCTTCTCGACCTGGCGCGCGGTCGCGGCATGGGCCGGAGTCGCGGTGAGCGAGGTGAGCCCTGCGGCGGCGAGGGCCCCGGCGACGACGGTGGTGAGGAGGAGCCTGGCCCTGGCCCTGGCCCTGGTCCTGCTCCTGGTCCTCGTCCTGCTGCTGCGTCTGCGTTGCGGGTGCTGCACGGTGACGTACCTCCCTGGGAGGGGCAGACGGGTTCTGCTACCTCAGTTGCCGCTGGAGGCACGGGAGTTGCCGCGATTCAGCAAGCGCTGTCTATGCGTCCTGCGTGCGGGACACGTCGTACGTGCGGGACAGGGCGGCGATCGTCTCCGCGATGCGCTCACGCAACTCGGCCGGTTCCAGCACCTCGACGTCCGTGCCGAGACGGAGGAACTCGCCGTGTGCGTGGTCGACGGACTCGATGGGGACGGTGGCCAAGGTCCAACCGTCCGCGTCCGTGCGGCCGTTGGCCCGTACGGCGTCTCCCGCCGGTCCGGTGAGGCGTGCGCCCGGGGCCAGCCGGACCACCGCCTCGCCCCGGTGCAGCCGGTCGTGGAAGTCCCTCTGGTACGCCATCCAGTACGCGGCGAGGTCGAAGTCGTCGGGGCGGGTGAACTCCTCGCCGGACGCGGCCAGTTCGAGGATCTGGTCGACCCGGAACGTACGCGGTCCGGGGCCCGCGACGACGTACCAGCGGCCCGCCTTGAGGACGAGGCCGTACGGTTCGAGGCGGCGTTCCACGTCGGTGGGCTCGCGCCAGCGGCGGTACAGGACGTTCAGGACGCGGCTGTTCCAGACCGCGTCGGCGACGGCGGGGAGGTACGGGCCTCCCCCGCTGTCGGTGTCGGCGTACCAGCCGGGCGCGTCCAGGTGGAAGCGGCCGCTGATGCGGTCGGCGTGCTCGCGCAGCTCGCGTGGGAGAGCGGCGCGCACCTTGAGCTGGGCGGCGGCCAGGACCGTGCCGAGGCCCAGCTCGGCGGCGGGTCCGGGCGCACCCGCGAGGAACAGGGCCTCCGCCTCGCCCGCGGTGAGGCCGGTCAGCCGGGTGCGGTAGCCGTCGAGGAGGCGGTAGCCGCCCGCGTGTCCCGCGTCGCCGTACAGCGGGATGCCGGCGGCGCTGAGTGCCTCGACGTCTCGGTAGACCGTGCGCACCGAGACCTCCAGCTCCTCGGCGAGGTCGGCGGCGGTCATCCGGCCCCGGGTCTGGAGGAGCAGGAGGATCGAGACGAGGCGGGCTGACTTCACCTCTCCAGAATGCCAGGCTTCACTGACAGTAGGTGTCAGTGAAGCGGCCCTAGCGTCCTCTCATGACCTCAGAGACATCCAAGACGGCCATGACCTCCCGAACCTTCGCGGAGAAACTGCTGACCGTGCCGCCGCCCATCGAGGTGGCGGGGCGGCGGATCAAGCGCTACCACGTGACCACCGACCCCGCGGGGATCGCGCCCGACGTCCAGGAGGCGGCGTACGCGATGCTGCCGAAGCTGCTGCCGGAAGCGGGCGGGCGGAGCCGCTGGGGCGCGCCGACACCGGCTAAGGCGCCCGGAAGCGGAGCCAATCAAGACGGCACGCCGCCCGCGACGTTCGTCGTGCTGCACCGGGGCGCCGACGACGGTGCCTATCTGAACGCGTACAGCTGGGTGTGGGACAACGTCCTGCACTTCATGGGTGCCGCGGCGGGTCAGCCGGTGCTCGGCTGTCCGGACCGGGACCCGACGCACTTCATCGCCCCCGACCTGCCGTGGATCGGCTGTGTCTGGGAGCTGCCGCCGATCCTGCACGAGCGCGACGCCTGGGTGCGGCACATGCTCGCGCCCGATGCCCCCGACCTCGACGCCTATATGGCCGACTGCCTGCCCGAGGGCACGACGGGAGACCGTTCATGAGCACGCCGCACGACTTCGACTTCTTCGTCGGCGAGTGGGATGTGGCCCATCGCCGCCGCACCGACTTCCTGGACGCCGGGAGCGGGTGGGAGGAGTTCCCGGCCACGAACCGTTGCTGGAGCCTGTTCGACGGGGCAGGCAACATCGACGAGATGGACGTGCCCGGCCAGGGGTGGAAGGGGCTGACCCTGCGGCTGCGCGACCGGGAGACCGGGCAGTGGTCGCTGAACTGGTCCAGCAGTCGCATCGGCCGACTGTTCCCGCCCGTGATCGGCCAATTCACTGACGGTCGGGGCGAGTTCTACGGGGACGACACGTACGACGGCAAGGACGTGCGTGTGCGGTTCGTGTGGTCGGGGATCTCGGCGACCACGGCCCGCTGGGAGCAGGCGTTCTCCGTGGACGGCGAGAAGACGTGGGTGACCAACTGGGTCATGGACTTCACACGCCGGCTCCCGGCGGGCCCAGGGCCGGCCCCGGCTTCCGGAACGCCCGCAGCTTGAACTTCGGGTCGGGGCGCGGGACATGCTGGTCCGGGAGCTGTTCCAGGCGTTGCGCGAGTTTCTCGGTGAGGGGCGCGCCCGGCGGCAGCAGTGTGTACCAGCCGCGCCGTACGTCGGCGGCGGCCCGAGCCGGGGCCCGGCCCTGGCCGTAGCCGCGGAAGCACGCCCGGCCCGCCGGGATCAGGGCGTGCCGGTCGGCAAAGGACCCCACGAGGTCGTCGCGGTCGCGGGCCGCGCGGCGCGGGCGCGGGGCCATCACGGCGTCGATGTCGCTGCGGACGTCGTGCGAGGCGGCCTTGTCGACGGTCGTGACGAAGACACCGCCGGGCCGCAGCACCCGGGCCGCCTCGGCGACGACCCGCTCCGCGTCGTCCAGCAGGTGCAGCAGCCAGACGGCCGTGACGGCACCGAACGAGGCGTCCGGAAAGGGGAGTTGGCGGGTGTCCGCGAGGACCACGCGGCCGGGTACGCGCTCGGCTGCCCGCCGCAGCATGCCGTACGCCGCGTCGGCGCCCGCCACGTCGAGACCGGACTCCGCGAGCCGACGCGTCACGATGCCGGTGCCGCAGGCGATGTCGAGGAGGTTGCCCGTGCCCTCGGGGATCAGTCCGAGCACTGCGCTCGCGGCCGCGGCGGCACGGGGTTCGCCGCCGCGGGACACGTCGTACCGCTCGGCTTCCTTGTCGTAGTCGAACACCAGTGGGCTCAATGTGCGCCGTGCCCGGCGGCGAGGTCCTCGACCCGGCGCGCCAGGTCGAAGTCCAGCTCGGTGACGGCTCCGCCCACGCTGTGCGTGTTCACGGTGAGGGAGACCGTGTGGTAACCGAGCGTGAGGTCGGAGTGGTGGTCCAGCTCGTCCTGCACCTGGGCGATGTGCACCACCAGCGCGGCCGCCGCGAAGTGCGAGCCGAGCTGGTAGGAGCGGGCGATCCGGTCTCCGTCCAGGGACCAGCCGGGCAGCTCCGCGAGCCGGTCCTCGATCTCCTTCTGCGACAGCGGGGCAGGGGGCATGATCGCGCTCCTTCCATGATGTCCGGATCTCTTCAGCGTGCCACAGTCCGGCCGTCCCGTCCCTGGTCAGGCGCGTCCGGCGCAATGGGCGGGGTAGGCATTCGGCCGCTCGGCGGCTCATCGACTCCCTGGGCGCGGATCGACTACGGTCGGTGCATGACCGCCGCCGCTGCCGCCTCCCCGTCCACCAGTACGTCGGCCGCCACGTCCGCCAAGGGTGTCGGTCCGCTGCTGCGCGGCTGGCGGGAGCAGCGTCGGGTCAGCCAGCTGGAGCTGGCCCTGCGGGCCGGGTCGTCGGCGCGGCACATCAGCTTCGTCGAGACGGGCCGCTCCCGGCCGAGCGAGGAGATGGTGCTGCGGCTGGCCGAGCACCTGGACGTACCCGTGCGGGACCGCAACGCCCTTCTGCTGGCGGCCGGTTATGCGCCCCGCTACCCCGAGACCCCGCTCGACGATCCGGCGCTGGACGCGCTGCGCGAGGGTGTGGAGCGGCTGATCCAGGGCTACGAGCCCTATCCGGCGTTCGTGGTGGACGCGACGTACAACGTGGTCGCCGCCAACCGGGGCATCGCCATGCTGCTCGACACCGTCCCCGAGCGCCTCCTCGCCCCGCCGCTGAACGCGATGCGGCTGACACTGCACCCGGAGGGTCTCGCGCCGAGGATCCGCAATCTGCGGGAGTGGCGCGGCCATCTGCTGGCCCAGATGGAGCGGGACATCGCCCTGCGCCGGTCCGAACCGCTGCGCGCGCTGTACGAGGAGGTGGCGGCGTATCCGTATCCCTCGGAGGGCTCCTTGGAGGGCTCCTCGGAGGGCTCTCCCGGGAGCGGGAGCGGCAGCGGGAGTGGGAGCGGCGAGGGGACCGGGGAGACCGTCCCCTACTTCGCCCTGCCGATGCAGATCGAGCACGACGGACGGGTGCTGTCGTTCATCTCGTCCATCTCGACGTTCAACACGCCCATGGACGTGACCGTCGCCGAGCTGGCCATCGAGACACTGCTCCCGGCCGACCCGGCGACGGTCAAATACCTTCAGTCGCTGATGTCCTGAGGTCCCGTCAGCGCTCGCAGCGCCACGTGCTGCGCAAGCGCGAACCCCGCAACGACCAGTGCCTGCAAGGGAATCCACACGGCGCCCGCGGTGCTCGGCGACAGCCACACGGCGAGCGCGATGCAACTCAGCACCGCCCAGGCGAGGTTGATCTCGATCACGGCCCGTACCGGGAGGACGGGCGACGGCCGACGTGAGGCCAGCCACGCGACACCCGCCGCGTACACCGTGAGAACCAGGCCGAGGGCGAGCAGCAGCCCCGAATCGACATCGAGCAGCCGCCCCAGCGGTCCGGACGCGACCAGGTAGGCGACGCCGTTCACGCCGGTCACCGCCGCGTCGAACGCCAGGAAGCGGCGCAGCATGGTCTGCGGCTCGGTGGTGCGGGCCAGGGCGGCGAACTGGGCTGCGGACATGGCGGATCACCCTCCGTCGAGGTCGTGGCGGAATAGTGGGACCCGGTTCCCGGACCGGAGTGCGCCGGCCCGGAAACCGGTACACCCACCATGACGGGCGCCCCGGGTGACGGTCGATTACCGCCGAGGTAATGACAACGCCCCGGATCAGGTGAGGGTTGAGCGGGAACATGGCACACTTCTGGCCATGCTCGGCGCGTGGGGAGGCGTGGCGTGAGTGAAAGGCGTCCTGCGCCGACCGTGGGGCAGGTGGTGCTGGGTAGACGACTGCAGGAACTGCGCGAGGCGTCCGGTCTGAAACGGGACGAGGCCGCGCGGATCCTGCGGGTCACGGGCGCGACCATCCGCCGGATGGAGATGGCCGAGGTCGCGCTGAAGATCCCGTACGTCCAGGTGCTCCTGTCGACGTACGGCGTGCCCGACGACGAGATCGCGGCGTTCGTCCGGCTGACCGAGGAGGCGAACCAGCCGGGCTGGTGGCAGCGCTTCCACGACGTCCTGCCTGACTGGTTCAGCATGCATGTGAGCCTGGAGGGCGCGGCCTCGATCATCCGGTCGTACGAGCCGCACTTCGTGCCCGGGCTGCTGCAGACCGAGGACTACGCGCGCGCGGTCCTGGAGGCGGGCACAGTCGGGCAGACCGGGCCCGAGGAGATCGAACGCCATGTGTCCCTGCGGATGGCCCGGCAGAAGCTGCTGACCGGGGAGAACCCGCCCCACCTCTGGGTGATCATGGAGGAAACGGTCCTGCGGCGGCCGGTCAGTATCCGCTCCGAGGTGATGGCGGAGCAGCTCGACCATCTGCTGGAGGCCGTGGAGAGCGACCGCGTCACGCTGCAGATCGCCGAGTTCGCGGCGGGGCCCCATCCGGGGACGTACGCGCCGTTCGTGCTGTTCCGCTTCGCGGAGCCGGAGTTGCCGGACATGGTTTACACCGAGTATCTGACCGGGGCGCTGTATCTCGACTCTCGCAACGAGGTGGCTGCGCACCTGGAGGTGTTGGACCATATGACCACCGGGGCGGCGGGGGCGCGGCGGACCGCGGAGTTGATTCGGGCTCGGCGGGCCGACTTCTAGGTGTGGGGCTGGTTGTTGGGTGTTGGGTGACGGCCGTCTTGGGCTGATCGCGCAGTTCCCCGCGCCCCTGGGTGGGTGGGGGCTCGCTGTTGTTTGTCGGCTGACGGCCGTCTTGGGCTGAGCGCGCAGTTCCCCGCGCCCCTGAGGGGCGCGCCTGGGGGGCGGGCCCCTCACGAGCACCCCCTCAGTTCGGGTTGGCCTTTGTGTCGGTGCCGGGGTCGCCCGGCTTGTTCTCGTTGGTGTCCTTCTCGTCGTCGACGATTTCCGCGTCGACCACGCCCTCCTCGTCGTTCGGTGGGGCCTGTTCGGTGGGTGGCTGGTCCTGTGGGGGTGACTGCTGGGCCTGGGCGTACATGGCCTGGCCCATCTTCTGGCTGACGGTGGCGAGTTTCTCGACGCCGGTGCGCAGGGTGTTCGTGTCCGTGGTCTCCCGTTGCTCCAGGAGGGCCTTCAGTTCGGCGATCGCGGACTCGACCTCGGCCTTCGTGTCGTCGGACGGAATGCGCTCTTCGTTCTCGCGGATGAACTTCTCGGTCTGGTAGACGAGTTGCTCGGCCTGGTTGCGGGTCTCCGCGGCCTCCCGGCGCCCCCGGTCCTCGTCGGCGTACTGCTCGGCCTCGCGCATCATGCGGTCGATGTCGTCCTTGGGGAGCGCCGAGCCGCCCGTGACGGTCATCTTCTGTTCGCGGCCGGTGGCGAGGTCCTTCGCCGAGACGTGCATGATCCCGTTGGCGTCGATGTCGAAGGCGACCTCGATCTGGGGGACGCCGCGTGGCGAGGGCGGCAGGCCGGTGAGGTCGAAGACGCCCAACTTCTTGTTGTAGGCGGCGATTTCACGCTCGCCCTGGAAGACCTGGATGCCGACGGAGGGCTGGTTGTCCGTGGCGGTGGTGAAGATCTCCGAACGCCTCGTGGGAATGGTCGTGTTGCGCTCGATGAGCTTCGTCATGATGCCGCCCTTGGTCTCGATGCCCAGGGACAGCGGGGTGACGTCGAGGAGCAGGACGTCCTTCACGTCGCCGCGGATGACACCCGCCTGGAGGGCCGCGCCGAGGGCCACGACCTCGTCCGGGTTGACGCCCTTGTGCGGGTCCTTGCCGGTGAGTTCCTTCACCAGCTCGGTCACCGCGGGCATCCGGGTGGAGCCGCCGACGAGGATGACGTGGTCGACCACCGAGAGCTTCACGCCCGCGTCCTTGACCGCCTGGTGGAAGGGGTTCTTGCAGCGGTCGAGCAAGTCGGCGGTGAGCTCCTGGAACTGAGCGCGCGTCAGTTTCTCGTCGAGGTGCAGCGGACCCTCGGCCGAGGCGGTGATGTAGGGCAGGTTGATGGACGTCTCGGTGGACGAGGACAGCTCGATCTTGGCCTTCTCCGCGCCCTCGCGCAGCCGTTGGAGCGCCATCTTGTCCTGGCCGAGGTCGATGCCGTACGAGCCCTTGAAGCGTTTGACGAGGTGCTCGACGATCCGGTGGTCCCAGTCGTCGCCGCCCAGTTGGGTGTCGCCGTTGGTGGCCTTGACCTCGATGACGCCGTCGCCGATCTCCAGGAGCGAGACGTCGAAGGTGCCGCCGCCCAGGTCGAAGACGAGGACGGTCTGTTCCTCGCCGCGGTCGAGTCCGTACGCGAGGGCCGCGGCCGTCGGTTCGTTGATGATCCGCAGGACCTTGAGGCCCGCGATCTCGCCGGCCTCCTTGGTGGCCTGGCGCTGGGTGTCGTCGAAGTAGGCGGGCACGGTGATCACCGCGTCGGTGACGTCCTCGCCGAGATACGCCTCGGCGTCCCGCTTCAGTTTCTGGAGCACGCGCGCGGACAGCTCCTGCGCGCGGTAGCGGGTGCCGTCGACCGTGCCGCTGTCGGGGAACCGCCAACTCGGGTCTCCCATATGGCGTTTGACGGAGCGCGCAGTGCGCTCGACGTTCGTCACGGCCTGCCGTTTGGCGACCTCGCCCACCAGAACCTCGTTGTTCTTGGCGAAGGCCACCACCGAGGGGGTGGTTCGTGCGCCCTCGGCGTTGGCGACGACCGTGGGCTCACCCCCTTCCAGAACGGCCACCACCGAGTTGGTGGTACCGAGATCGATCCCGACCGCACGTGCCATGTCCGTCCCCTTCCACCCGGGCCCTAACGCCTACCATCACAAAACTTGAGTGCCTTCCTGTCAATGGGGCGGGTACCCCGGACGGAACCGGACGACGCCCCCGGACGACGGCTCCCGGACATGCCGATGCCGCGGCCCGAAGCAGTCCGGGCCGCGGCATCGGCGGCGGAGCCGCGCCTCTAGCGGAGGGCGCGCTTGTCCGCCTTCAGGCTCTCCGAGAGCCGGATGGTGATGAACTCGTTGTTGTCCGCCTTGCCCGGCGTACGGCCGGAGGAGAACGGGAAGTTGTTGTCGTTCAGGACGGCCAGCGTCCGGTTGTCGAGGAGAACCACGTCCTCGATCGTGGTGAACGGGAAGGTGAAGGTCTCGCCGAAGCCGCCGAGGCCCCCTGGGTTCGCGATGTTCATCAGATCGGCCACGAGGGTCTTGTCCATGACCCCGTCGCCGTCGCGGTCCCGTATGTCCGCGAGGTAGATCCGCTTGAACTTGGCGTCGGCGCCCTGGCCGCCGTCGCGCTCGATGACCAGGAAGCGGGTCCTGTCGACGGCGATGGCGTCACCGATGGCGTTGGAGGGCGACTCCAGACGGTAGGTGAAACGCTTCCCGGTGTAGTCGCGGCTCTTCAGGTCGAACTCGCTGAAGCGCAGGTCGCCGGGGGTGTCACCGTTGACCGTGCCTTCGAGGAGCGGGTAGAGCCGACGGCCGTCGACCGACCGGACCATGCCCTCGAAGCCCTTGCTGCCACCGATGGTGGGCTGGGCGCCGTTCAGGTACGGGTTCTCCGGCGCCCGCACTCCGTCGAGGGAGATGGGGGCCTCGAGAAGCTTGCCCTTCGACGAGAAGTGCAGCAGGAACGGGCCGAACTCGTCGCCCAGCCAGTACGAGCCGTCGTACGCCCGCACGATCGACTCGACGTCGAAGTCGGCGCCGGTCAGCACCCGGTCGGACCGGGTGAGCGGGAACGGCACCTTGCGGTACGGGTCGCTGAGGTTGAAACCGCCCAGGACCTTGACCTTGCCGGTCTTCGTGTCCGGCTCGACGCGGTGCACGCGCAGCAGGAAGTCGGCGCTGTTGGCCTTGCCGCCGTAACCGTTGTCGGACAGCACGTCGTAGCTGCCGTCGTGGCGGTTGACGGCGCCGCTGAAGCCCTGGACGGGCTGGTCGGCGAACGGGCCGGTGATGCCGTTGAACGGACCCGCTCCGATGGCCGAGCCGGACGGCTCGCTGTTCGGGACGAACGTCTCGGCCGGAAGCGAGGCGAAACCGGTCAACTTGGCCTGGCCGAAGGCCGTGGTGGCCTGACCGTGCTCCTTGGAGTCGCGGTCGGCCACGGCGGGCGACGCGAGTCCGACGGTCAGCGCGAAAACGCCGACCGTGATCGAAAGTCTCTTCATGGCCCGCACACTAGGGAGCCCGGGTGACGGGCGGTCGAACACAGGACGACGCGGACCACGGGGAAGTCGGGCGGCATCGCCTTCGAGTTCGTGCTCGCAGTCGGGTCCTGGTCCGGCCGCCGGGCAAGCTCCTGTCGGTGAAGCAGCTTGCCCAGCAGCCTTTCCGAGTTGCCTCGGATGACCGGCCAGCAGGAAATAGCAGGTCAGGCGAGCTTGGCCGACAGCGTGATCGTCGTGCCGGTCAGCGCCTGGCTGACGGGGCAGTTCTTCTTGGCGTCCTCGGCGGCCGCGACGAACGCGTCCTCCTCGATGCCCGGCACGGTGCCCTCCACCGTGAGGTGGATGCCCGTGATGCCCTCGCCCGGCTGGAAGGAGACGTCGGCGGAGGTGGTGAGCTTGGTGGCCGGTGTGCCGGCGCCGGCCAGGGCGTGCGAGAACGCCATGGAGAAGCAGCTGGAGTGCGCGGCGGCGATCAGCTCTTCGGGGCTGGTCTTGCCGTTCGCGTCCTGGGAGCGCGACGCCCAAGTCACGGGCTGCTGCGCGATGGCGCCGGAGGAGTCGAAGCTGACGACTCCGTTGCCCTCAAGCAGGTTGCCTTCCCAGACAGTGTGTGCGGAGCGCGTGGTTGCCACGATGAATCCCTTTCGATCAGGTCCCGGTTTTGGGGTCCGTAGCACTATCCGATCACATTCAGGCTCACCGCACGCGAAAGACGGGCCCACGTGCGGTGAACGGCAGGGAAGAACCCTGTGGGATCAGGTAGGCGTGCTCGCGCCGGACGCGCAGGACGTCGCACCAACCGTCCGTGATGACCAGGATCGGGGCACCCGGCGGGAAGTCCTCGGCACGGTGCAGCAGATCGATGCCGGGCTGAAGGACGGTGCCGCCGCGACCGTGGACGCGTACCCGGCCCGCGATCTCCGTGACGGGGAGGAAGCCCGCGTCGTGCGGGGCCGCGTCGCAGAAGACGACCCGGGCGGCCGGTACGTCACGGGCCTCAGCGTACGAGGCGATGGCGCCCAGGGCCTTGCCGAGGAGGGTGCGGTCCATGGAGCCGGAGGTGTCGAGGACGACGCCGAAGGTGCAGCGGGCGATCTCCTCGGGCGGGAAGTAGCGTCCGGCGCGCGGGATGTCGGGGGTGGCCGCCTGGCGGCGGGCCGGGCGCGCGTAGGTCCGTACCGGCTCGGGGCGGGGCACGAACTCGTCGAACCAGCGGGCCAGTTGGGCGTCCCAGGGCAGCGGCGGGTGGCTGAGCGCGCGGATCTCCTCCACCAGTCCGCCGGGCAGGAAGCCACGGCTCTGCTGCTGGTGCAGGTCGAGGCCGTTGCCGAGGCCGCGGCGGTAGAACTCGTCGAGGTCCACGTAGTCGCGCGGCGAGCCGAGCGGGCCGCCGAGGATGTCACCGACGCCCTTGCCGCGCAGGGTGGCGAGCCGTCGCATACGGCGCAGGTCGGTGGCGAGCCGGTCGTAGACCTCCTCGGCGGAGAGGTCCTTCAACTCCTGGTCGTACAGCAGCCCTTCGGGCATCGTGCCGACCTGCATCTCGACCAGCCAGGCGTTGATGACGTAGTCGCAGGCGACGTTGAAGAGGTACGGGTCGCGGGTGCCGCAGCGGTCGCCGTGGCGCAGCGCGGCGTGCAGCATCTCGTGCGCGAGGACGAACCGCCATTCCTCGTCGTCGAGTTGGAGCAGCGGGTTGATGTAGATCTCGGCCGCCCCCGCGTCGACCGCGGCGACGGAGATGCCGTGCGCGCGGGCGAGTTCGGCGTCCGCGACGATCGTGATGCCCGCCGCGATGCCTCCGAGGAGGGGGTAGGCGGAGACGAACCAGCTCAGCGCCCGCTCCCAGGGCTGCCGCGGGGTGACACCGCCGCGCATCGAGTCTCGGCGGCCGCCCGCCATGTCCATCGCGGTGGCCACCGTGCGGGTCAGCGCGTGGGCGAAGGCGAGCTGCCAGTCCGGCGGCCGGCCACCGAGCCAGCTGTCCCACGGCACCAGCATCTGGTCCGGTTCGGGGCCCGCCGTGCCGCAGCGCTCGTACATGGCCGGGATGCCGTCGCGGCGCCAGCGCGCGGCGAGTTGCTCCTCGTCGCCGTCGGGGTACGACATCGGCAGGTCCGCGGGGGTCCGGCCGATCGGAAAGCCCAGCAGGAAGCGGTTGACGACGACGCAGCGGGCGGCGATGTCGAACCGGTCGGGCTGGGCACGCAGGCCGGTCGCCGCCGTGACATGGCCGAAGCCGAGATGCAGGGCGCCGTGCGCGACCGCCCAGGCCCACTCGACGGGGTCGGCCCGGCGCTTGGGATGGACGTGCAGCACCCCGTCGGAGTCGACGCGCACGAGTCCGTCGTCCGGCGCCTCCTCGCAGTCCTCCTGACGGCAGGTACTGAACCCGATGGCGGCCAGCGCGCGATTGGCCCGCACGAGCCGCATCCCCTCGACGAACGCCTCCGCGGCCAGATCCTTCTTCTTGGGCTGCTCCTGATTGCGCGTACGGCTCATCGCGGGGCCGCCTGCCGACGGGCGGACGGGGCAGGCACCGAGGTGCGGCGAAGGGGCGCGGGCCACGTCGACGGGCCGGACGTACGCTCCGTCGACGTCGCGGCCGGGCCGAACCCGGCGACCGCCTTCCCGCCCGGCGCCGGCGCGCTCCCGGTCCCGCTCGGCATGCTCCCCGTCCCGCGCGGAGCACTCACCACCCCGCGCGGCTCGCCCACAGTCGTCCCGGTCGACGCACCAACCGTCCCGCGCGACGCGCTCACCGTCGCGCCTCCACCAGCCGCGGCATGTCGCGGGCCGCCTCCACCAGGAACCAGGCGGGCAGGACGGGGTTGCCGTCCTCGTCCGCGGCGATGACGCTCTGGGCGACCTCGACGGAGATCTCGGCGAGCTGCACGAGCAGGGACTTGGCGCGGTAGGCGGTCTGGCGGCCGCTCGCCGAGGCGCGCTCCTTGCTGGCGGGGAGTTCCTTCACGAGGCGGC
Source organism: Streptomyces sp. NPDC050988 (assembly GCF_044456225.1). Taxonomy (NCBI): domain Bacteria; kingdom Bacillati; phylum Actinomycetota; class Actinomycetes; order Kitasatosporales; family Streptomycetaceae; genus Streptomyces; species Streptomyces sp. NPDC050988. The sequence continues at coordinate 5,461 of NZ_JBITFQ010000022.1, read as the reverse complement.
CCCGGAAGGACTCCGCGAGGTAGTAGAGGAGGTCGCGGTCCTCAAGGCGGTTCGGCCAGCGGGCCTCGCCCTTCATGATGGCCTCGATGCCGAACCGGCTGCGCACGATCTTCACGTAGCCGCAGAAGGCGACCGCGTGCGCGGGCGTCAGCGTGCCGTGTGCGATCACCTTCAGCGTGGGCTCGTCGAGCGTCGGTCCGAAGGAGTGCAGCGCGTCGGAGAGCATGTGCCAGGAGCGGGGCGTCGAGAAGGGCTCCTCGGTCTTCGGCGGCTTGGACCACAGGTGGTCGGGGCGGTCGATGAGGTGGTCGAGCACCCACGGGTGGATTCCGTTCGCCCCGGCCCACACCAGCCAGTCCTTCGGGGACGCTTCGAGGTGCACGTGCGCGAGCCGGTTGACCAGCGCCGACGCGATCGGGCGCGCGAGCGCGTTGTCCGTCGCGCGGTTGCCCGCGCCGATCACGATCGAGCCCGCCGGCAGCTCGTAGTTGCCGATGCGCCGATCCAGGATCAGCGAGTAGAACGCCTTCTGGACGTCCGGCGTCGCCGCGTTCAGCTCGTCCAGGAACAGGCAGTACGGCTCGTCGCGGGCGATCGCCTCGGGCGGGCAGAAGACCGAACGGCCGTCGCGGATCTGCGGTACGCCGATCAGGTCCTCCGGCGCCAGCTGCGTACCCAGCAGGCTCACGCACTCAAGTCCCAGTGACTCGGCGAACTCCCTTACCAGGGAGGACTTTCCGATGCCTGGGGCGCCCCAGATGAAGACCGGCCGCACGGTCGCGAGGCCGAGCAGCAGTTCCGGTATTCGGGCGGGAGTGACGGTGACGGCTGCCTGCACGCAGTGGCTCCAGGTGGGTGTTCGAGCGGGGCGCGCCGGTGCGCGCGATGTCCGATGCGGACAGTGTGGGTGGTTCGTCCCGCGCTCCGCAGCCCATTTTCGGGCGCCGCGAGCGCCGTTCAGGGGCGCGGGGAACTGCGCGACCAGCCACATCGGGCCCGCGGCCTCATCACCACCGCACCCCGCCTGGTTCCCCCGCGGAGCGCTACGCGACCCGCCGCTCGGGCCCGGTCTCGACGGGAACCTGCGGGCCGTCGCACTCGCGCAGCCAGCGCCGCAGTACGTGGTGCACCTGCTCGGCGCCGACCAGCTCCTCCCCGTCCTCGACGGGCGCGGAGAACGTGAGCGGCGACATCAGGAAGGGCCGCCCCTGCGCTCCCCCGAGGCCGCCGTGCGAGCCGATCTGCTCCTCGAACGCGAGGACTTCGCCCTCCTGGGGGTCGTACCAGGAGTTGACCATGATGTCCGCGGTGTGCGGGAACGCGTGCGTGCGGCGTACGGCGTCGGCGGCGCCCGGGCCGAAGTCGGCGAGCGGGCCCGGGTTCTCGTCCAGTTCGTCCAGCGGGATCTCGGCGCCGTTCGCGCCGAGCACCAGGCCGCCGTGCTCCTCGCTGCGCACGAGGACGAAGCCGACGCCGGGGTGGTTGGCGAGCGTGGCCAGCAGGGCCGGGTGGCGGGCGTCGATCTCCTCGCGGCTCATCCGGTGCGGCACGTCCGGGAAGGACACGAGACCGAGGTTGCCGGAGGCCAGCACGAGCGGTTCCGAGTGGCGGCTGGAGGGGCGGTACTCCTCGCGGCCCTCCTCGACGGGCCTGCGCAGCGCCGCCCGTACGGCGGCCCTGGCCTCGGCGCCGCTGTGGGTGCGGCGCGCCTTGCGGGGCACGGGCAGCCCGCAGCCGGCCCGGACCAGCTCGCCGAGGCCGAGTCCGTAGCGCGTACGGAAGGTCTCACCGGGGCTCTGGCCGTGGTCGGACAGCAGGACGACGCGGTACGCGCGCGGGGCGTGCTCGGCGACCTGCGCGATCAGGGCCAGTGAGCGGTCCAGGCGGGCCAGGACCTTCTCCGTGTCGCGGCTGCGCGGGCCCGAGTGGTGCGCCACTTCGTCGTACGCCACCAGGTCCGCGTAGACCGAGGAGCGGCCGGCGAGCATGTCCCCGATCACCGCGGCGACGACGACGTCCCGCTCGATGACGGTCGCGAAGGCCCGTATGAACGGGTAGAGACCGCCGCGACCGACCCGCGGACGCCGCTTCTTGAGGCGGGCCCAGGTGGACTCGCCGATCTCACGGCCGACCTCGGCGACGAAGGACAGGGCGGTACGGACGGCGTTGGCGGGGTCGGAGAAGTACGCGAAGTAGCCGGCCCGCGAGCGGTTCTCCCGGCCCCTCCTGGCGGCCACGGACAGCACCAGGGCGAGCTGGTCGGCGCCGCCGCTGAAGAGGTTGCCCCGGCTGGCGCCGTCCATGGTGAGCAGGCCGCCGTCGCCGGTGTGTGCGACGGCGCGGCGCTGGAGTTCGGCGGCGCTGGTGGGGCGGTTGCAGACCATGACCTCCCGGGTGTCCTTCTCGTACCAGCGGAAGGCGGGGATGTCGTGGTTGGAGCCGTGCAGGATGCCCAGCTGGCTTGCGCCGGTCTGGCTGGACCAGTCGGTGCGCCAGGGCGTGAGCCGGTGGGTGGTGCGTGCCCCCTCGCCGTCACCGAGCCAGGCGGCGACGGTCGGCATCAGACCGCGTCCGACCGCGTCCAGGAGTACGTCGTGGCCGACGCCGTCGAGCTGGAGGAAGACCGCGCCGGGGGTGGACGGGCCCGAGCCCGGCTCCAGTTCCGAGCGCCGTCGGTCGGAGAGCCGGTAGAGCCTGCGCCGGTACGCGTCGTCGTCCCGGACGGCGAGGGCACCGCCGGTGGCGGACGCGACGGCGGACATCACCGCGGCGACCACCACGGCCGTCTCGGGGGCGGCCTCGCTCTCTCCTGACGGAATGATGCGCAGGGCGAGCCACAGGAGCGAGCCGTTGAGGAAGAAGACGAGCAGGCCGAGGACGAGGGCGGGGACGAGGAGCAGGGCCCGGACGAGGAGCGGCCAGACGACAGAGGAGAGGATGCCGAACGCCCCGGCGCCGAGTGCGGCCGTGATGGCGATCCTGGTCGCGCTGTCCCCGTCGGCGGACTGGATTCTGAAGTCCGGCAGGATCCCGGCCAGCGCCAGCATGGTGACCGTGGACACTGCCCATACGGCAACGCTCCGCCAGAGCGCGCTCACCAGCCGCCGCCATCTCGCGCCGCTCACGCCACGCCCACCTCCACCCCGCTCTCAACCCTGCCCCAACCCTGTCACAAGCACGCAAGCCGTTTCGGCGGCGCACAAGGGCACGACGGTGGCCCACCGGCGCGGCAGGGGGGGGCAGCGGGGGGCGACGGCGGGCCACCGCACGGGGTGATCCCGGGCTCGGCACCGCCGGAGGTGTCAGCGGCCGTCGTAGCCCGCCGTCGGCATCGACAGCCGGCGGTGGACATGGGCCTTCATCTGGGCGTCGTACGCGGGTTCCGCATGACCGACCGTCTCGACCCGCACTCCGCGCCGGGCGCACTCGGCGGTGAACTCGTCCACGGAGGCGAGCGCCCGCTCCAAGACCCGGCGGCTGGGCGCGACGAACAGGTCGACGAGGCCCGCCTCGACGTCCTCCCAGAGCGCGCAGTGGTCGGGCCGCAGCCCCCGTACGAGCAGTTCGCGGGTGACGACATAGCCGCGCTCGGCCGCCCAGCGCGCGCACATGGCGTGCTGGCTGCGCGAGTCCACCAGGAAGGGGTCCGCCTCCAGCTCCTCCAACGGCGTCAGACTCGCGATCGTCGTCACGCGAAGCATGCCGGAGGCACGGCGTGTGTCTCCCATGGCGTCCCCCCTCACCTCCGGGTTTCGTCGCCGACCCTACTCCTGCCCGTACGCTCGGGGGGAGTCGCGCGAAGGAGGCAAAGGAGTGCCGGTGGAGATCATTTGGTGGGGTCACGCCACCTGCACCGTCGAGGACTCGGGCGCGCGCGTGCTCACGGACCCGCTCTTCGCGCGCCGGCTCGCGCATCTGCGCAGGCGCCGGGGCGCGCCGCCCCCGCCGGACGCCGCGGTGGCGGACGTGGCCCTGGTGTCCCATCTGCACGCCGATCATCTGCACGTCCCGTCGCTGGCGCGGCTCGCTCCCGGCACCCGGCTGCTGGTGCCGAAGGGCGCCCCGCGGGCCGTCCCCGGGCTGCGCAGGCTCACTCATCTGCGGGTCACCGAGATGGCGAGCGGCGACCGTACGAAGGTCGGTGACCTGGTCGTACAGGCCGTTCCGGCGCGGCACGACGGGCGGCGGCTGCCGGTCGGGCCGCACCGCGCGCCCGCCCTCGGCTATGTGATCGAGGGCGAGGCACGGACGTACTTCGCCGGGGACACGGGCCTCTTCGAGTCGATGGCCAAGGAGGTCGGACCGGTCGACGTGGCGCTGCTGCCGGTCGGTGGATGGGGGCCGTATCTGGGTGAGGGACACCTGGACGCCGGGCGGGCGGCCGAGGCGCTGGCCCGTCTGCGGCCGGGGAGCGCGGTGCCGGTGCACTACGGCACGTACTGGCCGATCGGGATGGATGCCGTGCGCCCCCATGAATTCCACGCGCCCGGCGAGGAGTTCGTGCGCCTGGCCGCCGAGCGTGCGCCCGAGGTGGCGGTGCACCTTCTGGACCACGGACAGCGTGTGCGGCCCCGGGTCGCGGGGTACCGGTCATCCCCGAGGGACGCGCCGGCCGGCCGGGGCGACGACGAGCGGGAGGGCGGAGCCCGGTGAGGGATGTGCTCGCCGCCGCTGTCACGACCGTGCCGACCGAGTCCACCCAGCAGGCGCTCGGCTATCCGTCGCTGTTCCTGCTGGTACTGATCGGGGCGTTGGTGCCCGTCGTGCCGACAGGTGCGTTGGTGAGTTCGGCGGCGGTGGTGGCGTTCCACCAGACCGCGCCGTTCTCGATGGTGCTGGTCTTCGTGGTGGCGGCGTTCGCTGCGTTCCTGGGGGACGTGGCGCTGTACTGGCTCGGGCGCCGTGGCATGAAGTCGAAGAACGGGTCGCGGTGGCTGGCCGCGATCCGGGACCGTGCGCCGGAGGATCGGTTGGCGCAGGCGCAGGAGAAGCTCGCGGAGCACGGTGTGGCTGTGCTGGTGTTGTCGCGGCTGGTGCCGGCGGGGCGTATTCCGGTGATGCTGGCCTGCTTGATGGCGAAGTGGCCGTTGCGGAGGTTCGCTCGGGGGGATGTGCCGGCGTGCCTCGCGTGGGCTGCCACGTATCAGCTCATCGGGGTGGCTGGGGGTTCCTTGTTCAAGGAGCCCTGGGAGGGGGTGGTTGCGGTGGTCGTGCTGACGGTTGTGATCAGCGTGGCGCCGGGGGTGTGGCGGCGATTGCGTGGCGCTCCGCGGTAGGGGTGGGCGTGGGCGTGGGCGTGGGTGCGGGTGCGGGTGCGGGTGTGAGTGCGGGGAGCTTCTGCCGTGTGTTGTCTGCGGGTTGAGTGTGGCTGGTCGCGCAGTTCCCCGCGCCCCTAAGGGGTGCTTTCAGAAAGCCGGGTGTTTGCGGGCGAGGGTCATGCAGTGGGCGAGCTGGAGGAAGG
>NZ_JBITFQ010000021.1:138406-169006 GCF_044456225.1 Streptomyces sp. NPDC050988 | reverse complement strand
TCCGCCCCCGAACCCCCAAAAGATTGCGCAGTTCCCCGCGCCCCTAAGGTCTTTGGTCTTTAGGGGCGCGGGGAACTGCGCGACAAGCCCCCACCGGCCCGCACCCGACAACAAACCCCACGGGGTCTGGGGCGGAGCCCCAGAGGGATGGGAACGGGTAGGGGCGGCGGGGGCGAAAGAAATGCCTTGGGTCAGGGGAGGCGCTTCGTCAGGGTGTACTCCGTGATCCCCGGGGGATAGTCCGGGATCTCGCACACCACCTCGTAGCCCCGTTGGCGGTAGAAGGCCGGGGCCTGGAAGTCCCACGTCTCCAGACGGGAGTTGCGGCAACCACGTGACGTACGGGCCAGCTGTTCCGCATGGGACAGAAGGTGCGAGCCGATACCACCACCACGGTGACGCTCGTCGACCCAGAGATACGCCACATGCAGCCACCCCGCCCACGTGTGCCCGACCAGACCCCCCGCCACCCCACCGGCCGGATCCAACGCCCACACCTGGAGCGGAACCTCCCGTTCACCAGGGGTTCCGCGCAGAGAACGCAGCACAGGAGACGCGGCCATGTTCGCGTCCCGTAGCCGTGAACGCAGGAATTGACTACGCTCTTTGTCGACTTCTGTCTCAATACGAAACATACGGCTCACCATAAACGCGCTGGCCAATCAGTTCTGCAAATCACCTTCCGCTCCTGCTGCCCGGCCGTACTCTGATGAGCAGCACCGGTGGGGGCCGGTGCTGATCAGGGGGCGAGACAGTCGGGTACGACGCCCGGAGTGGGGGTAGCAGTTCCAGCACGGCGGCGGCCGTGCGGCTGCGGCACCCCGTTTTCCGAGCGTAGGAGTTCGGGATCTCCGGGCGCCGTACCTGCGCCGGCCGTCCCCCGAGCAGTGGGGGTTTCAGTGGTTCGCATCCGTGTCCTGGTCGTCGACGACCACCGTATCTTCGCCGAGTCGCTCGCCGCCGCCCTGGCCGCCGAGCCCGACGTCGACGTGTCCGCGGCCGGCAGCGGCCCGGCCGCGCTGCGCTGCCTGGAGCGCGCGGCCGCCGAGGGCCGCAGATTCGACGTGCTCCTCGTCGACGCCGACCTGGGCGGCAACGTGCCGGGCGCCCGCCCGGCCGTACCCGTCCACGACAACAACGAAGAGGGCCTGGTCGACGGCATCTCGCTGGTCGCGGGCGTCCGTTCGGGCCAGCCCAGCGTTCGTACGGTCGTGCTCGCCGAGAAGGACGACCCGCGTCGTGCGGCGCTCGCCCTCCAGGCCGGTGCCTCGGGCTGGGTCGCCAAGGACTGCTCGCTGTCGCGGCTGCTCACCGTCATACGGGGCGTGCTGCGGGACGAGACGCATCTGCCGCCCGCGCTGCTCACCGGCGTCCTGCGCGAGCTGACGGCCGCGCGGAAGCACCGTACGGAGAGCGAGCGGCTGGTGGAGTCGCTGACTCCGCGGGAGCGGGAAGTGCTGCGGTGCATGGTCGCGGGGCTGGGGCGCAAGGCCGTCGCCGAGCGGCTGTTCCTCTCGCCGCACACCGTCCGTACGCACATGCAGAACGTGCTGGGGAAGCTCGGCGTGCACTCGACCCTTGCCGCCGTGGCGCTCGCCCGCCGGGCCGGGGTCGGGCCCGTCGACCTAGCCGGGGATGTTGTCGAACGGGGCGGTCAACTGGCGTAGCAGCCCGGCGAGTTCGCCGCGCTGGGCCCTGCTGAGTTCCGCCAGGATCGCGCGCTCCTGGTCGAGGAGTCCTGCCAGCGCCTGGTCCGCTCGGTCGCGGCCGTCCTCGGTGAGGCGTACGAGTACGCCGCGGCGGTCGCTGGGGTCGGGGAGGCGTTCGACGAGGCCCTTTTTCGCCAGGCGGTCGATGCGGTTCGTCATCGTGCCCGAGGTGACGAGCGTCTGGGTGAGCAACTGGCCGGGGGAGAGCTGGTACGGGGTCCCTGCGCGCCTGAGTGCCGTCAGGACGTCGAACTCCCAGGGCTCCAGGGCGTGCTCGGCGAACGCGATCCTGCGTGCGCGGTCCAGGTGTCTGGCGAGCCTGCTCACGCGGCTGAGTACCTCGAGCGGTTCCACGTCGAGGTCAGGGCGCTCCCGGCGCCACGCAGCGACCAGCCGATCGACCTCGTCCTCCATGGCGATCAGTGTAGTGGTTGTGTCGACATGAAGTCTCTTGACGTGAAGTCTCTTGACGTCGAGATTGTTGGGGTGTGAGGCTGGAGTTCCGTCGGGACGTCGGGACGTCGGGTGCGGCGTCGATCGTGACTTCGAGGAGGCCCTCCATGCCCGCCACCACTGCCCCCACCTGGGACCCGGGCCAGTATCTGCGCCACGCGGAGCACCGTGCCCGGCCCTTCGCGGAGCTTCTCGCCCGGGTGCCGGCGCTGCCCGGAGAGCCGGCCCGTGTCGCCGATCTGGGCTGCGGTCCGGGCAACGTGACCGTCCAGCTCGCCGAGCGGTGGCGGGGTGCGCGGATTACGGGGTACGACAACTCCGCGGACATGCTGGCCCGGACGGGCGAGCATGCGGGGCCCACGGTGGGGGGTGGGTCGCTGGACTTCGCCCACGCGGACCTCACGGACTGGGTGCCCACGGAGACGTACGACCTGGTCGTCTCCAACGCGGCGCTGCAGTGGGTGCCGGGGCATCTGGACGCTTTTCCCGGCTGGCTCGACGCGGTGGCTCCTGGTGGGACCTTCGCCTTTCAGGTTCCGAACAACATCGATGCGCCTCTGCACGTGCTGATGCGTGAGCTCGCCGCGTCGGCTCGTTGGAAGGGCCGCCTGGATGGCGTCCTCCGCGACACGGACTCCGTCCATCCGCCGCTCCTGTATCTGGACCGGCTGGCCCGTCTGGGGTGCGCGGTGGACGTCTGGGAGACGACCTATATGCAGCTCCTGGAGGGGGAGGACCCGGTACTCGACTGGTCCAAGGGCACGGGGCTGCGTCCTGCCCTCACCGCCCTCGCGGACGACCCTGAGGCGCTGGACGCCTTCGTGGGCGAGTACCGCGATCTGCTCCGCAGGGCTTATCCGACGGCTCCGTACGGGACGGTTCTTCCGTTCCGGCGGTTGTTCGTGGTGGCTCGGAAGGGCTAGGCGCCTGCGGGTCGTGGGTGGGCGGGGCCGTGCCGGTATGTCCAGCCCGCCGCTGCGGGGCGTACTGCCCGGCGTAGTCGGGTGGGCGTTTCCAGCGGGAGCCGTATGCGGCGGGCTGTGACATACCGGCACGGCCCCGCCCGGTTGTACGGCGGCTGCGGGTGACGGGGGTTGAGGCGTACGTGGCGCGGCTGGTCGCCTGCGGAGCGGCGGTGGCCTGGGACGGTGAACTTCCGGGGCACCGCCGCTTCTACTCCGAGGGCCCGGTGGGCAATCGGCTGGAGTTCCTGGAGCCGGTGGTCAGGGCGTGCGGCCCAGGTGGGTGATGAGGATGCGGATCACGCTGTCGTCGATCAGGTAGAGGACGCGGTAGTTGTCGACGCGAAGGCGCCGGATGTTGGGGCCGTAGGCGGTGGAGTTGGCGGGGCGCGGGGCCTCGGCGAGCGTGTCGACGGTTTCGTAGACGGCGGCGAGTCCCGTGGGGTCGTCCTTGAGGAACCGCACCGCCGCGTTCGTGGCGCTCGGCTCCCAGATGATGCGATAGGTCACGGACGCAGCCCCAGGATGCGCCCGACTTCCTCGTGGGGGATGCCCTCTTCGAGCGTGCCCTCGGCCTTGCGGCGCTGGTAGTCGGCGACCGCGAGGGCGTCTTCGAGATCCTCTATCACCTGGGGGGACACCAGCAGCGCGGCGACGTGACCGTGGTCCGTGAGGGCGATGGTCTCGCGGCCGTGAGCGGCTCGGCGGACCAGATCGCCGAGCTGGGAACGAGCCGCGCTGATCGCAATCTCAGTCATGGGCCCATTGGTACCACAAGGTTGACCTTGTGGTTACTTGGTTCAACTCTTTCGGGTGGAAGACGCGTGGCCCCGCGCATTCCCCGCGTAGCGCCTGCTACGCCTTCCGGCGCCCTATCAGGCGAGGCTTCGCCTCCAGGCCGTCCAGGCCGTGCCAGGCCAGGTTTACGAGGTGGGCTGCTACCTCGGCTTTTTTGGGGCGGCGGACGTCGAGCCACCACTGGCCGGTCAGGGCGACCATGCCGACCAGGGCCTGGGCGTAGAGAGGGGCGAGTTTTGGGTCGAAGCCTCGGCGTTTGAACTCGCGGCCCAGGATGTCCTCCACCTGCGTCGCGATGTCCGAGATCAGGGATGCGAAGGAGCCTGTGGACTGGGGGATGGGGGAGTCGCGGACCAGGATGCGGAAGCCGTCCGTGTACTCCTCGATGTAGTCGAGGAGGGCGAACGCTGCTTGTTCGCAGAGCTCGCGTGGGTGGCCTGCTGTGAGGGAGCTTGTTACGCCGTCCAGGAGGCGGCGCATCTCGCGGTCCACGACTACGGCGTACAGGCCTTCCTTGCCGCCGAAGTGCTCGTAGACCACCGGTTTGGAGACGCCGGCCTTCGCCGCGATCTCCTCCACCGATGTCGCCTCGAAGCCCTTCTGGGCGAAGAGGGTGCGGCCGATCTCCAGCAACTGGGCCCGCCGCTCCGCACCGGTCATCCGGGTGCGGCGGGCGCGCCGCGGCTTTTCATTGCTGGGTGTGCTGGAGTCGGCCACGCCGTCAATCATGCCGCGTCGGCGGCCTCCGCCTTGCGTCGGGAGCCCTTCCCGTCCGGGTTGCGGCGGGAATCGATACGCGAGCGTGACGGCCAGCGCACGTCGTACGCCCAGCCGAGCATTTCGAACCAGCGGATCAGGCGGGCCGAGGAGTCCACCTGGCCGCGCTCCACGCCGTGCCTGGCCGAGGTCGGGTCCGCGTGGTGGAGGTTGTGCCAGGACTCGCCGCAGGAGAGGACCGCCAGCCACCACACGTTGCCCGAGCGGTCACGCGACTTGAAGGGGCGCTTGCCCACCGCGTGGCAGATCGAGTTGATCGACCAGGTGACGTGGTGCAGCAGCGCCACCCGGACGAGCGAGCCCCAGAAGAAGCCCGTGAACGCGCCCCACCAGGACATCGTCACCAGGCCGCCGATCAGGGCGGGGAGTGTCAGGGACAGTCCCGCCCACAGGAGGAACTGGCGCGAGATCGTGCGGATCGTCTTGTCCTTGATCAGGTCCGGCGCGTACTTGTCCTGCGGTGTCTGCTCCTCGTCGAACATCCAGGCGATGTGGGCCCACCACAGGCCCTTCATCAGCGCCGGGACCGTCTCCCCGAAGCGCCACGGCGAGTGGGGGTCGCCCTCGGCGTCGGAGAACTTGTGGTGCTTGCGGTGGTCCGCCACCCAGCGGACCAGCGGGCCCTCGACGGCCATCGAGCCCGCGATAGCGAGCGCGATGCGCAGGGGGCGCTTTGCCTTGAAGGCGCCGTGCGTGAAGTAGCGGTGGAAGCCGATCGTGATGCCGTGGCAGCCGAGGTAGTAGAAGAAGACCAGCAGGCCGAGGTCGAGCCAGCTCACGCCCCAGCCCCAGGCCAGCGGCACTGCCGCGAGGACCGCGAGGAAGGGGACGGTGATGAAGAGGAGAAGGGTGATCTGCTCGATCGAACGCTTCTGCTCGCCGCCGAGCGTGGCGGAGCGGAGTGCGGTGTCGTCGTTGTTCGCCTCGGGGGCGTCATCGATCACATCGGAACTCGTGGTCATGGGAGCGTCCCCTGTGGGGTCGAGGGTTGTGAGAGTGGCCGGTAATCGCGCCTGCCGGGTTGCCGGAAACCGCGCCTACGGTTCCGTAACCTACGGCGTCGTAAGTATGGCAGTGCCTCGCCCGGCGGCAAGAGCCCGAGAGACCGCGCGTCCGTATGGACACCTATCCTTAAGGTCGGTCGGACAGCGCGGTCCGCTCTGTTTCATTCCCGGATGCCCCGTCGCCGATGCGCGCCCGCCGCCCAGGTGACGGGTTCCCCTCCAGACGAGCTTCAACACTGCAAGGAGCCGCACCTGTGAGCAGTGCCGACGACCAGACCACGACAACCAGCAGTGAGCTGCGCGCCGACATCCGCCGCCTGGGCGATCTGCTGGGCGAGACCCTCGTACGCCAGGAGGGGCCCGAGCTGCTGGAACTGGTCGAGAAGGTCCGCCGCCTCACCCGCGAGGACGGTGAAGCCGCCGCCGAACTGCTGCGCGGCACGGAACTGGAGACCGCGGCCAAGCTGGTCCGCGCCTTCTCCACCTACTTCCACCTGGCCAACGTCACCGAGCAGGTGCACCGCGGCCGCGAGCTGCGCGCCAGGCGGGCCGCCGAGGGCGGACTGCTCGCCCGCACGGCGGACCGGCTCAAGGACGCCGACCCCGAGCACCTGCGCGCGACCGTGCAGCACCTGAACGTTCGCCCGGTCTTCACGGCGCACCCCACCGAGGCGGCCAGGCGCTCCGTCCTCAACAAGCTGCGCCGGATCGCCGCCCTGCTGGAGACGCCCGTCATCGAAGCCGACCGGCGTCGCTACGACACCCGTCTGGCCGAGAACATCGACCTCGTCTGGCAGACGGACGAGCTGCGCGTGGTGCGTCCCGAGCCCGCCGACGAGGCCCGCAACGCCATCTACTACCTGGACGAGCTGCACGCCGGCGCCGTGGGCGATGTGCTGGAGGACCTGACCGCCGAGCTGGAGCGCGTCGGTGTCGTCCTGCCCGACGAGACCCGGCCGCTCACTTTCGGTACCTGGATCGGCGGCGATCGTGACGGCAACCCGAACGTGACCCCGCAGGTCACCTGGGACGTCCTGATCCTCCAGCACGAGCACGGCATCAACGACGCGCTGGAGCTGATCGACGAGCTGCGCGGCTTCCTGTCGAACTCCATCCGCTACACCGGGGCCACCGAGGAGCTCCTGGATTCCCTGCGGACCGACCTGGAGCTGCTTCCGGAGATCAGCCCCCGCTACAAGCGCCTCAACGCCGAGGAGCCCTACCGCCTCAAGGCCACCTGCATCCGGCAGAAGCTGGAGAACACCAAGCAGCGCCTCGCCAAGGGCACCGCGCACGAGGACGGCCGGGACTACCTCGGCACCGCCGAGCTGCTCAAGGACCTGACCCTCGTCCAGAGTTCGCTGCGCGAGCACCGGGGCGCGCTGTTCGCCGACGGCCGCATGAACCGTACGATCCGCACGCTCGCCGCCTTCGGCCTCCAGCTCGCCACCATGGACGTACGGGAACACGCGGACGCCCACCACCAGGCGCTCGGGCAGCTCTTCGACCGGCTCGGCGAGGAGTCGTGGCGGTACGAGGACATGCCGCGCGAGTACCGGCACAAGCTGCTCGCCAAGGAGCTGCGGTCCCGGCGGCCGCTCGGGCCCACCCCGGCACCGCTGGACGCGGCCGGCGAGAAGACCCTCGGCGTCTTCGAGACCGTGAAGCGGGCCCTCGGGGTGTTCGGGCCCGAGGTGATCGAGTCGTACATCATCTCGATGTGCCAGGGCGCCGACGACGTGTTCGCCGCGGCGGTGCTGGCCCGCGAGGCCGGGCTGATCGATCTGCACGCCGGCTGGGCGAAGATCGGCATCGTGCCGCTGCTGGAGACCACGGACGAGCTCAAGGCCGCGGACACGATCCTGGAGGACATGCTGTCCGACCCGTCCTACCGGCGGCTCGTGGCGCTGCGCGGTGACGTGCAGGAGGTCATGCTCGGGTACTCCGACTCGTCGAAGTTCGGCGGCATCACGACGAGTCAGTGGGAGATCCACCGGGCGCAGCGGCGGCTGCGTGACGTCGCCCATCGGTACGGTGTGCGGCTGCGGCTCTTCCACGGGCGTGGCGGCACGGTGGGGCGTGGCGGCGGTCCGTCCCACGACGCGATCCTCGCGCAGCCCTGGGGCACGCTGGAGGGCGAGATCAAGGTGACCGAGCAGGGCGAGGTCATCTCCGACAAGTACCTCGTGCCGTCGCTCGCGCGGGAGAACCTGGAGCTGACGGTCGCGGCCACGCTGCAGGCGTCCGCCCTGCACACCGCGCCCCGCCAGTCCGACGAGGCGCTCGCCCGCTGGGACGCGGCCATGGACGTGGTCAGCGACGCCGCCCACGCGGCCTACCGCGGGCTGGTCGAGGACCCGGACCTTCCGACGTACTTCCTCGCCTCCACGCCGGTGGACCAGCTCGCCGACCTGCACCTGGGCTCGCGGCCCTCCCGCCGCCCCGGCTCGGGCGTCTCGCTCGACGGACTGCGCGCCATCCCGTGGGTGTTCGGCTGGACCCAGTCCCGGCAGATCGTGCCCGGCTGGTTCGGTGTCGGCTCCGGTCTGAAGGCTTTGCGCGAGGCCGGTCTCGACAGCGTGCTGGAGGAGATGCACGAGCAGTGGCACTTCTTCCGCAACTTCCTCTCCAACGTCGAGATGACGCTGGCGAAGACGGACCTGCGGATCGCCGGGCACTACGTCGACACGCTCGTCCCGGACGACCTGAAGCACGTCTTCGAGACCATCCGGGCCGAGCACGAGCTGACCGTGCGCGAGGTGCTGCGCGTCACCGGTGAGCCGGGGCTTCTGGATGCCCACCCGGTGCTGAAGCAGACCTTCACCATCCGGGATGCCTATCTTGACCCGATCTCGTACCTTCAGGTCGCTCTGCTGAAGCGGCAGCGTGATGCGACCGCCTCCGGCGAGGAGCCCGATCCGCTGCTGGCCCGGGCCCTGCTTCTGACGGTCAATGGCGTGGCGGCCGGGTTGCGCAACACGGGCTGACTCCGTCGGGAAGGGCTCCGCGGGCAGGGTCGTGTGTTGTCTGCGGGCGCGTGGGGGCTGGTCGCGCAGTTCCCCGCGCCCCTTTGGGGCGCCTCTTGGGGCGCGGGGATGTTTGCCAGGCCTCAGAGGGTTAGGAAGGCCGCCGTGAGCAGTGTGAAGCCCGCGCCGCCGAAGGCCCAGGCCAGGCGGGGCAGGCGCAGGCCGCCCGCTACCACCATCGAGGCCAGGAGCAGTGCGCCGCCGAGCGGGGCCCAGGCGTAGAGGAGTCCGCCGGTGCCCGTGCGCACGACCTCGTCGCTGCCGGGCTTGACGGCGACCGTGTAGGTGCGGCCCTTGTCGACCGCGACCTCGCTGTCGAGGACGACCCGGTCGCGGGCGGTGGACCCTTCCGACAGCGGCCGGTACGGGCCTGTGCAGCGGTCGTCGGCGCATCGCTCGACCGTCATCGTGCCGCGCTCACGGCCCTTGGTGAGCATCACGTGCTGGGCGGTGCCCCAGGAGGCCCAGACGCCCGCGATCAGGATCAGCGCCGCGACCGTACCCATCGCCGCGAGCTGCCCGAACCGGAGCGCCACGACCGCGTTCTGACGGGAGGCGAGGGCAGGCATGGCGGCGATCCTTGGCCATGGCCCTGCGCTCGGTCAACTCCGGTGGGGCTCCGTGGGGGGACAAGTCCCGTGTTGTACGGACCTTCTGTGCGGATCTTCCGGCGGGCCGCCGGGGTTTCCCAGTGGCCGACCGGAGCCCTCAGGAGTTGTACGTCGACTGAGCCCGCTCCAGGCCCTCGATCACCAGAGCCTCCACCGCGTCCGAGGCACGGTCCACGAAGTAGTCCAGTTCCTTGCGCTCCGTCGCGGAGAAGTCCTTCAGGACGAAGTCGGCGACCTGCATTCGGCCCGGCGGGCGGCCGATGCCGAAGCGGACGCGGTGGTAGTCCGGGCCCATCGACTTGGTCATCGACTTCAGGCCGTTGTGGCCGTTGTCGCCGCCGCCGAGCTTCAGCCGCAGCACGCCGTAGTCGATGTCGAGTTCGTCGTGGACAGCGACGATGTTCGCCGTCGGCACCTTGTAGAAGTCGCGCAGCGCCGTGACCGGGCCGCCCGACAGGTTCATGTACGACATCGGCTTGGCCAGGATCACCCGGCGGTTCGCCGGTCCCGGCGGGCCGATGCGGCCCTCGATCACCTGGGCCTGCGCCTTGCCGGCCCGCTTGAACTTCCCGCCGATCCGTTCGGCGAGGAGGTCGGCCACCATGAAGCCCACGTTGTGGCGGTTCCTGGCGTACTCGGGGCCGGGGTTGCCGAGCCCCACGATGAGCCAGGGGGCGCCTGGTTCCGTGGTCACGTCCGTGTCTCCCATGGGTCCTCGGTCGGCGGGCTGTCCGGATCAGGGACACGCACCGGCCGCCGCCCCCTCGGGAGCGGCGGCCGGCGCACGGTGATCCGGTGCGGGATCAGACCTCGGCGGTCTCGTCGGCCGCGGTGTCCTCGGTGGGCTCCTCCGCCTGGGCGGCCAGGACCTGGAGCACGACGGCGTCCTCGTCGATGACCAGCGTGGTGCCGTCGGGGAGCGGGATGTCCTTGGCGAGGATGGAGGCACCGGCCTCCAGGCCCGCGATGGACACGGTGACCGACTCGGGGATGTGCGTGGCCTCGGCCTCGACCGTCAGCGTGCTCAGCACGTGCTCGAGCAGGAAGGCGCCCGGGGCCAGCTCGCCCTCGGTGTGGACGTAGACCTCGACGGTGACCTTCTCGCCGCGCTTCACGGTGAGCAGGTCGACGTGCTCCAGGAAGCCCTTGATGGCGTCACGCTGGACGGCCTTCGGGATCGCCAGCTCGGTCTTGCCCTCGATGTCCAGGGTGAGCAGGACGTTCGGGGTACGCAGGGCGAGCTGGAGCTCGTGGCCCGGGAGCGTGATGTGGACGGGGTCGGCGCCGTGGCCGTAGACGACCGCGGGAACCTTGTTCTCACGGCGGATGCGGCGGGCGGCACCCTTGCCGAACTCGGTGCGGGTCTCGGCGGCGAGCTTGACGTCGGCCATGGTCACTCCTCGTAGAACAGATGGGGAAGGTGGTCACCCGGCCAAAACATCGGCCTGCTACGAAGAGCGCGTCGATAACGGACCGCCGCACCAAAGAGTGCGGCCTCCCTCGCCGAGCAACTGTGACAGCTTACGGGGCGGGGAGGCCGTACAAGAAATCGATCTACGGGGCCCAGGGGACCCCTCGGGCCGGCTACTCGTCGAAGAGGCTCGTCACCGAGCCGTCCTCGAAGACCTCGCGCACCGCGTTGGCGATCGTCGGCGCGATCGACAGCACGGTGATCTTGTCGAGTTCCAGCTCGCCCGGGGTGGGCAGGGTGTCCGTGAAGATGAACTCGCTGACCTTGGAGTTCTTCAGCCGGTCGGCGGCCGGGCCGGAGAGCACACCGTGCGTGGCCGTCACGATGACGTCCTCCGCGCCGTGCGCGAACAGCGCGTCCGCGGCGGCGCAGATCGTGCCACCGGTGTCGATCATGTCGTCGACCAGGACACAGACCCGGCCCTCGACGTCACCGACGACCTCGTGGACCGTGACCTGGTTCGCGACGTCCTTGTCGCGGCGCTTGTGCACGATCGCCAGGGGCGCGCCCAGGCGGTCGCACCAGCGGTCGGCCACGCGCACGCGGCCGGCGTCCGGCGAGACGACCGTGAGCTTCGTGCGGTCCACCTTGTGGCCCACGTAGTCCGCGAGCAGCGGCAGCGAGAACAGGTGGTCCACCGGACCGTCGAAGAAGCCCTGGATCTGGTCGGTGTGCAGATCGACCGTCAGGAGGCGGTCGGCACCGGCCGTCTTCATCATGTCGGCGATCAGACGGGCCGAGATGGGTTCACGTCCGCGGTGCTTCTTGTCCTGCCGGGCGTAACCGTAGAACGGCATGATCACGGTGATGCTCCGGGCGGAGGCCCGCTTCAGAGCATCGATCATGATGAGCTGCTCCATGATCCATTTGTTGATCGGAGCAGTGTGGCTCTGGATGAGGAAGCAGTCGGCGCCGCGGGCCGACTCCTCGTAGCGGACGTAGATCTCGCCGTTGGCGAAGTCGAAGGCCTTCGTCGGGACGACCCCGACACCCAGCTGGTGGGCGACCTCCTCGGCAAGCTCGGGGTGGGCGCGGCCGGAGAAGAACATCATCTTCTTCTCGCCGGTCGTCTTGATCCCGGTCACAGCACTGTCTCCTCAGAGGTGTCTCAGCCGGATGTTGAGATGTGTTCTCAGATGCGGTCCCAGCTGGGTGTGCGGGTGTGCATCTATCACGGTACGCCGAGTCCGACCCACCGCTTTCCGGTCAGCTTTCGTCGGCCGACTCCCGGGAAGCCGCCTCCGCCGCCTTCGCGGCCGCGCTTCCGGGACGCTTCCGGGCCACCCAGCCCTCGATATTCCGCTGCTGGCCCCGGGCGACGGCCAGTGAACCGGCCGGCACGTCCTTCGTGATGACGGAGCCCGCGGCGGTGTAGGAACCGTCCCCGACCGTGACAGGCGCCACAAACATGTTGTCCGAACCGGTCTTGCAGTGCGACCCGACCGTGGTGTGGTGCTTGGCCTCGCCGTCGTAGTTCACGAAGACGCTCGCCGCGCCGATGTTCGTGTACTCGCCGATCGTCGCGTCGCCCACGTACGAGAGGTGCGGGACCTTCGTGCCCTCGCCGATCGAGGCGTTCTTCGTCTCCACGTACGTACCCACCTTGGACTTCAGTCCGAGGCGGGTGCCGGGGCGGAGATACGCGTACGGACCCACGTTCGCCTGGGGGCCGACCTCGGCGCCGTCGGAGACCGTGTTGTCGATACGGGCGCCCGCGCCGACCCTGGTGTCCTTCAGGCGGGAGTTGGGGCCGACCTCGGCGCCCTCGGCGAGGTGCGTGGCGCCCTGGAGCTGGGTGCCGGGGTGCACGATCGCGTCCTGCTCGAAGGTGACGGTGACGTCGATCCAGGTGGAGGCGGGGTCGACGACGGTGACGCCGGCGAGCATCGCCCGCTCCAGCAGCCGGTCGTTGAGGATGCGGCGGGCCTCGGAGAGCTGGACGCGGTTGTTGATGCCGGCGATCTCGCGGTGGTCGCCCGCCACGGAGGCGCCGACGCGGTGACCGGCCTCGCGGAGGATGCCGAGGACGTCGGTCAGGTACTCCTCGCCCTGGCTGTTGTCGGTGCGGACCTTGCCGAGCGCGTCCGCGAGCAGCTGCCCGTCGAAGGCGAAGACACCGGAGTTGATCTCACGGATCGCGCGCTGCGACTCCGAGGCGTCCTTGTGCTCGACGATCGCGGTGACCGCGCCGGAGACGCCGTCGCGCACGATGCGGCCGTAGCCGGTGGCGTCCGGCACCTCGGCGGTGAGCACGGTGACCGCGTTGCCGTCGGTGGTGTGGTTGGAGGCGAGGTGGCGCAGGGTCTCGCCGCTGAGGAGGGGCGTGTCCCCGCAGACGACCACGACGGTTCCGTCGATGCCGCCGCCCAGCTCCTCCAGTGCCATCCGCACGGCGTGCCCCGTGCCGTTCTGCTCGGCCTGCACGGCGGTCCGTACGCCCGGAGCGGTGTCGGTGAGGTGCGCGGTGACCTTCTCGCGGGCGTGGCCCACGACGACCACCAGATGCTCGGGCTCCAACTCGCGTGCGGCGGCGAGTACATGGCCGACGAGGGAACGGCCACAGATGTCGTGCAGGACCTTGGGTGTGGCCGACTTCATACGGGTGCCCTCACCCGCTGCAAGAACGACGACGGCTGCCGGGCGGTTGGCGCTCACGGGGATGCCCTTCGGCTTCGGATGGCTGGGGTGCCTTTGGGGGGTGGACATCCGCAGGATACCGGGGCGTTGTGAGGGGGAAATGTGAGTGGGCCCCGACAGTGCTGTCAGGGCCCGATGTCTGCTCCCCCGCCAGGACTCGAACCCGGACAGATGGCACCAAAAGCCACAGTGCTGCCAATTACACCACGGGGGATGGAACACGACGGGACCGGAGATCCGGTCGGGCCGCCGAGTCGACATCCAACACTATGCCGTACCGGGTGCCTTCGGTGCGACGGTACTTCGACGGTGCCGGGAGCTGCCGGGTGGTGCGGGAAGGGTGTGGAGTGACTCGTGGGCGGCTTGAGGCGGTTCTCGGGTTTCGGCGGATTGCGGCGGGTTTCGTGTCTGTTCGATTACGGCGAGTGGTGTAGGCCAGTACGCGAAACTCACCGGAAAAGCGGCGGGGGACGACCGTAGGCTGGAGGCATGACCACGACGGGGGAAGAACGCGCCACAGCCCTGACAGGGCCGTGGTGGTGGGCGAGGTGGCGCAGCGCGGTGCTCGACGGGACCCTCGCGCTGGTGTCCGCCGTGGAGTGTGCGATCGAGGGGTATCCCTTCGCGGACGCGGCGGGTGTGCCGGTGCCCGCCGGGATGGTGTTCGGGGCCCTCGCCGGGTCGGTGCTGCTGTTCCGGAGGCGGTGGCCCATCGCCGTGGTGCTGGTGTCGATCGCCATCACACCGGCCCAGATGGGGTTCCTGATGGGGCTCGTCGGGCTCTACACGCTCGCCGCGTCCGAGATGCCCCGGCGGATCATCGGGGCGCTGGCCGGCATGTCGCTGGTGGGGACGCTCATCGTCACGTACGTGCGCGCGCACCAGGGGATGGTGCGGGGCGATCTGAGCATGGTGGGCGACTGGTTCGTGCCGTTCGTGTCCATCACCACCTCGCTCGGGATGACCGCGCCGCCGATCCTGCTCGGGCTGTACGTGGGGGCCAGGCGGCGGCTGATGGAGAGTCTGCGGGAGCGGGCCGACTCCCTGGAGCGGGAGTTGCAGCTGCTGGCCGAGCGGGCCGAGGAGCGGGCGGAGTGGGCGCGCAACGAGGAGCGGACCCGGATCGCCCGCGAGATGCACGACGTCGTCGCGCACCGGGTGAGTCTGATGGTCGTGCACGCGGCGGCTCTGCAGGCCGTGGCCCGCAAGGACCCCGAGAAGGCCGTCAAGAACGCCTCTCTCGTGGGGGACATGGGCCGGCAGGCGCTGACGGAGCTGCGGGAGATGCTCGGGGTGCTGCGTACGGGCGAGGGGGGTTACGGGGGTTCCTCCGTGCGGATGCAGACCGTGCCGCTGGCCGCGGTGGGGGTCGCGGCCGCCGCCGCGGCGTCCCGGGCCGTGGACGAGGAGACGGGGGACGGACCCTGCCTCGACGACCTCCAGGAACTGGTGGGGCAGTCCGCCGCCGCGGGGATGGTCGTCGACCTGTTCGTGGAGGGCGACGCCCGGGGCTACGCGGCCCTGGTGGAGCAGACCGCCTATCGCGTGGTGCAGGAGGCGCTGACCAACGTCCACAAGCACGCCGCCGGGGCGAAGACCCGGGTACGGGTCGCCCACCGCGGCGCCGAGATCGCCATGCAGGTGGAGAACGGCCCCCCGCCCGAGCCCGGCGCCGCCTCCGACGCACGGCTGCCCAGCGGGGGGAACGGTCTGGTGGGAATGAAGGAACGAGTCCTGGGCCTCGGGGGCGTATTCGTCTCCGGCCCCACCGACGCAGGCGGCTTCCGGGTGTCGGCGGTCATCCCGGCAGAGGCAGCGTGAGCGCGCCCGGGGTGGCGTGAGCGCCACCGGGGGGTGACTTGAGGCTGGGCCGGGTGATTTGAGGCTGGGCCGGGATGGCGTGAGGCCGGCCGGGGTGAGTCGGGCCTCGAGCCGAGCTGGAGTGAGTCGGCCGGACTGGAGTGGGCCAGGCCGAGCCGAGCCGGAGTGGGTCGGGTCCCCGGGCCGAGCCCGAGTGGGTCGGCCTGGCCGTGAGCTGGGGATGGGCCGAACCGGGCCGGGGTGAGTCCGGCGAGGACGGGACGGGCCGCGCCGGTTGAATCCGAGCTGGATCAAGTTCGTCGGGCCGGCCGGTCGTGGAGAGCGCGTGCCGGGCCGCCGGTCGTGAGAGCGCGCGTGCAGGACCAGCGGTCGTGAGAACGCACGTGCTGGGCCAGCCGGTCGTGGAGAGTCCGGGCCGGTTCAGCCGGCCGTCAGGCGTATCGGTTCCAGGCCTGAGACGAGTGTGGTCAGGGCCTGGTCGATGGTGGCGCCCAGGTACCAGTCGCCCGTGTGGTCGAGGGTGTAGGTGCGGCCCTCCGCGTCGATGGCGAGGAGGGCTCTGGTGTCGGACTCCTCGCCCAGTGGGGCCACTTCGCTGTCCAGGGCTCTGCCCAGGTCCACGAGCGTACGGGCCATGTGGAGGCCGTGCAGGGGGTCCAGGTGGAGAGGCGTCGGGGCGATCTGGCGGCCCGGGGCCGTGGCCGGGATGTGGAGACCGCCGAACTCCGCCCAGGCCTCGACCGCCGCCGGGAACACGGAATGACGGTGACCGGCCGGCGACTCGTGGCCGCGCAGGGCGTCGGCCCAGATCTCGGCCTGCTTTATGTCCCAGCGTCCCGGCTGCCATCCCGCGGAGCGCAGCGCGGCGTCGACCACGGCGGAGAACCGGGTCGAGGTCGGTGTGGGGGAGGGAGAGGTACGGTCGGTGTGCATCGGACCTTCGCGTTCGTCTGAGCTGCCGCGGCCGTGGTTCGGCGGCTTCTGCAAGGGGCGCCGGTGACGCCCTGTGTGGGGGAAGAGGGGTTTCTCAGTCCCCCGGTGCCGTCGGATCGACGATGCGTACGCCGAAGTGGGCGCTGAGCGCGGTGCAGGAGCGGCAGGGCGGCGCGAAACTGCCGTGCAGCGGGTCGCCGTCCTCGCGGATGCGGCGGGCGGTGAGTTTGGCCTGCTTGAGGGACTTGCGGGCCTCTCCGTTGGTCATGGGTTTCCGGGCGGCCCGTTTGGAACGGTCCGCGTCCACCGCCGTGATGTGGCGGGAGATGAGGATCACTTCGGCGCAGCGGCCGGTGAAGCGGTCGCGCTGTCCGCTCGTCAGTGTGTCGAGGAAGTCCCGGACGAGCGGGTGGAGCGGCGGCGGCTGGTCGCCCCGGCCCGCCGTGCCGGTGAGCGTCGCGCCCCGTACGGACAGGGCGGCGGCGATGGTCGGAAGTATGCCGTCCCGGCGGTGGAGGAGTGTGGGAGTGACGGGTGCCTCGGTGTTGCTCCAGCCCACCCTGGGGTCGCCGGACCTGCCTGTCTGCGTTGAGTTCATCGTCCTGTTTCCTCCCCTTACCGCATCCCCCGGTGCTCGGACAGAGTGCCAAACTCCGTGGCTGGTGCGGAAGCTGGGGCGCCGCGACACGCGTGGTCTTCGTCGCACCGTCACGGCGCGATGACGGCAGGTCACGGAACCGGAGTCCCGCTGGCCGGTACGGAACCGGAGGCCCGGTGACCGGTGTCGTTCAACCGCATAGGCTGTCGATATCCGCGATCCTTCAGAACGCCGCAGGGGGCAACCGCCATGACGACAGGTCGGCTCGGGCAACAGGCCGCGCCGCCGAACGCGGCCTACGCCGGGCAGGTCGTGCACTTCCCGGACCCGGTCCGGGCGGCGCGTCACCCGAGAGGTGTACGTGTCGACGACCGCGGCTATCCCGACTTCTCGTTCTATGCGCGTGCCGCCGCGGAGATCGCCGAGCCGCCCGAGGGGTTCGGGGTCGACGAACTCCGGCTGACGGACTACGTGTCGGCGAACGCCGCCATGGCCGCGGACGGCCACGACCTGTGGGACACCATCCCGCCCGTCGCCACTCCGCACGGCTGGACCTGGCACCACGTGCCGGGGACGCGGCGGCTGGAGCTGGTGCCGGTCGAGGTGAAGGCGCTTCTGCGGCACCACGGTGGACTGGCCACGGCCGCCGTGGACCAGAACAAGCGCGGGACCCGGCCCCTGCAGGAGACCCGGCCCGCGCACTTCGTGCTGCCCAAGGCGGCCGTCGCGGTGACCGAGCAGGAGGTGCTGGGCGTCGAGGAGGACCTTGGGTACCGGCTGCCCGGCGCGTACCGGTCGTTCCTGAAGGCCGCCGGCGGGAGCGCCCCGATGGGGGCCGCGCTCGACGCCGAGCTGGGACTCCTGGTCGACCAGCCGTTCTTCACCGTGCGCGACGAGGCCGCCGTCAACGACCTCGTGTACGTCAACAAATGTCTGCGGGACCACCTCACCAAGGACTACCTGGGCGTCGGCTTCGTCCAGGGCGGCCTGCTCGCCGTGAAGGTCAAGGGCGACCGCGTCGGGTCCGTGTGGTTCTGCGCGTACGACGACGCCCGTGACCAGGACCTGTGGGCGCCCCCGGAGCGTGTGCAGCGGCTGCTGCTGCCCTGCGGGGACGACTTCGACCAGTTCCTGGCCCGGCTCGCGGGCAATCCGCCCGAGCTGGAGACCGTGGCGAATCTGATGGTGGACGGTGGATTCGCGCGGGCGGTGTCCGTGTCCGCGGTGTCTTCGGTTGGGGAGTGAGCGTCCGATGGTGACCTTCGCGCAGGCGCAGGAGCGCGCGGAAGAGTGGATCAACGGGGATGTGCCCGGCTACCAGCACCGCGAGGTGCGGGTGCGGGAATTCGAACTCGGATTCGTGGTGTGGGCCGAGGACCGGGCCGAAGGACCGCGGTCCGACGGCGGTGCCCAGCGGCTCGTCATCGCCCGCGACAGCGGAGAGGCCACGCTGTGGCCGTCGCTGCCGGTGGGCGAGGTTATCCGCCGGTACGAGGAGGAGTACGGGCTGCCGGACGCGGCGCCCGATCCGGCGCCCGCGCCTCCCGCGCGCGTCGACCTCAACCAGACGTCCTTCCTGTTGACGCCGCCGGAGTGGCTCCAGGAGGCGGCGGACCGGATGGGCATTCCGGACCGGCGGGACCGGACGTCCGGCGGCGCGTCGGGCGGTTCGTCGGGCGGCGGTTCGCCGCGTCCGTCCGACGGGACTCCGGACAGGGCGTCGGACGGGGCAGCGTCCCGTCCCGCCGCTGCCGCCGCCAGTGACGCGGTTCCGTCCAGTCCGTCCAGCGGTTCTGCCGGTCCCGCCCATGGAGGGGCCGGGGGCGGAGGGGCGATTCCCGAGACGCTGCCCGGGCCCGGCGTCGGCCCGGGGGCATCCTCCGCTCCGGGTGGCGGTACGTCGTGGCCCGCCGCCGGCGGGGAGACCCCGGGCGGTTCCGGGGTGCCCGCCGACGCCACGCCGTGGGCCGGGACCGACACCAACGCCGAGACGGGGGACGACCGTTCGGTACCGCTCCCCGCGACCGTGTACGCGCCGCAGATAAGGGACGTCGGGGACGGGAGCGCCGGCGGCAGGCCGTCGGATCCCGACGCCGCGCCCGAGGCCCAGACCAAGCTGATCTCGGGCGGCAGCCAGCTCCCGAGCACGGCCGTCGCGCCCGCGCTGGGCGGCCCGAACGCGCCCTCGTTCCCGCAGAGCCCGGGGGGTCAGGGGGGTCAGGGGGCTCCGGCCGGTCCTGGCGGCCCCGGTGGTCCTGGTCCGCAGGGCACCCCGCCGCCCGGTGCGCCGTCCTCGTACGGCTACCCGCAGGGTTCCGGTGCGCCGGGCACACCCCCGCCGGGGTCGCCTTCCTCGTACGGCTATCCGCAGGGTCCTGGCGCCGGTACGCCTCCTCCGGGCGCGCCGGCCGGTGCGCCGGGCACACCCCCGCCGGGGGCGCCTTCCTCGTACGGCTACCCGCAGGGGCCCGGCGCCGGTACGCCGCCTCCCGGTGCGCCCGGGACGCCTCCTCCGGGTGCTCCCGGTGCCCCCGGTGCTCCCTCGTACGGCTTCCCGCAGGGTGCTCCGCAGCCGCCCGCCGGGCCCAATCCGCCGCAGCCGCCGCCCGGTTCGGGTGCGGGCGCGCGGCCGTTGCCCCCCGACGCCGGTGACATCGCCGACGCCGCCACCAGCAAGGCGCAGGCTCCGCCGCGCGGTGCCCGTGGTGCGGGCGCGGTCGGCACGCCGCCGCCTCCGGGAGCGCCCGGAACGCCCGGCGCGCGACCGGGTGGCGCGGCTCCCGCGTCCGGTCCCGGTGCGCCGGGGACGCCGGCCGGTGGGTACGTACCGACTCAGCTCGTCTCGCAGCTCGGCCCCGACGGGCCGGGCGGGCCCGGGACCCCGCAGCCTCCTGGAGCCCCGGGTGCCCCTGGCGCTCCGGGTACCCCTGGCGGTACGCCTCCGGGCGGTGTCCACCACGCGGCGACCATGCTCGCCGACCCGAACCAGCCCGGCGCGCCCAAGCCTCCTGGTGCGCCCGGTACTCCGGGTGCCCCGCAGCCTCCCGGCACGCCCAACAACCCCGGCGGTACGCCCGCCGGTGGCGTCCACCACGCCGCGACCATGCTCGCCGGTCCGGCGGTGGGCGGCCCCGGCGCGCCCCAGCCTCCGGGTGCTCCGGGCGGGCCAGGGGCTCCGGGAGGTCCTGGCGGGCAAGGCGCCCCCGGCACCCCCGGCACGCCCGGTGCCGTCCACCACGCCGAGACCATGCTGTCCGGTCCCCCGAGCGGCGGCCCGGGCACGGCCCCGCCGCCCCAGGCGCCTCCCGGGATGCCGCCGGGCGCTCCGGGCATGCCGCCGCCCGGTCAGCAGCCCTTCCCCGGGCAGCCGATGCCGGGCCAGCCCATGCCGGGCCAGCCGATGCCGGGACAACAGCCCCCGGCCTACGGCTACCCCCAGCAGGGGCAGCCGACCGTCGGTCCCGGCTACCAGGCGGTCCTGCGCTACCGGGCCCAGGACGGGAGCGAGCAGCAGCTCATCCGGCGTTCCGCGCCGGGCACCCCGCACCCGGAGTGGCAGATCCTGCACGAGCTGCGCGCGATGAACGTGCCGCCGCAGCAGGTGCTGGAGCTCCACACGGAGCTGGAGTCCTGTGAGCTGCCGGGTGCGTACTGCGCCCGGATGATCCGGGAGAGCTGGCCGCAGGCGAGGATCACCAGCATCGCCTCGTACGGCACGGACCACGCGAGCCGTCAGCAGGGCATGGCCCAACTGCTCGCGCACCAGGGCGAGTTGCACCAGGTCGCGGACGGTCCGGCCAGGCCCGGGCCGGTACGGTCGCCGCTCCCGCCGGTGCAGCCCGCGCCGCCGATCCCGCCGGAGGCGATCGGGCAGGAGCTGGCGGCGGCGTTCGGACCGGGACTGTTCCGGTTCGACCAGGCGGCCGTGTCCCGGCAGGGTGTGCCGCCGATCGTGGCGCACACGCTGGTGGTGGCCGGACTGCCTCTCGACATGAACCCGTTCTTCTGGGCGCAGGCCCAGCCGGGCCGCCCGGTGCCGACGCTCGCCGAACTGGCGCAGGAGCGTGGCGTCCAGCCGTCCGCGGACGCGGGCTCGTACCTCGTCATGGGCAGCGACTTCGGCAAGGCGATCTGTGTCCAGTACGGGACGGCGCACATCGTGGCCGTGCCCGTGGAGGCGGGTCCCGGCGGCGCTTCCGTACCGCCGCAGTTCGTGAACACGGGGCTGCCCGAGTTCGCGCGCAGCCTCGCGCTGCTGGGTCGTATGTGGCGTCTGCGCTTCGGTCTCAACCAGGAGCAGGCGGGCCGCTGGACCGTCGACTTCCAGGCGCAGTTGGCCGCGCTCGACCCGGCGGCGCTCGGTTCGCCGGAGAGCTGGTGGTCGGTGCTGCTGGAACAGATGTGGGACGGCTTGCTGTGACGTCGAGTCGCTGAACTCTTCGAACGTCCTGAGAGGGCCGGGCCCGGTCGGTTGACCGGGCCCGGCCCTTTTGCGTCACATCTCCGCCCGACCCTTTATCCGGAGTGTCGCGTTATGAACACTTCCGTCTGATCCACCAAGATGTGCGGCAAATCATGTCGTACGTCGCATGCCGGAGAGGGGATTCGAGGATGAGCAACGCATCGGTGTCGCCTCATGGCTTCGAGGCCGTACGGGGGCGCGGTTACCGCCCCGACCAGGTCGAGGCGTACGCCGCGGCGCTCTCCCGGGGGCGCGACGCCGCCTGGGAACGGGCCGCCCGCCTGACCGTCCTGGCAAGGGAGATGGAGGCCGAGGCGGACCGGCTGCACGAGGTCGTGGCGGGGCTGGCTCCTCAGACGTACGAGACGCTCGGCGACCGTGCCCGGCGGCTCTTCGAACTGGGCGAGGAGGAGGCCGCGGCCGTGAGCGAGGGCGCGCGGCGGGAGGCCAGGCTGGTCGTGGAGGAGGCCGGGGCGGCGGCCGGGCAACTGCGCGCGGCAGCGGCCGCGGAGGCCGACGCGGTGCGCGGTGAGGCCGAGGAGCGGGTTCGGCACCGGCTGCTCGCCGCGCAGGCCGAGGCCGACGAGATGCGCATCGCGGCGCGGCGCGATGTGAAGGAGAACCGCGGTGAGGCGCTCGCCGCGCTGCGCGAGACGCGGCGGCGCAGCGTGGCGCTTCTCGCCGAGCAGGAGAGGGAGCACGCCGAGCGCTGGGAGCGGGTTGGGCGCGAGGCGGCCGAACGGGAGGCCGAGTTCGACGCGCGGTACGACGAGCGGGCCTCGCGTGCGGTGGGGGAGCTGGCCGAGGCCGAACGGGCTCTCGCCGAGGCCCATGAGTCCACCCGGCACCTCCAGGAGGACGCCGAGGCCCGGGCCGCCGAACTCCTCGCGGAGGCCCGCCTCCACGAGGACCGCATCATCCGCGAGACGGAACGCGTCCTGCGCGAACACGGTGACGAGTGGGACGACGTCAGCGCCCACATGACCCACGTCCGCAACAGCCTCACGGCCCTGACGGGCCGGGCGACGGCGGAGTAGCCCTCGGTACGTTGTCGGCTGCGGCCCGGTGGGGGCTGGTCGCGCAGTTCCCCGCGCCCCTAAAAAAGATGGGGCTGAGGTCTGGGTGTCGGCTGCCGGCCGGCCGTGGTTGATCGCGCAGTTCCCCGCGCCCCTGGAAGGTGGGGCTGAGGTTTGTGTGTTGGCTGCGGGGCGGCTGTGGTTGGTCGCGCAGTTCCTCGCGCCCCTGGAAGCGGAGGGTGCCCCTGGCTTTTTAGGGGCGCGGGGAACTGCGCGAACAGCCCCCACCGGCCGGCAGTCGGCACACAGACCTCAGCCCCCCCCACCCCCTTGGTCGCCTAGTCGCCCCTCCGGACGGCCCCCGCCAGAATCCAACCCTCCACAGCCTCGTACTGCTTCCGCTGTGCCTCAGCCGCCCCCCGCCCGGAGGCCACCGTGCCGAGCCAGCCGAACAGGAAGCCCAGCGGAATGGAGACGATCCCGGTCGTGGTGAACGGGAACCAGGTGAAGTCATGGCCGGGGAAGGCTGATATGGGCGACCCGGACACCAGATTCGTACCGGTCATCAGAACGAGCGTGCTCACAGAGCCGCCGATGAGCGTGCACATCAGCCCGGCCCGGGTGTACCGCCGCCAGAACAGGCTGTAGACGAGCGCCGGCGCTATCGCGGACGCGCCGAGGCAGAACGACAGCGTCACCAGCGGCTGCAGGCTGTGGTGCTGGACCAGCGTGGCCAGCAGGATCGCCGGGATGCCGACCGCCGCCGCGGACGCCCGCGCCAGCGTCATCTCGCGGCGCGGCGACAACTGCTTCCTGCCGTGCGCGAAGACGTCATGGGCAAGGGAGTTGGCGCAGGCGAGGATCATCCCGGCGACAGAGGCGAGCACCGTCAGGAAGATCGCCGCCGTGACGGTGGTGAACAGCAGGGTCTCGGCCGTCGAGACGTCCGCCCCGAACGCGGCCCGGGCGCCCAGCAGATACGCCGTGTTGCCCTGCGGGTCCTCCGCCGCGATCGCCTCCCGCCCGATCAGAGCCGTGGCTCCGAACCCGACGACCGTGATGACCAGCACGAACAGCGCCACGGCCGGCACCGCCCACGACATCGAACGGCGTACCTGACGCGCGCTGCCCGCCGTGTACATACGCATGGTGATGTGCGGCAGACAGGCCCCGCCAAGCACCACCGTCAGCTCCGAACTGATCATGTCCAGGCGGGGGTTGGGCCCGCCCGCGAACTGCAGCCCCGAGCTGAGGAACGCGGACCCGGCCCCGCTGTTCCCCGCCGCCTGGCCGAACAGACCGCCGAGGTTCCAGTCGAACTTGTTCAGGATGAGTACGGCGATGACGGCGCCCGAGCCGAGCAGCATCACGATCTTCAGGATCTGGATCAGGGCGGTGCCCTTCATGCCGCCGATAGCCGCATAGCTGATCATCAGCGCGCCGAGCCCGATGATGCAGCCCGTCTTCAGCCCTTCGCTGGAGAAGCCGAGGATGAACGCCAGCAGATCGCCGGTTCCGGCGAGTTGGACCAGCATCAGCGGGAGCAGCGCGGCCAGCGTCGCCACGCACGCCGTGATGCGTACCGCCCGGCCCGGCATCCGCCGTGCCAGCGCGTCGCCCATGGTGAACCGGCCCGCGTTCCGCAGGGGTTCGGCCAGCAGGAACATCAGCAGCATGAGGGAGAGGGCCGTACTGAGGGCGAGTACGACCCCGTCGTACCCGAAGAACGCGATCACGCCGCTCGTGCCGAGCACGGTGGCCGCGGAGATGTAGTCGCCCGCGATGGCCAGGCCGTTGCGCATGGGGGAGAGGGAGCCGTAGCCCGTGTAGAACTCGTCGAGGTCGTCCCGGTCCGGGCCCGTCATCACGCACAGCAACAGCGTGATGGTCGCCACGACCGTGAACGCCACGAGCGACATCGCCTGGGCGGAACTGCTGAAGCCGGTCACCTGCCCGCCTCCGCCCGCTTGGTGTCCAGCTCCGTCTGCTTCCGTATCCGCTCGGCGATCGGGTCCACGCCCCGGCGGGCCGTGTACTCGTACAGCGCGATCGCCACGCAGGTGACGGGCATCTGGAACAGCCCCAGCAGCAGGCCGAGGGGCAGCCCGTCGGCCACCTCCCTCGTCATGAACGAGGGCGCCCACGCGGACAGGACGAGGAACAGCGTGAAGTAACCGAGCGCGGTCAGCGTCGCCACGCGCCGCTGCCAGCGGTACGCGGTGCGCAGCACCCGCAGGTCGCTGTGGTGCCCGAGCGCGGTGTGGCGATGCCGGTTCGGCCGCCGGGCGGGTTCGGGCTCCGGCTGTCGCGGAGCCCACGGATACGTCGGCTCGGTCGGGTACGTCGAGTAGGACGGTGACGAGTTGTGGGGCGGATGGTGCGGCGGAACGGGGTACGACGGGGACGAGTCGTAGGACATCCCGGTTCTCCTTGCGTGGCTCGGGCCCGGTGCGGACCGCAGGGAGCGGGGGGTGAGCGAGGACGCACGCTACTCGCAGGTAGCAGGCCTGCGCGAGCGTTTCACCAAACTGTCTGGTCGGTATGCGCTTACTTCGCTGACCTGGGGTGTTACCCCCGTTAACCCGCACGCCTGTGCCCCTGTCGACCTCTTGTGATCGAAGTGTGAGCAACTTGAGTGCGCAGGTGTCCCGTTCGAACCGTTACTCTCCTCGTCGACCAAGAAATCCTCATCAAAAATTAAAGATCGCGGGGGGAAGAGTGCGGCGAACCAGTCGCAGAAGAGCGCTGCGCGGGGCGATGACCGTCGTTTCCGCAGCGCTTGCTTTGGCCGTTGCCCCGGTCGAAGCGACAACATCGGGAGCGGAGGCCGCCGACGCAGCGGCCGACGAGGCCGCGCGCGGCAAGGCGTTCTGGGAGGACGACATCCTGCCCGCCGCCACCGCGGAGGAGAAGGCGTCACAGAAGGCCGTCGGTTCGGGGAAGGCCGTCGAGGTCGGCGAGTTGACGACGGCGACCAGCCGGGTCGTCGCGAACCCCGACGGAACGTTCACGGCCGAGACCGCGACGTCGCCCGAGCGGGTACGGAAGAACGGCGCATGGACCGCCGTCGACACCACCCTGACCGTGCGGCCGGACGGCAGTCTCGCTCCGCGTGCGGCGGAGGACGTCCGGCTGTCCGGCGGTGGGAAGGACGCACCGCTGGCCCGGCTGGTGACCGGTGACAAGGAGTACGCAGTGTCGTCCCCGTGGACGTTGCCGAAGCCGGAGGTCGACGGGTCGTCGGCCGTCTACGACTCGGTGCTTCCCGATGTGGACCTCGCGGTTCAGGCCCATCCGGACGGGTTCACCTACCACTTGGTGCTTCACTCGCGTGAGGCCGCTGCCAACCCGGCCCTGAAGAAGGTGGAGTTCCCGGTCGAGAGCCGGGGACTGTCCGTGCGTGCGGACGGAACCGGCACGGCCACGTTCGTCGACGACACCGGACACGCGGTACCGGTATGGCGCTGCTGACGGACGAGGGCGACGCCGTCGTCGTCACCGGCAAACGCGCGTGAAGGGCAGTGGGCGATACGTCTCAAAGGACGGCACGCGCGTTGTCAGCCAGGGCAGGTAGCGCCCACCCCTGCCGCGCGTAGGAGCGACACGTTGCACGGGTGATCAATTCTTGGCTCGGGCCCTTAATTCGCTAAGCGATGCGCTCAGCAGTGAGGAACGTCGTGTAGTCGATCACTGCAGGCGCCTTGACATTGAGTTTGCCGGCGTCAGTAGTGAGTTCTTCCTCGTACGCGAACAGGTCGCCGGTTGAGGAGTCGAACACTAGAGTCCTCTTGTTGGGCAAACCGCTGGAATCAGTGGTTAGGGAGAAGGCCTCCCCTGTCCTCTTGGCGCGGTCTTCTACTGTCCCTTCGTAGACGATGCCCTCGGTTTCCTTCAGGACCCGCAGCAGCGCGGCACGCTGTGCCGGGCTGAACACGTGGTCCCTGAACCGCTCGGGAATGACCTCAAATGCCAGGTCCGGGCTCAGTGAGGCGTGCCCTGCGGCGAGCCACTCCTTCATCCCGCCGGGTGTTGAGGGCGGCTCCGCGTTGGATGTCTTGGAAGGTTCGGACGAATCGGACCAGGTCTTCGGGTCTTTCCCTACAGAGCCGGCATTTTCCCAGGTCTTGCGCTGTTCTTCGTTCTGGAACTGCGGCCGGAGTGTCCGAGCGGTCCACTGGCTGGACCCGTCCGCCTTCTCCCATGTCTCGCGGTGTTCGGGGATTACTGCGGAGGTGACCTGAGTGCCATCAATGGAAGTGGACAGCGACCACCCTTCCGTTACGAAGTGCTCCGACGACCATGCTGCGGGCCGATTGTCCCGTATGCCTTCGATGCGTTGGGCGATCTCCTCCAGTGCTTCACCCGCGGATCGCGTGCTGTGCTCATAGCGCAGGGGTTCAGGAGTCATCGCATAGGCCGGCTGTGACGTCGTGCTGAACGGGTCGACAACGACGATAAGGGCGGTCATTGCCGTAGCTACGCCCGCGCTAGCCAGGATCCAGCGGCGCGGACGCGGGGGCTGTCCTTTGGGAACAGTTCGGCCTGTGCTCAGGATTGCACCCAACTGGGCTGACGCCTGTGTGGAGCCTTCGTGACTTGTCAGCCTGGCGGGGTCCAGGGCTCGCAGTTCTTCGTCGACGTTACGCATCTGCTCCTCCAAGGTTCGTGTAATGGATCGGTCGTGCATGACCAAGACTGGTGTCAGCGAGGTTCTTACGCAGCCGGGCACGGGCACGGTGTAGACGCACGTGGAAGGTTGCGGCCGTACAGCCGAGAACCAGGGCTGCCTGTCGGGCAGTTAGCTCTTCCCATACCGTCAGGCGCAGCACCTCCTTGTCGGTATCGCTGAGCGCATCGAAAGCTCGGGCCAGGCTCAAGTCGACGACCACTGTCTCGGCGCAGTCCTCGGCGTCCCGCTGTGGTTGCGTCGCGAGCATCTCGGCCAGGGTGTCGCGCCGTTGTTGCGCACGGTGTGTGTTCGCGAGCGTGCGACGTGCCACGCCGTACAGCCACGGGAGCTCCTTGGCGGTCGGTATCTCATCAAGCCGACGCCACACCGTGAGGAAGACCTCCGACACGACATCGGCGACCTCATCCGCTGACGTGCGGCGGAGCACGTAGTTGGTCACGGCTTTGTGGTGCTGGCGGTAAAGCTCAGTGAAGCTCTGCTCATCCGTTCTGGTTTCCACATCTCCTCCACCCCTGTCTATGTCCGGCACACGTCGACTTCTTACAGGCCCGGCCGCAGGCTAGTGAGCTGGTCCGGAGATGCGTGAGCAGTAGCGGCAGATGCGGTCGATGATCTGGTCGGCGGTCTTGGCCCACTTGAACGGCTTGGCGTTGCTGTTCCAGATCTTGATCCAGTCCTCGAGTGCGGTCTTCAGGTCGTCGAGGGAGCAGAACACGCCGCGTTCCAGGCAACGCCGTTCCAGCTCGGCGAACCACCGCTCGACCTGGTTGATCCACGATGAGTAGGTCGGGGTGAAGTGCAGGTGGAAGCGCGGGTGTTCCAGCAGCCACCGGTGCACCACGGGTGCTTTGTGAGCGGCGAGGTTGTCGCAGATCACGTGGACCGCCAGGCCGGGCCCGGTCTGGCGGTCGATCTCGTCCAGGAAGTCCCGGAAGTCCACCGCCCGGTGCTGCGCGGACAGCGTCCCGATCACCTTGCCCGTGGCGGTGTTCAGCGCGGCGAACAGGTCCACCGTGCCGTGCCGGACATAGTCGAAGCTGCGCCGCTCGGGTGTCCCGGGCACCATGGGCAGCACCGGCGCCGTCCGCTCCAGGGCCTGGATCTGCGGCTTCTCGTCCACCGCGAACACCGCCGCATTCGCCGGCGGGGCCAGGTAGAGGCCGACCACATCCTGGATCTTGTCGATCAGCAACGGGTCGGGGGAGATCTTGAAGACCTCGGTCCGCCAGGGCTGCAGCCCAAAGGCCCGCCAGATGCGGTGCACGCTGGTCGGCGAGATCCCCACCTGCCGGGCCATCTCCCGCTTCGACCAGTGCGTGGCGCCCTGCGGGACCTCTTCCAGGGTGCGCACCACCACCTCCTCCACCTGGGCGTCGGTGATGGTGCGCGGCACCCCGGGACGCGGCTCGTCACTCAGCCCGTCCAGCCCGGCCCGCAGAAACCTCGCCCGCCACTTGGTCACCGTGCCCCGGTTGACGCCCAGTCGCGCGGCGACCGCAATGTTGCTGCCGCCATCCGCGCACGCCAGCACGATGCGTGCTCGCAAGGCCAGGCCCTGCGCCGTGGTCCGGCGCGTGGCCCAGCCGTGCAACGTCCGCCGCTCGGCATCGGATAACACCAGCGGCTCAAGCCTGTTGTCGCCCATCCCCACAGCAGACCGCCAACTACCAGCCAGGTCACCATCAAGGCCATGATCTGAAACAGCACACGACTCACGTGGCGACGGAGCAACTCAAGACCAGCTCACTAGGGCCTCAGCGCAGGAGTCAACTCCCGCGCGAGGCACGGAACTTACAGTTCCAATTATGGTGATTGCATGAAGGATGTCTCGACCGATAGAAGGTTGGGCACGTTCCTGACAAGATCCACCCCATGATCGTGCGAACATGCGTGCGATTCCTGTGGGGGGTAAAGCTAATGGCAAAACGAACGTTCCGTATGGCGGGGGCTCTCGCCACGGCAACGCTGCTCACGCTCGGGCTGTCAGCCGAGGCCGGCGCCGCCGAAGGGCCCGACGTGCTGCAGCAGCAGATCGACCAGGTTCTGGCGAGGACTGAGGGGGGCGTGCAGATCAGCAGATATGAGATCGCCTGGAATGGCGGCGAGGCTGTCATGGCCTTCCCCCTGCCGGGTGAGCGCTACGCACCGCCCAGCAGTGCCGCGGCGGTCAAGCTCCAGGCCGAGACTGTGGGCCTGTCTTCCGCAGAGACAGCTAAGGCCGTTTCTGCAGCAACGGAAGAACTCGACGGTACTCCCGCCCCCGAAGCTGTCCCTTCCGATGAAGAGGAACCCGCTGGAGAAGTAACAGCAGCCGCCTCAAACTGCCCGACCGAGACCTTGGGCAACGACTGGTACTGCTTCTACCAGTACAAGAGCTACGCAGGCAAGCGTCTCGCCTGGAACGCCGCGCACAAGAACTACATGTACTTCTCCGCCTACAACTTCGTGAACCGGACGTCCTCCTGGGCGAACAAGGGCGGGAAGACCATCTACGTCCGAGGACGGACGCAAAGCGGCAATGACGGATCCTGCAACCAGTACTCCAACAACGGCTGGAACGAACCGGCTCACACGACATCCACCGGGCTGTCCTCGTCCTTGGACAACACGGCGGACTGCTTCTGGACCTCCTGAAGCCATAGGCTGAACCGAGTGGGACGAGAGATCTTCTCTCTCGTCCCACTCGGAATGTCGGCCCCGACGCGTAAACCGGGGACCGCCAAAACGTAGAAAGGAGCGGCACGATATGCGTGAGGCTGACCACGATACAGACGCTGATGTAGTCGAAACGCCCATGGATCAGTTGTTGGAAGCCGTCGCAAAGCGACTTGAAGAGCAAACCGCTGGCGTTCTCGAATCCTTGCGGGAACAGGCTGCTCTGCTGCGCGAAGAAACCTCCGCATCTGTAGCAGCGTTGCGTGAACAGGCTGCCCGACTGAGGGACGAGCGAGACTTCGACACCGAGAGGAATCCTTCTCGAGACGGCGATATATCGTAGCCGTTAGTGCTGCAGTCAGGCCATCGGCAAGACCGCGAAGTGCGAGAACCAGTTCGAGATCAGCCTGATGATCCGGGACCACAAGTGATCACGGCCTACCCGTCGGGCAAATGGAGTGGGAGGATCCGAACTCCGAACTCGCGATATCACTGGGAGCGTCACCATGGGCGTCGATGTCCTTCTCATGCAGGTGCGCAGAGAGGGGACAACTTCCAAGCGTCACCATCGCTCGGTCCTGGACAGCGTTCCGGACTACTCCGACGTTTTCGCCGAGCTGTGTGAGAACAGTGGCAAGCCGATGCTGAGCAGGGTGGACCGATACGGTTCGCTGCTGATGACCTCGCAGGACATGCCGCAGTTCATCGCCGAGGTTGACGGACTGCGAAGCGGCGTCGCAGCGGCGGAGCAGGTGGCGATCCTGGACGACATCGGCCGTCTCGCGCGCCGGTGCGATGAGGACGGAAGCCTTGAGCTCCATTTGGAGGGCGACTGACGGTCAC
Source organism: Streptomyces sp. NPDC050988 (assembly GCF_044456225.1). Taxonomy (NCBI): domain Bacteria; kingdom Bacillati; phylum Actinomycetota; class Actinomycetes; order Kitasatosporales; family Streptomycetaceae; genus Streptomyces; species Streptomyces sp. NPDC050988. The sequence goes on along the minus strand of NZ_JBITFQ010000021.1, from coordinate 138,540 downwards.
GTCGGTCCGCTGTCCGGAGTGGGGGGGGGGGGGGGGGGGGGGGGGGGGGGGGGGGGGGGGGGGGGCGGCGGGGGGGGGGCGGGCGGGGGGGGGGGGGGGTGGGTCGGGGGGGGGACGTATAAAAACAGTCGGTG